>CAVSHJ010000001.1:0-121817 GCA_963727725.1 Thermodesulfovibrionales bacterium
CTTGATAAAGAATCTTCTGGACTACAAGAAGAGCTCCCGTTCCTGTTGAAGAAGTTGAATCGATCGAACAGATTCGCGCACGTTTCTTTTCGGGCGCAATGTCCGTGGGGGCTTTGTCACCTGAAGCGCATGAAACTATCGCAGAGGCGTGCAACAGGCTTGGCATGAGGAGCAACAGCGGCGAAGGAGGCGAAGACCCTGCAAGGTACTGGAGCACAAAAAACAGCGCTATAAAACAGATTGCATCAGGCAGGTTCGGAGTTACCCTTACATACCTCGCTTCTGCTGATGAACTGGAGATAAAGATCGCGCAGGGCGCAAAACCGGGTGAAGGCGGCCATCTCCCGGCAATCAAGGGTTCTTGACTATATAGCTGGCTTGAGACATTGCCACAAGGGAATTATTCTCATATCTCCTCCCCCTCACCACGACATCTATTCGATAGAAGACCTTGCACAACCGATCAATGACCTCAAAGAGGTAAACCCTAAAGCAAAGATCTGCGTGAAACTCGTTTCTGAGACGGGGGTTGGCACCGTTGCGGCGGGGGTCGCCAAAGCATATGCGGACATCATACAGATAAGCGGTAGCGAAGGAGGCACGGGCGCAGCTTCCATAAGTTCGATCAAGAATGCGGGAAATTACTGGGAAATAGGGCTCTCAGAGACCCAGAGGGTGCTCATGGAAAATGGGTTAAGGGGAAAGATACGATTAAGGGTTGATGGAGGGTTCAGGACCGGCAGGGATGTTATTATTGCTGCACTTCTCGGTGCGGAGGAGTACGGTTTCGGGACTGCGACAATGGTTGCCACGGGTTGTGTGATGGCAAGACAATGCCATTTGAATACGTGCCCGACAGGTGTTGCTACACAAGACATCAAATTAAGAGAAAGGTTTAAAGGACGCGTTGAAGATGTGTTTGCTTACTTTAGTGCGGTCGCACGGGAAGTCAGGGAACTTCTGGCTGATATGGGCTTCAGGAGCCTCGAAGAAATAATAGGCAGAGCCGACCTTATTACCTTTACCTCACCAAAGAATTTTTCTGCGCTGGGAAAGATTATTCTGGACAGATATTTCAGACCTTATCCCGAGGGAGTGGAAAAGATAACATTGAGGAGAGAAATGACAACCCGGCTCCGTCGATGAATGATATGCTTGTTCGTGACATACTTCCCTTTATCGAAAAGAGAGAACCGGTTGAAAGAACATACGCGATCAGAAATATCAACAGGAGCGTCCCTGTGAAACTCAATTATATAGCCGTTCGTTACAGAGATGAAGGGCCGCCTGCGGATACTATACGGTTGATCTTCAGGGGAACGGCAGGCCAGAGCTTTGGCGCTTTCAATCATAAAGGTCTTTCCCTTACGCTTGTCGGTGAAGCGAATGACTATGTCGGCAAAGGCATGTTCGGCGGCAGGATAATCAGTAAAGACCTGATCATGATATTGCCGTGACTGCGTGGTCATGGGGAATACTGTCTTTACGGGGCGATTGGAGAGTTTTATGCCGGAAAGGCCGGAGAAAGGTTTGCCGTACGAAACAGCGGGGCCACGGCAGTCGTTGAGGGGACCGGACATCATCTCTGCGAATATATGACGAGGGACTGTACTTGTCTTGGGAGACCTGGGCTACAATGTCGGTGCAGGGATGACAGGAGGGGTCTATATATTTATGATGAGCACGATAAGCTGAACGGCAGGCTGAATAATTCTTATGTTACGGCTACAGGTCTGGACGACAAAGAAGGGGCAGATGCAGTGAGATCGCTATTGGAAAATCATTACACATATACAGAAAGTACCGGCCGATGCCATTTTGGAAAATTTCGGTAGCTTATTAAAACGCTTCAAAAAAATCACCCCTTTAAATAATTCGGCTTCTTAGTAATCCCCTTATGCACCAAGTAGTGAGGCGTCAATCCAGGCCTCCAGTTGCTCTTTCGGCAGCGCACCTGAAATATCACTGATTCTGTTTCCGTGCCGGTAGAGAATGAACGTCGGGGTTCCGCGTATTCCGAAACGTGCACCCAGCACCGGTTCACTTTCAACATTCACCTTCACGACTTTCAATATCCCAGCTTTCTCACTTGCTATCTCATCGATAACGGGCGATATCCTCAGGCAGTGGCCGCACCGGGGTGACCAGAATTCCACAAGGACAAGCTCCCGGCCAGGACAGGGCCTCCCTGTCGAAATTCCCAGAAGTAACATTGATAGGCATTCTCTGTAACTCAAGGAAGCCTTTGCATTTCCCGCACTTTGGATGTTCTCTGAGCCTGCTTTCGGGCAATCTGTTGACAGACTCCGCACCTGTTGCACCGTAAATAAACTGCCCTGTCCGTCACCTATAGCCCTGGCCCTTCTTCAAATCTTTCATCTTGGAATCACTAAGATTTTAGCAGAAATCCCATGGAAGAGCCACGCCTGATCAAGCTTGCTTTTGAGTGATGTTTTCCCCGGTGACTTTAGTGTTACGAGCAAGGTAGTAGCCGAAGCAGTTCTAAAATACTTTTCAATTTCTCCTTATTTTGTCAAACCTTATTTGTCAAACTTGATTCGTCTTTGCTTATAATCAAGGGGTAGCATTTGCACATCTGCTTTTCTTGACGCAAAGAGTCCCCCATCCGGTAAGCCTGGGATCTGCCTGTACTTGTGGTTTTCATTTCTTTTAGTGCCTGAGCGCCACTCATGCACGTTCTTATGATGCCCTGATAACACGAACACTCCGAGCCTTTAGGTAAGCCCAGTTGATGAACATAATCCCTCCGCCCCACCATGTCTCTCTTCCCCTATAAGCAAGAAACGTCGGATACGTCCATATGCTACAGGGGGCGCTGAAAGGAGCGCGAAACAGCAGCATCTTCTACGTAGTCCGTCTGGTTCTTTATTGCCTTCCCGGCATAAAGAGTTGATGTAGAGGCCGGGTCAAATATCCATGGGTCTTCAGGTACTATTTCCAGGTCTTATAGGCGCTATATTCAAAATCATAATCAGTCAGGATGTACAAGGCTCTCGTGGAGTCGCCTAGAATAAAGGGTTGGAATGTAGAGATCATAATCAGAGGGGGAGGCATATACCGGGTTGCTTGAAGGAGAGAATCTTAAGTATATATCCTTTATGTTATGAGGATAGATGTCCCAATCCAGCGTGCCATCATGGTTTGTGTCGCCTTGGACGATCGCCTCCGGACTCCCTGCCTGATACATGCTGCCGTCCATGCATATCTTGTCCATGTCGTTCTCGATGTCTATCGGCGTCGGCTCGCTGATGTCTTTAAACCCGACAGCTACTGCATCACCCTCGCTTCCCAGCCTTCCCCTATATACAAGCTGAAGATATACATCTATTGCATCCAAGGGGATCGCATCATTGCTGAGATCAAAGATCAGCTCTGCGGGGTTATCTCGGGAGATGGAACGAATACCATTTGCTTCAGGAACCACTATGTAGAAGAACTCAGGCTCGACCTGGAAATCATAGTCCTCTGGATAGTTCTGGAAAGGATCATCGATGGCAAGCCTGTATTTGACTACAAGTTCTATGCTTCCGTCGTCCATTAGTTCATTGTTGGGAGTAGTATTTTGGGCAAGAAGGGTCACCCTTGTAAAGCCTTGATCCGCATCAATCGTTTGTGCATATACCCCTGTGGGAGGCAGACTTATATTTATGCTTCCCGGAAGAAGTAATTCAAAAGACCTGCTGAATAGCCGACAGCGCGGGGGATAAGTTTTTGTGCGTAATCTTCATGACATTTCTCGTCACGATAAAAGTCCAAGGCATAAACATAGCCACCGCCAACAAGGTCCGATCGTCGAGTTGTCGTATATCTTGGTTTTACAAAATGGTCAATGATTTCGCCATCTCGTTCCTTTTTGATATATAAACTCGGTTCCGAGACGCCGTCTTCAGCAATCACCGTTTCGGGCAGTGTGTTCTTGTCTATCAACTGTTGAAGATTTGTGCTTGCTTTTCTCGGATAGGGGAAATAATGTTTGTCAGTTTCTGAAAAGTTTTCAGCAAAAACTGTATGGTCACTCGCAAAGTTAGCATTGGTGTATTCGGTTATGCCTATTGTAAAGCTTGTTGCCAGACCATTTTCAAAAAACTGAGAAAGGTTGTTGCTATCATACTGGTCTGTATCAAATAGAAGCGCTGTAGGAGACAGATTCTTATCGTAATAAGAAGAATCCAACGTTAATGTTAAAGGGTCAAGCATCACCGGAACTTTAATCTCAGCTTCAGGCGCAAGAGCCTTCAAATCTTCAATACTCTTAATATTACTTTTTGCCCATGCTTCAATAGTCAAGCCACCGGCTTTATTGATCGGAAGAGGATGGGCGTCATTTCTTGCATGCTCAGGAACGGCACCGTCCTGAATTAAGTGCATCTGGTGACCGAGACCTTTAAATGTGCGGGCAAAATACTCTTCTCTTTGCACCTGAGTCGGAGCTTTAATATTGCCATTAAAATCTTTCCCCGTTAAAGCCGTATAAAAATGTTCCCGCACCTTCTGCCATGACCAATCCCCCTCAAGGTCAGTGTAAGTCCCCTGTTTGGCACTATCCTGCGCCCAGAGCAGTGATGACTCACCTGTAACATGAAAGGGCGGCAGAAATATCCGATCATCCAGCCCGGCATTCTCCCAAGTTTTAAGAGGATTATGGAAATGGTTAAATGATCTGCCATAACCACCTGCCATTTGCAATATGCTGCCAGCGTCTTCAAGTTCAGCACCTTGACGGAGCCATTCTCTAATCTTTTTCTTATTGCCTTCCAATGTTAGGTAGTCATCCAGATTATTGCTGAATCCAATATTCTTCAGGTAGTCGCCGTTATTCTTGTTTAACATAGAATCTTCTGCTGAATATTCTGAAAGATCCTTGTGTGTAACTTCATTATCCCAAGCCAAGATATGGCTGTAGAAAACACAACTAAAGAAAATAAACAAGGTCAGCGAAACGAACATTTTCTTATTCATATCTCCCTCCCTTCCAAATGCCACGAGTCTTTAAACCACGGTCTTTGTCATTTTTGTCTATCTCTTTCAACATTAATATCACTTTCTCTAAAGAAGCTTCAGACGGTGGATCAGGCGGATCCCCTTTCTTCTTCCTCTCCTCAATCGTCAGCTTCTTCAAAGGTATAATCGCCTTATTTCCCTCCCATTTAATCTTACTTTTGTAAGGGAGGGTACCTGGCTCCCAAGTTAAAACGTTATATGAAAATCCCGATTTAAATACCGTAATATCAGGAGGCTCTACGTTACTCATTATTCTTACCCCCAAACCAGGTAGTGAAAACTCGCCGTTCTTATCAGTCACAGTCTCCCGCGCATCATAGTATTTGCGGACTATTCCGCCCGGCCCCATGGATCCCTCGTACCATACCCCGAGAACAACTACCCCCTCGATCGGTTCACCTGTGTCAGCATCTATAACTTTCCCTCTACACTCGCTATCAGATCGAATTGCATACAAGCAGCCAACATTGATTAAAAGAACCAAAATACTTACGCTTAAAAAAGACGTTTTCCACATTGTTGTTCCTTTCATTGCTAAAAGACATCTATTTTCCATACCCCATCGTTATCAACAACAAAATATATATAGTAAGTCACATTGAACATCTGACCGTTATGGGTCAAGTCCTTTTTCTCCTGTAAAAACGAGAAGGCCTGGTATCACGCATTCACAACCTCCGTTATCTTCCTTCTTCCCGTTTGTAGAACGGGAGCATCAAGCCCCAGTTCTTTCCTAAGGGCATCGATCTGTTTCAATTCCATCTCGTCCATGACTATTCTCCTCCATCGCTTGCTTGCGCGTATCAGAACCGAAAAGACGAGTTTCAGACAACTCTGCTCCGTAAAAAAGCCGGGAATGATTTTGGTCCTTCTTCTCTCCTCCTCAAAGCTCCTTTCGATCAAATTCGTCGTCCTAATGCTCCTTCGATGCCGGACCGGCAACCTCAGATGCCCCAGGATCGCCTCAAGGTCTTCAGAAAAGCAGGAAGTCAGTGACGGATACGTCTTCTTGTGTCTCTCGATAAAACTCTCAGCCAGCTTCTTCCCCTGCTTGTAACTCGATGCATCTCGGACTTCAACTATCTCGGCCTTCAACTCCGGCCACTGTACCGGCGGTACTTTCTGTGACAGATTGACCATCCTGTGCACCCAACAGCGTAGACGCAAGGATTTCGGAAACATCACCTCTATCGCCTTGATCGCTCCGGGAGCACCGTCACTGTTTATCGAAAGAGGTACGCGCAGTCCCCTGCCAACCATATCGCGGAGAAACTCAAGCCAGCTGTCATAGCTTTCCTTGTTCCCCAATCCCAGGGACAGCAGCACCTTTGTACCATCGCGTTGGATCCCCCAGGCTGCCAGAATAGCCTCTTTTATCCCGGCAAGTTTCCGAACACTCTCATATATGGCATCCAAAAATAAATACTCGATCTCATACCCGGAGAGATCCCGCTGCCGGAATCGTTCATAGTCTTCCCAAAGTATGTCCGTTACCTTAGAAACACAGGATTTAGATAAAACCATATCCCCGGTCCCTTCGATCAGAGCATCTTCAATGTCACGTACCGACAGCCCCCTGGCATACATCTCCGCCGCCAGCTTCTCCAAACATCCCGTATTACCCCTTAAAAATATCTTCAGTTTTGATACAAACGGCTCCACAGTATCCCGCATCTGCGGTAGTTGTACCTCAAGCACTCCTTCAGCCGTCTTTATTTTCCTGGGTTCATATCCGTTTCTGTATCCACGTAAATCTCTGCTGCCACGACGCTCATAATGGTCTCTCTCCAGAAATTCTGTTGCTTCTGCTTCATATAACTCTTGCACAATAAGCCTCATGCCCTCATGCAGAACCCTCCCAAGAAGGTTGCCCGCCGAACCCTCCTGCAGCAGTTCATCAATCTCCTTGCGTATTCTCTCACTCGGTGGTATCTTCTTCATAGGCTTCGGTCTAACTCTCCTTTCTAAATGTCGCGATTTATTAAGGATAACCGAAGCCTTCTCTTTTTACAGGTATTTTAGGCCCTCACCCATAATCGGGCAAGACTTAGAGATCTCTGTTCCAGGAAGAACTCAATAAGTGTCTGGCAACCCTGAGAAATATGTTGGTTGGGATAAAGAAAAAAATATCTTGTCGTGTAGAATCTAAATTTACACGCTGTTAATGGATAATTCTATCCTCTGAGAATTTTCTTAAATGCTTTTACAGTTTACAACTATTTCTTCTTGTGAGATGCACAGAATTTCGATTTCCCAGCTGCGGAATTCTTACATTGCTTTCCTTCTTTGGTTTTTGCAGCACATTTTGCTTTCATTGCCATGTTACCTCCTTATTTTAGTTTAGATAGATTGTATCACAAATGAACTACCCCGCAGCAAGCTGCGAGGTATCTATTTATTGAATATGATCATCGAACAACCTAAGCTGATCACGATAAATTTGTTGATATTGCCTGCCCTGGCTTTTCACATACTTGGCTATCACGTCTTCATTGCCATATCGCCCAACCGTATTGACATAGTAGCCACTCGTCCAAAAGTGACCGCCCCACAACAGTTTCTTCACTTCAGGATGCTTCTTGAAAATCTCTCTCCCTGTAATACTTTTTATTGTCTGCACAATATATCTTGGACTCATCACTGGCACACTTTGTACCAGAAAATGTACATGGTTTTCATCAACTCCAATTTCTACAAAATGTATTTCATATCTCTCGCCTACCCCAATACATGCTTCTTTCAACGTTTCAGCCACCTCTTCCGTAAAAACCTTTCGCCTGTATTTTGCAGGGCAAACAATATGATACAAGAGGAGACTTTTGTTATGTTTCTTGTAGATGTGTTCACTCACGCACCATTATACCCCGAAGCTGAGCTTCGAGGAATTCTTTGATTAAAAATAGATTGGAAATATTCATAATTTATTTCAGGGGGAGAGATAAAATATCTAACCATTTTTTATTAGGGATTTCTATATCGACTATGCACCTTTTCAATGCCCAAAGTGATGCGGACTGGTTTGTTTAACATTAGCCTGAGTAGACATAGTATCGGAAAGAAACGCTTTCACCTCCGAGAGGGAAGGAATTCCTGCTCTGCCACCGACCTTTGTACATTTTATGGCGGCAACGGCGGAGGCGTAAAGAATGATTTATAAGAATATTGCTATAATATTTAGACATATCACACATTCTAATTATTGATTTTGAAGGTAAAACGCATGGCGAAACGAAAAGGCTTCTTTACAATTCTGGCGGCTATTTTTTTCCTTATTGCGGCATGTTCATCCGGACCCGGAATCAACAAAAGTAAATTTAAGAAAGCGTACGTTGCAGCTCATGAGGTAAAAAACTCGCTTGCGACGGGCGCATCATACAAGCAGGTTGCTGACCGGGTAAAGCAGCTTTCGGTCGAGATAAAAACATTGAAAGACGCCACAGAGGAAGAGAAGGAACTCCTGGATGCGTATTCGGATCTTCTTGCGACTTACAAAGATGGTCTGGTGCTATGGAAGTACAAGTTGGATTTTGCTTTTTTTGATTCCGTGCTTAAAGGGCGCATCTATGTGGGGCAGGATGTTGAGCCGATAGTTCTTAAATACCGGTTTTCCACGGAATCACATTTGTACAAGCCCACCGGCCAGTATTGGAAAAGCATCCCCGGGGATTCAATCCGGATAATCTGGAGCAATGCAGATTCCCAACTGAAGGTCGTTGAAGGCATGACAAATTACTGATTTATTCATTTGCTTTTGAATCTGTTTCAGCATTTTCTGACATTATTTTATTATACTAAATTGCATGAAAAAGTTAATAACACGCAAATCCAGGATTTCCATTGCTATCCTTCTGCCTCTGCTCCTCTTATCTGCGGGTTACCTGTACGTACAGGAATCTCACAACTTCCATCCGATCACGGACGGCGAGGCTTACAGGTCTGCCCAACTCGACAGGGAAGAGTTTGAATATTACATCAACAGATATAACATTAAGAGTATAATTAATTTGCGTGGTGAAAACCCGGAGGCGCCGTGGTATAAAGAGGAACTGGGCATAAGTGCCGAGCGTAATATAAAGCATTACGATATTGCTTTGTCGTCATCCCGTGAGCCGACTGAAGAAGATGTCCGGAAACTCATAGAGATTTTCAGGACTGCGCCCCGTCCCGTACTGATACACTGCCTTGCAGGCGCTGACAGATCGGGGCTGGCAGGAGCCATGTGGAAAGTAATTATTGATAAAAAGCCGAAATCGGAGGCAGAAAAACAGCTGTCTATTCTCTACGGGCACCTCCCGGTGGGCAAAGCCTGCGCCATGGACCGTTTTTTTCGCAACTGGAACCCTGCTACAAATTAAAGACCCCGTTCAACTGCAAGGTATTCTTTAACCCAAAAATGCATTTCGGTTTTCCTCATGTAGGCACGTGTGGAGCAAAAGCGCTCCGGCTGTTCCTTTGTAAGAATTATTTATCCGGCATCCCTGCATATTTTGATTTTAGCGTAGTACCTAATAAATCCCTTGACATAATAACTTTTAAGAAAATCCATCTATTGTCATTCCCGAGGTAGTAAGTAATCGGGAATCCATTTTTTTTAAAAACAAAGAATTCTGGATTCCCGCCTTCGCGGGAATGACGGCCAAGGACCAAAAATGTGGGAACTTCGGGTTAAGCCCCATTTTCAATAATTGCCGAAATAGTGTAGATTATATCCGATGACCTGTGCGGGTTGCGGATCTCTGGATAGAATCGCATCAGCGCAGGAAAACCGGCATAGACGCATATGGAAAGATTAACTAAAGCGCAGATAGCCATAGTCAGGGAAATAGAAAAACTCATAATTCAATTGCGAGGCGGGACCGAAGATCAGGTCTGGAAGAGGACATTTGAAAAAATCCTCGATCTTGTAGACGAATTTGAACTTACAAAAGACAAAGAAACAATAAAATCCATATACGATAAATTTGTGAGAGAAGGTCTTTACGAATACGCCGGAAGGTTCGCGAAAAAATACAACCTTTAAAAGCGGGAGTCGACTGTCGGGATGAAAGCCCGCCTTTCAGGCGGGCTTTCATCCTTTATCAGTTGATTTCTGCCGTCCTTATGCCCTTACCACAAGAACCGGGCACGTTGCACTATTGATGACCTTTTCCGTCACACTCGGCGAAAAGAATTTCTTGATCCCCCTGCGTTCGTGACCGCCCATGATGATAACGTCACAATTTTCCTCTTCCGCAACCTCTACAATTCTCCGGGGGATATCACCTTCCTCGATCCTGACTTTCATTAATGCCCTTTCAGCCTTTGCAATGTCCTCAAACTCCGAGACGATTGTCTTTGCGTTACCGTCCAGGGCGTCCCCGATATTCTTGACGCCTACAAGACTCAGGTCTCCCTCATACTCGGGAAGAACTTTCACAACCGTCACCCAGCACTTCTCATCCTGGGCGACCTTCAACCCGTATTTGAGCACGTCATTGGAACCGTTCACTGCGATAAGAACCTTTCGATATCCTTTCATTTTATATCACCTCACTGCAAGTACCGGACAGGGAGCATTGATAGTTACTGACTCAATAACGCTCCCGATCAGTGCTCTGTTAATTCCAGTCCACCCGTGAGTTCCCCTTATTATCAGGTCGCTCTTGAGTTTATTGGCTGTTTCTACGATCTTTTCCGACTCCTGCCCTATCGCTATTTCGGTCTTTATCGATACTCCCATGCCGGAAGCTATGGTTTTGGCTCCAGCCATAATTTTTTCCGCATCGTGGCGGAGGTTATCCTTTATGAAGCTGGTGGAGAAAAACTCTACCATTTCTTCATAATGAGGTATGACGTAAAGCGCAGTCACCTCGGAGCCGTCCAGCTTTGACAACTCGCAGGCCCTCCCGAGTGCTCTCTTACTGAACTCAGAACCGTCATAGGAAAGCAGAATGGAGTTGTAATCCCCTGTACACTTCGCGCAGGGCTTCTTCACGACAAGGACATCACACGGGGAGCTTAGGATAACCCTTGAGGTCACACTGCCGAGGAAGAGCTTCTTCAGGCCCTTTCTGCCGTGTGTGCCCAGAGCGATAAGGTCCGCTTTTCTCGCTTCTGCAATATTCACCACCGCTTCATGAGCTTCACCCTCGCAGATAATTGCTTCAAGATTACCATTCAAACCAAATTCCGATGAGAAACTGTCCTGCGTCTGAAAGCACGCTCTTTTGCCGAGTTCGAACCGCTTTTCCCTCTGTTCCGGAGAGATCACAAATTCTTCCTCATCAAAGAATACCGCATGGACGAGTAAGATATGTCCTCCATGCTTTTTCACCCAGTAAGCCGACTCGGTCAATGCAGCCTTGCTGAATTCGGAATCGTCAAATGCGACTACTATATTGTTGTACATGGTTAATGCGCCCCCCCGTTCTTTCTGAATACCAGACCCACGCCGAAACCGGCGGTCAGCGCAGCAAGAATTGCTATGATTCCGTATAGCGCACCGTTATTTTTTGCCATGCTTGCAAATGATTTCACCATGCCCACCTGTTCCACAAGCACATTCGATGTCGCAGTCTCAACCACTTTCTTGTCCTTCACCGCATACACGGTGACCGTATATTTCCCGGGAGGAGCCTGGTACGGCCATTCAGTCAGTATGTAATAGTCCTGCACCCCGTCCTTTTCCATCACAGATATTTTCCCGGTGCTCGTCGCATAAAGGTTCGAAGATTCCTTGAACTTCACGAACTCGTTAAACCACCGGTTCTTCTCTGCTTCATCCGGGACATTCATTTTCACATACTTTTCGAGGGCCGGATACCCTACGGCGTATTTGTTCATCTCATCCCGGCTCAATATATCTTCAATCTTCCCGGTACTGTGGAGGAAATAGACCTTTGGTGCATGCTCGACCTGAAGCTCTCCTACGTTCATCCACAAGAAACCTCCTACCTTCCCTTTTCTCCGCAGTGTCTGATGACCATCCTCTGATGTTATCTTGATAACGAGGTCGGTATTAGGGTCAGAGATGCCTCTCACACTGACCGAACTTCCATGATAGAAAAAGTCTACCGTGATGCGGTCGTGGTTTGCCGTTGCTGTCAATTGTGCAGATGCCGTACCCGTGGACATGAACAGCCAGGATACGACCAGTATCGGAAAAATGACGAAAGTCTTCTTGTATAGCGAACTCCGGTGTTTCATTAGTGACCTCCTGCCTGTGATAAAAGCAATGACGGGCTTAAAGTCAGTTCAAAAACTATTTTTACCGTAACAACGAGAACTATTATGGCGAGAAGTATTTTGAGCTGCTCCCCCTTTAATTTACGTCCGAAAATCGCCCCAGCCTGCGCACCTATTGTCGAACCTATCAGCAGAAGCACCGCAAGGGTAAAATCAACTGTATGGTTTGTATAGGACTGGAGAAATGTAACCTCAATACAGGTGAATAATATCTGGAAAAGGCTTGTACCTACGATGACATGCATGGGCATCCTCAGAACGTAAAACATTATGGGAACCATAAGGAATCCACCGCCGACGCCCATTATCGCGGCAAGTATCCCGACTAAGCAGCCGAGGAATATCGGCACAAGTATGGAATGGGTTACTCCTGATTTTTCAAAATGTGTCTGAAGAGGAAGAGATTTAAGGAACATCCCTATTCTGGATTCCTTTTGAACCCCAACTTCTTTGATCTCCTTTTTCCTCATGCTCGCAAGGCTTTCAATAAACATGTATCCACCGACAATTCCGAGCATCAACACATAGGTTATCTTAATCACGAAATCCGCATTTCCCATCGCCCTGAGCATCTTGATCGCCTCGACGCCGATGAGGCCGCCGGCAAATCCGCCTACCAGCAAATAAAGACCCATCTTGAAGTCCACATTTCCGACTTTCCAGTGGGCATATGTGCCTGAAGTTGATGCGGCAACGATCTGGTTTGAGTCCGTCGCAGCAGCGACTGTTGATGGAATGCCCAACATGATCAGAAGTGGGGTCATAAGAAAACCTCCGCCAACCCCGAAGAGACCGGACAACAGACCAACTACGAGACCGAGTCCGATAGGGAGAAGAATATTAATGCTGGTTAAAGCTACTGGTAAGTATAAATACATCAGACATAACCTCCTTTCAGTCCGATTGTACCCGCGTACGAGTATCTATCTCGCTATGGTTACAATCGGCCTTGATATAGTATTTGCAAGTCTTTTAAGTTCCCTTGTGCTGATACTTCCACTCCCTGCCACATTCGGACCCAGCAGGACAATGTCAACGCCGTTTCTCCTTTTGAAATAATTCTTTATGGTCGGAAACACATCCTGTTGAAACGACTGGATATCCACTTCAATGCCCGATTCATGACACTTTCCAACAAAAGGCTCGAGTTTCGGATCAACATTTTCATTAATTTCTTCCTGCTCTCCAGTCGCCATTTGTCTTGCTGTTTCGTGCTCATCGGCTTCTGCAAAGGTAGCTGCCGCCATTATATCTTCAAGCTTCTTTGTCAGTCGCCTTTTCCAGATAAGGAAAATGGTCAGATCCTTATTCAGCGTCCTTGCAAGTTCAATGACATAAGAAAGTCCTTCATCCTCGTGGTTGTCGTTATAAGTTACAAACAGAAGCTTATGTTTCATCTTTACCTTACCTTCTTCCTTATGAGAAAAGCAATAAAGATGCCTGCCTATAACTTATTGATTTAAAAAGGAAAGGTTAAAAGGTGGGTAAAAACAGTGTTTCAGATTTGAACAGTTATGAACACTATTCGCCTCTGAGGATTCTCCAGAGACTTGTCCTTGATATGCCCAAAAGTTCTGCGGCCTTTGATTTATTCCCTCCGAGCATCTCTACGACGTTTTCCGCGTATTCCTTATTCAGTTCCTCCAAAGATTTAATCTTGTCCGGTTCAAGTGTTTCAACATGGAACATCTTTATGCTCTGGGGAAGACTCTCCGGCGTTATCTCAGAATTTTTTTCAAGAATTATTGCACGTTCGACAATATTTTCAAGTTCTCTCACATTGCCCGGAAAACTGTAATTCATCAGAATTTCAATCGCCTCCCTCGTAAATCCGGTTATCTTCTTGTGGTAACTGTACAGATGTTTCTGAAGAAAATAGATACTCAGTGGTCCTATGTCCTCTCTGCGGTCCCTCAAGAGGCGGAATATAGATCTCCATAATGTTCAGTCTGTAGTAAAGGTCTTCCCTGAACCTCCCCTCGGATATGAGGGTCTGAACGTTCTGGTTGGTGGCCGCGATAAACCGGACATCGGCCTTGATGGGCCGTGTGCCGCCCACTCTGAAGAATTCGCCGCCTTCGATGACGTTGAGCAGTTTCGCCTGTAAGTTAGTGGACATCTCCGTGATCTCGTCAAGGAAAAGAGTGCCCGTATCAGCGATCTCGAGAAGTCCCTGTTTGGTCTTCACCGCTCCGGTAAACGCACCCTTTTCATATCCGAACAGCTCACTGGCAAGAAGGTTTTCGGTCAGTGTGGCACAGTTTATCGAGAGAAAGGGCTTGTCCCGCTTTCCGCTCGTAAAATGCAGCATCTTTGCGATCATGCTCTTGCCGACCCCGCTCTCTCCCGTAAGAAGAACATTACAACTCGAGTCCCTTATACTCTCAACAACGTCCAGTATGTTCTTCATGCTCTGGCTTTTTGCAACACTCGTGATCTTCTTGTCCACGCCGAGGGATATCTTCAGGGCCATAATTTCCTTCTTAAGAATTTTCTCTTCATGGATCTTCTTCACCTTTAAAAGCAGTTCGTCAAGATCAAATGGCTTTGTAATGTAATCACGCGCCCCTTTCTTTATCGCGTCCACCGCAGAACCGATGCTTCCATAACCCGTGATAATGATCACCTCGGTTTCGAGACGCCTTTCTCTGACTTTCTCAAGGAGTTCAATTCCCGTAAGCCCGGGCATCTTAATATCGGCGATGAGGATATCAAAGAGTTCATTTCCTATCTTTTCGAGGGCCTTCCTGCCATCGGGCACACCTGTCACCTCATACCCTTCTCTCTCCAGTGTGGAGAGGATATGCTTTAATGTTATTTCCTCATCCTCTGCTATCAGTATCCTGGAAGACATCCCTATCCCCTCCCTCCGGGAATTGTAATCGTGAATGTAGTACCTTTTCCTTCCTCACTCTGAACGGCTATATTCCCGTTATGTTTATTTATCGTATTAAATACGATAGCAAGGCCGAGCCCGACGCCCTTGTCTTTTGTGCTGAAGAAAGGTTCGAAGACATTTTCGAGGTCTTTACCCTTTATCCCCTTTCCGGTATCCGTTACGGTTATCTTAATCAATCCATCTTCCCGTGTTATCCTGACAGTCAGTTCCCCCACGCCCTCCATGGCATCAACAGCGTTCGCAAACAGATTGATAAAAACCCGTTCCATCTGCTCGGGGTCTGCCTTAATAATTACTCCTCCGGGATCCGATTCAAGTACAAGCTTCACTCTCTCCACATTTGCCAGATTTCCCACAAGACTATATGCGCCTGTTATGAGGCTGTTCAATTCGACATCAATCAGATGGGGCTCCCTCCCGCGCGCGAACTCAAGCAGGGCACTCACAATCTTCTTCACTCTTAAAGTCTGGCTGCGGATATCGGCCACTATTTCTCTCATCGCTGACGGAGTAGCCTCATTCACTTCTTTGGCAAGGACCTGAGTCGAGATGTAGATATTGTTCAGAGGATTGTTGAGCTCATGGGCGACGCCGGATGCGAGCGTGCCGATAGCAGCCAGTTTCTTGCTCTGAAGGAGTTCCTTATTCTTTTGATTCAATTCCTCCTCTCTCTGGGCGAGCTGTTCTTCCATGGTATTGAATTTCGTGATAAGTGCCGACACCTCATCATTTCGACTCCACGTAGCCGGAGGAAGCACTACCTTCGAGAAATTCCCTCTCCCTGTCCTTTCTACGACTTCCGTAAGAGCATTCAGACGTTTCACGACATCCCTGTTGAAAAAAAAGATTGTCCCTATACCTGTAATAAGAAACAACGGCAGTATTATGAGAATTGCAAGCTGTGACATATAGATCGTATTCTCGACATTTGTTCTTGCAATCTTATCCAGCTCGTTGGAGACATCGAGAATGTCCTCACCATTTTTTCTCAGCGATTTTATCCGGATGTCGAGCTCTCCCAGTTCTTTTATAACCTTGTTATCCGGTGGCAGCAGGAATACTTTCTCGAGAAACACGATCCCCTGAAGGGGGGACTCAATCATAATAGATTTTATAAGTGGAAAATATCCTGAAAATTTTGTCTCGGTCTTTTCAATTTCTTTGGTAAGGCTGTCTGCCGACAGTTCGATTGCAGTAAAGTTATTTTCATATTCTCTTACATAAGTCTTCAAATTAAATAACAAAGTGTCATGCTTCTTTCCTGGATGACTGTCACTCAGGATGCCTTTCAGGTTCCGAAGGTCCCGATGCACGGCTTCCGATTCACCTTTCGTCGTCGGATAAAGGAAAAAGTTTTTTTCATGTCTTCTGATCTGGAGGGACATGCTTCTTATAGTGCCGGTCAGCTCAAGGCTCAGTATTTCTTTTTTGATTTCAATGAAGTTGATATATTCGAAAGTAACGAGGAGGGCTATGATAAATATGCTGACAAGAAAACTGAATATTATCTTCTTCTTAAGTGACATCTAAGTTCCATGGCGAGTGATACGTTATATTATCACGTTTCACTCACCATGGTCTATTCTTACGCTCTGACGACAAGAACCGGACAGTGCGCATAGCCGATTGTCTTTTCGGCTACGCTTCCCATGAGGAGCCTCTTTAATCCCGTTCTGCCGTGAGACCCCAGAACAATCATATTTATATTGTGTTCTTTCGCAAGCTCCGTTATTTCCTGGTAAGCCTCCTCACCCTCCATCACGAAAGTCTCTGCTTTCAATCCGGCGGAGTCAGCCCGGTTCTTCACTTCTTCGACGTATCCCTTTGCTTTCTTGACCATATCGTCCACGGCTTGAGGCGCCACGCCATACAGCGCAGAAGGAACATCCACAACCGACACAATCTTCAACTCTCCTCCATACGCCTTTGTAAAGTCAATTGCCCTTTCAGCGGCAACCCTGCCGTATTTGGAGCCGTCTGTTGCGAGGAGAACTCTTTGCCAGCCAAATTCCGAATTCGCCGGAATGACGAGGACGTCCCTCTGACTGTATCCTATGACCCTTGCTGCTACACTTCCAACGAACACCCTTTCAAGACCTGATATTCCCTTTCTTCCCAGCACGATCAAATCGCAGTTTTCCGCCTCTGCCAGGTCAATGATGCGTTCATACGGCTCACCTTCTTCACAGACTGTTTTGATCAGGGCGCCTGATGATTTCGCGATCTCCATTGCCTTTGAGAGGGCTGTCTCGCAGTAACTTCTCAAAGTCCCGAGCACATTTCCCACTCCAACCAGACTCAGGTCCCCCTCGTATCGTGGGGCAACCGAAACAACGGTTATCCAGCTGCCCTCATGAAAAGCAAGCTTAAAAGACTCCCGCAAGGCATGCAGACTGAGGTCAGAGCCGTCAATGGCCACAAGTATTTTTCTGTACCCTCCCATTTTATGTATTCACCTGTTCCAAAACTTCCTCCCTGCCGGTCAGCTCGCGCTCTGCACGACGGCCCGCCACATCGCCCTCAGGATTATAAAAGCGCCCATAGAAGAGGGCAAATGCCATAATAGCAAAACTTGTACTTTTCAGAACCTTGACAGTCGTTTCACTCAGCTTACCGATCACTCCCAGCTTTGCAAGGTAAACGGGTATCATCAACGCCCTGCTGAAAAGAACGATTACCATTATAGCACCCATTACAAACTTGATCATAAACGGCTTCACATAAGTGGTGCCCATAGCTCCCAGCTGAATACCGAAGAGAGAGCCTGCCAGAATTATCGCGGTCAGACGGAAATCGACCAGTCCGTGCAGCGCATACTTGAATGAACCGCCGAGTCCCATGACAAATGCCACCACGAGTTCTGTAGCAGAGCCCATAAGACTTGGAGCGCCGAGAATATAAATCATCGAAGGGACTCCGATAAAACCTCCCACCGCGATGGTCGCAGCCAGCATGCCTGTCGCAAAGCCGAGCGGTACGATAAACAGGAGCGATACCTTTGCCTTAAGGCATTTAAAGTATACCATTGTTCCGGGTATATTGACGGACTGGACCCATCTGGCTATTTTCGACACCTTCTCTTCTTCATCCGATTTGCCCGATTTGTAGCTCTTCAATGCATCCCGCAGAACGAATGTGCCGACCGTTCCGAGTATCACAACAAATGCGGCACTTACATAAAGGTTGGAACCTGCGTCACCGTATGCCCTCTTTATACTCTCCTGGACATTGGCACCGTAAAATACACCCGCCTCGGCAAAGATACCGAAGATAATACCCAGCTTCACATCCACCTGGCCGTACTTTGCACGCTTGATGGCCCCGACCAGCGCCTTCGGGAACTTGTGGCACATGTTGCTGGCAACCGCCACCAGTCCCGGGACCCCCAGACTCATCATGCCCGGAGTCAGCACAAAGGCCCCACCCGAGCCTATAAAACCACTTACAAGTCCTCCGACAAAGCCTACGGCAAAAAGGTACAATATATTCGCATAATTCAGATCGATAAACTTTATTATTTCGTGAGCTACGTCTTGCTATTCTGATTCCTCCTTTTCCTTATAATTTCGTTTCTATAATCCAGCTCTCACGCGGGGTTGCGGACGCTCTCTCCTCTCAGGACGTTCAGCCTCCGGTCTCTGCCTCACCACAGCACTCTTCCTTGCTTCGATGCCCAAAACGGACCAGAAATAGTTCGTGAATCCGCCGTGCACAAAAGAGAGCACAAAAGCTGTTGCAATCGGCAAAGCGGCATACAATGCACCTCTGGTGAAATAGGTCGTAATGAGACCCTGGTGGGTGAGTAACGCCGCATAGAGCGATACCGAAACCGACCCGTACAAGATTACCTTGCCAACGGGTTT
Organism: Thermodesulfovibrionales bacterium; assembly: GCA_963727725.1. GTDB lineage: Bacteria > Nitrospirota > Thermodesulfovibrionia > Thermodesulfovibrionales > SM23-35 > CAVSHJ01. Next base: position 19,009 of record CAVSHJ010000001.1, read on the forward strand.
CTTCCTTGATTTACCATAACCTTGAGCCATAGACTTCCTCCTTTCGAAATAGTATCCTGATCTTCACTTATATTTGAAACCGGCATTCGCGCCACCTGTGTTCACACTTAAACTTCTGCACTGCGGAATAGTTTTAATCAATTTTCATGCCAGCAGGTTCAAACATATAACATACTGATTTTATGGGAGAATCAATTTGCTCAATCTAAAAGGCCGGGATGGAATTCGTTACATTTTGCAACCCGCAAGAGGCTCGGATCGATTTCACGCAGATTCATCAACGTTTCTCATGATGTTGCATGCATACTTGGACATATTTGCAAATTGCAACGTTTTGGGCGCCAGGTAAAATTCGATAACTGCGCTGCATTATTATTTGCTTAGTCAAAGAATAAATTGTTATCTTAATTAGAGAAAAAACCGGCGAAACGAAGGAGATTCAACTTTTTGAACAGAAATGATAAGGGCTGTGCGTGAATGAAAAATGGGCATCTTTAAGAAATCAGAGGAAAAGCAGCAGAATGCGACCTTAGAGGAGTTCCGGGAGATGATCACCTCGGCCCATCTTCCTGATCATGTCCGGCAGATTGCCGACAAAGAACTCGATATGCTGTCCAGGATGAGCACAGCCACAGCCGAATATACGATAGGACTTACCTATATTGATTATCTTGTCAGCCTTCCCTGGAATAAGAGAACAGCAGATAATCTTGACCTTAACAGGGCCGCGAAGATTCTGAACGAAAGGCATTACGGCCTGCATGACGTCAAAGAGAGGATACTCGAGCATTTAGCCGTAAAGATTCTGGTGATGAACAGAAAGCCGCGCATACTTGTGGTGGATGACGAAGAGATTGCAAGAAGAAATCTGGAACATATATTGATAAAAGAGGATTATTCGGTAATTACTGCAGCCAGCGGCGCCGAAGCTATCGGCCAACTCGAGTCCTCGGATTTCGACATTGTACTTACCGATCTCAGGATGGAGAAGATCAACGGAATTGATATACTTGAAAAGACGAAAGCGAAATACCCTAACACGCAGGTCGTTATGATAACAGCTTATGCGTCTGTCGACACCGCCATCGAAGCGATAAAGCTCGGCGCCTTTCATTATATTGCAAAACCCTTCAAGCTTGAAGAAGTGAGGACTACGGTTAAACAGGCACTTGATAGAAAGATGTCTACTGTGTCCGCAAAGGGATCGATCCTCGGTTTTGCAGGTCCTCCCGGTACGGGAAAAACGTCAATCGGCAAATCTATTGCAGAAGCTCTCGGTAGAAAGTTTGCGAGGATCGCATTAGGGGGCATGAAAGATGAGGCTGAAATCAGGGGCCATAGGAGGACATATGCCGGCGCAATGCCCGGACGTATCATCGAGGAGATCCGGCGGGCAGAATCCGTCAATCCGGTCTTTATGCTGGACGAGGCGGATAAGATCGGACAGGATTTCAAAGGTGATCCGTCTTCTGCCCTGCTCGAAGTCCTTGACCCCGAGCAGAATCATAGTTTTGTAGACCATTATCTGGACGTGCCCTTTGATCTGTCGAACGTGATGTTTATCGTAACAGCCAACATCGCGGACAATATACAGGAGCCCCTCAGAGACAGGATGGAGGTTATCGAATTTTCAGGCTATTCGGAAGATGAAAAAATAAATATCGCTATGCAGCATCTCGTTCCGAAACAGATCCGGGAGCAGGGACTGTCGGACTATGCGCCCGAATTTACCGGGACTGCCATATCCAGGATCATCCACGAATATACCCGCGAGGCGGGGACGAGAAACCTCGAAAGACAGATCGCCACCATATGCCGGAAAATCGCTACCGAGTTCGTACACCACAAAGAATCAATCCGGAACATAGAGGTAACGCCGGAGTTCGTGGAAAGGTTCCTCGGACCACGAAAATACTACCTCGAGGTTGCCGGTGAAAAAGACAGGGTGGGTGTCGCAACCGGCCTCGTGTGGACTGAAGCGGGCGGTGATATCATCTTCATCGAAGCAGCCAGGATGAAAGGAAACAGAGAACTGATCCTGACCGGTTCTCTCGGCAACGTGATGCGTGAGTCTGCACAGGCGGCATTAAGTCACATAAGGAGCAACGCCGCCCTCTTTAACATACCGGCGGATTTCTTCGAAAACCATGACATCCATATCCATGTCCCGGCAGGCGCCATTCCGAAAGACGGCCCGTCTGCGGGTGTTACCATTGCGGTCGCGCTTATTTCACTCCTGAGCGGACGTCCCGCGAGAAGAGATGTGGCAGTATCGGGAGAAGTAACCCTCAGCGGCAGAATCCTTCCCGTCGGCGGAATTACCGAAAAAGTGCTGGCCGCACGCAGGGCGGGTGTGAAAACCGTGGTATTGCCGCTCAAGAATAAGGTCGATGTGGAAAATCTTCCTCCGGATGTGACAAAGGGGTTGGAAATTCTGCTTGCGGATACTGTTGAGGAAATTGTTGGCAAGGTACTGACAAAGTAGTTAATTTTCTTACAGCCTTGTCAGTACCCTTGCAAAAAGGTTGTCTATCTGATCTTGCTACCTTTTTATTCCGGGTGCCCTTAATTCTTTACGCGGCCTGCCCGTCGGAGAAATTCTATCTGTCTTGCGGGTCTTTTCGTCTTCCCTGAGTATTTCCCGTGCTGTATCGAATTCTCCCGCCTCTGCAAACGCAGCCGCCGTGAACATCTTTTCTAATTTTCTTGCCAGTCCTTTCATCTTCTTAACGCCTCCTTTCTACTTTCTCTCGCACTTTACATTTAATCTTATTATCAAGTTTCATGCCAAATATTTTTTTTATTATAAAACAATTAGATATCAAATTTCCAATAATTCCGGCTGTAGCGTATGAAGTGTAGAATATGATTCAAAATGCAACGACGTATGATGTCCCATATGAACAAAGCACTATTTTTTGGTCATCATTCCCTTGACAGCGGACACTTGCGGGACCAGTTGCTCGCCACTGTTGCACTAAGCCATTGGCACGTTGCTTTTTGCAATGGATTTATGCTTAAATAGAATTGTGTTTGACCTGCAACCGAGTATCAGGCAGAAAATCACCTTCGGCTACTACGCCGGTGCTGCGGTAATCATCGGGTTGTCCCTCTACACTATTTTACAGCTCTGGTACATAGAGAAGAAAGTCCAGTTTGAAGGAGTTGTCTCCGAGTTCTTCGACACCACGCTCGAAATGAGGAGGTTCGAAAAGAATTTTTTCCTGTATGAAAAAATCGGGGATTATCAGGAAAGCATAAAATACGTTGTGAAAGCTCAGGGAATTCTTGACAATAGCTTGAAAGGTTATAAGAGCCTTAAAGTGACGCGGGAACTTAACATATTAAGGGATGACTTTAACGAATATGCGCTTTTGATGTCACAGTTCGTGCTGATAGAGAAGAACAAGACTGCGGAACGTCTGGCAATGGAAAATTCCATAAGGGCAAAAGGGAAGGAAATCATAACCCTTGCCGAGGACATTTCCGAGACCGAACGCGAGAGGCTCCGGATGTTACTCAACAGCATGGAGAACATCCTCATAGTCTCTTTTCTTGTCCTTTCGATACTGGGCATCGTGGTCGGACAGGTCTTATCAAGAATGGTTGTGCGGCCTCTGAAATCCCTGGAAGAAAGCATGAAGAGCATCACAGAGGGAAAACTCGAGACTGTATCAATTGATTCAAAGGACAGGGAGATCGTTTCGCTAACCACCGCGTTCAATAAAATGCTGAAGGAGCTGGAATTAAGACAGAAACACCTTATACAGAGGGAAAAGCTTGCATCGTTGGGGACGCTTCTCTCAGGAGTTGCTCATGAGTTGAATAATCCGTTATCCAATATATCGTCATCATGCCAGATACTTTCGGAGGAGATAGAAGATACTGATATGGAATTCAAGAAGGACCTCTTATCTCAGATTGAAGAACAAACGGACAGGGCAAAAAATATCGTCCGGTCTCTTCTGGAATTTTCCCGGGATAAAGAGTTTAAAAAGGAAAACTTGATACTGAAGAATCTGTTTGAAGAGACGATACTGTTTATTAAAGGTGAAATACCGACAAGAGTCGAGATCGCCCGTGAGATCCCTGCAGACATAGTTATCTTTGCGGACAAACAGAGGATTCAGCAGGCATTTTTGAACCTGATAAAAAATGCGATACAGTCTATTGCCGATGAGGGCAGTATTTTCATTTCAGCCAGGAAGCATCTGTACAACTGGAAGCTCGAAGAAAAGCCGGAGGTCTGCGATTATCCGCAATACCGTGGGAAATGCACAGGAAAATGTCCCACTGCGGAAAATACTGTCGATATCGAGATAAGAGACACAGGCGCAGGGATACACCCTGAGGTTCTTCCTAAAATATTTGATCCGTTCTTCACAACAAAGGATGTGGGGAAAGGTTCCGGGCTCGGGCTCTCGATAGTCGAGGAAATCGTAGAAGATCACGACGGGTGTATCGGCGTTGACAGTGAAGTTGGCAAGGGGACAACATTCTTAATACGATTACCTTTCAAGGAGCAATAACAATGCAGAACACTACAAAGATATTAATTGTTGATGATGAGAGGGTAGCACTGAAAAACCTCGAGCACGTCATGAAAAAGGAAGGCTATGATGTAACCGCCACGGAAAGTGGACAGAATGCCCTGAAGCTACTTGAAGATCAGAGATTTGATGTGGTGCTTACCGATTTGAGGATGGAAAAAGTGGACGGAATGCAGATACTGAAGAGAAGCCAGGATCTTTATCCTGACGCTGAAATAATAATGATAACCGGTTATGCAACACTCGAGTCCGCAGTCGAGGCGATGAAAAAGGGTGCGTTCCATTACGTTGCGAAGCCTTTTAAACTGGACGTAGTTCGCAATGTTGTCAGAGAAGCCGTCGAAAAGGTGATGCTGAAGAGAGAGAACACACAGCTGAGAGACCAGATAGAGAATTATCAGGGAAAGGTCAAGATAATTACGCAGGAGAGCAACATGCAACGCATACTCGAAACAGGGAAACAGATAGCTCCCACCGATTGCAATGTCCTCCTGAGCGGCGAGAGCGGGACAGGAAAGGAACTGGTTGCAAGATATATCCATTTCAACAGCGAACGGGCCGAAGGGCCGTTCTTTGCGATAAATTGCGGCGCCTTTACAGAGGAACTCCTTTCGAATGAACTGTTCGGACACGAAAAAGGCGCATTCACCGGCGCGATATCAGCGAAAAGGGGGCTGATAGAAATGGCATCAAGGGGCACGCTGTTTCTTGATGAAATAACCGAAATGCCGCCTTCCATGCAGGTAAAACTCCTGAGAGTGATTCAGGAGAAGGAGGTTTTACGGGTCGGCGGTACGGAACCCGTGAAGGTGGATGTCAGATTCATCGCCGCAACGAACAGAGATATCAGCGATGTAATAAAGAGCGGCCGTTTCAGGCAAGACCTGTATTTCCGATTAAACGTGGTCTCCCTTCACATCCCTCCGCTCTCAGAAAGAAAGGATGACATACCCTTGCTCAGCTACTATTTTTTGAAGAAGTATGCGGCCGTGATGAAAAAGGACGTCGTTGAAATATCACAGGAGGCGATCGGCCTGTTAATGAATTATGATTTCCCGGGCAACGTGAGGGAACTTGAGAATATCATTGAAAGAGGCGTTGCCCTCGCCAACGGTACAACTGTCGAGATAGCCCACCTGCCCGAGGACCTCAGGGAATTGAGCATCAGGACCTTCAGAAAAAAAGAGGGAAAGATTCCATCTCTTGAAGAGCAGGAAATCGCCTATATCAACTGGGTACTGAAAGAAGTGGGCAGTAATAAGACCCTCGCAGCGCAGATTCTGGGGATAGACAGGGTATCACTCTGGCGGAAATTGAAAAAGTATGGATTGGAATAACAATAAATTTCAGAAAAAGAACCAGGGCAGGTTACCCTGCCCTGACCCGATACCTCTGAGATGCACCCGTCATTACCCAGAGGACATGAGGAGATTGACCCACCTCGATTATAAGTTAGCACTTGCTAACATATTTGTCAACAGGAAAATTCCCCGGTCCAATTAAAAGAGAACATGCTTATGATTCACAGATCCAAAGTCAACACCGGCTATCACATGATAGATGAGCTCACTACCAGATTGACTTTCATAGAACAGATCCATCGAAGTCTCTTATTCGTCATGCCCGAGGTTCTTAGCCGGGCATCCATGGCTTTAAAAGTGGATTCCCGCCTGAGAAACGCGGGAATGACGGCCCAAACAACGTCTATACCTAATCTTGGTTAAAGCATAAGCTAAGACTTTTTTGTTGAATTTACCTTCAATCTGTGACTAATCTGTAATCCCCGTTAGTGTATTCTTCAGTGTGGGTCAAACACCACATATTCTCTGAGTGAGTTGATGCTTCTCAGAGATTCTCTCCCCGGCAGGGCAGGCTTTTCACCTGCCCTGCCAGTTAAACAAGAAGATTTGACGCGTCAGGATTGGATGACCGATTCTCTTACCGTAAGATAGCCCGAGAAAATTATCAGCATACCGCCGATGATAGACTGGACCCGGGGTATCTCATTCAGCAACAGCATGCTGAAGATTATTGCGCACACGGGTTCAAGGTAACCAAGGACAGCCGCCCTGTTCGCCGTCACTGACTGGAGACCCTTAAAATAAAGAATAGGTGCAATCGTTGAATGGACTATCCCCATAAACAGGTAGCTCCGGATAGCCGTCAGGGGAAAGTCTCTTATAAAGGGTGCGAGAATGATCGCGATGAAGATATTTGTGAAGAAACAGAGCACGAGGGGGCTGAAATCCTGTGAGTAAATCCTGAGAAATATGACGATTATCGCATAGGCCAATCCGGAGATGAGTCCGGCCACAATGCCGGCTGCATGGACTCCTCTGAGCGAGAAACCGCCGAGCATGATCCAGAGCCCTGCAGAGGCGATTCGTCCGTTATGCGTGAAGAGTAAAGCGTGAAAAGTCAGAAGAAGACAAAAGTGAATATATGTCCGTTACTCTAAGGGAAGGTTTTCTACATTCTTGAGAACTTTTTTCCTGATTTGGGACGCAGTCTCTGCTTTTGTCAGCTGCTTTCCGTTCGTCCAGGACAGGTATAAGCACATCCGTGAATTTCTTTCCGCATGAGCATTTGCAACTGCCGGCAGTGTTTGGTACAATCTTCCCCGCACCGCATTTCGGACATCTCAGGACCCGCTTGCTCCCGGACCACTTGCCCCTCTTCGCAAGCGGCTCACCTCCGACTTCCATGATGTCCATGGCGTAATCAACAACAGGCGCATTACTGATCGAGGTACCGATACCATAACCGTCAACGACAGGATTTAGTCCCGGGATATCTTCCTCTTTTATGCCGCCGCTCGCATAAAATTTTATATGATCGTAGCCCCTCAGATGCAGTTCCCACCGGCATTCTTCAAGGATACGATAAAAATTACCCCTCCTGGATGCAGGGGTATCGAACCTTACCGCAAACAGCCTTTTACCCATGGCCTCCGCAACATTCAGACACTCGAATTTCTCATCAAGGAACGTGTCAATAAGGGCAACCCTTGCGCACCCGGGCTCAAGGACTTCATCGTATGCCTTTATGGCATCTACAGTAGACCCCATGCAGATTATCAGTGCATGAGGCATTGTACCCATCGGGTCCTCGCCTATGATCTCTCCTGATTTGACGACGGCAACCCCGTCACAGCCGCCGATGTACGCATTCCTTTCGATCATCGGCGCAAGTACCGGATGCATCCTGCGGGCGCCAAAACTGATTACGGGCCTTTCTCCGGCGAGCTTCTTGATCCTCGCGGCTTTCGTGGCAATACCCGACGCCTGGCAGATCAGGCCCAGTATCGCCGTTTCATAGACACAGAAATCCTGATACTTTCCTTCTATCTCCATGACGGGTTCGTAGGGATAGAAAACCGTCCCCTCTTTCATCGCCCTGACTTTGACGGGGAGGCGTTTTATCAGATATATGGCCTCCTCCAGACCGGCGAAAACCGCCCACGGCCAGCCGTCCGGAAGGCTTTTCGCTATAAATTCCGCTTTGACGACGGGATTTATTTTCTTAGCTTTCAGGATCCTCAATGTCCTTTCAAAATATACGTCCGTGATTTTCCCGTCCAGTATTTCGTCAGGGTCTGCGGTGTGGAACATCTTCCCTCCCCGGTTTCTGAAATAGTATATCATTTCCCATAGCCTTTCAATAGACGGCAGCACACTTGAAATTTTCTCTCACATCGGTGAACATAGGTCATGGAATTGTTCAAGGAAGAGGGTTCCGTCCCGCCTCTCGCTTACCGCATGTGCCCCAGAAACCTTGATGAATATGCCGGGCAGAGACATATCCTCGGACCGGGAAAACTGCTCAGACGGGCCGTCGAAGCCGACAGGATTACATCCATAATCCTTTACGGTCCTCCCGGAACAGGGAAAACCGCGCTCGCAAGGATTATTGCCGAAAAGACGAAATCGCATTTTGAATGGCTGAACGCCGCTACAATAGGGCTCGACGAAATCAGGAAAGTTATACAGCAGGCGAAAATCAGAAAAGGGAAAGGCAGCAAGACTATCGTCTTTCTCGATGAAATCCACAGGTTCAACAAACTGCAGCAGGACGCGCTCCTTCCCGATGTCGAAGAGGGCAATATAACTCTGATATCCGCAACCGTCGAAAACCCTTTCTTCTATGTGAATTCAGCGCTTCTTTCAAGAAGTCAGATATTCGAACTGAAACCTCTTTCGGAAGAAGACATCTTAGGTGTTCTCCGGCGTGCCCTGAATGACAGAGAGCGCGGACTCGGGAATTTCAATATTGTTGCCGATGAAGATGCGTTGAAACATATCGCAAGGATGTCCGACGGCGATGCGCGAAAGGCCCTGTCAGCCCTTGAAATAGCGGCTCTCACGACGACGGAAAGTGACGGCGAAATAAGGATAACCGTTCCGGTGGCGGAGGAATCGATCCAGAAAAAAGTAGTCGTATACGATAAGAAGGGCGACCAGCATTACGATACGATCTCTGCCTTCATAAAGAGCATGCGCGGTTCGGACCCCGATGCCGCCGTATATTATCTTGCCAAGATGATCTACGCGGGCGAAGACCCGAGGTTCATCGCAAGGCGCATTGTCATATGCGCGTCGGAAGACGTCGGAAACGCGGACCCGAATGCGCTGGTTATCGCGATATCGGCGCTTAAGGCCGTGGAATTTGTCGGTATGCCTGAGGCAAAGATACCGCTGGCGCAGGCCACGATTTATATTGCGAAGGCCCCGAAAAGCAATGCAAGTTACACAGCCATTGAATCGGCCCTGAAAGACATTTCTACGGAGGAAACAATGGAAGTGCCGGACCATCTGAAGGACAGCCACTATCCGGGAGCCAAAAAATTAGGTCGCGGGACAGGTTACAAATATCCGCATGATTACGGCGGTCATGTCGAGCAGGACTATATGAAGAAGAAAAAGAAATACTATAACCCTTAGCCGCCATATATGATCCCTGAAAGCTCGATCGAATTACTTGAATTCAATAAACTCCTCGGTCTCATCTCCGCCTACGCCAACAGTGAGGCTTCCAGACTATCTGTGCTGGATATCCGCCCGCTGCATGACAGGGCGGATATTGAGAAAAGGCTTAATCAGATTCGTGAGATCCGGAAATTGTCCCAGGAAGGAAATCCGCTCAAGTTATCACCTTTTTCCGATATCTCTGCCCTCCTCGTAAAGGTAAGGCCTGAAGGCGCCGTCCTTGATGCGATAGAACTGGCGGAATTTATGCCCTTTTTAAGCGTCGCCTTAGCTCTGTCTCTCCAGTTGAAGGAAAGACAGGACCTACCCTTCCTGAAAGAAATGACCGAACATCTTACAGGGTTCCCTGACATCGGCGCTGCGCTCGGGAAATCCATCGACAGTGAAGGGAATATCCTCGACAGCGCCTCATTTTTGCTGTCCGACCTCAGGGCACAGATAAGGAGACTCGAAGGAAGGATAAGGAAGAGACTCGAGGAGATAGTGAGAGATGAGAGACTGTCAGGCCTCCTCCAGGACAATTTTGTGACAACGAGGTCAGGCCGCTGGGTCATACCTGTCAGGATGGACTCGAAAGGAATGGTGCCGGGAGTAGTCCACGATATTTCCAAGTCAGGTGAAACAGCGTTCGTCGAGCCGCTCAGCATTATCAATCTTTCGAACGAACTCGAAAACCTGATTGCCGAACAAAAAGCCGAAGAACTCCGCATCCTCAGAAAGATCTGTTCGATGATAAGAAAAGTAATTGATGATATTGCCGCGGAGTTCAGAACAACGGTCTATCTTGATATGCTTCATTCCATCGCAAGGTTTGCCGACCTGCTGCGAATGGAGACGCCGGCGATAAATGACGCCGGCGATATCAGTCTCATCGCCGCCAAACATCCGCTCCTCCAGCTTTCACTGCAGAGGACAGGGAACGTCACGCAGGTAGTCCCGCTCGACGTCGGTCTGGGCGGTGACAATACGGTGATGGTCATAACAGGCGCGAATGCCGGCGGGAAGACCATCGCCATCAAAACAATAGGCCTTCTTCTGCTCATGGCACTGTCAGGCATGCCGATACCTGCTGACTCCTCGTCGAGCCTTCCTTTTGTCCGGAGCCTGCTCGTCGACATAGGCGATGAGCAATCGATAGAGAACAATCTTTCAACCTTTTCAGCGCATATATCAAACATTTCCGAAATCCTGGGAAAGAAGGACTCAAAGACGGTCATCCTGATCGACGAACTCGGAACAGGGACCGACCCGGACGAGGGAGCGGCCCTCGCATGCGCTATCCTGAAAGACATACGGGGAAGCGGCGCCCTCGTGTTTGCTACGACGCATCTTGCCGACATAAAGGGGTTTGTACACAGGACGGAAGGTATGGTCAACGCCTCCATGGAATTCGACCTGAAGACGCTCACCCCGCTCTACAGGTTAAGATTCGGCGAGCCCGGCCAGTCTCACGCGATCGAAATAGCAAGCAGATACGGTCTGCCCGATAAGGTGATAGCCGATGCCAAAGGCATGCTCGGCAGTATGAAAGTCGAGTTCGATCATATGATATCGGACCTGCATGCAAAGAGATCAGAGTATGAAAATGCGCTCGATAATCTCCGGAGACAGCAATCGGAAATAGATCAAAAGAGCGGACTGCTTGACAAGTTGCTCTCTGATGCGAAGGAAAATCAGAGAGAGATTCTTGCAGGTGCGTACCGGGAGGCTTCGGATCTTGTGTCGGATACAAAGAGGCGGATGAACGCTCTGCTCGAAGAGATAAGGAAAAAAGAAAAGAGCGAAAGACAGAAGATCATCAAAGAAGTCGAGGTCGCCCGGGAACATATTGCCGAAAAGCTAAGAGAATATGATACCGATGATAAAGCGCTCACGCTGGATGATATAAGGAGAGGGGATGTGGTGTATATCAAATCTCTCGGCTATGATGCATCGGTTCTCGAAATCAATCCCAAACATGACCGTCTGAAAGTTTCGGCAAAGAGCATGGAAATCGAAGTTCCCGTCTCTGATACAAGGCTGAAGAGAGGGAAGTCTGTGCCCGAGTCAAAGGCCGTACAGGCCGGCAGGGCTGATGAGACCATTTCACCGAGGATAAACCTAATAGGACTCAGGGTAGACGAAGCGCTGTCACGACTTGAGCAGTTTCTCAACCATGCTGCTCTGGCCGAACTTCGTGAGGTCACCGTAATCCATGGCATCGGCAAAGGGTTGCTCTCGAGGGCCGTGCACGAGCATTTAACCGACCATCCTTTAGTGAAGAATTTCAGGCGGGGAACACAGGAGGAAGGGGGCGTTGCTGTAACGGTCGCAACAATGAAATGACTTCCGTCGGTTAAGGCTATCGGTATCAGTCGGCAAAATTGAGAAAGATCATAACACACGCCTATAATAATGTCCCTTATTGCAAAAGATTTTCAAAGAAAAGGACTTTTATTCTCTTATGGGAATGGTAAGGTCTCTTCCATAAGCAATGCTTAAAAATTCAACGCCCCTGATTCTGAGAGCAATTTCTCTGACCTTACTGATCAACCGTATTGTTAATGCCTGATCCGAGAATTTCCCGTCAAACGCATAGTCTTCATCAACCGCGATGTGCAGAACAATCATCTTATTCAAAGCGGGACGAAAATATAATATGAATCCAACGAGGTCGGCATATTCAGCCTCACTATCAAAAGCAAACAGATTCTGGACATCATTAATTGAACCGGTCTCGATGCGCAGAGTCTCTCCATCAACAACTATTCTGGGGACGCCGTATTCTTCAATACTTCTTTCAATATCCCTAACAAGAAATGCCTGTTTTTTGTTAAAAAATAGCAATTTCTCAAGAGCTTCATAATATTTCCTGCTCAACTTTGATGAAAAATGAAATTCCCTCATAAGTCATAAATGGTTAGTTTATAAAAGTATACCTGATTATTCTTTATACTCAAAGTACGGGTCAAACCTTCCTCCTCCTGAATAGAAGCAAAAATAATTAGAAGGATGAGTTCGTCGCTCAAAACCTTGATGTGATACATGACCTCAGGCTCTTTCGACAACGGCTTGTCGATTACCTCATCTTCTACAACTGCATCCGCCATCACAAGACCTTGCGCAAAAAATCGCCGATCCAGGCCCTCGTTGAAAAAGGCATAATGTCGAGAATGTTTGCAACACGTGAATGAAATTGACAACCTATTAAAGATATGCTAAATGTAATCTAATAGCAGAGATCATTCGATCGGAAGGGAAGCGGGAAAGGCTAATGGGAGACAAAACAATGATGTGTACAGGAGGCAACAAAATGAAAAAGTTACTTTTGGGGACAATCCTTTTGGCGTTGGCAATTGTCGTTCCTATTCCAACAATGGCAGGGGTAAATATAAGTATTGGAATTTCTCTGCCACCACCCATCGTATTTGAGGCACCTCCGGATGTGATAGTGATGCCTGATACGAACGATGTGTACGTTGTTCCTGATATAGATGTAGACATGTTTTTCTGGAATGGTTGGTGGTGGCGTCTATGGGAAGGTCGTTGGTATCGCTCACATTATTATAACCGGGGTTGGGGTTATTATAACAATGTTCCAAGTTTTTATTTTGATGTAGACCCGGGTTGGAGAGGATACTACAGAGACCATAATTGGTACGGACACCGGTGGAACTATGAACGGATTCCTAACCGACGACTTCAACAGAACTGGAAGAGCTGGCATAATAATCGACATTGGGAAAGGCAAGGAACCTGGGGCGTCCAGAGCTATCAACCTCGACCGCAACAACAGAGACAGGAACTAAGACATCAAAGGCAAGAGCAATATCAACAGAGGCCTGAGGTTCAGCGACATCAGCAACAGAGACAAGAGCAACAAAAACAATAGCGACAAAGACAACCCCAGGTTCGGCAACCTCAAGGGCAACAACAAAGACAACTTGGGGTTCATCAACCTCAGGGGCAACAACAAAGACAATACCAACAAAGACAACCCCAGGTTCGGCAACCGAAACAACACGTTCAGCCTCAAGGAAAACCTGGAAGGGGGAAGGAAGAAAAACAGGATAGAAGGTAGGATGACAAAAGGCCCACTCGACGGTCAAGGGAGGCTCGTATCTATGAAAGGGCCTCGCGTCGCCCCCTCCGGTACCGGAGGGGATTGCGATCATAGTCCTGTTGATTGTCGTGATCTTCCTCATGATTATGCTGCTTACAAGCCATGGAGGTCGTAGAGGTTTTTTCAGAAGGTGAGCATTAAGACTCTTTTTGTGGACGGGGAGACATGTTTACGTGCATGCCTCCCTGTCTGTTCATTCTCTGTGATTTAGTTATTCTGCATGCCCTGCAGCTACCTGATGGTCACTTCAATATCAGGGAATTTCTCCTTGATCGCGTCTTCGATGCATCTGTTGTCACAGTTCACACAAGGGCCGCCGCAATAAACTATCGCCCTGTTATCCTTGAATTCTGTAAGTTCAGCGCAACTGTCATGTGCCTCCAGTATACACTTCAATCCCTCCAGAATTTCTCTGATCTTTTCTTCAACATTGTCCGCTGACCTGTCAGCCATGCGCGGTTCTCCTTCAGTCATTTGACTTGGGGCCGGTCTTTAAGTTATTTTTCACTATGGAATTTCAGAACAAGTTTTATGCGATCCTCATCCTGTCTGCTTTCACCCTGCTTATTAACCTCCCCTTCGGACGTGCAAGGGCAAAGACCAGAAAATATTCACTGCGCTGGTTTCTCTATATCCATATCCCAATACCTATTATATTCGTTGCGAGGACGATTTCCCATGTCGGAATCAAATATATTCCCATATTCGCGGTCGCCGCTATTGCAGGTCAGGTAATCGGCGGCAGACTGGAGTTCTGATCTTGCTGGCAAACATCCTCGTCGAACCCGGCAGAATAGAGCTGCGGGAGATCGGGATCCCGGAACCTTCCACCGGAGAAATACTTGTCAGAATCAAAGCCGCGCTCACCTGCGGTACGGACCTGAAGGCGTTCAGGCGCGGTCATCCCGTTATTCCCATGCCGGGCGTCTTCGGACATGAATTTTCCGGAATCGTTGCAGCGACCGGCAAAGGTGTGAAAGGATTCAGGGAAGGAGACGGGATAATGGCCGTCCACAGTGCCCCCTGTCTTGAATGCAAATATTGCAAAAAGAATCTTTATAACCTTTGCGAAAAGATAATGGATACAAAGATCCTCGGCGCGTTTGCAGAATATATCCTGCTGCCTTCTCACATCGTAAGCCAGAATCTGTTTCATAAACCGAAGAGTCTTACTTTTGAAGACGCTGCTTTTCTCGAACCCCTCTCCTGTGTTGTTCACGGCCTGGAGTCCATCGGCGCGAAAGGAGCCGAGAATGCGCTCGTCATAGGCGCCGGCCCGATCGGACTTCTCCATCTGCTGCTCCTGAAAAGCAGGGGCGTGAAAGTGTCGGTAGCGGATAGACATGACAAGAAACTCAAAATTGCGAAGCAACTGGGAGCAGATTCAGTATCCAGAGCAGGGAGGATAAATACTTTGAAAAAAAGCGCCGGCAGCGGTATCGGATTTGATTATGTCTTCGAATGCACGGGTGTGCCGGAGGTCTGGGAGTCCTCTATTAATTATGTCCGCAGAGGAGGAGCGGTGATCCTCTTCGGAGGTTGCAAACCGGAAACAACAGTCACATATGATACAGGAAGGCTTCACTATGATGAAATAACCCTGCGGGGTGTGTTTCATTATACTCCCTCGGATGTGAAGAAGGCATATACGTTGCTTTGCGGAGGCAGACTAGGGATCTCAAGGCTTATATCCGGCAGGTATCCTCTCAGGCATACACAGAAAGCCTTCGATAAACTGTTGAAAGGTGTCGGAATAAAGTATGCCATCATCCCCTGAATCATAGCTGTCCAAAATATTCTGAAAAAGCTTCATTCGAGAGAAATAACCTATTGAAATCTCAGGCTTTTGGAAAAGTCTTGCTATCGTTCTGAAATCAGGTTCTATATGCTGCCCAAAAGATGCCGGATATTGTCATACCGGCGAATCCGCCCCAGGCGGACGGAATGACAACCAAAGATTTACGTGGTTTCTCCAATCGCAAATGTTGTCCAAGAAATTTATTTTGGCCAAGAGTGCCCCTGAATATATTCCTGTCACGATTGATAAAAGCCATATCAGTACAATAGGAGAACGGTTATACGCCGAGAGACTTTTGAAGGATGCATTTGTTGATTGAATGAAGAAAAAAATAGATCAAGTAACAACTCAGGTACGCTGCCCACTTCTTCTTGAATGAGTGCTATCCTTAGTTGAAATTTAAAGTAGTGGCTCCTAAAATGATGTAGTTTCCAGGAAGAAACAAAACATCAAGAAAGGAGCCGATATGAAGAAAGTACTACAAATAAGAGGAAAAGGCAAGATCAGGAAGGCTAAGGCAGTAGAGGTGAAGGATTTGGGAGAATATGGGGCGATGGATCTGGACAGCAAAATGGCGCTCATTCACGAACTGATACCCATAGGACTGATGCATGTAAAGGAACTCCTGCAAGAGGAAGTGAAACAGTTAGCGGGAGAAAGATACCAACGCAACGGTATACCGGGCTATGACCGGTGGAGTAAACAGCAGGGATCGATCTATATACAGGATCAGCGGATCCCGGTGATGGTGCAAAGGGTTCGGGACACTAGGAATAACCGGGAAGTCCCCTTAAGGACATACGAGCGATTACAGTCACCGTCGGCCTACGCAGATGAGAAGGTGCTCAAAAGAATCCTACACGGATTAAGTTGCAGGAATTACCGGGAGTGTTCGGAAGCGATACCGGAGGCATTATTCTTAAGTGCATCGACGGTATCGAGGCGATACATCCGGGCGAGCACGCGGAAGTTGCAGGAGCTGATGGAACGGAACCTTGGAAGATATGATGTTATTGCGATTGTAATAGATGGGAAGAGGTTTGGAGAAGACGGGATCATCATGGCGGTGGGTATAACGATGGAAGGCAAGAAGATATTGCTGGGTCTCATTCAAAGCGGGACGGAGAACCATATAGTCTGCAGGGACTTTTTGCAGAAGCTCATCGCCAGGGGGCTGAGATATGAAGAAGGACTTCTGTGCGTTATTGATGGCGCTAAGGGATTCAGGAAAGCCGTCACCGAAGTATTCGGTGTTCATGGGATCGTGCAGCGGTGTCAGTGGCATAAGCGGGAGAACATAGTGGAGTATCTGCCGAAGAAAGTGCAAGGAGAGTTTCGGAGAAAACTTCAGATAGCATATGAGAAAGAAAACTATGAGGAGGCGAAAGCAGCGCTCTTGGCGACCAAGAAAGAACTTCGTCTGATCAATGAATCAGCGGTAAGCAGTCTGGAAGAAGGGTTTGAGGAGACACTGACAGTTCACCGGCTCGGTGTAGCGAAGGGACTCCGAAAAACTCTGAAAACAACCAACGTAATTGAATCAGTGCTTGCGCTCGTCGGACAGAAGACAGACAAAGTCGATTATTGGAAAAACAGCGATCAGAAACAGCGGTGGGTAGCAACGGCGTTACTGGATATCGAGATGAGGCTTAACCGTGTCAATGGGCACAGACATCTTAAAAGCTTACGCATCGCTTTACAGAGAGAAATTATGCAGGCAAAGGGAAAGGAGGCAGTGGCTGCCTGATATGCAGCAAGGGGCCGCTACTGAATTTCAACGAAAAATGGGATTGACTCCACTTCTTCAGCAACTTCGCACGTTGAACAATCGTAACAGGATGCGTCTAACACCTACGAACAAAGAATTAAAGGATGTCACATATTTGGGGATTATCAGAAGAAGTATATAGTGTATCCGTTCAGCTCCCAGCTTAGACGGTCGCCTCTAATAGCTTCTGAATAAATTCTGTTTTCGAAATTACACGAGCAAGATTTTCTAAATCCGGAAACAGGATTTCTCCTGAAATGCAGAAGACATCTAGTATTTCTCTAAAATAGCTCTTTGCCGACGCCGGGATAACAATTCTTGTAAGATAATTGTCGGATTCGGGAAACTTGTCAAGTGGAGTATCGATGCCGTGTATCGTAAAAGCAGACTGTTGGAGCAACTGACGCAGGTCCATTTGTTCGGTTATGACTGCGAGTATCCTCTTATCTGGCTTGCTATCATCTCCTATGAAAGCATCCCTAAACAGCTTCTCAACATAGGAGCCGCCCGCAAGACAAATAGTGCCCTTGCCCATCTGATGAAGATTTAAACCAGTAGGGTCAAGAGCCCATAACGCACCATCTGCATTATTATATTCAGAATTATCAAGAATGAAGAATAACCCCACTAACGGGGAGTCTGACCAATCCATCAAACGAGTTGGTAATCTATAATGTTGCATTAGGAATAACCATGAGAACACGTCGGTTCGTTCAGGACAATTCAAATATCGTGACTTTGCCTTGTTGCGAAAATAGCTATTCATATTTTGCTCTTTATAAGCGTATCCCTTTCTGTATAATGACGGCAATAAGTTCCAGTCTGCTTTTGAATTGCCTCTGAACCACGGCTTCACGTTCTTATAGGCTTTAGTAATTTCCTTGATTATCTCAGTCAGCTCACCAATGTTGTTTGCTCTATACTTTTCCATTGCAATTCCCTTGTATATAATATCAAACTTCTGTAGTGATTAGAATAATGATTTATGTTTGAACTTTACACCTCTGGAGTCACGTTCTGAACTGCAGCTTTCAGGAAGTTATTGAGAAGCTGACTTACACCTACAAAAAACAGTTCTTGACAGTGGAAGTTCTTAAAGATTTACGGAAGAAGTTCGCAAGCACTCTGTTATGTGAAGCTACGCAAGTTTCTTTAATATGTCCTGCAAAGTTTTCTTATGTTCTTTAAATTTATCTTCCCAGAAGTTCACATTTGTAACTACGCCTGCCTTCAAACGTGGCCAAGCAGCCAAATCTTCAGTTGCTTTAGTTTTGTTTTGCATTACTTGGTTATTCAAAATATTTTCCCAGGGTTGAGAAAATTCTGAATATATGACTTGTAGCTTTCCGATGTCATCATGATCTAAGTATTTATATAACAGACCAGAAGAAAACATATCATTTGTTGTAACGGACACGAAACGGGACAGGTCAAAATATCCAAAATAATTATTTAGAGCGTCACCATTAACTGCATTACGATATGTACCTATTTCTTCGAGCCATTTATCAATTTTTTTAATGTTCAATTGAAACTCGAATTTCAAATTTTTCATTTTTTGTGACTCTTTTAACTTCTCATTAATCCGCTGGGTTATCAAAGTTATAACAACTCCCGCGACTACCCCTAAGAAAACTCCAAACCCTTGCAAAAAATAATTCATATTTATCACCTCCTCTTTCATATCTTGTTCAATTATATAGATTCCCATTCGAAATATACACCATTCTGACCGTTTTAGGAAGCGTCACTTTCAGGAAGATAGAAACAGGGGTCGGAAATCTTGCAGGGCATTGCTTTTTCTACGGAAACATCAATCGATACACGATCTGATGTGTCTATATTGAATCTTGTTGATACTTCGTCCTCAAAGTCATCAGAGCAGTTACCGGATAGCCTTCTAAATTTCTCTATCCCGGTTGTGGTAAAATAATCTGATTTCATAGCATTAGATGCGTTGACCCGGTAAATACAGTACGAGGCATAAGAATGGTAAAAAATAAAAAGGGGCTTCAACAATTTGAGAGGGAATTAATTAAAAAAGAGAAGGTAGATGTTAAAAGAAACTTTCGAATTGTTGATGCCCTGTTTTGTGAAGCAGCGGGGCTGGGAATTATACCTCTAAAAAATCCTCTCGATGGATTCGAGACTGATTTAAAAATTGCGAATGTAATAAACAGTGTTCCAAAAACTTCTCGCAAAAAATACTCAAAGAAATAGAATAAATAGTATCTTCGTAAGATTAAGGTCTTCATTCTTTTGAAAATTGCGAAACTCTACAGCTTAACTGACATTCGTATTGAGGACATGCCTGTTCCCGGTATTGGACCGAAAGATGCATTGATCAGGACAAGGGCCTGCGGCGTATGCTCCGGAGACGTAATGCCGTGGTATATTGAGAAGAAAGCTCCCGCTTGTCCCGGGGCATGAACCCGCCGGTGAAATTGTTGAAGTCGGCCCCGATGTTACATCCTTTAAGGCGGGAGACAGGGTATTTATGCATCACCATGCACCGTGCTTCAATTGCAGACACTGCAAGAGAGGGGACTATGTCCAGTGCGACACGTGGAGGAACTCAAAGATTATCCCGGGCGGGATTTCTGAATACATCCGGGTCCCTCAGATAAACCTTGAAAACGATACGCTGGGGTTGCCTGACGACCTGACATATGAGGACGCCACTTTAATAGAGCCGACTGCCTGCGTTGTAAAGGCATTGAAGAGGTCCGGAATGAAGAGCGGAGATACGCTCCTTGTCATCGGTCTCGGCGTTATGGGGCAGCTGCATATCCTGCTTTCAAAAAAGTATGGAGCAGGCAGAATCATAGGCGCTGATATGGTTCCGTTCAGGCTCCAAAAAGCCATGGAATTGGGGGCCGATGGGGTTATCGACGTATCAAAGCATGACCTTATTGAAACCATGAAACATCTGACGAAAGGGGAGATGGCGGACCTTGTGATAGTGGGGCCTAACAGTGTCGAAGCGATGGGACAGGGTCTGGCAGCAGCAGGCGACGGCGGAAGCGTCCTTTTTTTTACGCCTTCAAGACCGGGGGAACTCCTCACCTTCAACCCGAATGACCTCTACTTCAGGGACATCAATATCATCACGAGTTATTCGTGCGGCCCTGGCGATACTGCGGATGCTCTCGAAATAGTGGAGGAAGGGATTGTGAGGGCCGACAAGCTTGTGACCCACAGGTTTCCGCTGGAGAAGACAGCCGAGGCGTTCAGACTGACAGCAGAGGCGAAGGACTCTTTAAAAAGTGTCATTGTTTTTGATTAAACCTATCTAAAAGAGGTATTTTGCGGAGATCTGTCACCCCCGCGAAGGCGGGGGTCCACTCAAAGCTCGGGAAACATGGATTCCCGCCTACGCGGGAATGACGACTGAGCCAGATTATTCACAAAATTTGCAGTGACAACTGATAACAAAGTATTTGAGCGGTTCTTTTGCCGACAGTCAAATACACTATGTGAAAATAAAGAGGCAAAAGCCTCATCATCGCAGGAGGACTTTGTTATTGTGGCAAGAAAGATAACACAGGCGTCGTGTGACTGGGAAAAGAAACCCGGCAGGAGTGCGAAAGCCGACACGGACAATAAGACCCGCCTTTACAGATATAAAGGGAATTTCAGATGGAGCAGAATAGCGACGGAAAGATATAAACCGTCCGGCGGCGATTGGTCCGATATCATCAGGCAAACACTTATCGGCAACCATGGTGAATCAACTAAATTTCATCTCAGGTATTTTGAGATCGCTCCAAACGGATACAGCAGCTTCGAAATGCATAGACACGAACATGTCGTCATCGGAATAAGAGGACAGGGAATATGTATCATTGGAAACAGGAGATACAGGATCGGCTACCTTGACACGCTGTATATCCGGCCCGGCGAACCCCATCAGTTAAAAAACCCCTTTAATGAACCTTTCGGATTCTTCTGCCTGGTCAATGCCAAAAGGGACAGACCGAAAATTCTGAAACAAAAAGGATCCGCAAAGAGACCGGACCCCTCAGCCGATCACAAGTAAATTGCCTCCTTTCCCATCAGATACATATTTAAAAATTCGGTAGATTATGTTCGGGATTTTCAGTATAATTCCACAAGACATAAAGGTAAGAAGATGATCTTTATATACACCAAGACTGCAAAGCGGAGGGAAACAAATGTTTAAAGCATGTGTAAAGCTAATAATTCTCACTTTGATCACACTACTCTTCAGCAGTTACGCCGGCGCAGAAGGTTCCGGAGCAAAACCCGCCGTCCTCCGTGTCGGGGTCGCGCCCGATTATCCTCCGATAATATTCAAGCTCAACGGACAAATCACGGGAGTAGAAGCCGACCTGGCGAGAATGCTGGCGAAAGAGATGAACAGATCTGTCCAGTTTGTCGAACTCGGCTGGGATGAGCTGATCCCTGCTGTGATGGAAGAGAAAGTAGATATCGTCATGTCCGGTATGACAATAACGGAAGCGCGAAAAGTCCGTATCGACTTCACGGACCATTACCTGAAAAGCGGCCTGTTAACCCTTATACGTACCGAGGATGCCTCAAAGTACAATTCGCTAAAAAGTATTAAGGAAAGTTACGTAACGATTGGAGTGGTAGCAGGTACAACAGGTGAGGCTTTTGTAAGGAAAATTTTTCCGTTGGCACGTGTGGTCACTTTCGCAAAGGCGAGCAGTACACCTTTCGAGATCAGAAACAGAAGGATCGACATGTTTATTAACGACGCACCTTCCATTATCTGGCTGGCATCAGAAAACGAGGCGGACCTCACAGGTGTCTGGAAACTTTTAAATACAGAATATCTCGGCTGGGGGGTAAGAAGGGGCGATCAGCAGTTCTTGGATCGGGTCAATTCGATACTGAGCGCCTGGAGAAAAAATGGAACGTTGAAACAGGTACTCGTCAAATGGATGCCTTATCTGAATCGCAGTGATTTGTCCGGAATGATCGAGTGATAAAGTCGCACCTGAGGCGTGACGTTATATTTATATTATCGACATGACCTCAGTCGTAACGCCTTTTTCGCTCCACCCAGTTTCCAATGAATGAAGCGATACGCGATTCAACGAGAGGCGACATATTGACGAACTTGACTCCGTAATCATTCGGGCCGTCTGTCCTTTCCGCGATTCTCACAACCTCCCCCTGACTAACAATCCTGACCGAATTCGGGAGAAAGAAAGAACAGGTTACCTTATCACCCTTATTCAAAACTCTGTCAGTTTCGAGGAGCATTCCCGACCTGCTTATGTTTTGTGAAGTGCAGAAAAAATGCGTTGTCTCATCGCCTTCCTTCCTGGAGACCTTGACGATGACCCTGTAACTTGTCCTTTCTGAAACATTAAGGAGCCGGACAGCCTTTCTCAAAAATGTCGCGGGTGTCAGCTGCTGGATGTAATCGTTCGCTCCACATCTCTGGCATCTTTCGATTTCGGACAGTTTGTCTGAACAGACAACGAGTGTCGAGACCCTCTTGAGGACGTCATCCCCTCTTATGGCCGAGCAGAACTCTTCGCAGGTCAAGTCGGGAAAATCGGGTTCAATTATGATAAGGTCCGCTCTTTCGTTCTTGTGAACGTCAAGAGCCTCTTCACCGGATTTTACAAAAAAAGTCTTATACCCTTGTCCGGTAAATATCCCTACGTGCTGCTCGACAAAATCTTTGAGAGTATCAGTAACAATTATCTTTTTCATCCGAATTCTGTCTTTGAAAATTTCATGAATAATATGAGTCAGTAGAGTATAGCAGAGCCATACGGGAGGCGGCAACCCGCACGGCCTGCGTCATGAATTCTCTCTAACATAACCTTCCCGTGAGTGCAAGATACGGATCATATGCTACAGGAATGCGTCGGGTTTCAGTAGCAGGCAGAGACTCCGCTGGAGTCTACTGCCTGTCAGGGATGCTGAAGTAGAACGTTGATCCCTTGCCGGGTTCTGATTCAACCCGGAATTTTCCTCCGTGGCGCTCTACAATCTTCTTGCATATTGAAAGCCCTATACCGGTACCGTCATATTCTTCCCTCGTATGAAGGCGCTGGAAGACGACAAATATCCTGTCAAAGTAGTTCGGGTCAATTCCGATACCATTGTCACGGACAGAAAAGACCCACTCGTTATCTCTGTGTTCCGCCGCAATATGAATTCTGGGCGGGTCTTTGCCGTGGAATTTAATCGCGTTTCCAATCAGGTTCTGGAATAATCTGCTCAGCTGAGAGGCATCAGCCATTACACCCGGCAGAATGTCATAGGTCACTTCCGCGCCGCTTTCCTCGATAGCCGACTGAAGGCTGAAAAGTGCCTGCTCCAGGACTTCCGCGCAATTTGTCGGCGAACCTTTTGCCTTTCGTTTCGACTTGCGAATAAGCCAGCAGGTCCCTGATAAGCGTCTGCATTCTCCTGACCCCGTCAACCGCATAATCGATGAACTCATGAGCTTTTTCATCCAGCTTATCTTTGTAACGCTTCTCCAGGCGCCTTATGAACCCTGCAATTACCCGCAACGGTTCCTGCAGGTCATGAGAAGCCGCATAGGCGAACTGCTGCAGGTCCGCATTGGAACGTTTAAGCTCATCAGACAACTGTTTCAACTCCTCCTCTGCACGTTTGCGTTCGCTGATATCACGCAGGATCACCAGCTTGTCGATACTTCCGTCCTTATTCCTCAAAGGCGTATTAATGACATCGTAGGTCTTGCCGGTCCTGGAACTGTATCTGTCCTGTCTCACCGTCGCTCCGGAGAATACTTCGCGGTTCCTGCACCATGGACACTCCTCGGAGAGATTATGGAAATATTCATAGCATTTCAGGTTATCGACCGGGCCCAGTTCTTTTGTGATTACGTTATTAACATACTTGATATTGTGCGCCTCGTCGATAATGCAGACGTAATCGCTCATTGCATCCAGAATAGCATTCAACTCTGGGCGCCTTCGGCCTTCTTTTCTTCCCGCGTCCGAGAGACGCCGACGCAGGTTTGGTGAGTGGCCCATCACCTGTTCTCTTGTCTTCTCTTCAGGCTTCCATGGTCATGTTTCTCCCGGAGATCTTTTCACGGTCTCTAAATGAAGAGCCGGTTCCACACGCAAGAATAGCCTGCAAGGAATTTTTATATCTGCCCTGATCCCCCATTTTCCTTTTATCAAAAAATTGTCTTTTTGTCAAATCCGTAAAATAGGTACTGCAAATATGGCCCGTTCACTTCCATGAATTGATTTCATGAATCTGATGATTATTATGAATTTGACTTTCTGCGCGCGGAAGCATATGTTTAAACATCTTTTTTTGGCACATGTATTTATAACATCGCGGTTCAAAATCTGCTTAATAAATCAAGGGGGGGAATTATGAAAAGAAGATTAGGTTTGTCTTCAGTTGCAATCTTCATTTTCTGTATGAGTTTCAGTGCGGTATGGGCAGAAGACCCCGCAGGAAAGACAGAAGGGTCGACGAAAGGCTCGGAAGAATATCAGTTCTTTGACCTGGGAGAGATCTTTGTAACAGCGGAAAAATTGCCCGCGAGTACGGACGTAACTGTCACGACAGAAATTACAGCCGAGGAAATCAAGGCTACGAATAGTCGTACCGTCGCCGAAGCTTTATCGTATGTTCCGGGAGTCAGTGTCTCCACCGGCAGAAAAAATGAACCGAACATTCAGATCCGCGGTCTTGATCAGAGCCTGGCTTTGATCCTGATTGACGGCGTCCCGTACTATGAGACAAATTTCGGGAAACTTGACCTCAACCAGATACCCGTGGACAACGTGGCAAAAATTGAGGTCATCAAGGGTGACGCCTCCGTACTTTATGGACCGAATGCCATGGCCGGTGTCATAAACATTATCACGAAGAAACCGTCTGAAAAACCCTCCGCCCAGGCAATCGTGGAGGTCGGAGAAAACGCTTCATATAAGGCATCTGTTTCTAACGGGATGAAAGTCGGCATTTTCAACTACTGGCTTAATTATGTCCACCAGGAATCCAACGGCTGGAAGATGTCCGATGATTTCGAGCCGAGACTTGCGAACCATCGTGAGGAAGCCGGGTACCGACAACTCAGGCAATACTTGAAGACGGCGGTCTCCGGAATAATTCCGATTTCAACAGTAACAGCGTATGGGCAAAATTCGGCGTAGAACCCAATTCGAATTCCGAATACTATCTCAATTTCCATTATATTGCTAAAGAAAAGGGCGTGCCTCCTTCGACGATCAGCGAGACGGTTTTTCCACAGAGGCCGGCCTTTTCCACATTTGCAAGAATTCCGAAATATGACGATTGGGGCATTGACCTCAGCGGCCAGCAAAAAGTCCTTGACCAGCTGAGCCTGAAGGCAAAGTTGTTCTATCACAACCACGTAGACGACTATGCCTCTTTCTCGGACCAGACCTATAACGACGAAATAGCTGTAAGCAGGTATAAAGACTATCTGGTCGGCGGGATTCTCTCCGCTGATTACCGGCCTGTGGACTGGAATATCCTGAGGTTCGCATTCAACTACAGGGGTGATTCGCATAAAGAGCGCGACGACACCTATCTGCCTTTTGCAGAGGATTTCTCCTACACCGGGTCAGTCGGTTTGGAGAATGAGTTCGATAAGGTGAAGAATCTGTCTGTCGTCGCAGGTGCAAGCTATGACTGGTTTAACGTGACCGAGTCGACAAGAAATGTGACCGATAAGAATACGGGTGATTTCGTGAGCCAGGAGGATCAGGCTAAACCTGGTATTATGCACGAGTTCGACCCCATGATAGGTGCAACATATAAATTGGATGATTCCACACGTGTGTTCGGTTCCGTAGCACGAAAAGTCCGTTTCCCCACTCTCCAGCAGCTTTTTTCATCAAAAGGCGGAAATATCGACCTGACTGCTGAAAAGAGCATCAACTATACACTCGGCGTATCAAGATCATTCGGCAAGTATGCAAGCGGACAACTTGCGCTTTTCTATTATGATATTTCGGATTTTATCACCCGTGATGCTCCGGGCACCCTCGGAGTCTACAGGAATTTCGCCAAGATCAGTATGCTGGGTTTTGAAGTGAACGGACAGATCAATCCCGCGGAAGATCTTTTTATAACGGCGGGATATGTGTATAACGCTGCGGAGGACAGGAGCGAAGGCCGCGTGACAGACAATGTTCTGTTTGTCCCGAGGAATAAGGTGGATATCGGACTGAACTATACCATCCCTTACATAATAACGCGCGTCGATCTGACCGCCCTTTATGTGAGCGACTCTTTCAACCAGTTGCCGACGCCTCAATACCCGGACCAGGAAGCTATTAAAACCGGCGATCAATTTGTCATGAATGCGAGGATTGCAAAGACTTTCCTGAAAAGGTATGAAGCATATGTGGCAATTAATAATATCTTCGACTCGGATTTTGAATCAGAACTCGGCTTTCCAGGTCCGGGACGTAATTTCTATGTAGGGTTTTCTGTGAAGCTATAGTTTGAGAGCATGACCACGGCCGGTGTTTCTCTGACATGTTTGTACCTCGCAGCGGCGGCCTATACAGGCAGTCTTGCCTTCTTTTTGCTGAAAAGGAAAATGCCCGCAGGACTGTTTTTCATCTGCGGGTTCGTTCTGCATACCATCAGCCAGGTAGGCCGCGGGTGGTTTATCGGAATCTTTACGCCGATCGGCATCTTTGAGGGAATATTCTTTCTGCCGTGGTGCCTCGCTTTCCTGACTGCCGTATTTGCCTTTTTAAAAAAAGACAGGGATCTGATTCTTTCTTCCATTATCCCTGTTCTCATTTTCTTAGTTATGGCATTGTTCTACCCGAAAGGCATCTCGCCGCCTTCCCCTAATGTACAGACGATTTTCTCACCCCTTTTCTTCGTTTTCGAGGGGCTTGCACATGCGTGCTTTATACTGGGGGCATGGTTTGCTCTCTGGTACCTGCGCCGCAGAGAAGAGGCATCTTTTTTTGATAACCTTATTGTCTGGGGCTTCATTTTCTACAGTGTCGCTCAAGTTACAGGCGCGATATGGTCCTATCTGGGATGGGCCTCTCTCTTCAGTTGGAACAACAGACATCTGCAGTCGGCAGCCATATGGTGTTTTTATGCAGCATATGTCCATCTCCGTTTCCTCTCAGGCCGGGATACGAAGAGGAAGGCCGTCTTTTCCCTGGCCGGCTTTGCCCTGGTCTTCGTGCTGACCTCCATGGGACATTTGAACGAAATCAATATGACCAGACTTGGAGGATAATTGCTGAAGAAGATATGGCACCTTTGCGGAAGCGTAAAATTGACTTTCTATCTTCTCCTGTTCATTTCATTGAATCTTGTCACAGCTTCTTTTTATGTAAAGGCTTATCCCCGCGTCTTCGGACCCTTGAATAATCTCCTGCTCCAGGAATGGTTCCGCCTTTACGGGAAGTATTATCCGGAAAAAATATGGTGGCTGTTTACGCTGTCCGGGCTGCTGATAGCCTTCGGCATCAATATTGCCGTCTGCACCATCGACAGGCTCCTTGCACTATGGTCCAAACGGGGCCGGACGGGAACGGGAGTTCTTTTTCTGAGGACCTCTCCCTCACTCATCCACATATGTTTCTCCATAGTTCTTGCAGGCCACTTTCTCAGTATGGTAGCGGGATTTAACAGGTCCATAGATGTTATCCCCGGTCAAGCAGCCGCCCTGCCCTCTCAGGACAGCGTGAGGGTGCTTGATCGGCAGTGTGACTACTACGACTCACCGGAGATTATCAGGGGATACATGAAGCAATGCACCATATCGATCGAACTGGTGACATCAGCGGAAAAGACACTGAAGCTGATCAGATTTCTTGACCCGTTGTCCCGGCACGGACTCAGCTTTCATCTGGTGGCTGAAAAGAAGGCGGGAGCGCCGAAAATGAAGATTATCGTTAAAGACGATCCGGGAGTGAACCTTATACTGTGGGGATTCACGGTCATGGTGCTGCTGATGCTCTGGTATTTCCCGCAAATGAATAAAGCGATAAGAGGAGGTAAGTGATGAAAAAGATGATGCCTGTTTGTCTTTTTGCGGCTTTTCTATTTCTGGCCGCGCAGGGATGGAGCACGTCCCCTCCGGTGATCAGTATCAACGGTGCGGTCAGACAGCCACTGAATGTGACCATCGATGACCTGTCCCGATTTGAGTCCGTAAGCGTCCGATTGAACGAAGTAACTTCGGACAGAACTTATCACGGTGCGTTCTATTACCGGGGCGTACCGCTGAAAACACTGCTCGACCTATCGGATGTCAGAAAAGAAGATACCGGTTTTTTCAAGCCGATCGACCTGGCGATCGTGGTGCGCAACAGGAGCGGGATACAGACCGTTCTTTCATGGGGAGAGGTCTTCTACCGTAATCCCGCAGAGATAATTATCGCTGTTTCGGCTAATCCCATCATGCCCATGAAGAGCTGCAAGGATTGCCATCAGCCCGAAATTTATGAGCGCTGGTATAGTCCGCTGCAAACGTGACGTGGGGTTCCCAAAGCTCGTTGTAGCGAATGATTTTTACACAGACCGCTCTCTGGAAGACATAACAAACATAGAAGTAGTAGATTTGCATCCGGGCATGGGAACAAAAAAATTATCGAAACTTTTTTCGCCGGCATTTACCATTACAGGCAAGGTTAAAAAGAGGCTGAACATCGAGGACCTGTCCGATTATCCTCACACTGAGGTCGCGGTTAAGGAACTCGGCGATGGGAGGGGTTATCACGGATTGAAGGATTTTGGAGGTGTGTCTCTTAAGGCCCTGCTCAGTAAGGCGGGAATAGAGCCCGACATTGGGACGGCTCTGCTTGTTTCGGCGCCTGACGGCTACAGATCCCTTTTATCGTACGGAGAATTGTTCTTAAAAAAGGCCGGAAAGAATATTATCATAGCCGACAAGGTTTCCGGTGAGCCCCTCAGGAAAGACGGCAAATTCATCCTGATTGTACCTGATGACCTTGCAGCTGACAGATGGGTAAAGGCGGTCGAAAAAATAGAAGTAATCCAATTCAAAAGAAAATGAAAAGCATTTAGGGATGATTTACGCGGGCCCATGCCTTAAATGAGCATCATTTGCGTGAAACAGATATAATTCTATTTTAGGGAGGCTTAACGTCTTCCGGTTCAATAGAATCCAAAGAAAAAGCTGCAGATAAGGTACAAGATATGAACTATCAGATAAGGGCTCTCCAGCTATCCGTTCTTGTTCATGCAGCGGCAATTATATTACTCTTTGTCGTAGGCAATCCCCTTGTCTCTCAACAAAAGAGACTTCTGATAGTCGACTTCACTCTTTCAGACTCATCGGAGTCCCCTCATGGATTGTCGGTGGTGACCGGCAGAAAGCGGGAGTCCAGAGGACGTCAAACGGAAACCGGGAAGCAGAAGCAGGAGGCCCCGGTCCCGGAACCCGAAACGCCGCCCGTAAAACAGGAGGTAGTTCCCGTAAAAGAGGAAGCGCAGCAAGCATCACCGGTCGCTGCACAGGTGCCGGCTGTGACAGGAAATGAAAAAACGTTGTCTGAAGACACGGGAGAGAAGGATTCCCGAGGCATGTCTTCCGGACGCGAAAACGACAGTTCCCTCCCGTCGGGTGGCGGCATGAAAGGGGCTTCTCCCGGCAACTCTCAGGGCGCCTATAGCGCAGCAGGGATAGGTTATCTCAAGGCGAACTTCTCATATATAAGGGATATGATCACAAGAAGAATAATATATCCCGAGAGGGCAAGAAAGATGGGCTGGCAGGGAAAGGTCAAGGTTTCATTTGTCATATCTTCTGACGGATTTGTGAAGGACATCAGGATACTTGAGAGTTCGGGCGTCGAGATCCTCGACAGGAATGCGGTCGAAACGGTGAAAAAAGCGTCACCGTTTCCAAGACCTCCGGTGGCCGCTCAACTCATAATACCGATATCATACAGGCTTCATTGAACTACCTAATACCGGCATTTACTTTTCTTGTGCTCGTACATCAGCTGGTCCCCCTGCATCAGCAGTTCGTCGATAGAGTGAAGACATTCGGGGACGCAATATGCGATGCCTACGCTGAGTGACAGTGTATATCGCCGATTCCTCGCATTGCGGCCATCCAGAATTAACCGCAGCCTATTCTCAAGTTTCTCCGCACCGGTCTTTGCGGTCTCCATGGCGAGAACCGCAAATTCATCGCCGCCAATACGTGCGATGATGTCGGACTCCCGAAAAGTCCCTCTCAGAACGTTCGCTGCATGAATCAACGCCAGGTCGCCTTCCCGGTGTCCCCACTTGTCATTAACTTCTTTTAAGTTGTCCACATCGGCATAAAGGACGAATATCCCTGTTTTCTGCCTCCTGGATTGCTTCAGCAATTGTTCACCCACGGTGAAGAATCCCCGTCTGTTATAAAGCCCCGTAAGCTCGTCGGTAAGCGACAATGTGCGCAGTTTCGCCTCCATGGTCTTGATTCTGCTGATGTCCTTTGAAACGACAGTCACGGCTACTATCGTGCCGTCCTGTTTTTTGACAGGGCTCAAGGTGAGAAGAAAACATCTGCCGTCATTCGCGTTCTTATGTTCGTGCTGGACCGACTTCCCCGTATGAAATACCTCGTCCGCCTTTTCAACAAACCATTTCGTATTATCGGGTGAATGGAACTCACCAAATGAGCGTCCGAGATATTCATCCCCTGAAAAGCCCATCCTCGCTATATGTCTCTTGTTCATAAACAAATACTTGTAATTACTGTCTAACAGATATATGGAATCCTCCGTAGAGTGCACTAATGACCGATATTTTTCCTCTGACTCACGAAGTGCGTTCTCCGCCCGCTTGCGCTCCGTCATGTCAATAATCATTCCGGATATGCCTTTTTCCCTCTCCAGCGTCGCATTTAACAATACATTCTTGACGTTACCTCTTCTGGTGACCAGTTCGACATCAAAACTCTCAACCTTGCCTTCTTTCTCAAGTTCTTCAATCAGAACGCTTCTGTCTCCCGGGTTCTTGTATAGAGAAAGAACAGATCCGGCCATCAGTTCCTCCGGCGACCGGAATTCCAGCATCTTTGCCAGGGCATCGTTTGCAAAGATAAACTCGCCATCAAGCTTAGTCTTATACACGCCAACCGGAGCGTTGGCAACAAGGTTCCTGTATTTTCTCTCCGACTCCAGCAGGGCCTCTTCCGTTCTTCTGCGTACGGTAACATCGCGAAAACTCCAAACCCTTCCGATGCTTTTCCCTTCTATCTTTTGAGGCTGCGAATAGCGTTCAAATATTCTCCCATCTTTGAATTCCAGGATGTCATAACTCTCTGCTTCCGGTCCGGCATACAACTCCTCCGCTTTCTTAACAAACCTTTCAGGATCTTTCACCTGCTCCAGGGCAAGCGCGAGCGCTTCCCCGTCAACTCCGGATTCAAGGACAGATCGCGGGATATGCCACATCTCTATGAACTTGTTATTGAAACTGACTATGTGCCCGTTTACGTCCACAACAAGAATACCGTCGGCAGTTGATTCTATCGTGGAATTGAGAAGAGAGATGAGACTCCTCATTTCCGAATTTGCCTGGAGCAATTCCTGCGAGCTCAGGTCGAGTGACCTCTCCAGCATACCCCTGTCGATGTCGGACTTGATATAGGCATTATTGACAGCATCGACAAACTCCTTCCACTGGCCGGTTAAGGCAAACGAATCTCCAAAATATTTCTTTATCTGACGTTTGAGCAAGTTATGCTTCGGCTTCACGGTCATCCCTCTGAACGGACGTGCATTTTCGCGGTCCCGTTATTGCTCACAATTGCTTTTTACTCCCCCGTTTCATTTTTATCACACTTTCTTGTAATAGTCTATCCTACTCAGGTAGGGGACGAAGATGTTATTGAACCGAACCGGGCTCACAATAACGCAGCGACTCAGGCTGGATACTACGGTGATTATATAAGTAAATAAAAGTTGAGTCGAAAATTACCGAAGGATTTGATTCCGGCTAAATGTCGCTCCCGACTGCATGATTAGGCAGTCTCATGAGAAATGTGTACATTTTTTCACCGTCATTCCCGCGAAGGCGGAATCCAATTAACCGAAAATGGATGCCCGACTAAGAACTTCGGGCATGACGGACAATAGAGAAGAATATATAAGATACTATTATGAGACTCGTTAATAAATTCGTCGTATAACTTCTATTTCTTCCTGCACATCCCAACGGAACCTGTTTTGCATTTTTTCCCATCAGTCCAGGTCGCGCCGGTCAGATATGCACCCGTCAGCCGCGCCTTGTTGAGCTTCGCCTTGCTCAGATTCGCTCCGCCGAGATTCGCCAGTGTAAGATCAGCCCCGCTCAGATCGGCCCCCTGCAGACTTGCACCGCTCAGGTCCGCCGCGGCCAGATTCGCACCTGCCAACTTCGCAGCGGCCAGCTTCGCTCCGTTCAGCCCCGCACCGTGCAGATCCGCTTTGTTCAAGTCACATCTCTCACACTTTCCGCTTTTCAGGAGCTGGCCCAGCTTCGCCTTGTCAAACCCATAGCCGGGGACCGTAACAAAAATCATTACAATGATAGAAACCATTACAATTAATATACCTTTTGCTCTCATCAATTCCTCCTCCATATGTATTTATTCAGCTTTCTGAATCCATTGATTTTACTCCATCGGCAGATTTCTTGTCTAACCTATTTTGTTTACAAATTTCCGGACAAACCGGAATACAGTATTTGAGCAAATTCTCTCGCCGAAAATGAGGCGCTATTTCTATTTACCTGTCCACAAACCTGACATTCATAAGATGTGCCGAACAGGAGATACATGGGTCATAGGAACGGACCAGCATTTCAACGGCAAGGATCATTTCCTCTTCACTCCTGTCCAGTATCTCCGGAACCAGCTTCGCCATGTCATATTCAATATTGCCGGTATTCTGGTTTGTCGGAATGACGCAGTTTGCGTTCGTTATGATCCCGTTTTCATCCGTCTGATAGTTGTGGAACAGGATACCCCTTGGAACCTCGACCGCACCAACGCCATTGCCTGCCCGCACAGGGATCCTGTGCTGTTCATTCAGTCCGACAACTATTTCCTCAGCATAATTAAGGGAGGTTCTTTTCAAATCTTCTATGATGGATATGGCGTCTTCAAGGCAATGAACGCATTCGACTAACTGTGCGACCGTATTGAGATACGGGTTGATGCATTTGGGTTTCAAACCTACTGCAGCGGCCACTTCTTTTGCCTTTTGGTGGAGCTTTTCAGAATTCAGATTGAACCGCGCAAGGGCGCCGACGGCATATGATTCCCTGCTCAGCTTCGCATGTTTTGCCGAAGAGTGAGGGACTACAAACTCATTTGTCATCTTCTTATATTCCCTCTTCTTCATCCTGACACCGTCGGTGGAACCGATATCCCCCATCAACAACGGGTACTCTCCGTCATCACTCACCAGCCCCACATATTCCGTATCCCGCTCAAAATCAGGGAATTTCAACGAAGCAGCCAATTCCACCGTTGCATCCATATCAGGCCTCATCCCGTTGAGCAGATTGAACATTGCGTCCAGATCTTTCGGTCTCGGGAGTTTGGTAAATCCCCCGACAATCGCGGATATGGGATGCACATGCCTTCCGACCAGGATATCGCAAAAATCGTTGCAGGTCTTTTTCATCCGCAACGCTCTGCGTACAACTTCATTATGGCTGCTTGATAAGAGGAACAAAACTCTTGACTCCCAGAAGGTCGGGAGCAACCAGCAGATAGATATGCAGGATGTGACTATCGAGTATCTCAAGGTGCAGAAGGAGTTTCCTCAGTTTAATAGTCTGTTCTGTCGGCGTAATGCCGAGGGCGTCTTCCGCCGCCTGGATTGAAGCCAGGCTATGTCCGCATGCGCAAATGCCGCAGATCCTGCTCGTGATATGCTGAGCCTCAAATATGGAACGGCCCCTCAGCATTCCTTCAAAAAAACGGGGCGCTTCGACTATGTCCAGCCGGCAGGTATCCAGTTTGCCGTCCTTCACATTGATAACAATATTTCCATGCCCTTCAACCCTTGTCAGGTATTCGACATTGATCTCAATATTTTTCTTCATATTAGCCGAGCTCCCTGCACTTGTTGTACATATTCATCTTATTCAGGATGAGATCCATCGGTATCCTGTATTTTGCCAGCACGTCCTGTGCGCCCTTTTCATTCGGGTTGCTGACCATGCCCCGGCATCCGTAACAGATATTGCCGTTGTTTATGCACCACGAATTACATCCTGCCCTCGTCACAGGACCGAGGCAGGTGACTTTACGGTCATACATGCAGACATTCTCATTCAGCTTGCATTCGACGCATACCGGATAATCGGGCACATAATAAGGGATTCCCTGCAGGGCGGCCTTTACCACTGTAACAAATTCCGGTATATACATCGGACAGCCATGGACGAAATAATCAACCTTTACTACCTGGTGAACAGCTTTGGTCAATTCTGTCGGAAAGAACTTATAACTGTCCCCGTATACGTACTTCCTTATATCGTCAAGGTTGAAATTGTTCTTCATGCCGTTCACACCGCCTATTGTCGCGCAGGAGCCGATGGTAATGAGGACCTTTGCCTTCTTCCGTATCTGCTTTATCCTCTCCACCGCGTGGGGACTGGTAATACTTCCTTCTATGATGGCGATGTCAAGTTTCTTGCCCCACTTTTCGGACATTACTTCTCTCCATTCGAGCATCTCGACCGAACCGAGGACGTCCAGTACTTCTTCTCCCATGTTTGCGATCTGCAACTGACATCCTTCGCAGCAGTCAAAATCGAAAATGCCGACTTTTGGTTTCTTCATACTAAAAAGCCTCACTCAAATTCTTGATTTGTTCATAATTAAAGACCGGCCCGTCCTGACAAACATACAGGTTCTGGATCTGGCAGCGGCCGCATTTTCCATTGCCGCACTTCATGTTGCGCTCAAATGACAGGAGTATCTGACGTTCGGGAATTCCCTTGGCCAGAAGCTCTTTTATCACGAACTTATACATAACCGGCGGACCTACAACAGCTGCAAAAGTCCTCAGCGGCTCGATATCAACCCCGGGTATAAGTGTCGTGATCACGCCGACATTCCCTGCCCAGTCAGGGTCTGCACGGTCTACCGTACAGGCATAGTGGAGGTCCGTGCGCTCATTCCAGTGCTCAAGTTCATCGCTGAAGAGCATCTCCTTCGGCTCTTTGCATCCGAATAAGATATGAACCTTTCCAAAATCCCGGCGGTTGTCAAGGACATAGGTAATCAAAGACCGCAGGGGCGCAATACCTAATCCCGCTGCAACGACCAATAAATCATTCCCTTCAAGTATCCTGATAGGGAAACCTTTTCCATATGGTCCCCTTATGTCTATATCATCTCCTGCCTTTAGTTTATGCAGACTCCGGGTAACTTTTCCGACAGCCCTCACACACAGGTCAAAAGAGTCACGCCTGGCGGGAGATGAGCAGACGGAAATCGGGACTTCTCCGATACCAGGGAGAGAAACCATGATAAACTGTCCCGGCTCGTGATCAAGTGAACTGCCGTCTCTGAGCGCAATCTCAAAAAACTTTTCGGCTGCTGTCAGTTTTTTTGCATGAAGGACCCTCGCCTTTTTTAATCTATAACTGGAATCTTTTACAGCCACTTTTTCCATACTCGCTCCTCACTCTCTTTTATCAGTGCATTGAGGGTCTCTTTAAGGCTGATGCCGGCCATGCATGTGCGGGTACACCTGCCGCAGCCCGTGCAGAAGAACCGTGAGAATCTGTCAACAGAATACCTGAATTTGCGGTAATACCGGTGCCTCTGTCTTGCAGAGCGCTCTTTCCGGAAGTTTATGCCCCCGGCCACTCTTGCGAACGGCTCAAGCTGACAGGAATCCCAGACGCGATACCTGATTCCGTTCTTCAGGCTCAGATCAAGCTCATCCCTTATGTCAAAGCAGTAACATGACGGACATACGTTCGTACAATTTCCACATGCGAGGCATCGTTCATTCAGGTCTTTCCATACGCTTGCCCTGAATGATATGTCGAACAGCTCGGGTATATGCCTGCTCTCTATCGGGACCTCGTTCCTGAATACCTTCCTCTTATGTTCGCGCAATCTCTCCAGATCGTTCATGTGAGACGTACCGGCTTTTTCAAAAGATCCCGTTGCATCGACAACCCCGTCTCCTGTCTGCGTATTTACATGGACGATAAAATAATCTCCCAGATCGGTAAAGAAAAGGTCGTATCCCCCGCTGGGAAAGCTCGCGTTCACCAGATGGCAGCTCGCATATTCATCGCAATAGTCATTGCATTCCAGTCCGATCAGGGTTATCTTGTTCTTTCGCATCAGATAATTGTAATCCTTCGGGCGTACGGAAAAGACCATATTCAGGCACTGGATACCCGCAAGATCGCAGGTATGAACTCCGAAGATAGTCATCGGCTCGTATTCGACCACCGGCACTGCATCTGCTCCCTTTGCAATCTTGAATTCAAGAAGCGTTTCGCGCTGCGGCATAAAGTATTTTTTCGGCGGCAGGACGGTAGGAATATACTTGAGTGCAATCTCACTGCCGGAGGAAACTTCTTCAAATGCAAAATTGTTATAGCCCTTTGCTACGGGAGCAACCAGCTTCTGCATCTTCGAAAGTGCTGAGATGAAATCATTGAACCTTTCCTTTTTCAGTATCACATATTGCTTATCTTCCATGTCTTCCTCGCAGGTCGTTCGAACGTTTTCTCTTAGAATAGTCTATCAAAACCTTCCGACTGTCAAACAAAGCGATAAAGATCTTTCTTTTCTTACTATAAGAACCCGTGTTTGTTCGTGTCAATTAAGGGGAATGATTAAAAGATCTTAAAAACACTGTTAAGATTTCTTAATGTCTGTCATTCATGGCATTGTCCAGAATGCGCGCATTCGATCTATCAGAATGGATGCCCGTCAAGACTCGGGCATGACGAACGAAAGGGCGAGAAACTGGAATAAAGTCAGCCACGAAGAAAGTTGGCCAACTAAAATTGTATTTTACTCTTTCCAATGCAGGCATGTGTGGAGCAAAAGCTCTCCGGCAGCTCCTTCGTGGGCGCTTCATTTATCCGGCATACCCCTCACTATTCATGATGTAGCCGATTGATCTGTTATAGATACTCAAATCCTGCGTTGGAGAGGTTTTGATGCACATGTGCCTGCATGCGCAACCACTGCGGGAAAATATTACTTCGTCACAACCACCTTGCAAAATTTTCTCTTTCCGACTTTGATGATATGCTCGCCCTGCTGCAGCCTCGTATCCGGATCGGTAACAGCTTCGTCGTTGATCTTTACGCCTCCCTGCTTAATGAGACGCATAGCTTCGCTCGTGCTCTTTGCAAGACCCGTCTCTTTCATGACCTGCGGAAGCCAATCAATTTTCTTTGTAGACGTAATATCTCTTTCACCGCCTGAAAGACTTGTTCTTTCGAGCACGATTTGGAAAGTGGGTATTTCATCCGGGAGACCCTTCTGCCTGAAGATATTCTCGAATTCTTCCCTGGACCTTAAAGCCTCTTCTTTACTCCAGTATCTTTCAACAATCTCCAGCGCAAGGTCTTCTTTCGCGCGTTTTGGATGGACCGTACCCTTCGCTATCCCCTCCTTTAACGCATTGAATTCCTCCAGGGGAATATGGCTCAGCAGTTCATAATATCTGAGCATGAGACCATCGCTTATCGACATGATCTTGCCATACATCTCTTTGGGCGACTCGGTAATGCCGATATAATTGCCGAGGCTCTTGCTCATCTTCTTCACCCCGTCAAGACCTTCAAGCAGCGGCATGAGAACAATACACTGCGGTTCCTGTCCGTATTCTCTCTGCAGCTCTCTTCCGACAATCAGGTTGAACTTCTGGTCCGTACCGCCAAGCTCGACGTCGGACCGGAGAGCTACCGAATCATAACCCTGTATCAGGGGATACATGAATTCATGGATGCCTATAGGATTTTGATTGATCCACCTCTGCTTGAAATCCTCCCGCTCGATCATCCTCGCAACCGTGTACATGCCGGCGAGTTTTATCATTTCTACCGACGTCACGGCGGACATCCATTCCGAATTGAAAACAACCCTCGTCCTTTCCGGGTCGAGGATCTTGAATATCTGTTCCCTGTAGGTCTTTGCATTTTCCAGGACCTCTTCCCCGGTGAGGGGTTTTCTCATCTCACTCTTCCCGCTCGGGTCACCTATCATGCCGGTAAAATCTCCGATCAGAAATATGACTTCATGTCCCAGCTCCTGAAACTGTCTCATCTTCTCGAGTAATACCGTATGCCCGAGATGGATATCAGGTGCGGTAGGATCAAAACCGGCCTTAATCTTCAGCGGCCTGTTTTCGGCATAGGACTTTTCGAGCTTCTTCAGTAGCTCCGACTCGATAATCACCTCGACAGCGCCCCTCCTGATTATCTCTAATTGTTTTTCGGGCTGCAGCATAGCATGTATAATAGAATGCGAGGAATCCCGCCGTCAATTGCGATGAGAACCGTATATGAAGAATGCCTTTTTCTGTTATAATAAAACGATCCAGAAGAATACAGACGGATAAGGAATTGCGTAATGAACCACCCCCGGCAGATACCGCAGGAAATAACAAATCCAGCGGAACCATGAGCAGACAAAGGAAAACCGAATCCGGAAAACCTCTTCGGACCGTAAAACAAAAGCCTGAACCCGCCGGCTTCAAAAGAGGCCGTGACCTGTCTGAAATCTTTGAGGCGTTGAAAAGGATTGCCTCCGGAGACCCCTTTGTCAGGATACCCGAGACTTCGGGAACGGAGTCGATAGCCGAATTGAAACGCCTGATCAATGAAACCGCACGGGGTATCGGAGAGATTATCGATCAATCCCAGGAGTTCGCTATGGGTCTTGCAGAGCATTTTGATGTCCTGCACAGAGTCTCAAAAGGAGAACTTGACGCAAGAGTATCCGCCGTTTCCGGAAATGAACTTCTTGAGGCACTGAAAAAAGTAACAAATGAGACGATCGGTAGTATCGACAGGGAAATCACAGACCGCAAGAAAGCTGAAGAGGCACTCTGTAAATTGGAAGCACTGGAATCCTCAATACTCAGTGCCATCCCCCATGCTGTCATAGGGTTGCGTCAGCGCAAAATCATTTTTGCCAATGAAGCTGTTGAATCTGTCTTCGGCTGGAGACCGGAGGAATTACTCGGCAGGGATACTAGAGTCTTATACCGGAGCGACAGGGAATATGAGAAGATAGGAAAACATTTCTATCCCGTCCTTGAAAGACAAAAGACGTATAACGAGGAATTCGCCTGCCGCCGGAAGGACGGCAGTGACATTTTGTGCAAAGTGAGCGCTTCCGTCATAGGCAAGCATCTGACAGAAAAAGAAATTGTCGTTATGTACGAAAACATCACCGAGCGCAGGCAGATGGAAAAAGAAAAGCACAGACTGGAGGAGCAGCTCTTTCACGCACTGAAGATGGAGGCGGTAGGCCAACTCGCCGGGGGCATCGCGCATGACTTCAACAATATGCTGACGGCAATCATCGGATACGGAAGCCTCCTGAATACAGAGGTGAATAATGACGCGCGCTTAAGCTCTTATGCGCGCCAGATACTGAGTGCAGCCGAGAGGGCAGCACATCTCACTAACGACCTGCTCACATTCAGCAGTAAGCAGATAATTAATCCTAACCCCGTCAATCTGAACGACGTGGTAAAAGAAGTGGACAACCTCTTATCAAGGGTTATCGGTGAGGATGTGGAGCTTTCCAAGGTTCTCACAAGTGAAGATTTGATCATTATGGCCGACAGCAGTCAGATAGGACAGGTATTGATGAACCTTGCCACCAATGCACGGGATGCCATGCCTGAAGGAGGCAGCCTGATCATAAGCACAGCTCATATAGAACTGGATAGTGAATTCATAAAGACACACGGATACGGTAAACCCGGCCCCTACGCCCTCCTGTCCTTTGAGGACACAGGGCAGGGGATGGATGAGAAGATAAAGGAGAGGATCTTCGAGCCGTTTTTCACGACCAAGGGAGTTGGAAAAGGCACGGGTCTGGGACTTGCGATGGTATACGGAATAGTAAAGCAGCACGGAGGCTATATTAATGTATACAGCGAACGCGGCAACGGCACGACATTCAAAATCTATTTCCCCCTGGCCAAATCAAAGCCGGAAGAGATGAAACCTCCGGCTCCTCCCCCGTCGGCCACGGGATGGGAAACCATCCTGATAGTAGAAGATGACGCCCAGGTGAGGACCTTCATGAGGGAGGTGCTTCTGAAGGCCGGCTACTCAATCATAGAGGCCGTGGACGGAGAAGATGCACTCAGGGTATTCCATGATAATAAAGACGGGATCCATCTTCTCCTCCTCGATGTCATAATGCCGAAAAAGAATGGAAAAGATTTTTATGACGAGATAAAGAAGACACGATCGGACATGAAGGCCATTTTTGTAAGTGGGTATAGTGCTCACGTCATTTACCAACAAGGAATACTGGAAGAAGGCCTCGACTTTATGTCAAAACCTGTCCAGCCGGACGAACTTTTGCGAAGGGTGAGAAGCCTGCTGGACGCCTGAGTTTGTCTCGGCTCTTAGATTGTCTTTTAATAGCCTTCCCCCAATTAGTATTCATTTCCCGCCTGTTACTTAAAATTTAAAAGTGAACTGACGTTTTGTATGGAATAGACATCCTCTGGGCCGTCATTCCCGCAGTCTGTAGGCGGGAATCCATGTTCAAGACAAATGGATGCCCGACTAAAGACTTCGGGCATGACGAATAAAAACTTCGATGGATATGTTCTAAGAAAGTCATCTAATAATGAGTTCATTATTATGGGGATAACCCATGTTCATTTTTAATTCTTAAATGACAATATCCATTTTCCATCTTTCCAGTGAACGTTCGTTCACTCTATAATGTAACCATGGACCGGGGCATGAGAGAAAATAATCTGCGATCCAGGACCAGGGACATTTCGCAGTTCTACTATCAGAAAGGCAGAATGCCGAGCTTCTCCGAGATTGGTAAGATAGTCGGATTACGTTCAAAGAATGCGGTTTCCAAGCTTATCGGCAATCTTGAGAAACTGGAGGTTCTCACGAGAGATGAAAGAGGAAGGCTCATACCGGGATCGATAGCTTATCCGGTAAATACTTGGCACCGTGGAGGCCGGATTCCCGAGTCCTGCTGAAGAAGAGCTGGTAGACACGCTGTCTCTCGACGACCTTCTCATACAGAACCGTGACGCCACCTTTTTGCTTAAAGTATCCGGTGATTCCATGTCCGGCGCCGGGATACTCCCTGGAGATATGGTGATAGTCGACAAGGGGCAGACTCCAAAGAGCGGGGATATTGTCGTTGCGGAAGTTGACGGTGAATGGACCATGAAGTATCTGAGAAAAAGGGGGACCGGCGTAGTTCTCATACCCGCAAATCCCCAATACAAACCGATCAGACCAAAAAATGAATTAAAGATCGCGGGAGTAGTAACAGCGGTAGTAAGAAAATACCGTTAATCCGGCTATTTCATAAATCTTTATAGTTGCACGGAATTCATTTTATAGTAATGAGGAGTCATGGACGAGCAACCTACAACCGTACATTCCTGGCCCAGAGCTTCAGGGGAGAGAACGGAAGGCAGAGACTTGGATTACCGGTGTTACAGATGAAAGTTTGAGGGAAAGTAAAAATCGCTTTTTCATATCTCACTATAGTCCAGACCTTCAAGACTTGCTATAATGTCCCTATCAATATTGGAAATCTATGAATCATCCCGCAGCAAGCTGCGAGGTATAATCTTAATATGAGAAAAAGATATTCAGAGCATGAGAATGCGATATGCCTTTTGCTTTTGAAGTCTGCCGCCGTTGCAGGGCTTGTCAGTCTGGCGCTGGCTGCGTGTGCCGTCGGTCCTGATTTTCATCGGCCCGAAGCTCCGAAGACAAATACCTATACGGCACAAGCGCTGCCGGAGAAGACGGCCGCTGCGCCTGTGGCCGGCGGTGATGCACAACAGTTCATTTTCGGCCGGGACATTCCCGCACAGTGGTGGGCCGTATTTCATTCCGATGCGCTGGATCAGCTGATCCGTCAGGCGTTGGCAGACAGCCCGACGCTTGCCGCAGCACAGGCGGCATTGCGTGAGGCGTACGAGAACGTGCGGGCGGAAATCGGAGCGGCGTTTTTTCCGGCGATCGATGCGAACGCATCGGCCGAGCGCGAGAAATTCTCGGGCGCCGCCTTCGGCCAGCCCGGCGCCAAAGGCAGCTTATTCAACCTTTATAACGCCTCGGTGAAGGTCTCATACGCGCTCGATATTTTCGGCGGTGCACGCCGCGAACTCGAGGCGCTCCGATCGCAGGTCGACTACCAGCGCTTCCAGCTCGAGGGAGCATATCTCACACTTACATCCAATATAGTCACTACAGCAGTAAAAGAAGCCTCGCTTCGCGCACAGATACTGGCGACACAGGAGATCCTGAAAGTGCAGGGAAAGCAACTGGATGTTGTCGAGCGTCAGTTCCAGCTCGGTGCCGTATCGCGCTCCGACGTGCTTGCGCAGCAGACGCAACTAGCACAAACCCGGGCGACATTGCCGCCGATTGAAAAAGATCTTGCACAGACCCGTCATCAGCTGGCTGTGCTTGTCGGCAGATTGCCCGGCGAAGGGGCCGCGCTGCCGGAGTTTGGGCTGGACGGTATGAAGCTCCCTCAGGAATTGCCGGTGAGCCTGCCGTCATCACTCGTGCACCAGCGCCCCGATATACAGGCTTCGGAATCATTGCTCCATGCGGCGAGCGCACAGGTGGGAGTCGCAACTGCGAACCTGTATCCACAGGTGACGCTCAGCGGTAGTTACGGGTGGGAGGCGACCAGGGTTGGCGACCTGTTCCAAAAGGGATCGTCTGTTTGGAGTCTTGCTGCGGGATTACTGCAGCCCGTCTTCCACGGCGGAGAGCTTATCGCCAAACGCAGCGCCGCTGTTGCTGCTTATGATCAGGCCGCGGCGCAGTACCGGGAGACTGTTTTGCAGGCGTTCCAGAACGTGGCCGATGCGCTGCGCGCACTGGATGCGGACGCAACCACGCTTAAGGCGCAGGCAGAGGCCGAAGCTGCAGCGCGTGCCACGCTCGATCTGACGCAGAAGCAGTTTGAGCTTGGAGCAGTGAGCTATCTCTCACTGCTCAACGCGGAGCGGCAATACCAGCAGACGAAGATTAGTCTGGTGCAGGCTCAGGCCGCACGCTTCGCGGACACGGCAGCGCTCTTCCAGGCGCTGGGAGGCGGATGGTGGAACCGATCACAGGCTGATACTGCGGAGATGACAGGAAAGGATTGAAAATATGCCGGCGATAATTTGCACCTTTAAGGGGAGGAACCTCTGATGACGAAGCGTATGCTGATCATGCTTATAGGAGTAGGACTTTTGTTCGGCGGAATTTTCGCCTACAAGTCCTTTGTCTCATACAAGATGAAGAAGTCGATGTCCGCCGCCCAGGCGCCGCCGGTGACGGTGACGACGATAAAGGCGGAATATGTTCCCTGGCAGCCGCAACTGAAGGCGGTGGGCAGTCTTCGCGCCGTGCGCGGCGTCGATGTGACAACTGAAATAGCGGGACTTGTACAGACTATACATTTCAAGTCAGGGGACGAGGTCACGGAGGGACAAATGCTCGTGCAGCTCAACGTGGACTCGGACACGGCGCAGTTGCATTCGCTCGAAGCCGCTGCTGACCTGGCGAATACCGTATATGAGCGCGACAAGAAACAGTATGAGGTGCAGGCAGTGAGCAAGGCGACGCTCGATGCCGATGCCGCCGATCTCAAGGTTAAACGTGCCCAGGTCGCACAGCAGGCGGCGATAGTAGAGAAAAAAAGTATTCGGGCGCCATTCGCTGGAAGGCTGGGCATAAGCACTGTTAATCCCGGTCAATATATAAACCCCGGCGACAAGGTCGTCACCCTGCAATCGCTTGATCAGATTTACACAGACTTTTACCTGCCGCAGCAGGAACTCTCCCGCATTTCACTCCGACAGCCGGTCGTTGTTACCGCAGACACTTATCCGGGCCGCACATTCAGGGGCAAGATAACCGCCGTCAACCCGGAGGTGGACCCGAATACACGCAATTTCCAGGCTGAGGCGACAGTCAACAATCCCAAACACGAACTGCTGCCCGGGATGTATGCATCGGTAGAGGTGAAGGCCGGTGCGGCGCAGCGCTACCTGACACTGCCGCAGACGGCAGTGACCTTCAA
This sequence comes from Thermodesulfovibrionales bacterium, assembly GCA_963727725.1. Classification (GTDB taxonomy): domain Bacteria; phylum Nitrospirota; class Thermodesulfovibrionia; order Thermodesulfovibrionales; family SM23-35; genus CAVSHJ01. The sequence continues at coordinate 63,477 of CAVSHJ010000001.1, forward strand.
CCCGTATGGTGAGACGGTGTTCATCGTCGAGGAAAGCGGAAAAGGCCCGGACGGTAAACCGCTCCTGATAGCGAGACAGAGTTTTGTCACTGTCGGTCCGACGCGCGGCGATCAGATAGCCGTCCTCAAGGGGATCAATGAAGGCGATACGGTCGTCACGAGCGGTCAGCTCAAGCTGAAGAACGGAAGCAGGGTCATAATCGACAACCGGGTCCAACCCAGCAACGAGGCGGCTCCCAGGCCGCCGGAAGAGTAAGGCGGCAGGCGACAGGATGCATTTTACCGATATATTCATTCGTCGCCCGGTGCTTGCCACTGTGGTCAGCCTGCTGATACTGGTGCTGGGATTGAGATCAATCGGCTCGCTGCCGATCCGCGAGTACCCGGCGACCCAGAACGCTGTGGTGACCGTCTCGACTGTTTATTACGGGGCTGACTCGTCGCTGGTTTCCGGGTTCATTACCACCCCTCTCGAAAACTCGATCGCGCAGGCGAACGGAATCGACTACCTCACTTCATCAAGCACGCTTGGAGTAAGTACAATCCAGGCTAACCTGCGCCTGAACTACGATCCGAACAAGGCGCTTACCGAAATCAACACCAAGGTCAACGCGGTGTTAAACCAGCTGCCGAAAGAGTCACAGCAGCCGGTGATCACTGTAGCCGTCGGCGAGACCATCGATTCGATGTATATAGGCTTTTACAGCAAGGTTCTGCCGACAAACAAGATCACCGATTATCTGATAAGGGTCATACAGCCGAAGCTGCAGGCGGTCGAGGGCGTCCAGACCGCCGAGATCCTCGGTGGAAAACAGTTCGCCTTGCGGGCATGGCTCGACCCCAAGAAGATGGCCGCCTATGGCGTAACAGGCACAGACGTGAGCAACGCGCTGGCCGACAACGACTTTATCTCGGCAGTGGGCCGCACCAAAGGTCAGATGGTTACGGTAGATCTCACTGCTGCTACAGGGCTGCATTCGGCCGATGAATTCCGCGAGCTTGTTATCAAGTCGCAGAACGGCGCTATTATACGCCTGGGCGATATCGCAAACGTTACGCTCGGCGCTGAAAGTTACGACACGGCGGTTTACTTCGACGGCAAGAGCGCCGTATACGTCGGTATCCAGGTCGCGCCGACCGCCAATCTGCTGACAGTAATCAAAAACATCCACAAGGTGTTTCCTTCAATCGAGCAGCAGCTGCCCGAAGGGCTCAGCGGACGCATCGTATATGACGCTACCAAATACGTAAATAGTTCGATTGACGAAGTGATCAGCACGCTTGTCAAAGCTCTGGTAATCGTCACCCTGGTGATCTTCTTGTTCCTGGGATCGGTGCGGTCCGTCATTATACCGACTATCGCCATTCCGTTGTCGCTGATCGGCGCTTTCTTTATCATGCTGGTACTGGGTTATACAATCAATCTTCTCACGCTGCTCTCGCTCGTGCTGGCAATCGGTCTCGTCGTCGACGATGCAATCATTGTGGTGGAGAACGCCCACCGTCATATAGAAAACGGCATGCCGCCGATGCAGGCGGCAGTCCAGGGCGCGCGTGAACTGGCCGGGCCGATTGTCGCAATCTCCGTAGTATTGATAGCAGTGTATGTGCCGATCGGCTTTATGGGCGGCCTCACCGGAGCACTGTTCACCGAGTTCGCTTACACACTCGCCGGCACCGTGGCAGTGTCCGCGATCATCGCGCTCACACTTTCACCGATGATGTGCTCCCGGCTGCTCAAGCCGGTGGATACGCAGAGAAAGCGCCGCTTCATGAATTTCGTGGACCGTCAGTTCAGGCGGCTGCGCAAGGGATATGAGAAGGCGCTGAGCGGCGCGCTCAATTACCTTCCGGTGACAGTGGTATTCGCCCTGATCATCCTCGGGAGTAACTACTTCCTGTTCACGACTTCGAAGAGTGAACTCGCGCCGCAGGAAGACCAGGGGATCATTATCTCGCTGGTCACGGCAGCGCCTGATGCAACACTTGAGCAGACGCAACTGTATACAAAGGAAGTGTACAAGATCATGGCCGGTTATCCTGAAACGGACCACGTATTTCAACTCGACGGTATCAGCGGCCTTAATTCCGGCATTGCGGGAATGGTGTTTAAACCCTGGGACGAACGCACGCGAACGACGATGAAGTTGCAACCGGTGGTGCAGAACGCGCTCGGTGGTATCCCGGGCGTCCAGGCGGTGGCGTTTCAGCGGCCGCCGCTGCCCGGTGCAGGCAGAGGACTGCCGGTGCAATTCGTGATCGGCACAACCGAGTCCTATCAACGGCTGAATGAGGCGTCGCAGGCGCTCATGGATAAGGCGCGGGCGAGCGGCATGTTCGCATACCTGGATTCCGATCTCAAGATCGACAAACCGCAGACTACTGTAGAGATCGACCGCGACAAAGCCGCACAGCTGGGTCTGAAGATGCGTGACGTAGGCGACGCGCTCGGCTGGATGCTGGGCGGGGGGTACGTAAACTATTTCAGCATATCCGGGCGCTCCTACAAGGTGATCCCGCAGGTAATGCGCCTTGACCGCCTCAACGTCGCGCAACTGCAGGACTACTACATAAACACCGGAAGTGGCGCATCTATCCCGGTTTCTACAATTGTACATTTCAGGACAGAGGTTGTGCCGGAATCGCTCAACCATTTCCAGCAGCTCAATTCGGCAATGATCTCTGCGGTGTCGGCGCCCGGCATCACCCTCGGGCAGGCATTGGACAAACTCAGGGCCCTGTCCAAAGAGGCGCTGCCCCAGGGATACAGCATCGATTATGCAGGCCAGTCGCGGCAGTTTATGCAGGAGTCGAGTGCGTTGCTGGTCACGTTTTTCTTTGCGCTGATCATCATTTTTCTTGCACTTGCAGCATTGTTCGAGAGTTTTCGCGACCCGCTCATCGTGCTGGTAAGCGTGCCGATGTCGATCTGCGGCGCTATGATCTTCATCAGCCTGGGGGTCGGCGGCGCAAGTTTAAACATCTACACGGAGGTCGGACTGGTGACGCTGATCGGCCTCATCAGCAAACACGGCATCCTTATCGTGCAGTTCGCCAATGACCTGCAGCGCGAAGGCAAGAGCAAGCGGGAATCAGTCGAGACGGCCGCGGCCATCCGTCTTCGACCGATACTGATGACGACCGCGGCAATGGTCGTAGGCGTGGTGCCCCTGGTAACTGCATCGGGAGCGGGCGCAGCAGGCCGCTTCAACATGGGCCTCGTGATAATGACAGGCGTTGCGATCGGCACGCTCTTTACCCTGTTCGTTGTACCCGCAATGTACATGCTTCTCGCCACGGACCGCAGCAAGGAGCGCCCAGCCGAAGTCAAGCCGGATGAAGCACCGGCTTCGCCGGATTAGTCCAGAAAATATTCGACGCAGGACATGCAGGCACATGTGCATAACAATCCCGAAAGCTTTCGGGCCAGGACTTGCGTATCTATGACAATCAATCGGCTTGCAGTACGATTATCGCTTCTTTGAATAGGTTACAACGTTTTTGGCCGTCATTCCCGCGAAGGCGGGAATCCGAGATTCTTTATTTTTAAAGACAATGGATTCCCGATTACTACCTCGGGAATGACAACAGATAGATTTCGTCAAGAACCCTGTGCCAAGAGCACAGGGAGTTCTTGCTTGTTCCTCAAAAGCTTTTCGGAGAAGGAAGTTGCCCTCGGAGACCCCGTCCGCCTCAGGCGGAGAGTGAGGATACCATGTCTGCCGATAGCACGAAATTCATAAAATTAAGTGGGCTGAATTGGAGAGGATAAATAAAGCGCTTATCGCTCATTGGAAATTTATATTGTAAATCAGATCGGCTCCGCTTGCGCTTCCGCTCTCGCTTTCGACCTGCAGATGCTTTGACAGATTGTAACGCAATTTCACGACGCTTCCGCTGCCGAGCAGGGCCTGCCCGTAACTGATATAGATACGCGGTGTCAGATATTTGCCGATCGTCACCAGAGACCGGGAGGTCGTTCCCCCGGTCGTGCTTCCGGTCGTACTTCCAGTCGTCCCTCCGGTCGTCCCTGTGCTGGATTCCACATCCAGGACATCGATTCCCAGCTTCTGTTTCAGTTGGTCCTGTAACACTACAGATTCACCCTTGGAGAGTAGAAAGCCCGCGGCCTTGGCCATAAGCGGAGCCTCTGCTTTACTCTGGCCCGTGGCATGGCCGACTACAATATAGGAGAGAACGTCGGTGTCCGGCATCGTAGGGTCGGAATATAACTTTATCACAGGTGATTCCAGTGTTCCGCTCACGAGGACCCCGGCTTTCACATCTTCAACCGTACGGAGGGCAAGGACATCGATTGCGGGATTTTCCAGCGGCCCTCCGCTGAAGAGTAATCGCCCCCTGGTGATTTTGAGATCAACGCCGTATCTCTTGTAGGACCCTTTTGCTATGTCCAGAATACCTTTGCCTCTTATATCGTTGATGTCCCGGGCCGTTATGACAAGGTCGCCCTTTAATTGAGCATCAATCCCTTCAGCCTTCACGAACGCATGGTCGCCGAGGACTACGCGGACATTTATATCGATAAGAAGAGGAGATTTGTGTGCAGACTCAGGCTGCCTGTCAACTATGATCACGTCTGCGCTCGGCTGTATCGGTGCGGGCGTCTGGGGTCCGAAAATCAAAAGCTCGGACATCTTTATCCCGCCTCTGACGGATGCTTTCTTCGGCGTGCCTTTAAATGTGAGATCCGGGCTGCCCGCCATCCGATACTCGGGCAGATAGATAGCCTGGAAATTCGTTCCCTTTATGTTCGCTTCATAACTTGTGATATGCCATTGTTTCAGGTGGAGGGTGGCGGTGCCTTGTATATTCCCGGAACCGGATTCCGCCTGTAACGTATCGACAGAGATCCGGCTTCCTTCAAAATGCGCTTTGACAAGCACATTTTTGATTTTGATGCCCGTTGCCGGGAAATATGCCCCGGCATTCGTGAGTTGCAAGGCGCCTTCCGGAATGGGGTTGTCCCATGTTCCGCCGATGCCGGCAGACAATTCAAGGTCACCGTGGCTTTCCTGAATCAGGCCGGGGAACAAGGATGTGAGAAGACCGCTTTCCTGTACCTTTCCGCTGAAAGAGGCTTCCATCTTACCGTGCCGCCATAAGACGCGACGATGCGCCGGGCAGGAAGAAAATGATCGCAAACAAAAGGATAGAGAGAAAAAGATTTCTTAGCGGGAAATTTTTCATCACCTGACCTTATAACCATTGTAGACTGCTCATTGCGGTCATTCAAGCCGCTCGCGTGTGTTCGTGCCGCCTGCCATTGCCTCTTTGTATATTTTTTACTATAAGAATTGCGGTTAAGGCTCTTGAAATGCTATCTTAAAAGATGAAGGGATAACATTGAACCGGATCGGTCAGGGCACCGGAGACGTGCGAATGCGGTACCACAAAAATATGGCTGACAGGATTGCCGGAGGATAAATAATGATGTGGAACATAACAAAGAGGAGAAGAATGAGGATGCCCGCAAGTAAAAAGATTTTCATCTGCTTTTTATTCTGTTTTTTGGGAGCAATGTCAACGGCCGCGCCGCGGAGCAGCTTTGCGGACGATAAGCTCGACAAAATAAAAACGGAGCTTAATAACCCCAACTGGCAGGTCAGGCTGGCTGCAGTTGAAAAATTGGGCACCCGCAGCGACGAGAGGGCGTTGGCCATCCTGCTGGATGTCGCGGGCACATGGACCGAACGCTGGCCGGTCAAGATTAAAGCTATTCAGTTCCTCGGAGAGGCACGATATCCAAGGGCAGTGAAACTTCTGTTGTCGATCTTTAACAATTCATTTCTCAACTGGGATTGCCCGTCAATAAAATCCTACACCGCAACCGCACTCGGCAACTTCAAGGGGAACCGGGAAGTGGTCGACACGCTTATAGACGGAGTGAGTGACCCTGAACTCCTTGTCAGAGAGGCGTCAATCCGCTCACTGGGGAAAATCGGCAGTCCGAAGGCAGTCCCATATCTGATCAGGCTCATGGGGGACCCAAGTACAGCCATTAGACTGGGCGTTATAGAAGCGCTGGTAGGTATCGGAGACCCCGGGACAATACCCGATATTCAGCGCGCTCTGGAAAGGGAGACTGATTCGCTGGTCAGGAGTGAGGCGCTGACGGCACTGAACAACTTTCATGAAAAGAACAAAGTCAATTAGCTTTATTTAAAGTGGTTCTCTAATGCCTATTTCCCGCCGCCGCCGCCAGCAATTATTTCCGCTGCAATTTCCCGGCTCAGACCCCCGAAAGCTGTGACAAGTTCCCGTGTCTCCTTTAATGTAATGTACTGTTAAAATTCTGTATACTCTGCCTCGTATCAGGCGAATTAACGATCCTGTCGATTCCGCCTATCAGAGCGTCCAGTTTGGTCACAATATTCCTGAGAGGAAGTTCCTGAAGAGTTTTGGATAACTCTTCAAGACTGGTGGGAACAGTCGGTATCTCGGGATACTTTTTCACGAGTCCGACAAATCGCGCAGGCTTGCCCGGAAAAAGATCAAGGGCAATCATGGGCGTAAGAATCTTTCATTATAATTATGATATTATTATGATATTATAAGGTTGATTTGCTTATTAGTCCGTTGTTTGTTTCAATTAAATCACTGTTGATTATATAGGCATACGCCAAAAATACAGATGCGCACGTTATTCCTTAATCCGCCTTCTTACGGAGGCTTTGATGGAGCTGCAGGCTCGCGTTACCAGGCGCGGCGCGAAATCCGCTCTTTTTGGTATCCGACCTGGCTTGCCTATGCGGCAGGACTAGTCCCCGAAAGCCGTCTCCTTGACGCCCCTCCCGCAAGTATAGGTATCGATGAGGTTATACAAGAGGCCCGGGGTTTTGATCTGATTATCATAAACACCAGTACGCCGACAATCTCCAATGATTCTCTGATTGCAGGGCTGCTGAAGGAACACTATCCCGGTGTTAAGGTGGGTTTTGTGGGACCTCACACAATAGTCCTTCCCGGGGAGACCCTCAACTCGTCAGAAGCGGTAGATTTTGTTACAACCGGCGAATTCGATTATGCAATTGCAGAAATCGCAAGAGGGGTCCCGTTTGAGAAGGTTGATGGTATTGCATTCCGTTTGAACGGTAATATTGTACGTACTCCGGACAGGCCCCCCATAGAGAACCTTGACGCACTTCCCTTTGTCACCGAGATCTATGCCCGCGACCTTACCATAGAGAATTATTACAACGGGTATCTGAAACACCCCTATGTCTCGCTATACACCGGCAGAGGTTGTCGCGCACGATGCACATTCTGTCTTTGGCCGCAGACGATCTCGGGACATAACTACCGGGTAAGAAGTACGGAAAATGTGTATGAAGAAATGGTTCAAGCTACGCGTCTTTTCCCCAAAGTAAAGGAATTTTTTTTCGATGATGGCACGTTTACCGATAATCAACCGCGCGCAATGGAGATAGCCAGGAGGATCAAGCATTTAGGGATTACCTGGTCATGTAATGCGCGGGTAACCGTCGCCAAAGAAACCCTTGCGGTACTCAAGGATGCAGGCCTTCGTCTGCTGACCGTAGGATTTGAATCAGGCAATCAACAGATATTGAAAAATATCAAAAAAGGTATTCTTATTGAACAGGCAAGGGAATTTATGAAATCCGCAAAAGAACTGGGCATACTCGTCCACGGGACTTTTATCCTGGGTCTGCCGGGTGAAACGGAAGAAACGATTGAAGAAACAATCCGTTTCGCGCTGGAATTGGACCCTTACAGTATCCAGGTATCTCTTCTCGCTCCCTATCCCGGAACTGAGATCCATGCACAGGGAATACGCGAGGGTTGGATCATTCAGGAAGAGGACAGGCTGGCTAAGAGCCGGCATCCAGAACGCAGTAGTCTCATATCAAGGGCTTTCTCGTGAGGAGATCTTTGAGACGGTCGAGCGTTTCTACAGACGCTTTTACCTGAGGCCTCGACCGATCCTCAGAATTCTCGGGGAAATGCTTCAGGACAGAGATGAGTTCAGGCGTCGCATCAGAGAAGGTAAGGAGTTTTTTTCCTTTATGGCAAAGCGCAAAGAGATGGTCAAAGCCGAGTGAAACAGGATGGCTCCCTTCCCGGCAACAAAAAGTTTCTCATTGTCGTTGTGGACGATCCAGGACACTCTGACGGTGTAAATCGGACTATTGCCGTCCGCTTACAGGGAGCTTATTGTAGGGACCGTGATTCTTGATTCCGTGCGGGGGAGATTATGAAAACGTTTGTAGTGGTTTTTCTGGCGACACTGAGTGCAGCTGTTGGAGAAACTTTAATAAGCTATGCCATGAAGAAAAATGGTCAGGTCGATCTCACGGACTTGTCTCAGTGGCTTAAACTGATTTTTTCAGTGGTCCGTAATCCTTATATTTTTATGGGAGTTATTTTTCTGGGTATTTTCTTTTTTCTCTATCTCGCCGCTCTTTCCTGGGCTGACCTAAGCTTTGTCCTTCCGCTCACAGCAATGTCCTACGTTTTTGTGGCACTTCTGGCAAAGTTTTTTCTTAGGGAAGAGGTCTCGTGGTACCGCTGGGCCGGCACTATGGTTATTATTATCGGTATTACTCTGGTTGCACTTGATCAGAGGCAGAAGGCCGTAGACTACCGCGGAAATGTACAGCTTAGCGGTAACTCCCGGGAAGTCCCTGACACGAAAAAGGGCAGCTTTTGATACCTTCAGGCTATGTCATTTCTGACATTAAATGCCTTTTCTCGCGCGGCCCGGCAGGAAACGCAGCATCTTTTCATTATGTGAAATATAACCATTAATAGACCCTGATATCGCGGATCAATCCAGGTGTTTTTCAGCGATTCTGTCGAATCAGACTATCGAACCGGGTATGTGCGAAGAATGGTTTTCTCGGAAGTAACAAAAATAGCTCTTTTACTCCTCATAACGGCAGGAGGCATTTACTGCCTGTTTTCTATAATCTTTGTATGGGAGTTCTTTACATCGAAAAAGGAAGTGGTAAGGGGAACGCCTTATAGCCCTGTCTCTGTTCTCAAACCTATGAAGGGCGCGGACACCGAACTTCGTGAAAATCTCCGGAGCTTTTCCACTCAAAATTACCCGGAATATGAGGTACTTCTCGGCTTGACCGGATCTACTGATGATGCGGTGTCTGCGGCGGAAGAGATTGTCCGTTCCTCAAAGTGCAGTGTCCGCATAGTAATAGGCCGGGAGACTCTCGGCGTCAACCAGAAGGTAACGAATCTCCACGCTCTTACTGATGCGGCAAGATACCCTCTTATAGCAATAAGCGATAGTGACATGAGGGTAGACCCCTCTTATCTCGAGCACATTGTTGGGGAATATTACAGCGATAAAAATGTCGGCCTTGTAACCTCCGTTTATAAAACATCCGACCCCGCTTCACTGGGGTCAGCCTTAGAGTCCCTTACCGTTGCTCTCGATTTCATCCCTTCGGTCCTTGTCGCCAGGCGTCTGGAGGGGGTCACTTTCGGTCTCGGGGCCTCCATGTTGTTTTCTAAGGAAGCGCTTAAGGAGATCGGCGGTTTTTCAGTTATAGCCGACTACCTCGCCGATGATTATCAGATCGGCAACAGGCTATGGAGAAGAGGGTATAAGATTATTCTTTCTGATCTTGTGCTTGAGAATGTCATTGGAGATATGAGTATAACCGAATATCTTGTTCACCAGCTTAGATGGGCGCGAACTTACAGGGCTTGCAGGCCAAGGGGATTTCTCGGTTACGGCATCACGCACATCTTCCCGTTTTCCCTTCTGCTTCTTCTATTGTTCGGCCCGGGCCGACTTTCTCTGTCGATCATAACTGCGGTTCTCGTGTTAAGGTTCAGCCTGGCTATCGTTGTGTACAAAATGGTGATACGCTCAAAAAAATGGATACGATGGTCGGCATTCATACCCATTAAAGATTTGCTGAGCTTTTGTATCTGGCTTTGGAGTTTTTTCGGAAGCAAGGTTTTCTGGAGAGGCTCATACTACAAGATCGTTAAGGGAGGAAGGATGCTCAAGGTAGATGACTGAGTGTGGTAAGTCTACCCGGTGCAGCTTTTCAACTTAATAGCCGGGAAGGCCTCGGCCATGGATGACTTTTTCCGGAAATGGACCCCCGGCCTTGAATTCAATGAAAGGGCCGGAAAAGGCGGCAGTGGATTTGGAGACAAAGTTTAAATGTTTTAGATACGAAATAATAATTGTGGCGCTGCTTTGCGGTGCGTTTTTGGCAGCTGCCGATATACGGGGCGCAGAGGTTCGGGCGTACCACCGCATGGACACGGGCGCAAGAAAAAGAAGGAAACTGAAAGTGTCGTAAATTTTTTGTCATTGTTTATTGTTCTTATTGGTTGGGGCATGCCTTTTAAAACATCCACGCTCTGTCCGGAGTTATACTACTTCATTATCTTACGATCGTCGCATCTCTCAGTTGTCTGATGACCCCATCCTCCTCCCAGGGCTTTGATCAACCGCACGCCGGCTGCAAAGCGTTGGCCCTCAATCTGCACTCTCAGACGTTCTTGCTGGAGCAGGGTCCGCTCCGCATCCACCACTTCGAGATATGTAATTGTTCCAGCCTCATACTGTGCTTTGGCCAGTTCGGCCGCACGTCCGGCAGAAGTGACAGCTTCGGCCTGGACACAGGCCTGTTCGTTCCGCAGTGTGATCTGTGCGAGAGAATCTTCGACTTCCTTGAACGCTGTCAGCACTGTCTCACGGTATCCCGCAAGAGTCTCGTGGTAGATAGCTTCGGCCTGTTTGACTTGCGCGGCAGTGCGTCCTCCCGTAAACAATGGAAGGGCGATCCCCGGCCCGATTGACCAGATCCTGCTGTCAGCGGTAAACAGGCTGTCTGCTTTGGAGCTTAGATAGCCCGCCTGACCCGTTAAATTGAGAACGGGGAAATAGGCCGCTTTTGCCGCGCCTATCTGGGCGTTCCGGGCAGCCAGGTTTCTTTCCGCGCTGGCTATGTCAGGCCTCCTCTCCAGAAGTGACGAGGGCAACCCCGCCGGGACAGTGGGCGGCGAAGCGGTTGATGTGCTTTCAGCCATCTCAAAAGAACTGGCTGGCTTGCCGCAGAGGAGGGCCAGTGCATTGAGGGTTTCCGCCCGCTGGCGTGTGATGTCGACCAATTCGGACTTTGAACTCGCCAATTCAGTTTTTGCCCGCGCGACGTCCATCTCCGAAATGGTGCCGATAATAAAACGGTCATTCAATATGCTGACGGATTCACTCCTCAGTTCGACCGTTCGTCGAAGGGTTGCGATTTCTGAGTCCAGCGAGCGGATGAGAAAATAATTCACCGCTACGTCAGCTGTAAGTGTGAGGAGAACATTTTGATAATCTGAGACGCTGGCCTCGGCCTGGGCCTGTGCCGCTTCAAAGGAGCGACGAACCCGGCCCCAAAGGTCCACTTCATAACTTAAATCAAGAGGCACGCTATAAGTATTGAGGTATACTGAAGACAGCTTGAAGGGGGGCGGGATCGGTATAGGCGTGGGCTGATTGGCGGAAGTGCGCTGCCGGCTGAAAGAAGGATCCAGGGAGAGCTCAGGGAAAAATTTGCTGCGGCTGATTCTCGCAACAGAGCGGGCCTCGTCAACGCGGGCCACTGCTGCACGGAGATTTTGATTGTTGGCCGCAGCATCGGTTTCCAGTTCATCAAGGACGGGATCTCTGAAGACCTTCCACCATTCGCCTTTTGGGATCGTGTCCATCGGCTTTGCAATTTTCCAGCGCCATTCCGCCGGCGTAATATCCGTCACATCGGGTCTTCTATAATCGGGACCTACCGCACAGGAACATAGAATTAGAAGTAAGGCGAATTGGCATGCGACCTTCACGGCTTTATGAACTCATGGTTTTTCATTCCTAATCCAGGGTCCTCCTATAGCGCTTTACGCCTATCATCAGTGCAATTACAGCAAACAGGGCTATCTGCCAGAGATTCGGGACGATGTCTCCGAAGCCGTTGCCTTTGAGCAGGACGCCCCGGATGATTCGCAGAAAATGGGTGAGGGGGAATATCTCTCCGATCATTTGCGCCCAATGCGGCATGCCCCGAAAAGGAAACATGAAGCCCGAAAGCAGTATGGACGGCAGAAAGAAGAAGAAGGCCATCTGCATAGCCTGGCGCTGGTTCTGAGCCACTGTCGAAAAGGTGATGCCCACAGCAAGGTTTGCGATGATGAAAACCAGTGCGACCGCGAACAGCATGAAAAGATTACCGCCTATCGGCACATGGAAAAGGAAACTGGCGGCCGCAAGGATGAGCGTCACCTGAATATAACCTACAAAGATGTAGGGGATGATCTTGCCTATCAACACCTCAAGCGGTCGCGTAGGCATAGAGAGAAGATTTTCCATGGTGCCGCTCTCTGTCTCCCGCGTTATAGCGAGAGCCGTGATCACAACCATTGTCATCGTGAGAACAACACCCATCAGGCCGGGGACTATGTTGTATTGTGTGATCGCCTCGGGGTTATAGAGAGCGTGGACACGTATATCGACCGGTCCGCTGTCTCCGGCAAGGAAAGCCAGCGGTCCCTTGAGATCGTTTTGCAAGGCGGTGTCCAGAAGGGGGCTCAGAGAGCCGATGGCATTGCCGGTGGCCGCGGGGTCGGTAGCGTCCGCCTCGATCAGGACTGAAGGCCGATCTCCCCGGAGGAGGTCATGGGTGAAATTCTCCGGAATATTGATAACAAACTGGACTTCCCCCCGATCGAGCACCTCGCGACCTTCGGATTCTGTCTTCACACGCCGGACGAGGTCAAAATAGTCGCTGTTCTGAAGCGCATACAACAAAGATCGTCCCTGCGGCCCGTCATCTGCGAGGAGCACTGCGGCGGGCAGATGCTTCGGGTCGGAGTTGATCGCAAAGCCGAAGAGGATAAGCTGGATGAGCGGAATGCCTACCATCATCCCGAAGGTCAAACGGTCCCGCCTCATCTGGATAAACTCTTTCAGGACCATAGCCCAAAGCCGTGCAGGGGAAAATCCACGCCTGCCATTCATGACGGGGTCCCTTCCTTTGAAGCACTCATGAAGTGGATGAAGACATCCTCGAGACCCGAATCGATCCTGCGCCATTCATTCGGCTCCGCCCGAAACGTCGCAATCGCATGCTCGATGGCGGCGGCATCGTCACCGCTCACGTGCAGCGCATTGCCGAAGGCAACGACCTGTTCCACGCCGGGAAGACCGCGCAGGTCTTCCGCAAGCTTGACAATATCGGGGCCCGTGACGGCCCACGTTACAAGATGGGCCTGCCGGATCACCTCATCAACAGTGCCGTGGGTAAGCAGATTGCCGTTAAGGATGAAAGCGAGCCGGTGGCATCGCTCTGCTTCATCCATGTAGTGTGTGGCTATCAGGAATGTCAACCCTTGCCCGGCAAGCCGGTGTATCTCTTCCCAGAATTCGCGTCGCGCCTTGGGGTCTACGCCGGCAGTAGGTTCGTCGAGCAGAAGCAGCTTCGGCTGGTGGATCATACAGGCAGCAAGGGCGAGCCGCTGTTTCCATCCCCCTGAAAGCTCGCCCGCGAGCTGATCCTTCCGTTTCTCAAGACCGAGGCGCCTGACGCTTTCGCGCACAGCTTCGCGGCGGTTCCCCAGGGAATACATGCGCGCCACAAAGTCCAGGTTCTCGGAGATGCTCAGGTCTTCGTAAAAACTGAACCGCTGCGTCATGTAACCGACCTGTCGTTTGATGCTCTCGCTTCCGCTAATCACATCATTCCCAAGGCATGTGCCGCTTCCTTCGTCCGCCCGGAGAAGACCGCAGAGCATGCGGATGAACGTTGTCTTTCCGCTCCCATTCGGACCGAGAAAGCCGCAGATCTCACCCGTACTGACCTGCAGGCTGACGTGATTGACAGCCGTGAGGTCTCCGAAGCGCTTGGTCATTCCATGCACGTTGATGGCAAAATCTTCAGTCATAAATCAGGAACCGAATTGCACATCTACCGGCTGGCCGGGGTTGAGCTTTGCAGCTGTTTTGGGGTCGAAGACAACCTCGATCATGATCACTAACTTGCTTCGGCTCTCCCTGCTGTAAATTACGGGCGGCGTGAATTCCACCCTGGGTGAGATAAAACTGACCTTGCCGGTGAACGGCGCGCGCGCACCGTCTGCAAATACCTGCACCCGGTCGCCGGGGTGAATTGCGCCGATTTTTGTCTCCGGCACAAAGGCCCGGACTTTGATATTTTCGGGAGGCAGAAGCACGACGACCGGACGGCCTGCGGCAACCCATTCGCCCTCACGATATAGTGTGTCGAAGACAAGGCCGGTCTTAGGCGCGGCCTGTCTTTTTTGCGCGAGGTCCCACTCGGCCTTTGCAATCCGCTGCCGGTCCTGGTCACGCACAGAGAGCGTCCGGTCGAAGTCCTGTTTAGATGTCCCGCCGGGGATGCGGATGAGTTTATCCTGGCGTGCGAAGTCTTTTTCCGATAGAACCAGCGCCGCCAGCGCCTGATTCCGTGCATCCCTCTCAGAAGCGCTTTCCAGGGCGAAGAGCGGCTCTCCGGCTTTCACCTGTGCGCCGCGCTCCACATAAAGGTCCTCCAGCGCGCCTGCCAGAGGCGACGCAACATAGACAAACTCCCCTTCGACATAACCCTGCACCCGATTCGGAGCAGGCCGGCCGCAGCCCGCGCAAATGCAAAACACTGCGGTTATGCAGCCGACGTAGAAAAAAATCCTGAAAAAAAGGTTCGCACCGGAGCCGGTCATCGTCTCGCCCGCCCGCCATGATAGGCGATTTTCATAGGAGTGCCGGGGTATTGAATTCCCTCGATAAATGAAATTTTCATATCCAACTTTTCTTTTCGGCCCTTGTCATTAATGATAATAAGTCATAGTCGATTTTCAGTCAAATGATTTATGTTGCCGGCTTAGTTCTTCATGCTTCATATCGAAAATGATTTGGTACCGCGTATAACTGACAGCCTGATCTTCCAGTGATCGGCTGCATGTTCCTCAGATCCTCATATACTTATTTGCTAAGAATATTGTATATTTCTGTGATAATCAATAACTTAAGAGTAAGACAGGATGAATGATGAAAATGAAACGGAGGAATAACTCACGAATGACCTTATCAGATTGCGTCGACGAACCGGCGGATTGAAAAAATCAAACACAAATTTGTTTTAGAAGCTGCAAGCTTAATATATATGGAAAATAAAAAAATTGAAAAAAGGGTCAAATGCTGGGAGGCTTTTAAATGCGAAGAGACGGCATGCCCGGCGTATAAGTCGAGGAGCTCTAAGTGCTGGTTATTTTCGGGGACGCATTGTCACCGCGATATTCAGGGAATGTTCCTGGAGAAAATGGAGATGTGCCTCAATTGTAAGGTCTTCAGCGCGAACATGAACACGAATGCAATGAGAGAGACGATAAAGCTTATTGATAAACAATTCCTGAACTTCAAGCAACTTGTCGAAACGAGGGATAAGGAATTGGAAAGTGTCAGCATGGAGCTGGCTCTGGATATATCGGAGATTTTCGAGGCATTGAGAAAGATTTCTTCGGGAGACCCCGGCGTGAGGATAAGTGAGAGGTCAAGTATCGAGCTTCTGTCCAGATTGAAACAGATGATCAATTCAACAGCGGAAAACATCGAAGAGATTGTCAATGAGTTTCACGAGGTTGCCATAGACCTCGCAGAGCATTTTGACGTATTGAACAAGGTATCGAGGGGAGACCTTCATGCGCGTATAGACGGAGGTTCGGAAGTGGAACTGATGGAAGCTCTGAAGAAGGTAACAAACCGTATGATTGACAGCATATCCGATGAGATCGGCGAGCGCAAAAAGGCGGAGCAGCAGATTCAGCGGAATCTGAAGCGCATTAAAGCCCTGCATGCAATCGATATGGCAATTACTTCAAGCCTCGACGTGCGGCTGACCCTGGACGTCCTGCTCGACCAGGTGACTACCCAGCTTGGCGTACACGCTGCCGATGTGCTCCTGCTCAGTCCGTACAGTCATACCCTTGAATATGCGTCCGGTCGGGGCTTCAATTCTGTTGCCCTCCAGCACACCCGTTTGCGGGTTGGCGACGGCCATGCAGGCAGGGCGCTGCTTGAACGCCGTGTAATAAGCATCCCGAACCTGGCCGAAGCTCCGGGCGACCTGGCCCGTTCGCCCATGCTGGAGCGTGAGAATTTTGTCGCATATTGTTGCGTACCACTTATAGCAAAGGGACAGACAAAGGGTGTTCTGGAAATATTCAATCGTGAGCCCATTGATCCCGACCAGGACTGGTTGGATTTTCTGGAGACCCTGGCAAGCCAGGGAGCTATTGCGATAGATAATGCCGATCTGTTCCAAAACATGCAGCGCTCCAATATCGAACTGATCCGGGCCTATGATGACACACTGGAGGGACTGTCGCGTGCCCTCGATCTTCGTGACAAAGAAACTGAGGGCCATACCCGGCGTGTTACCGAAATGACGTTGCGGATGGCGCGTTCCCTGGATATAGGTGATGAGGAACTCGTTAATATGCGCCGGGGTGCCTTGCTTCACGACATCGGCAAGATCGGGATTCCCGACCATATTCTGCTCAAGCCCGGATCACTTACTGCTGAAGAACATGAAATCATGCGTAAACATCCTGTATTCGCCTATGAACTGCTTTCTCCTATCGCCTTCCTGCGTCCGGCACTGGATATTCCTTACTGTCATCATGAGAAATGGGACGGCACCGGTTATCCAAGAGGATTGAAGGGAGAGGGGATTCCACTATCGGCACGCATTTTCGCAGTGGTAGACGTGTGGGACGCACTGCGCTCTGACCGGCCTTATCGTCCTGCCTGGCCGGAGGACAAAATTAGAGAGTACTTAAGGGACGAGACCGGAAAATATTTTGACCCTAAAATAGCAGAAGAGTTCTTGAAGCTATTAAGCAAAGAAGAAGTTTGACTCCACTAATCAGAAAATATGTTTTTACTTAAAGATATTAAACTCTCATCTGCTTAGGAAGGGTTTTATTTGGGTAAACAGAAAAATGATCAACATTCTCCTTGTCGAAGACGATAAACTTCAGGCCACAGTTACGGAAAATTTTTTGGAGTCCCACGGGTTTGAGATTATCTGGACCGATAATGGCAAGGGTGCGATAAAGATAGCTAAAACTCAGCCTGTAGACCTTATACTGCTGGATTTTATCTTACCTGACATAAGTGGTAATGAGGTGTGTCGATTTTTAAAACAAACGGATGATACTAAGGCTATTCCCATAATTGCGCTGACCATCAAAAGTTCCACAGAAGAGAAAGTCGCTGGTTTGCTTGCAGGCGCCGATGATTATCTTCCCAAGCCTTACAGTGAAGAAGAACTCCTGGCAAGAATTTATGCAATGCTGAGAACCAAGGAATTACAAGACGAATTAAGGCTGAAAAATCGTCAGTTGGCGGAAGTGTTATCAAAAGTAGAAGTCCTTGCAAGGACAGATTCGATGACGGGACTCTTTAACAGAAGACATTTTGACGTCGTTTTGGAAAAGGAATTTAACAGGACGGTAAGATATCGGTTTCCAACTTCTTGCCTGGTGGCAGACGTGGATGATTTCAAAAGTATTAACGACGGACACGGTCATCATGTGGGGGATATATGTCTGAAAGAGATAGCAGATGTAATTCGAAACTGCGTGAGAAAGATAGACACTGTTGCGAGATGGGGAGGGGAGGAATTTATTGTATTGCTCCCGGAGACAAAAAAGGAAGCTGCGCTATCAGTTGCTTCAAGAGTGCTGACCGCTATCTCAAGTAACAAATTTTCAGCCATCTCTAAACGAATTACGCTAAGCATCGGGATTGCCGGTGTCCCTGATTCCTCCATAGATAACGCTGAGAAACTTGTCAATGCCGCCGATAATGCAATGTATGAGGCAAAAGCCAGTGGCGGCAATAGGATCAAAGTTGACCAGGATGTGGAAAAAAGTCCGTCCTCATGCTAAGATTAATAAACAAATTTTCACATGAGGTATCTTGATGGTTAGACTTTCATGTCCAAACTGCGGGAAAACTTCCTATAGCGCAGCTGAAGAGTTCTTTCTCCCTTGTCCTTACTGTGGGTTTAGGTTCAGCGGTAAATATGGATCCGACAGAAGGCATGAAGAACGTCATAAAAAAGGGACCAGTATTATTTTAAACCATCGGGGACAACAGCTCGAAGCGGAATCAACAGACTTTTCTAAGGAAGGAATGGGTATAGTGATATTCGGTCAAACTCCGCTTGCGGAAGGTGAGACTGTTGAACTCTCCACAAGTGATCTCCATATGAAAGCAAAGGTCATGTGGGTGAGCCAACTGTCTGATAGGTCTCTATTGGGAGCACGATGTGATTAGGTGTTTTTGATGAATTTCTGATTCTTGACATTCAATCCATGCGGGGAAATAAGCCCGTATAGTCCCTTCTAAAATGAGCAGCAAATCAAATCCTTCAGACCTTAACTTAGCCCTGGTTTATCGATATCGGATTTTTCAAGCACCGCGTTCGCCTTTATTTTCGTGACATCTAATGCAACTGCTCCTATCTTGATCAATCCAGCTTTTACGGTTTGATAGGGCAACTCCACTGGTACAATGCCACATGAACAATTTGAGGATACACGGTATATGAACTGGAGAGAATATATTGAAAGCACTCCTGATGTGCTTCGAGGGAAGCCACGGATTAAGGGCACGAGGATACCGGTTAGTTTGATTCTCGGATATCTTGCTGCCGGCAATACCGTCGAAAAGATTATTCAGGAATTTCCGGAGCTGACCAGGGAGCAGATTTCTGCATGTCTCGATTTTGCCCGCGATTTATCGGAATTTGAAGCTGTAGCAATATAAGTTTGCGTTTTTTCGCAGACCAATGCATCTCAAATTTCATCATTGATACCTCAAAGGATTCATCTACATACCAGGCTTTTTCCTATATCTGCTATAATCAATAAAACAGAGTAAATTATATTCTCAAATTGACGGCTGTTTTAAAACCATAGGTGAGAATATTTGGAAATAATAGATTTAATAATAATTCCTGAGATACTTGATAAGCTTATATGGAAACACAATGTCACCGAAACAGAAGTCAGACAGGTTTTCCTTAATAGACCGAGATACAGGTTTATTGAAAAGGGCAGGTATAAGGATGAACATCTATATCTCGCTCTTGGAACTACAGATTCAGGGCGGTATTTAACCGTATACTTTCTATATAAGAAGAATAAAGAAGCATTCATTGTAACTGCAAGGGATATGACGGAGAAAGAAAGGAAGAGATATGCAAAAAAGTAAGAAGAAAATAGAGCCAATCCCTGATGAATTTAAGACTATTGTGGAAGCATCAGATTTCTGGGATAAGCATGATATCACCGATTACTGGGATGACACAAAAGAAGTAAAATTCAGGGCAAGCTTAAAAAAAGAGCCCAAATATGTTGCCCTTGAGGAAAACATTGCCAAAAAGGCACTTGCTGTAGCAAAGGAAAAACGAGTTTCTATTGAAACATTGGTCAATCTATGGCTTAAAGAAAAACTTTCTGCTGTAAGATAATCCTTTCGCACTCTGGTATTACAGGAAAACTATATTTATTTTATCAAAGAACTTGCCCGCATTAATGAAGAAATCGGGAGACTTCCTGCCGGAAGCATCTCTGAGAAAAAAATCGGCAAATCAAAATACTATTATCAGCAATGGAGGGAAGGCAAGAAAGTAAAGTCAGTTTCTTTAGGTGCTAAGGCTACCGTCTGATCTCCTGGACGGAATCAAAAAAAGAAAGTTACAGGAAAAGCAACGAAAGGATATTCTGGATAATGTTAGAGTTATTGCCAGGGCAATCAATACACAGAAAGTCACTGCAGAGGAAATCATAAAAATATTTTCTCAGCATGGAATTAAAGCTATTCTTATAGGTTCCTATTGCATCCCCGCCCTGAAAGAAGGATTAGGGCTTAATCTGCCGACAATCAGAACGCAGGATATCGACTTCCTTGTTGCTGTTCCTTATAAAGGGAAGGAGGTTGATGTCGAAGCGATTCTTAAAACCATGGGTTTTTCTATTGGATTTAACCCTGACGGATCTACTTTTTTCACAAACGGGGTCTTTAAGGTTGAATTCGTGACACCTGAAAAGGGGAAAGGATACGACAAAGCTGTCTCTGTTAAACCCTTAAAGATAAGGGCAACGCCTTTAAGATACGTTCAGATGTTATCTGAGCAGCCCTTAAAAATGGAAAAAGATAATTACACATATTTCGTACCTAATCCATGGGTTCTTGCGTGCCACAAGATCCTGGTATCACGTATCAGGAAAACAAAAGACAAGAAAGATAAAGACCTTCTGCAGGCAATCGCTCTATTAAGAGAAATAAAAAAAGATCCGGTCCTGTTTAAAAAAGCTTTATCATACCTTGAAACGCTTCCGGTCAAATGGAAAAGATTCATTAAAATGCATATCGAGGAATATATTCCTGACTTTCTCATATGACAGGTTGTCGTTTATCCTCTGAATATCTGAGGGATGCGATCAGCAAGCTGAATAATTCTGCTACAAATCTGCTACATTCTGAAGTGAGAGAAAGTGCCGTATCGCTCTAAGCGCGTGATTTTAAATGGCGGTCCCAATTCGCCGTAGGCGAACAAGCGGGATTTATGCGCCTTTGGCGCAGTCGAACCCGTGTCTTAGCCTTGAAAGTACCTCACCTTGAGAAGACATTCTTTGAGATAATATCAATGGATGTGTCGTATGCGAATATCAAAAGTTCCGCTCTATTGGGAATCGTAAATGGTAGAAATGGACAACATCAAGGGCTTAGAGAAAAGCCCTTGATGTCATTGGTGGCAAAGGAATACTTCCTATTTACCGGGGCATCTTCAAGGTGTTATAGCACAAAAAGGTGCAGCTTCGTCGTATAGTATACTTATTTCAACGCATTCAATTTCTCGACTATTGCTTTTAAGACCGCCTCTTCAACCTTCAGTTCCTCTTTAAAATTGTGTTTACCGCCCGAAGCAATCTCACCCCTGAGTTCTGGAATATAGTCCTTAAGTACTTCTACAAGCGCATTTTTTTCTTTGTCCGTCAGTTCTAAGTTCATGTCTATACCTCCTTCTTTTTTGAAATCACAATCTTTCTTCTATGAGCTGATATCTAATATTTTATACTACACCTCCTTTCTGTCTTTGGTGAATTCTTCGACACCCTCTTTCTCTGCCAATGCTCACAACACTTTTCTGTTCCAGTCATCCAAATTTTCGAGATATCCTTCATCGTCCAGACTTATCTTTATATCTGAGTATTCTATTATGGACATTACAAGCCTCCGCAGTTTGTGTGGTTTTTAAATTTAGGCTGCATGGACGCATTCATAAGATTGCCCTATCCTTAGTTACAACTTATCATGAAAATTAAGACAAATCAAGGCTAAAAACATAGGTTTTACGCTTAAAAAAATAATATTTTTGGCGTTAAGAAACGTTGCTTATGTCTCGAACCGGATCACATGAAGTCCGTCTATACTCTTAAAATGCTTGTAATTTGCTGTTGCAAATGACGCTTTCTGTGATAATGCTGATGCGGCAATGATAGCATCGACCGTTCTTAATCCATCCGAGAGGGCATAATGCTCAAGCAACGCAATTGCTTTTTCGGATATCTTTTCGTCCGGATATATGGTCTTCGAAAAATTTACACGTATAAATTCTTTCACGCTCTTCAATTCATTCTTGTCTGCACAACCCTGAATTAGTTCCATGATACAAAGCGCGCTGACCATTCTCTTGTGATATGGAACTCCAGCGATAAAATCTCTGGCATTCTCGTTTCCACGAAAGTACCAGATGAGAATATCAGTATCAATGATTACCGTTGAAATCTTTCTTTTCTCCTTCTTTCAACCCATTCTGTAACGTCCTTCATATCCTTACGATTTTTCCACAAACCGAACCCAACGGGGCTGAATTCCTTTTTTGATTTCTCATCAAAGGGCTTCAAGATAGCTATGGATTTGCCGCGCTTTGTTATCACGACCTCATTCCCTTTGCTCACGGTTTCAAGGATTGACGAAGCCCTATTCCTGAGTTCCTTTGCAGTTGCCGTTTTCATGGTTCACCTCTTAGTGTATACTTCAAAGTATACACTTTTAGCGTGATAGTGTCAAAATATCGAATATTCAACGCTCAGCGGCGAAAGCTTCGAAGGGGCGCGACGAATTCAACGAAGAATTGACAGTCGCTATGTATGAAATGGCGGGAACTTTCACGCCGGAATCCGAGTTCAGCCAGCGGAGGTGTAACCTCCTTTATTGCTGCATGACTTACAAAATCGAGATCGAATGACTGATACTTATTCTTGGTATAAATGGAAACGCAGGCTCCTCCCACCAGGATCGAGTCTATCCCTTCTTCCCGGAGCTTTTCTGATATGAGCGCTGCCAGCTCTTTGATCCCTATTTTTTGCCAGTCGATCTTCACAGGGGTTTGCCGGCCCTCCTTGGTCTCGTTCGTTTTCTATAATAGGCGGCCTTCTCTTTCTCAGGCAGAAATTCAAAAGCTTTTGCAATAAGAGATTTCAACTCCTCAAGAAATGGATATCTCGGATTAAACGTATAAACCCTTACCTTCCCGATGAGACGGCTTACTATTATTCCCGCATTTTCGAGTCTCTTCAACTGCTGCTGGAATCTGTTCACAGGCTCTTCAAAAGTTTTAGCCATGCCGAGGGGATACCCCTCTCCGTAAACATAGAGCGTAAACAGGATTTTTTCAACGATAATATTTCCAAATATGCCCTCTAACATTGTCTCACCTGTTACCATAATACATGGTTAAGTTACCATAATTAATGGTAATGGACTATTTTTGTTTTGTCAACTCCGTCCCATTCCCTATCTCTTACTAATGGGATCATAAGTAAAGACGTATGAATTTTATTCGTCATGCCCGAAGTCCTTAGTCGGGCATCCATGTTTTCACATGAAAACGAGAATTTGATTCCTCAAATGGATTCCCGCCTTCGCGGGAATGACGAGTGACGTGATCTTACTTATGAACTCCTTAGTAATAAGCTTTGATATGTTTGCTTCATGTTCTGTGAGAAGATATGGGCGGGAAGATATCTTTATTCTTAATGGTAAAATCTTCATGGGATGAATTATGGTAGTCCCAACGGGAGTCGAACCCGTGTCTTAGCCTTGAGAGGGCTATGTCCTGGGCCTCTAGACGATGGGACCCTTAAATCAGATAGAGAATTCAGATAGAGATAACAGAAACAGCAACAAACTACTTCTTGATTAATCCGTGGAGCATCATTGCTGTCTCATCAAGCTCTTTATATAAATTCTCAAACACTTCACTATCGATATATCTTCTGTTCTTCGTAATATGAAGCAAGCTCACTGTTTCGTAAATAGAGCCTTTGGCAACAGAAAAGTGATATTTCTGTTCTTTTATGCCTTCTCTTCCAGTCGCCTCAGCGATATTCGCTGAAATTGAAAGACAACTTCTCCTTATTTGGTCTCCAATGGAAGACTGATACTTATAAGGTATCCTGTCAGCTATGTCAGCAATCTTTTCGAAGATCGCCAGACTTTTCTGCCATGCATGCAGACCTTCAAATTTGAACACTTATTCTTCTTCTCTATCTCAAATCTCTATCTGATTTCTTGGCTGGGGAGAGAGGATTCGAACCCCTGTAAGCAGATCCAGAGTCTGCCGTCCTGCCTCTGGACGACTCCCCAAAAGCATATTTGAGATGAGTATTATACCACATCAACGAAAACCTTCACTCGGTCATCACCTCGTCAGACAATTCATCCGTATCGCCGGGCTCCATCGGGAAGTGCGAGGCAAGCACTTCGCCCGATTCCCTTATCGCCTGGCACAAGCGCGTCGCAGGCACGGCCTTCTCTTATACCCTGAGAAACGGTGTTTGCAAACCTGTTCAGGGTCTCCTGGTCAATCTTTTTATAGATGCCCACGTCTGCGAGGACCCAGACTTTCCTTTCAAGCAGTGAGAGGAAGAACAGGACCCCGCTGTTCTCTCTGGTCTTATAAAGTCCTTTCTCGTAGAATGCCCTTTCCGCCCTCTGCATGACCGTATGTTCTTTTCTCTTCAATCCTATGAATCGCAGTCTTGAGATGAGGGACTTTACGGAAGATATATTTTGCAGGGAAGTAGAAAATAAAACTGAGCCATATGAACGACCAGAGAGACGAGTGGAAAAAAACCATCGTCAAACTGAGTGATATGAGGCTCCCGAGAAATACGCCGCCCATTACTTCCGCCTCGATGTACTGATCACTGCTGTCAACCACCATGACGGCAACTTCTCCGATGGTGCGCGTTTCGACATCCTGAACCGTCTTTTTTATCCGTTCCCTCTCTTCGCCACTGAAAAACTTTTCTGCCTTTACGGAATGTATCATTACCAGCCTCCCGATGCCCCTCCGCCACCGAAACCGCCGCCTCCGCCGCTGAAACCGCCACCGCCACCAAAGCCTCCTCCCCCTCCGAAGCCCCCACCGAAACCGCCGCCACCCATCCAGAAGCCACCGCCGCTGCGATATTTACCGGTAGAAGAAAAAAGTGCGGGGAGTAAAAGTCCTGCGCCGAACCCCAGAATTGCTGAGATTAGATAGAAGATGATGCCCGACACTCCGGGCACGAAGCGGAGGATGCCCGGAAATACCATCGCTCCCGCTACCCCTCCAAGGACCCGTGAGATGCTGCCGAGGACAAGAATAATGATCCCGCCGAACAGGAGGAGAGAGATAACAGAAGAGAAATTGTCGCGTCTTCGTTGAGGCTGGTTCCCGTCTGCCTTGAACTCGCCACGCGTCGCAGCAATCAATGCGGAAGCGCCTGCGACAAAACCTCCGTCAAAGTCTCCTTTCTTGAAATGTGGACTTACGACAAGATCAACAATCCTCCCTGCCATTAAATCCGTCAGCCTGCCTTCAAGCCCCTGCCCCACTTCGACCCTCATTCTCCTGTCCTGTTTCGAAACGATGAAGATTACTCCGTTGTCTTTGCACTTTCTGTCCTATCTTCCATGCATCGGCAACCCTGATGCCGAAATCTTCAATGGCTTCACCTTCAAGAGACGGTATTGTCAGGATAACGATCTGTGTCGAGTCCGTCTGTTCAAAAGACTTTAACTCACTTTCGATTTCGCTTCTTGCCGGAGGAGATATCATGCCGGCGTAATCATTCACGTAACCCTGAAGTTTCGGAACGTCAAGGGCATGAGCAGAGGCAGCAAAGACTAAGAATAAAAGAGAAACAAGAAACAACCGAATATATCGACAACAATGTCATTGCGAGTGAAACGAAGCAATCTCGCTGTTCTTGAGGAGATTGCCACGCACCTTTCTCCGCCGGGCGGATCGCAATGACAAATATAGATTATCGCTGGTTTTGAGAAAAAGACTTCTCACTTAGAATTTCACCTGCGGCGCCTTTTCGGCCCCTGCCTCGGCCTTGAACGGCTCTTTCAGCTTCAGATGCAGTAAGAGGGAATTCGTCATGCTGTTCGGGAATATCCTTATCGACGTATTAAAAGTCTCTACTGCTTTGTTATACCGTGCGCGCGCAACGTTTATCCTGTTCTCCGTGCCTTCCAGCTGGTGCTGCAGGTCCTGAAAGTTCTGGTTCGCCTTCAGGTCCGGGTACCTTTCCACCACAAGCATCAGTCTCGAGAGCGCGCCGCTCATGGCAGCCTGGGCCTGCTGAAATTGCGAGAACGCCTTGGGGTCGTCGATCATACCCTTCGACATCTGAATAGAGCCGACCTTTGCCCTTGCTTCCGTCACCGCAGTAAGCGTCTCCCTCTCATGCTTCGCATAGGCTTTTACAACTTCTACAAGGTTCGGGATAAGATCAGTCCTTCTCTGATATGTCGCCTCAACATCTCCCCATGCCGCCTTCACAGCCTCTTCGTTCGCCTGCATCGTGTTATAGCCACACCCCGGCAGGCTCGCAAACAGCACAAAAAACAGGATAACGGGAACCAGTCTTTTCATCATGTCCTCCTCTATTTCATTTTAATCAAAATCTATTTTGCCAGATATCCGGGACATCCTTCAAACCCCCGGCATCCTGCTTTTCTCATCCGACATGAAAAGTTGCCGCATATGTTCACTGCCTGCCCGGCATGAATATCCGTGATATTCGGGTGTTTCTTCTTTCGCTCTTCCTGAGTTTTGATCCGGCCGGGCTTATCATTCATTTTGTCATATCTCAATCTTATCATTATTCTGTGCGGTATGGGAAGCAGTCTTCATCGGCTTTCGCGCGCGTCAGTTGTTGACTTTAAACGACAAAACAATTATTATTGAAAAGAGAGGAATGAATGTTTGAGAAGTTTACAGAGCGCGGAAGAAAGGTAATTATCTACGCTAAAGAAGAGGCTGAAAAGCGTCAAAATGATTACCTTGGCACCGAGCACCTCCTGCTCGCGGTTCTGAAAGAAGAAGACGGCCTGCCGATTGCGATCCTCAAGCGGATGGGAATAACTCCTGAAGAGGTCCGTCTGGAGGTGGAAAGAAACCTGCCGCAGGGCACGAACCTTATGACCTTCGGAGATATCCCTTTTACCCCCCGCGCCAAGAAGGTCCTCGAACTTGCGGTTGAAGAAGCGCGTCTCCTCGGCCATAATTACATCGGGAGCGAGCACATTTTCCTCGGTCTCATCAGGGAAGAGGAAGGGATCGGCGGCAAGATACTGCGCAGCTTCGGCGCTAACCTGCTCGGAGCAAGGCAGCTCACAATCAATTTTTCGATAAGGGCACATACCCACGTAAAGGACAAGAGGAGCACCACCCCGGCACTCGACGAGTTCGGAAGGGACCTGACAATGCTGGCGAAGGAAGGCAAACTCGACCCCGTGATCAGCAGGGAGGACGAGATAGAGCGTCTGGTCCAGATACTTGGCAGGAGGATCAAGAATAACCCTGTCATTATCGGCGAACCGGGAGTCGGCAAGACGGCGATAGTCGAAGGCCTTGCGCAGAAGATTGTTTCAGGCAATGTCCCCGACAGCCTCCTGGGTAAACGTATTGTCTCACTCGACCTCGGCGCATTAATTGCAGGAACAAAATACAGGGGCCAGTTCGAAGAGAGGCTGAAGATCGTCATGAAAGAGATCGTCCAGTCGGACAATGTAATACTCTTCATTGACGAGTTGCATACGCTCATCGGCGCAGGTGCGGCAGAAGGTTCGGTTGATGCGTCGAGTATGCTGAAACCGGCCCTCTCCCGGGGCGAGATACAGTGCATAGGCGCTACTACCCCGGATGAGTACAGAAAACACATAGAAAAAGACGGCGCCCTTGAGCGCAGATTCCAGCCGATATATGTGCAGCCTCCGAACGTCGAAAATACCATAGATATCCTGAAAGGACTGAAGACGAGATACGAATCTTTTCACAAAGTCAAGATAGTCGACGGCGCAATTGAACTTGCGGCGAAGCTATCGGACAGGTATATCGCGGACAGATATCTGCCTGACAAGGCGATAGACGTTATCGATGAGACCGGGTCAAGGATTAAACTCAAGAGGTATACTCCTCCTGCCGAGCTGAAGGACCTCGAAACCGATATACAGAGATTTTCGAAGGAAAAAAACCTGTATATAAAGCTCCATGATCTGGAAAAGGCGTCCTCGGTCCGCCTGGAGGAAGAGAGGCTCAAAAGACTCCATGACCAGTTGCACAAGCAGTGGCTGGATAATCTGAACAAGGAGATCCCTTTCGTCAGCGAAGAAGATATCGAATATACGGTCTCCAAGATGACGGGTATCCCCCTCTCGAAACTCGAAGAGAAGGAGTCCGAAAAGCTGATAAAGATGGAGGACAATCTTCACCGGCGCATAATCGGCCAGGAAGAGGCGATAAAGGTGGTCTCAAGGGCCATACGGAGGTCAAGGGCCGGACTTAAATCGAGCAGGAAACCGATAGGTTCTTTCTTCTTCCTGGGGCCCACGGGCGTAGGCAAGACAGAACTGGCAAAGGCATTGGCATGGTTCCTGTTCAATGATGAGTCCTCTCTCATCAAGATAGACATGTCGGAATACATGGAGAGATTTAATGTCTCCAGACTCACGGGAGCTCCTCCGGGCTATGTCGGTTATGAAGAAGGAGGGCAGCTCACGGAAAAGATAAGGAAGAAACCCTATTCCGTAGTGCTCTTCGATGAAATAGAAAAGGCGCACCCTGACGTATTCAACATCCTGCTCCAGGTCCTTGACGAAGGAGTGCTCACAGACAGCTTTGGGAGAAAGGTTGATTTCAAGAATACGGTAATTATAATGACTTCGAATCTCGGAGCGCGGCTGATCGAAAAGGCAACGCCGCTCGGATTTCAGACAAACGTGTCCGAGATGGTATACGAAAAAATAAAAGAGAACGTGCTGAATGAATTGAAGAAGACTTTCAATCCGGAGTTCCTTAACCGCGTTGATGAAATAGTGGTGTTCCATCCGCTCGATAAAGCGCATCTGCTCGCCATTATCGATTTGCTCGTGGAAGAGACGAACAGGGCGTTACTCGAACAGCAGGAGCTTATCGTTGAAGTAAGCCACGAAGTAAAAGAATGGATAATAAAGAACCACTATCAGCCCACATACGGTGCGAGACCTATGAGGAGAGCGGTACAGAAAGTTATAGAAGATCCTCTTTCCGAAGAGATCCTTAAAGGAAGATTCAAGAACGTCCACAAGATACATGTGGTTCTTGAAGGCGATAAAACTGCGTTTATAGAGGCTGAGGAAGCTGTCTCCATCCTGGCGAACAACTGATTCGTCGGTGAGAATCAAACCGCTTATCCTCCTTGCAATAATAATTTGCGCCGCTGTGGTCGCCTTTCTGGTTGTGAGGCCGGCGCCGGTTCGGAAGACAAACGCTATCGGCGGCGTAGCAGCGGATTTTGATCTCTCCGGTGTCAATAAAAATACGATTAGACTCTCCGATATGAGAGGATCGGTCGTGCTGGTTCATTTCTGGGCTACCTGGTGTACCTCGTGCGTCGAGGAAATGCCGGCCCTCGAAAGGTTGGCTCAAATTCTGTCCGGAAACCCACATTTCAAGATAGTGACTATCCTTTACAGAGACGACCTGGACGGAGCTTCTCAGTATTTGAAACAGAATGGCTACACTTTCCCTGTTTATATCAATCCCGATGAGACCGCACCGGGACTTTTCGGGATTACGGGTGTGCCCGAAACGTTCATAATCGATAAAAAAGGGGTGCTGAGGGACAAGGTAATAGGTCCTGCCGACTGGGATTCTCCGCAGATAGTCTCCTCATTACAGGCGCTTATAAGCGAAAGTCCGTAAGCCGTAGCATCATGGGGAAAGCGGGATCTGCAGAATCAGGCTTACTATTCATAGGAACGCTGTACAGCGACCCGGATCTCTTCACCAGGTCGAAAGAAATACTTCGGAAAATTTTCGGAGAGCTCTTGCTCACAAGTCCTTCCTCACCCTGGGATTATTCTCTCCACTATAGGGACGAACTCGGCTGGCCCATACTGAGGCAGTTTATATTCTTCAGAGACTTGATTGACGCCGGAAGTCTTCCGGGCATCAAGCTGAAGACTAACGAGATTGAGGGAGAACTATCCTTTAATAACAAGAGACGCGTTAACCTCGACCCCGGATATCTTACCCTTGCAAAGGTGGTGCTCGCCTCCACAAAGAACTATTCACACCGCATTTATCTGGGCAGAGGAATCTACGGCGAGGTTACGCTCGTATATCAGGACAACACTTTCAAGCCCCACCTCTTCACTTACCGGGATTATCGGGACCAGGGCTGCATCGACCTGTTCGTGAATGCAAGGGCAACGCTGAAGAAGATACTGGATCAGAAGTAATCTTTAACCACGGATCCGACGATAAAGATTGTAATTGCGAGTAAAGCGAAGCAATCTCACCTTTTTCGAGGAGATTGCCGCGATCACAATATTCAGGTGCTCGCAATGACATACGACGTTAACTCTGATTATTGCTATTAAAATCATGAACAGCAAGCTGAGGATAGAGTATTCGAGCGGATTCTTTAGCCGGATAGTCCAAGTGCAGTATGTGAAAGTAAAGTGCCGCAAAAGCCTCGCAGGGCGTGAACGACTGAGAATGAGCAAGAATCATTATATTCTGCAACGTTCAAATCAACACAAGGTTATCCCTGTGTATTGCTTCGTCGGAATACTTATAGCCGAGGACCTTTTCGATCTCCGACGTCTTTCTCCCCTTTATTTTCTCGATCTCCGCTGAGGAATAGTTGGTGAGCCCCTTGGCAATGCGTGTGCCTCTTGAATCAAGACAGTAGACCGCGTCTCCGGTCTCGAAATCGACCCTCAACAGACAGAATACCTGACGGAAGGAGGCTCTTCCCGCCCGCCACAAGTGCCTTCACCGCACCGTCGTCTATAACAAGACTTCCTTTGGAACGACTGCCGTAGGCAATCCACCCCTTCCTGGAAGACAACTTTACTTCTCCAGGTCTGAATACGGTACCACAGTGTTTGCCTTCAAATATGGATTTTATCAGACCTTCCTTCCTCCCGCTGATAATATGGACTGTAATGCCGTTCGTGACGGCCCTCTTTGCGGCAAGGACCTTCGAGTACATCCCTCCCGTTCCTACCATGCTTCCCGCGCCTCCGGCCCTCTGCTCGATATCGGGAGTTATTTCTTCCACGTATTCTATAATCCTTGCCTTCGGACTGCGCCTCGGGTCCTCGGTATAAAGCCCGTCAACATCGGAAAGTATGATAAGCCTCTCTGCTTCGATCAGCCCTGCAACCAGCGAGGCGAGGTAATCATTATCACCGAACTTGATCTCATCTGTCGCAACGGTGTCATTTTCATTTATGACCGGAACGATTTTATATGACAGCAAGGTGAGGAGTGTGTTCTTGGAATTTATATACCTTTTCCTGTCGGAAAAATCATCCCGCGTGAGCAGCACCTGGGCCACCTTTTTCCCGAACTCAGCAAAACTCCTCTCATACGCCCACATGAGACTGCTCTGACCGACAGCCGCCGCTGCCTGTTTGAGTTTTATATCCCTTGGCTTCTGCTTTAAACCAAGTTTTCGCATGCCGGCAGCAACCGCACCCGACGAGACTACCGCAATATCATATCCGGCATTGTGCAGATCGGAAATATCACGGGCTATCGCGGAGATTCTCCTTGTGTCGAGTCCCTCTTTTCCGTCAGCAAGGATGTTACTGCCGATCTTTACGACGAGCCTCTTCATATTGACAAAGATTATACATCGGCAGCAATTCCATTGTCATCAGGCAGACCCGGTGATGCTTATTAAACCGACATTTCTTGAGAATCTTTGCTCGTCGTTCTCCGCGAAAGTCGGGCATCCACTTTCTTCGGACATCCTGAAGGATTCCCAGCGCGTTCAATTGTTAGGGGTAATTCCGGAAGAATTGACATCGTAATCGGAGCTACAGCACTCTTAATGCTACTTCCGCCACTTTGGGATCGAACTGCGTATTAGTGTACTTCCTGAATTCCAGGAAGGCATACTCTTTCCCCGGCGCGGGCTGCCTGTAGGGCCTGGGCGCGGTCATCGAATCAAATGAGTCCGCCAGATGAAGTATCTTTGCACCCACGGGAATCTCGTCTCCTTTCAGCCCGTCAGGGTATCCTTTCCCGTCCATCCTCTCGTGATGGTGTCTGATTATCGGCGTTATATCTCTTAACTCCTTGATTCTCTTGAGTGCCGTCTCTCCCAGAACAGGATGTTTCTTTATCATTTCAAATTCCTCTTTTGTAAGAGCAGGCTTATCAAGAGGGTAATCGTATCTCACAAATTTTCCTATGTCGTGAAGAAGGGCGGCAATCCGAAGTTTCCTCATCTCTTCTCCGCTCAACCCCATTTCTTTTGCGATCTTCAGCGAATATGCCGCAACTCTCCGGGAATGACCTCTCATCCACGGCCTCCTTTCTTCGAGGGCCCGCACTATCGATATGACAAATTTCGTGAAGAGCTCTTCGAGCATGTGGTAGGATTCAGAGATATCGTCAATGATGTCGAGAAAGAGGTCTTTGTTCTTCTCGCCGCGCTCTGCCCAGAGGCGTAGATGCCTTTCACTCTCAAGCAGCGCTTCTTCCGCGTTCTTCCGGGCGCTTATATCTTCGATCTTTCCCCTGTAATAGAGCAGCTTTCCGCCTTTGTCCCGGATGGCACGTATGCTCTCTGAAATGCATATCCTGCTCCCGTCTTTTCGATATGCGAAAGATTCGAATCCGGAGAACGCGTCCCTTCTGTGTAATACACACATTAATTTTGCATGTCGGTCGGGTTCGGCATAAAATCTATGGCCCGTGTCAGCGAGCCTTGTTATCAGCTCATGGGGGGAGTCGTACCCCAGGATATCAGCCAGTGCACCATTTGCAGTTATATACCTCTCTTCAGGCGTCATCAGATAAATACCTTCAGGTGCATCCTCAAAGATAGAACGATACAAATCTTCTGATTTGCGCAGACGCCTCACCTCAAGTACACGCGAGATTTTCATCAGGAGTTCGTCAACCGCAAATGGTCTGACAATGTAATCAAAGGCGCCCATCCGCAGCACCTCTGCGAATATCTTCGCCCGGCTATCTTCCCTGCGTCCCGTGATTATGATGCTGCCGATATGCGGATCTGCCGTGAGCGCCCCCTGCAACCATGCACCACCGTCGTTTTCGGGCATCTCGACGTCCACAAGGATCACGTCGAACTCACACATTGTTATGGCCACAAGCGCTTCCTCTGACGACGTGAATGTTTCCGCGCTGTGCCCTACATCTGAAAGGATCTTGCCCAGTGAAGTTATAAAATCGATATCGCCGCCAAGAATGAGAATCCTGCCAGACTCCGTCTCTTTCATTGTTGTCTGTATCCTCCGAGTTTATTTGACACAGGTCATCGACGATCAAACGGCTTGACTCGTTTTTCTTGTCGCGTCAACTCTGATGTTACACAATATAACTTAATTTAGCAAGCGCTTCAATATTGTTGCTTCATTTTTTTGGCTGCCATTATATTTCAATGAGTTATATAATTTCAACTTATAGCAAACGATAACAAATATGGCAGCCCACAAGAATAAAGCCTCTTTCCCGCGAATCCGCCTCAGGCGGAGGGAATCCAAGTTTAACCAGGAATGGATGCTCGACCAAGAATTTCGGGCATGACAAGGTAGATTCTACGAACATACAAATGGCATGGCAGAGAGACCGCGAAATAACGTGATAGAAACGGCCGGGACAATGAAAAGAAGTCCTTCAAGAAACATCGTCAAGAGTCAAGAAATTTATTGAATTTTTCTGCTATTTCTGATAAGGTAGAGGCGTTTTATGACTGAGGACAGAGAAAAGAAATCCGCGCTTGAGGCATTTCTGTTTCTTTCAGGAGATGTTCTCGCTCTTTCCACCCTAAGAGATGTTACAGGTTTTCCCGATGCGGAGATTAGTAAACTCATGGCAGAATTGATGGAAGAGTACAGAGAGCGAAACGCGGGTCTGCTGATCGCCGAGATTGCCGGCGGATATCAGATGGTTACTAATCCCGGGTGTGCCGATTGGGTAAAGAAATTCAAAACCACCCAGGTTTCAAGCAAGCTGTCGATGCCGGCCCTTGAAACCCTTGCTATTATTGCATATAAACAGCCTATCATTCGTGCCGAGATCGAGCAGATCAGGGGAGTAAATTCGGACAGCGCGATCAAGACCCTCTACGAAAAAAGACTCATAAAGATAATGGGGCGTAAAGAGGCGCCCGGAAGACCGTTCTTCTATGGTACGACCAGGGATTTCTTGCAGTATTTCGGACTTAAAGATCTTACAGAATTGCCCACTCTCAAAGACCTCATTAGAGAAGAGGCGGCCTGATCGATGGAGGTGAGTATGAGGAGTTTCTCTCTGATGGTTGCGACACTCATGTTTGCAGTCTTCGCATCAACTTCGGTGAGCGCCGGCACCACTTACGTGATCAGGAAGGGTGACAACCCGCAGACTATAGGGAAGAAATTCCACATTAATCCGCGGGAGATCATACGTGTAAACGGACTAAAGCCGGACAGTCTCAGGCCCGGTACACGAATAACGATTCCGAATAAGCAGGAAACCCTTCGGAAGAGCAAGTCTTCAAAGTGTAGAAAAGTTACGGAATCTAAGAACAGAAAGATCACGGCGGGCGCAGTTAAGAGAGCCGGCCATCGGGAAGATGCTTCCTTCCACACGGTAAGGAAGGGGGAAACACTATCTGCTATTGCGAGAAAGTATTCCGTATCGGTCGGCGATCTCAAGGAGTTCAATGATCTCAGATCAAATAAACTCAGACCGGGACAAAGGATAGCGATAAAAAGGGCCGGACCAAAGACCTATACAGTGAGAAGAGGTGATAACATCTACCGGATTGCAAAGAGGTTCGATATGGATGTTGACGAACTCAGAGAAATCAACGGGCTTGACACAGACCGGCTGAAGACGGGACAAAAATTACTGCTGGAGTCTGAACCGGAAACAGACGATACACAAAACTATGAAGCGATCCTTTCGCAGGCACACGTGGAAAAAGAGCTGGAAAAGACAACCGCATCCGGCGAGCTCAGCGAATTGGGATTACAGGACAGGCTTATTCTTTTCGCAAAGAAGATGCTCGATATTCCTTACAGGTTCGGCGGGAACAGCCTTTTCGGAATTGACTGTTCGGCTTACGTGAAGAAGTGCTATAGCCTGATTGGCGTAAACCTGCCCGCGTTCGGCAAGAGAGCAATTCCGTGAGGGGAAGGCCGTTGACGGTGATGAGCTTTCGATCGGCGATCTCGTTTTTTTCAGGACATATGCGTCTTTCCCTTCGCATGTGGGGATTTATCTCGGCAATAATTTGTTTATCCATGCCTCATCGAGGAGCAGGAAGGTAACCATCGACAGTCTCGAAACACCTTATTATCTCAAGAGGTTTATCGGGGCGAAAAGATTCATCGATCTGAAGAGCGAAAAAGAAGAACAGCCGGACGAAGGATAGACTACCCTTCGTACATTATCTTGCCCATGTCTGAAACATCGTACCCGCCGAGTTCTGTCACCACATCTCTGAATTCACTGTCTTCGCGTATAATATGCACCAGATGCCGGACCATTTCCATATCATAGAATTCGCGTGGTATCGCAAGGTCGTATCTTTCTTTTGCGACCGGGATAAAATCGAGATTAAGCGCCCTTGCAGACGCGAGGATCGCAAGCCCCGTATCCGCAACACCCGTGAGAACCGCCGAAGCAACACCCATGTGGGTATATTCCTCTCTCTCATACCCTTTAATATCGCCGGGACTTATCCCCAGATCTCTGAGCCATTTATCCGTAAGGAGCCTCGTCCCGGCGCCCGCTTGTCTGTTCACGAATACGACGTCACTCCTCGCGAGATCTTTAAATCCCCTGATCCCTTTGGGGTTGCCCCTGAGCACGAGCAGGCCCTGCTCCCTGTAAACAAGATTCATGAGCAGGATCTTCTTGTCAGGAAGGATTTTTTTTATGAAGGCGACGTTATACTCACCGGTCTCCTCATCAAGCAGATGGGTCCCCGCCATATGGGCTTCACCCCTTTTCAATGCCATCAGGCCGCCCATTGAACCGACATGCGCCGACGAAAGAGAAAACCGGGGACACCTCTTCCTTAGCACATTCGCGAGGAGATCGAGCGCATTGTCATGGCTGCCTATACAGACAATGGTATTTTCGATTTCATTTCTTGATCTCATCAGCTCAACTTCGACCTCCGAACCGCTCCCTATCCCTTCAGACATGGCAGGGATCCGCACAAATCCGTCGGCTCTTACCAGGGACATGAGCACACCCGCGCCACGGCTGACCGGAGTCGCCACAAAATTTTCTCCGACCTTCCCCACCTTCACCCGCAGGAATTCCTCCTGCCCCAGAGTAGACGCGACCTGTCTTGAAATTTTTGCTTTCAATACCTCCGGGCCTCCGGGGTCGAGCCCAAGCCATTTATAGAGAAGAGGCCTTGCAAACAAGGTAAATGTTATGTAAGCGGAAACGGGATAGCCGGGTATGCCGAGAACCGGCTTATCTCTTATGCGTCCGAGTATCACCGGTTTACCCGGTTTTATACCCACACCGTGTAGTATTACCTCCCCGAGGTCTTTCACGGCCCTTGCAGTAAAATCCTCCGAACCTGCCGAGGCGCCGGCATTGATAACTATCAGGTCTCCCATACTATGGGCTTCCGAGATTGCCTTTTTCAGTTCTTCCAGGTTGTCCGGAACGATTCTGAACCTGACGGCATCGCCTCCCCATTCGGAGACAAGGCCGCCGAGGATCCTCGAATTATATTCGATGATATCGCCCCTTTTTAATTCCGAACCGGGCTCAACAATTTCCGTGCCCGTAGGGATAATAACAACCCGGGGTTTTCTGCGAACCGTAACCCCGGTATGACCGCCCGCGATCATCGCACCCATGTCAACAGGTCTTATCTTCTGATTTTCCGGCAATATGAGTTCTGTAGCAACGATGTCCTCACCGATCACGCGCACATGCTGCCACGGAGTCGCCGGCGAAATGATTTCGATATATTCCGTCGGGATTTGGAATTCAGAATCTCCCCCTCTCCCCTGCCCTCCCCCTCGAGGAGGGAGGGTTACGGTGGGGGTGTCCTCCGCTTTTTCCCCTGTGCTCTCTGCCCTTATGACGTTTATATCCTCAATCATTATCACGGCATTAAACCCGTCGGGCATAGGGTCCCCCGTATCGACATAAAGCGCCTGTTCTCCTGTCACAAGCCTTTTGGGGGTCCTCTCTGACGCACCGAACGTGTCTGCAAATCTTACCGCATAGCCGTCCATTGCTGATGAGTGATAAAAGGGGGAGGAAATTTTTGCGGTTATCGCTTCTGCAGTAACCCTTCCGAGAGAATCTGTGACCGGGATCTTTTCACCTGTGAGGGGGCTCAAAACTTTTCCCGAGTCAAGATTTTGAAGCCATTTCCTGAGAGCCTCGTCCAAAGGCGTGCTCTCAAGATAAATATCACGGGACATCATTGCTTACTGAGCAGCTTCTTTATCATCACTTTCAACTCGTCAAGATCAGACGACTTCACAATATATGCCTCGGAGGCCCATACCGCAAAATCATCCCTGTAATCATATGCCGTAGACATTATCACCGGTATCTTCGGGTTTTTTTCCTTCATCTGCCTCAGGATCCTGATACCGTCCACATCGGGCAACAGTATGTCGAGTGTCACAATATCGGGTGATTGACTTTCAAAGAGTTCCATCGCCTCCTTGCCGTTCGAGGCAACGACGACTTCATAGCCTTCGTCTTCAAATTCTTCTTTATAAAGCCTCTGGATGTGTTGGTCGTCATCAACTACAAGTATTTTCATATGAGTCCTCCCTCTTATAAATTAAGAAATAGGAACCGGGAAGTTCTGCCTCTACTTCTCAATCATACCTCCTATTTCTCATTTTTCAATGGTATAAATACCCTGAACGTGCTTCCCGCACCCGGTTTGCTTTCAACTTTGATGCTCCCCTCATGCTCTTCCACTATCCTGTGCGTTACGGTAAGGCCAAGTCCGGTGCCACCCATCTTTGTCGTAAAAAAAGGATCGAAGATAAAGGGCAGGTCTTCCCCGGATATGCCCGGGCCTGTATCACTTATCTCAAACACGCAGGCGTTCTCTTTGCGGTAAGTTCTTACAGTTATCGTCCCGTTGCCTCCGGTTGCCTGGACCGCATTTTTCAGTATATTCATCAGCGCATCCTTAATCCTGTTCGGGTCTGCATATATCTCGACCGGCTCGCCGTATTCCTTGACGAGTGCAATCCCTTTCTCGGCGATCTCTGACGATATCAGGGAGATAATATCTTCCATGAGCCTGTGAGAATCCACGAATTCCTTTATGATCCGCGTCTCTTTCACGAAGCTGAGTATCTCGTTCAGTATGCCTTCGAGCCTGCCGACTTCCTTCGCAATGATGTCCGCATATTCCTTCAGATTGCCGTCCAGATTTTTTTCGAGCCTCTTCGCAAATCCACCGAGGGAGACGAGAGGGTTTCTTATCTCATGGGCTACTCTTGCTGCGACCTCTCCCAGTGCAGCCATCCTGTCCGTCTTGATAACCCGCTCGCGCAGGTTCTTCAGCTCCGATATGTCACTCACTACGTTCACCGAACCCATAAATGCCCCCGCCGTATCAAAGATCGGGGAACTCGAAGTGATGAACGTACCACCGAGATAAGGGTCTTCAACCTCCTCCACAAAAGCACGCCTTGTCTGGACAGTCTTTTGGTGCGGGCATAATGCCCATGGTTCGTTCGTACCATGGAATACCTCATAGCATTTCTTTCCGACAATCTCCTCAGGAGGTTTGCCCAGCCTCTTGCTGACAGCCTTATTGATATTCCTTACCACATAGTCTTCTCCGACAAAGTAAACCATATCGGATATAGACTCAAAGATATTCTCAAGCTCCTGCTCCGTAAGTTTCACCTTCTCAAAGAGTTTTGCGTTCTCTATCGCCGATGCAACATGGTTCGAAAAGGCCGTCAAAAACCTCATATCCTCTTCGGTGATCGGCCTCTTGTTAAAGTAATTGTCCACCCAGAGAACACCTATGGCCCTGTTTCTCGACACAAGCGGAACAGCCGCATACGCATGCGTTCCCAGTTGCTGAACAAGTACCGCATCCGACAGCGGTTCTTTTCCGACGTCATCCACATTAAACAGTCTTTTCTCCTTCACAGCCTTTGTCAGGACTGTCTCGTCCGTCAACGGTATCTCTATCCCGAGACTAAGCCTGTCAAAAAAAGAATCCTTGCTCAATGGTCCGATTTCAATATCGTGCATGATATCGGGAAGTGTCTTCTTCTCGACGGAAAGCCGGTCCCACACACGAAACGCCTCGTCATAGCTCGCGGGCCCGACCCCCATTGCGCCTTTCAGTACGTTTTTCTTTTCATCGACAAGGAAAAGGATTGCCCGGTTAAAGCCGAGGCCGTCTCCCATCGTCACCGCAGTGAGCACCATCCGCAGTAACCTATCGAATTCGAGGGTGCCCCTCATTGCCGAACTGATAAAGAAAAGCCGTGACAGTTCCTGATTTCTCCTGACCAGCTCCTTCTCGACATTTTTCTTTTCCGATATGTCCCTGGATATGCCGCTGATACCGATGACCTCGCCCGATACGTTCTTGATCGGCGAGATGGTAAGGCTCACGGTGATGATCGTGCCGTCCTTCCTCTTTCTGAACGTCTCTACTCTCTTCAGCACTTCTCCGTTCCTTATCCTCTGGTTATTCTCCCACTCAGGGTCAACAAGGAAGTCGGGTACAAAAGGGAGAAACTTTCCTACGGCCTCTTCCTTCGTAAACCCGTATATCCTCTCTGCTCCCTTGTTCCAGGAAGTGATGATACCGTTAAGGTCGGTAGTAACTATGGCGTCCGCCGAATTTTCTATAATGCTTTCGAGATACTCCTTTGTCTGGTTGACCTCGTTATAGAGTCTCAGCACCTCGTTATGGCAGAGCATCCTGTCAGTGATATCCTGTACAAATACCACACATTCGGCAATTTCTCCGGCTTCATCAAATATGGGGTATGCAGAAAGCTCTGCATACTGCGCGGTGTCTTTCAGATCACTCATCTGCGTCATAATATTGACTTCACCCGTCTCGATGGTAACTTTCGCGGCACAATGGGGACATATCCATGTCTTATCATGAAACACTTCCCTGCAGTCCTTGTCAATGAGATCGGAGGCCGGCTTATGTGTCCATTTTTCGAGAGAACTGTTGACCGTGATTATCCTGTAGTTTCTGTCGATCATCACGATACCGTCGCGAATATTCTCGAAAATAACCTCGGTAAACTTCTGTCTGTTCGCGATATCCATTGGCAATAACTTCTATCCGGTCTTCTTCCTGAGAGCCGCGCTGTAGAGCGCAACATAACTTTCAGCCGACTTTTTCCACGAGAAATCCATCTTCATGCCTTCTTTGATCATCTTTTTCATCTTTTCCCTGTCGGTAAATACACAGAAAGCCCTCTTGAGCGCATCCTGCATTGCAGAAGCGGTATAATCGGAAAAAACGAAACCCGTGCCTCTATTCTTTAACGGGTCGTAATCCATTATGGTGTCGGCAGAGTCCTCCCGTCTTTCTCGCGACAGGGATTGTGCCGTATCTCTGTGAAATGAGCTGGCCGAGTCCGCAGGGCTCATATCTGGACGGCATCAGGAAGAAGTCTGCGCCCGCATATATCCTATGGGCAAGGGAATCATCAAATCCTATCGTGACCGAGACCATGCCTCTGTGTTTTTTGGATATATCTGCAAAAACCTTCTGGAATCTTTCATCCCCTTTACCAAGGATAACAAGCTTTACGCCAAAAGACAACAGCGCCGGAACAGACTCGGTCACAAGGTCCAGCCCTTTCTGTTCCGACAGTCTGCCGACCATACCTATCAGCGGCACGCCTTCGGCTTTCACAGCGTCCGACCGCTTAAACAACAATTTCATGAGGTCTCTCTTGCAAATTGTCTTCCCCGAAATATCGCTTTGACTGTAATGGCCGGGCAGGAACCCGTCTGTCGAGGGGTCCCATTCTTCATAATCTATACCGTTGACTACGCCGTAGAGGTCGCGTTCCCTGTTTTTCAGCACGCCTTCCAGGCCGTAACCAAATTCCTTACCGAGGATCTCCTTTGAATAAGTATTGCTGACGGTGTTCAGGACATCGGCCGATATGAGACCGGCCTTGAGGAAATTCACCTTACCGTAAAATTCCACCAGGTCAGGACGAAAGAATTCCCAGCCCAGATTGGTGAGCGACATCTCCGACGCCGGAAAAAGCCCCTGATAACCGATATTATGCAGAGTGAGCAAGGTGGCTGTTTTCGCGAAAAAAGCATCTTTCTTATAGAGCGTCTTCAGATAGAGCGGAACAAGTCCCGTCTGCCAATCATTGCAATGGATGATATCCGGCTTAAAGTTCAGTGCCTTGCACGCCTCAAGGACTCCTCTCGAGAAGAATATGAACCTCGACGCATTATCGGCATAATCTCCCTCCGGCGTGCCGTAGAGTTCGGGTCTGTCAAAAAATTCATCGCATCTTATGAAATAGGCCGGGAACCGGTCGCTGAAAATCCTGCCCCTGATAACCCTATCTCCGACAGGGACGTCTATCACGACCCCGGTATCCTTCGGCGGCGACTGGCTCTCCATTATCTTTCTGTAGAGAGGGAGGATAAGAAACACCTCCTTTTTCATGCGACGGTACTCTTTGCAAAGGGCTCCCGCCACATCCGCAAGACCGCCCGTCTTCACATACGGGACAGCCTCCGGTGAGGCTATCAGTATCTTCATATCTTCGCCTCTCTCATGAATCTGGCTGACTCTTCAGGCGGAGTCGGATTGATGTAGAAGCCCGATCCCCACTCAAAACCCGCTATCTTTGTGAGCTTCGGTACAAACTCTATGTGCCAATGGTAATAATCGTTTTCCTCGTCGGAGAATGGAGACGTATGGAGAACAAAATTATAAGGTGGAATATCAAGTATCCTGTCGATCTGTTTCAGGATCGTCTGGAGTATTTCTGCGAGGAGGGAAAAATTGTTGTCAGACGGACAGAAAGCCGACTCGTGCTTCTTGGGCAATATCCATGTCTCGAAAGGCGCACTCGGCGCAAACGGTGCGAGGGCCACGTACTTTGCATTTTCGTATATGACCCTCTTCCTGGATTCGAGTTCCTGACTGATCACATCACAGAAAATACACCTCTCCTTCATCTCATAATAACGTTTCGCGGCATCGGTCTCCTCTTTTACGAGCTTGGGCACTATCGGCAGAGCTATAAGCTGCGTGTGCGAATGCTCAAGAGAAGCGCCTGCTGCATCCCCTTCATTCTTGAATATAAGAACGTACTTGAAGCGGCGGTCTTTCCTGAGATCGTTGAGCCTGAAGTAATAGGCCCAGAGCGCATCTTCGACGGCTTTAGCCGGCACGGTGGCAAGAGACAGCATATGATCAGGAGTCTCCACGATGACCTCGTGGGCGCCTATGCCGCTCATCTTGTCAAAAATGCCCTCACCTGTCTTGTTCAAATCTCCATATATCTGGAGCGCGGGGAACTTATTCGGCATGACCCTCAACGTCCATCCGGGTGAATTCGGTTTGGTACTGGA
Organism: Thermodesulfovibrionales bacterium; assembly: GCA_963727725.1. Taxonomy (GTDB): domain Bacteria; phylum Nitrospirota; class Thermodesulfovibrionia; order Thermodesulfovibrionales; family SM23-35; genus CAVSHJ01. The sequence goes on from CAVSHJ010000001.1 coordinate 105,686, forward strand.
AGGTCTGAAGGCAACAATCTCAGCCGGTGTAGTGTACTCGTTTCCGGGGCAGAAAGGACAGAAACCTCCCCTCTTTTTCTGCGAAGGGGAGACAAAATCCGTGGGCCTTTTCCCTCTTTCTACGGAGATTATAACCCATCGTCCCGATATCGGGTCTTTTCTGAGTTCAGACATATTTCCTCCACTTTATAACATAAATCAAAGCGCCAAGGGCAAAAAGATTAAGATAAAATAAATATCTTCTATTTGCTCGCTGAGCGAATGCTCTTTGCTTTTCCTGACGTTCAACGCCTGACGATTTTTGGTATATTATATCATAACGATATGAAGCCCACATTCATCCACACTCTCGTCAATAGCCCATTTGAAGACCCTTCGCTCTTTGTCAGGATCATGAGGGAAAAGAGGGCCCTGCTGTTCGATATCGGGAACATCGCGAGATTAAGCCCGGGTGATATGCAGAAGATCACGGATGTCTTTGTATCTCACACCCATATAGATCACTTCATAGGATTCGATACTCTTCTCAGGGCACTTCTGAGGAGAGAAACGCCTTTAAGAGTATACGGCCCTTCAAATATAGCGGACTGTATAGAAGGCAGGCTGAAAGGATATACGTGGAACCTCATAAGGGAATATCCGCTGAAAATAAGCGTTTTCTCCGTCGCGGGAGACAAGATAATCAACTCGGGCTTTCAGGCAGAGAATTATTTTCAGAGGACTGAGGATGGCGTATCTGATTTCGAAGGCATTCTCCTGAAGGAACCGCTGTTTACGGTAAAAGCCGTACAGTTAAACCATCAGATACCCTGTCTCGCCTTTTCGCTTGAGGAGGAATTCCACATCAATATTAATAAGGCGACCTTATCGGAAATGGGTCTTCCCGTAGGACCCTGGCTTTCGGAATTAAAAAAGGCTATAAGGGAACAGCTGCATGGAGAAACGGAATTTACGGTTTCCGGGGGAAAATATACACTTAAGGAACTGGGTAAAGTGGCGACGATCACGAAGGGCCAGAAGATTTCTTATGTTACCGACGTCTCCATAACTGATGAAAATATCGAGAAGGCTGTTGGTCTTGTGCGCGGTTCGGACACGCTTTATTGCGAGGCATATTTTATGGATAAAGACTCGGACAGAGCTCTGAAAAGGTTCCACCTCACTGCGAAGATCACCGGAAGGATCGCGAGGGAGGCCGGGGCAAAAGACCTTGTTGTGATGCATTTTTCGCCCAGATACAGGGATCTGGCTGAAAGCCCTGCCGAAGAGGCGATGCTGGAATTCAGGCGTCCGACCTTTTGAATGCAAGCACAGCATTTACACCGCCGAACCCGAAAGACTGGGATATCGCAAACTCAATCTCCGCTTTTCTCGATTCGGTCACATAATCAAGATCGCATTCCGGGTCACGCTCTTTCAGATTTATTGTCGGAGGTAAGATGCCCTCCTTCATGCTCGTCAGCGTCAAAGCCGCTTCGAGCGAACCCGACGCGGCAAGCATATGGCCCGTCATCGATTTAACGGAAGTAACAGGGATCTTATATGCATGTCTGCCAAAAAACAGTTTTATTGCCGCCGTCTCCGTCTTATCGCCCAGCGGAGTCGAGGTTCCATGGGCATTGATAAAATGTATATCTTCCGCCCTTAAACCGGCATCGTCCATTGCTGCTCTTATCGCTTCCGCCTCGCCTTCAGGGGATGGCTTTGTCTGGTGAAACGCATCCGTGGTGTTACCATATCCTATAACCTCCCCGTAGATTTTCGCATCCCTTTTCAGAGCGGCTTCATAATCCTCAAGAACCAGTATGCAGGCGCCTTCCGAAAGTACAAAACCGTCCCTTGTTCTGTCGAACGGCCTGCTTGCAGTAGAATCATTACCTGCCGATAGTGCGCCGGATGCGCCGTAACCTTCGGTGCATATTCTGCAGAGAGGGGCCTCGGCGCCACCGCAGAGGACAGGGTTCCTATAGCCCGTCCTGATCAGTCTGTACGCCTCGCCTATTGCGTTAGTGCCCGATGCGCACGCGTTGGATATGCCGAGGCAATAACCCCTTATTCCAAGTTTGTGAGCCACGTAAGATGAAGCCATGCTGATAGTTGTCGAGGGCATAAGATAGGCAGATGTCCTCGAAGCGCAGTGCGAAGGGCGTGGAGAGTATCTCTTTTGCAGCTCTTTCTCCAGTGTGCTTATTCCACCCCGGCTTGAACCGATGATTACGCCTGCCTGCAAGAGTGACGGACGATGAGTAATATAAGCATCTTCCGCAGCCATTAATGCTGCCGAGACCGCATAATGTACAAAGGGGTCCAGGCGGCTTATCTCTCTCGACGAAAGAAATATGCCTGCATCGAATTCTCTCAACTCGCCGGCGACTTTCCATTTGCTGCCGGAGACGTCAAACCTTCTTATCGGTTGAATGCCTGACACCCCTGATTTCGCATTCGCCCAGCGATTCGGAAAATGAATTGCCGAGCGGGCTTACGGCGCCAATTCCTGTCACGACAACCCGTTTCATTGCTTTAGTTATAATAGCACAGCGTGTGGCTCGCAGCGCCCCGCCTTATGCTACAGTTTTTCAAAGCAGGGAAAAAGCACTACAGCGACAGAGATAGAGATAATTTAAGCCTGCCTGTTACGCCACAGAGCCTGTTTTCAAGCTGAAAGGTTGTAAAATATATCCATGGATCAGAAGGCACTGAAAAAGAATCCCTGTCCTGACTGCACCTTCTGTCAGTTCTGCTGCGAGTCGCGCTGCAACCTGTGCCGTTCTCCTCACCGGAAGAAGGAGGAGAAAGACAAAAAGCCCAAGATCCATAAGCCTCTCTTTCTCAAATACTGATCAAAACTTGCCGCAGTGAAATGACGCAGATAAAAGATTGAGACTACGGTCAGTACAAATTATAGCCTCACAGCCGGGAAAATCGGTAGTTGGGATTATCTTCCCGAAGTATTGTTCAGCAGCATTTTCTTCCTCAATGCTTCAAGGAACCTCAGGGCGGAATATCTGGCATGGTCACAATAATTGGAGGGTTTTATCTTCTTTTCCCATTTATGAAAAGTCTCGCTGTCGTTGGAGGCGACCAGGCCTCCGGTTTGGCACAGAAAGATTATGGTCCTTTCAAGGTTCTTGACGGTGAAGTTTATCGGCAACTCCACAATAAGAGTTACTATGCGGTCATCTTCCCTGTAAATATCGAACTCATAGAAAACGGTCTTCATAACGCCCGAAATCTGTATACACCTGCTCACACCATAGTTATAGAGGTCGCCAAGCATATAGGAGGCCTTATTATCAAAGGGGAGTTCATCGGCTTCCCAAAAGAATTTCCTTATCCGCTGATCCGTTATCTTCTTCCTCATACAATTATCTTACTGTATATGATTACAAAAATAAAAATACATGAAAGGAGGGGCTTGGTGGCTCGCCGAAAGGGCATTTCCATGTCCGGTCTTTCATCACGGAAAAAAGGAGAACTTGTCCCGGTTATTCGCCGGCTCCATGTATCAGGTCCTTTATGGGATCCGCACACTGCCGATTCTCCCGTGGACCTCACCGCATCCTGTCAGCGGCTACACCTTGACGGAACAGGTTGCAGATGCCCGGTGCAGTTATGGCAGCGGAGAACAATAAGGGCCGCGGTACGCCCTGTATTGTTCATACGGAAAACAGGATTGGGGCTCGGGCTGATAACGGTAGGTCGCGCAACCGCAAAATATCATAAGAAGAGTAACCAGTGCGATAATTCTCAATTTCATAAAGACGGCTCTCTTTCTCGATAAAATATGAAATAGCATACCACAATATACAAATACCGTGGACAAAATCAAACGGTACAAAACTATGTCAGGATTGGGAAGCATCTCCCGCCATGCCCCGGATAAGGTCCTTCTTACCGATAATCCCCACCAGTTTGCCTTCTTCCAGCACGGGCAACAGGTGTATCTTTTTCTCCGTCATCACCGTGGCGACATATTCCACGGAGGCTTCATAGTCCACAGTGATTACTTCTTTTGCGCATATTTCATCTACCCTGGATGCAGCCATCCTTTTAATCTCGTCTTCCATCTTGCCCGTGCCGATAGGGATATAGGCATCGAACAACCTTAATACCGTCGGGAGATGGAGCCTGCTGTTCTTGGTAATCAGGTCGTTTTCCGTAACAATACCCTTCAACCTCCCCTTGTCGTCCACAACCGGTACACCACTGACGTCATGTTTAACAAGCAGCCGTGCCAGATCTTCTATCGTGGCGTCCGGTTTCACCGTAATTACGTCCTTTGTCATAATATCTTTTGCCTTGAGCATTAATAACTCCTTTTTAGAAATAGTCTACCACATCCAATATCGCATCGCCCCAATAATGCAACTCTGTCTCAACCTAGAATTCGAGTTTGAACAGCGAGACCGGATTTACGCTCATCTCCTGCACCTTTGCTCCAAAGTGGAGATGAGGCCCGGTCGCTCTGCCTGATGAGCCCACGGAGCCGATGATATCCCCTTTTGAAACAACATCGCCGGAGCTGACCTTGAATTCCGACAGATGCATATAAACCGTATAGATCCCCTGTCCGTGATCGAGAATAATCGTGTTGCCTCCGAAGAACAGTTCCTCTTCCAAAACAACCCTCCCGTCATTTGACGCCCGCACATCCTCGCCCGCATCTCCTTTCATATCTATTCCCCTGTGCACGCTGGTCCATTTCCCGTTCATTATCCTTTTTGTGCCAAATGCGGTTGTTATCGCATTATTGAGAGGGGCGATAAAGTCTCCTTCCCAGAGTTTTTGAGAAATTGTCTCAAATATGTCCTCCAATCTTTCATTCTCCTTCTTTACCCTGTCAAGATCGTCTGGCTTCAAAAAAACTTTATCCTCGGGAAGGGTAAGTTCCTGTTCCGGAAAACTGGCTTTTCTCACCCACAATTTCAGCTTTCTTTTCCTTTTCCCGACTTTCAATCTGATGGTATGGACACCCGCTTTTGTTTCGATGTCCGCTGCTCCGATAGCGACAAAGGAACCCCTTCCGCATCGGCTGAAAGAGAATTCTTTCCCGCTCATTGAAGCGTGAGGCAATCTTTTTGATGTTCTCATGCCGGACACCTCAATGAGAAAGACATCTCCAGGGTTGATTTTGCGAGGCAGGACTCTTGCATGAAAGGCATAGACGGGAATACTGAAAAAAAATAAACACGTTACCGCTATCGAAAAAAATATGAATGCTTTTTTCACTATGCGAGGAAAAATTCTAAAAGTGCCTTCTGAGTATGCAATCGATTTTCCGCCTGGTCAAAGATAGCGCTCTGCGGTCCGTCAATGATTTCGCCTGCGATCTCTTCACCTCTGTGAGCAGGCATACAATGCATTACGATCACGTCCTTTTCCGCATAAGAAAGGAGCCGCCTGTTCACCTGATAATTCTTGAACCTTTCCCTTTTCTTCGCCGCCTCTTTTTCCTGTCCCATACTCACCCATACATCCGTATAAATCACCTCTGCACTCCTGGCAGCCTGTTTCGGGTCGTTCATGACGCTGATTTCACTCTTTGCAGATGTCCTGGCCTTCTCAAGGACATCAGAAGCCGGCTCATAGCCTTTCGGACATGCAACCGAAAGCTTTATTCCCGTCATGGCGGCGGCTTCAATCAGAGAATTTGCCACATTGTTTCCATCGCCGATGTAGGCAACCCGGACACCCTTAAGCCGTCCCTTCTTCTCGACGATGGTCATCAGGTCACCCAGCGCCTGGCAGGGGTGGTGAAGGTCGCTCAGTCCGTTAATCACAGGGATCGAAGAATGAGATGCAAATTCTACAAGCGTTTCATGACTGTAAGTCCTGATTACGACCGCATCAAGGTATCGCGACAACACCTTTGCGGTGTCGTGAATCGTTTCCCCTCTCCCTATCTGTATCTCCTTCGGGTTCATATAAATAGCCTGCCCCCCGAGCTGATAAATACCGACCTCCAGAGATACCCTCGTCCTCGTGGATGACTTCTCGAACAAAAGGCCGACGCTCTTCCCGATTAACGGGCATTTATTTGCGTCTTTGCCCGATTTTAGCTCTGCCGCCCTTTTAAGAAGACGCTGAATCTCTCCGGCAGACAAATCCGATAACGCTAAAAAATCTCTTTTCATAACAATTTATTGTCCTTACACTGTTACTGGATCGGGTGATAAGGATCAGACTGATTTCGACAAAATACCATCCAGGACATCGATGAGCTGGTCTATGTCCTTCCGTTGCAGGATCAGAGGCGGGATGAAACGCAACACTTTCCCCGCAGTGCAATTTATAAGCATCCCCTTTTCAAGGCATGCCCTCACTACAGGATCACCTTCCCGCGTCAGCTCCATGCCAAGGAGAAGCCCCTTCCCCCTCACTTCCGCAATAATTCCCGGGAATTTTGTCTTCAGCTCTTCGAGCTTTTCAATAAAATATTTACTCATCCTGTTACACTGGTCCAGTATAAAACCGTCTTCCAGTATCGTTTCCATAGTTGCGACAGCCGCAGCACATACAAGCGGATTTCCGCCAAAAGTCGAGGCATGATTACCGGGCTGAAACGCAGACGCAACCCTGTCCGTCGCGAGCATCGCACCAATTGGAACTCCGCCCCCGAGACCCTTCGCAATAGTCATAATGTCGGGCGCGATCCCGTAATGTTCATAGGCGAAGAGCTTCCCGGTCCTGCCCATGCCGGTCTGGACCTCATCAAGTATGAGGAGGAGGTCATGCTCATTACAGAGTTCCCTCACTTCCTTCAAGTAATCCTGGTCGGGAAGCCTGACACCACCTTCCCCCTGAATCGGTTCCAGCAAAACGGCACACGTACTGCCCGTTACCGCTTTCCTGAGCGCATCTATATTATTGAACGGGACATGACTAAACCCCGGCACCAGACGGTTCAAAGCCATGCTGAAATTTCTCCTGCCCTGTTGCCGTAAGGGTCGCAAGTGTCCTTCCGTGGAAGGAATTCTTTGCGGCGATAATCTCAAAACGGCCAGGTCCGGCATGCTCTTTTGAATATTTCCGGGCGAGTTTTATAGCGGCCTCGTTTGCCTCGGCGCCTGAATTGCAGAAAAATACCTTGTCTGCAAAGGAATGTGCTACCAGAAGCTTTGCAAGTTTTATCTGCGGTTCTATGTAGTAATAATTAGAGACGTGGATCAGCCTCTGTGCCTGCTTCTGTATAGCCACTACCACGCGGGGATGACAGTGGCCGAGTATATTCACCGCGACCCCGCCGACAAAATCCAGGTACTCCTTGCCGTCAGAACTCCAGACCTTAACACCCCTTCCTTTTCTGAGCATGACAGGATACCTGTTATAGGTATTCATGATATAACGGCTCGATTCATCGAAGAATTTCTTAATTTCCATGTGTGATAATAACGGAAAATCTATCGAAAAATCAAACACTCTCCCAACCTTTACTTTCCATTCGAAAATGTATTAGAATTATAGACTTTTAAGGAGGTGATGGTTTGGTCAAGATAAGGCTTGCAAGAATGGGAGCACACAAGAGACCTTTCTACAGGGTGGTAGTCGCTGATTCGAGGGCAAGAAGGAACGGACCCTTTATCGAGATTCTCGGGACCTACGATCCCTTGAAAGAACCTTCCGAAATAAAACTTAACCTGGAAAAAGCAAAACTCTGGATGCAGCAGGGAGCACAACCTACCGATATGGTTAAAAAGCTTATGCAAAGGGCTGGCTTATAGGCAGACCAAAACTCGTATGGAGGTGGAAATGATGAAAGAGTTAGTAGAAAAGATGGCGAGGGCTCTGGTAGACAGACCTGAAGAGGTGAGTGTTACGGAAGTCGACGGCGAAAAAACTACTGTCTTTGAACTCAGAGTTGCACAAAGCGATCTCGGAAAGGTTATCGGAAAGCAGGGCAAGACAGCACGCGCGATGCGGACTATCCTCAGCGCATCGGGAACAAAAATCGGGAAGCGCTGCGTGCTTGAGATCCTCGAATAAAATACTTGTGCTCCTCCGGGGAAAGATTACTTTTGTCATTCGTATCCCCGGCAAATAAATTTAAAACAAGAGGGGTAGGAGGAAAAGAACATTTCCTTTTGCCCCTTAATCATTTATTTCCAGTTCGGAAACGGTCTTCCTGAATACAATGAAGTGCGATATCATTACGATTTTCCCCGATATCTTTCGCGCATATCTCGGTGAGGGAATTTTAAAAAGGGCCCTTCAGAAGGGACTGGTTGATCTGAAGGTACACAACCTGAGGGATTATACAAAGGACAGACACAAAACCGTGGATGACGCACCTTACGGCGGTGGATCAGGCATGGTCATGAAACCGGAACCCTTTTTCCTGGCGGTTGAGACAGTTTGTCCCGACCCGGCAGAGAGGAGAGTCATCGTGCTCAGTCCCGCAGGGAAGAAATTTGATCAGGACACTGCCATGGAATTTTCAAATGAGAAAAGGCGGCTTGTGTTCCTGTGCGGAAGGTACGAGGCGATTGACGAAAGAGTGAAAACAGCGCTTGCAGATGATGAGATATCCATAGGGGATTACGTACTGACTGGCGGAGAACTGCCTGCTTTGGTTATAATAGACGCTGTTTGCCAGGTTGATACCCGGAGTCCTCGGTGACGAGCATTCGGCCGAGGTAGAATCTTTTTCATGGGGTATACTTGATTACCCCCACTATACAAGGCCTCCTCTGTTCAGAGGTTTTGAGGTGCCGGAGATCCTGCTTTCCGGAAACCACAAAGATATATTGAGATGGAGGCGAAAAGAGGCCCTGCGCCGCACACTGGAGAGAAGGCCGGACCTCCTCGAAAAAGGCGGGCTCAGCGAAGAAGATTATAAATTACTGAGAGAGATAAAGGAGGAATCACTATGAATATCGTAAGTGCAGTTGAGGAGGGTTTCAAGAAAGATGTTACCGCCTTCAATATCGGGGACACGGTAAGAGTTTCCGTCAAGGTCGTTGAAGGTGATAAGGAGAGAATCCAGCCCTTTGACGGTGTAGTAATCGCCAGACGGGGAGGCAATACAAGAGAGACTTTTACCGTGCGGAAGATATCATTCGGCGTCGGCGTGGAGAGAATTTTCCCTCTGTATTCGCCCTCTATTGAAAAGATTGAGGTTTTGAAAAGAGGAAGCGTCAGGAGAGCAAAGCTTTATTATCTGAGAGGCAAGAAGGGTAAGGCGGCAAAGATCAAGGAAAAGGAAAGATATTTCGGTGCAAAGGCTGCCGAAGCCGAATCCGCCGAACAGGGGTCATAGATCTCAGCTGCCTGCGGGTATTCCGCGCGTTCCCTGCCCTGCTTGGAAGTCCATAAGGTGTCCAGAACATTTAGATAGATGTTTGCAAGGAGTGGCGAGATCACCCCACCTTGAGGAGTCCCCTTGTCGTTACCCTTGTACTCCTTCTTTCCATCCTCACGCTCTTCCACAACCGGCGCTTTCAGCCACATCTTGATCAGTTTCAGCACATTCTTATCCACGATACGTTTCGCGACCAGTTGCATAAGTTTGTCATGAGGGATGCTGTCGAAATATTTGGAGATGTCGGCATCGATTACGTCCATTTTGCCTCGAAGGAGATGCATCCTCACGTCGTCTACTGCTTGATGGGCGCTCCGTTTAGGCCTGAATCCGTAAGAGTTTTCTTGAAAATCGGCTTCAAATATGGGTTCAATAACTATCTTTACTGCCATCTGCACTACTCTGTCCCTGATCGTCGGAATTCCCAGCGGTCTTTTGCCTCCGCCTGATTTTGATATATAGACTCTTCGTACAGGCTGAGGTTTGTACTCCTTGCGCTTGAGTTCCCCGGCGATTGCTTCGAGATACCCCTCAACTCCTCCTTCCATCTCCTCTATGCGTTCAAAGGTCTCGCCATCAACTCCCGGCGCTCCTTTATTCGCTTTGACAAGATTATAGGCATGGCTCAGGATATCCGACCTGTAGACCTTGTCGTAGAGAAGATAGAATCGGTACTCCTTTTGCTGCTTGGCCTTCTGGTATAGTTTCCTCTGAAGTTCTCGGATCTTTTCCGGAGTTTCCAGCATTACGCAATCTCCTTTCCTTTTCTTCTTCAGAAACGTGATAAAGGCATTGCCCCTTCCCTCTCTCAAAGTTATGCTGTCTTTGAGATGCTAACGGTACTATGGGCAACTCCGACTCCCGCACCGACCCAATGGAATTTCGTTTCCTTATATCCACCAGTTGCCCCTGAAGGCATCGGTACGGGTCTCCCGTGTTCATTGTCGTGTGGCTTCCCCTGCGTGTCGCCCCTATTACCCCGGGAGTCCATCTATCGGTTATGGCAGTTATCGTTAGGATAGATGCTCCGGTCTTCTCCCGTTCAGGAAAGGATCGACAACTCCATCGTGTGTTTCGAGGCTATATGTGGGTTCGCTTGCACTACGACCCGCAGGCTCGCTCGACTCCCTTTTGGAGCCTTTGTCAAGGAACTTAGTGCTTCAGATTGCTCTTTACACCTCCTTCAAGCTACGTGGGTGAACTACCAAATTCCCACGACCGGACTTTAACCGGTAAGTCAAACGTTTTACACGGCATGCCCTGAGAATTCGCAGTATGGAAGTCAAACTGAAGTATTTTAGAAATACGCATAACGTTCTGGGAAGGATAAAAAGTTTATCCTTATATGAGCAATTTTTCAACTTCCTCTGGAGGCAAAGGTTTGCTGAGATAGAAACCCTGTCCCATATCGCACCTTAAAAGACGCAGGAAATTCCACTGCTCCTCGGTTTCTATCCCTTCTGCAATAGTTTTTAAATTCAGGGTATGTGCCATGTTGATAATAGCCATGACGATTGAGGCAGAATCAGGATCTTTGACCATGTCCCTAATAAAGGATATATCGATCTTCAGATTGTCAATAGGAAATCTCTTCAGATAACTCAGTGATGAATACCCTGTCCCAAAATCATCAATAGATACTGAACACCCTATCTCTTTCATTTCAGTAAGCACCCATTTGGTAAATTCTATATTCTGCATAAAGGCGCTTTCTGTTATTTCCAGGGCAAGAAGTGATGGATAAAACCCACATTCTCCCATTATCTTCTTAACCATCTCTGCCAAATTCTTTTGCCTGAACTGAACTAATGACATATTCACAGAGACGGGAACTACAGGATGTCCATTGTTCTGCCATTCCTTCACCTGTCTGATGGCTTCCCTTAATATCCATTCTCCAACCTCTATGATCATCCCCGTATCCTCAAGGACAGGGATAAACTTCCCCGGAGGTACCAATCCCTTGTCCTTACTTTGCCACCTGATAAGGGCTTCCATGCCGACCATCTTTTTTGTTGTAATATCCCAGTAAGGTTGGTAGTGAAGTAAAAATTCTTCATTTTTTATGGCAGTGACAAGTTGTTTTTCCAACAACATTATTTCTGATGCCATCACCTTCATGTCTATACTATAAAACTGGGAGGCTTTTCTTCCCTCTTTCTTGGCTATACCCAGTGCTAGACCCGCTGATTTCAAGAGTTCAGAGGCGCTTTCTCCGTCATGAGGATATAGTGAGATTCCCGTACTAAAGGTCGGGATTATTTCATCTCCCCCAATCTTTAAAGGGGAAGAGATATCATTTATGATCTTCTCCAACATAATGATATCATCAGAACCGGTAACGCCCATACATGCTATCCCAAAGGCATCGTTACCAAGATGTGCTGCGATATCTCCTTTTCGTATAGAGGCTGAAAGTCTTTCTGCAACCCCTTTTAAAACTCTATCCCCGATCTCAGAGCCATATATATCGCATATAGACTTAAATTTGTTAATATCCGTTATTACAACTGCAATAGAACTTGAACTATCCTTTGCTTCTGCTATCTTCTTGTTAATCCTTTCAAAAAAGAGGCTCCTGTTGGGAAGGCCTGTCAAAGAATCATGATATGCAATATACTGGAGTTTTTCTTCCGAGACCCTGATCTCCGCTTCACTCAGCCGGTGCTGGATGATGTGCCCCAGAAAATCCGCTACTGTATTGATTAGGCTCCTTTCCTCCTTGAGAAAAGGTCCCTCATCAGCAGCGGGCTTTTCCTCAAGATAACAGATCGTCACCGCTCCGAATTTCTTCCTGTCAACTTTTATGTCAGCGACTTGGCTCCATTCCGTCTCCCGGAAATTCGCTGTCTTGAATTCTTTTGAATCCAGCATTATGCGGGCAGCACAAATCTCCGGATAACGCCAAGCAGGGGGCAAGATGCCAACTGCTCCCGGCACAAATTCTTCGATCGAGATCCAGTGTTCCTCAGCCAGCCGAGAGATATCGTTTATGCATCCAAGCTCCTTGACCCTTTCGCCCAGATCTTGCAGTAATATTTCCCTTTCTTCTTCCCTCCGTTTGCGTTCAGTGATGTCTGCTTGCAGTATTGTGTTGGCTTGTGCCAACTCCGCCGTCCGTTCCTGCACCTGCCAGTCCAACTCATCGTGGGATTTTTGCAGCGCCTCCTCCGCGCACGCGCGGGCGTCGTTGAGTTCCTTCACCTTCAACAATATCTTTATCCTTGCGAGCGCCTCTGTCTGGTCGAAAGGCTTTGACAAAAACTCCTCTGCTCCGGCCTCGATACCGCGAATACGATCCTGTTTGTCGGTCAATGCCGTAATCATGATGACCGGTATGTTCCTGAGCTTTTGGTCTTCTTTCATCTGTCTGCAAACCTCAAAGCCGTCTATCCCCGGCATCATAATGTCCAGAAGTACGAGGTCGATTGTCTGACTTTTGATCTTCAGCAAGGCGTCTTTTCCGCTTGCGGCGCTGACTACCTCGTAGCCTCTCGGAACGAGTATGTTTTCGAGCAGCTTGAGATTCGCCTCTTCGTCGTCAACGCAGAGAATGATCGAATTTCGTGGGTTCATGGCTGCATCCGGGATAGGACTTGCTTGATCAGTTCCGGGAATTTCCGTGTATCGATAGGCTTGGTGACGTATTCATCGAAACCAGCCTGCAACGCCTTTTCCATGTCGCCTTTCATGGCAAAGGACGAAACGGCAATGACCTTGATCTTTCTGAGTTCAGGATCATTCCGCAACTCACGGATAACCATAAATCCGTCCATCACAGGCATCTGAATATCCAGCAGGATCAACGCGGGCATGTGCGTGCGAGCCATCGCCAACCCAATCAGCCCATCCTTCGCTTCCAGCACCTCATAGCCGTAGTGGGCCAATACCTGGCGCACGAGTATGCGGTTTTGCTCGTTGTCTTCTACCACAAGTATTTTCTCAGGCATTATTTTTCCTCTCTTGTCTTAGTGGTATGACAAAGGCAAAGCGGCTGCCCTTGCCGAATTCGCTCGACACCTGTATGCGCCCGCCATGCAGTTCAACCAATTTTTTGGTGAGCGCCAGCCCGAGCCCCGTACCCTCGTACTTTTTATCATAGACAGAATCCAGTTGAGAGAACTCCTTGAAAAGCTTCGGGATGTCCTCCAGCTTGATCCCGATGCCGGTATCCTCGATACTAATCTCTATTTCCTGTGCTCCGGTGATTCCCCTCGCCATGACCCGCACGGAGCCGCCGTCGGGTGTGAATTTTACCGCATTGCTCAGAAGATTGAACAATATCTGCTTGAGTTTCCTTTCATCAGCCTCGATCTCCATACCCGTGACCAATTCTATTTGCAAATCCAGGCTGATCCCATGCCGCAATGCCTTCTCTCGATGCATGGCCAGCATGGCATCAAGCATCTCTTTTAATGGCACTCGGTCCACTTCAAGGTTCATCTTGCCCGATTCCACCTTGGAGAGATCGAGGATGTCGTTGATCAGGCTGAGCAGGTGCCTTCCCGCTTTGAGGATGTACTGTATGTTTTCACGCTGCGACGCATTCAGCGAGCCGAGCAGTTCGTCCTCCAGTACCTCCGAAAATCCGATGATCGAATTGAGCGGGGTCCTCAGCTCATGGCTCATATTGGCCAGGAAATCAGACTTAGCTCTGGTCGCAGCCTCAGCGTCGCGCGTTCGTTCTGCCAATTCTCTTTGCAGTTTCATTTTTTCAGTGATGTCTTCGATAGCTAGGAGGATTATCCGTTCCTTTCCAAACGCTCTTTGAATTTGCCGAGCATTCAGAAGCATTACGCGCATGCCGATGGTGGCAAAATCGTGTTCAACTTCATAGTTATCAAAGGTCGCTTTTTTGGGAAGGATGGTTTCCAGCAGTTCCCGCAGCCTGGGGATATTCCACTGTTTATTGCCCAGGTCATAAATAAGTTTTCCCAACGTCTCTTCAGGCTTTACCTTGAAGAAGTCATAGAAGGAGCGGCTGACAGAGACCACCCTGAGGTCTTGATCCAGAGCGATTAAGGGTTCACGCACGGGTGTTGATGATGCTCTCGGCGTACTCGCGGGCTTCATCTTCGGATATTTTAGTTACTTCCAGTTCTTTCCGGGTCTTTTCCAGCCCGGATTCTATCTCCCTACGCGCGGTAATGTCCTCGATGGCGAGCAGGATCATCTGCGTGTTGACATCTTTCCGATAAATCTGGCGGGCATTCAGGAGCATTGTTTTGTGACCGATGGTGGCCGGGAAATCATGCTCAACTTTGTAGTTATCAAACAGTTTGTGTGTTGGGAGAATGTCCTCAAGGAATGTCCGAAGCGCAGGGACGTCCCACTGTTTGTTGCCGACATCGAAGATGAGATGTCCGTATGGCTTCTCCCTGCTCTACCTTGAAGATTCTATAGAAGCTACGGTTGGCAGAGAGAATATTCAGGTTCGCATCCAGAACTAAAGCGGTTCGCGAACCGTTGCGACTATGTCTTCAACTTCAGGAAGATCATTTTCTTCATAAGCACAATGATCCCTCTTAGCTCACACTATAGCAGGGTTACAGAATAATGCAACCACCACGTGTACGTATTGTAAGGAAGGAAGAAATTGTCAAATCAACTCATAGCGAATACCATAACCGTGACCGGGATAGTGTAGGGACGCCATTGAATCAAGTCCACCCATATACCTTCTTCAATACTGCCTTGAGCCGAAGCAACAGTTCTTCCATCGAAAAGGGTTTTGGCAGATAATCATCAGCACCTATTTCAAAACCTTTCAACCTGTCCTGAATCTCCCTCCCTCTAGAAAGGAAGATCATCTGGCATAAATGCGGTGGTAATGTCACTCCGTAATCTTTTAATCAACTCACTAACTCATCTCAGGCATTTTAATGTTCACGATTATTAAGTGAGGCTTATCCTTAAAAATCTTTTTAACGGCATCCTTTCTATCAACAGCTGTCGCCACAATCAGCTGTTGATTGCGAAGGAAAGAGGCCAGTTCCTGACCCGCTGTCTCATCTTCATCCACAAGGAGTATCTTTACTTTTTTAAGAGTACTGTGTTTTTCTCCTAATCCTAATATAGCTTCCTTCTGGATTATCTCGGAGGGATGGGTAATTTTGATGATTTCAACAGGACCCGGGACATTCAGTTCGTGACGACAGTAAGGACAGAACTGCCATTCAGGTTCAACAGGCTTTTGACAATTGCTGCACTTCCATTCATCAGATGCTTCGGGTTCTTCAGTGGTGAATAAGACCCTTTCCAATTCCTCAAGTGTAGTGATCCCCTGCTTGTCTCTTCCAGTGCGTCGTCAAACATTGTCTTCATTCCGGTCATTTTGGCCGCTTCCCTGATTTTCCCTTCTGGTGCGTCCTTGCTAATCAATTCCCTGATATCACTGGTTACTTCCAAAATTTCATAAACCCCTATCCTTCCCTTATAGCCTGTTTGATTGCAGGACTTACATCCCTTCCCATGATAGAAGAGAAATGAAACCTTTTCACTTAGTTTGGTCTCGATCTTTTTCAAGACTGCCGGAGGAGGCGACACTCTCTTCCCGGCATTCTTTGCATATTCTCCTTACAAGGCGCTGGGCAAGAACGCCCGGATAGCAGATTTTACCCAAATATGCCTCTATGTCGAGGTCTTTCAGCCTGGCTACGGTCGAAATGGCATCGTTGGTATGGATAGTGCTGAGGACCAGGTGCCCTGTCATCGAGGCCGCATGGGAAATCTCAGCGGTTTCATTATCCCGGATTTCTCCCACAAATATAACATCAGGGTCCTGCCTCAAAATAGACCTCAGGGTATTGGCAAAGGTTAATCCGGCCTTTGTAA
>CAVSHJ010000002.1:0-39896 GCA_963727725.1 Thermodesulfovibrionales bacterium
AGAAAGCGTTGATTTCAGGAAGATAGAGGGAGCTACCGAGAAAAGGCAGTGAAGTGACGTTTGTCTCGGTCAACCAACATCGTCGGCAAGATGTTCACGTGTGGGTCTGCAAGGGAAGCTGCGGAAAATTGCAATGGGCAATTCATGAATTGCCCCTACATTATTTGTGCTCGAAAAGCGTCTTTACTTCGTTCATCAGTTCATTTATGTCCTTGAACTGCCGGTAGACGGAAGCGAACCTGACATAGGCAACTTTGTCGAGTTCCCTTAATGAAGACATTACCTCTTCACCGACCCATGTGCTCTGGATCTCCTTGACACCGAGTCCGATGAGTTTCTTTTCTATGGAGTCGGTAATCCCTTCAAGCGTTTCCATGCCTATCGGCCTTTTTTCACAGGCTTTTTTAAGGCCGCTCAGTACCTTTGACCTTTCGAATGATTCACGCCTTCCGTCTTTTTTTACGACCATTGGAATGATATCTTCTACGCGCTCATAGGACGTGAAGCGTTTCCCGCATTTGAGGCATTCGCGCCTGCGGCGTATCGCGTTGCCTTCACGGCTCGTCCGCGAGTCGATGACCTTATCTTCCAGGTTTCCGCAAAAAGGGCATTTCATGACTGATCTAATTTGCCTTGATTATATCAAATCCGGCGATCATAATTGTCATTGCGGGTGGAACGAAGCAATCTTAACTTACCGAGGAGATTGCCACGCACCTTTCAGGTGCTCGCAATGACAGGCACATCCGGCAATTGGGTCTCTTATCGCTGCATTCGGATTATATATTTGCCGCCAGCACTAATAGATCGGAAACCTG
The DNA here is from genome assembly GCA_963727725.1 of Thermodesulfovibrionales bacterium. Lineage (GTDB taxonomy): Bacteria > Nitrospirota > Thermodesulfovibrionia > Thermodesulfovibrionales > SM23-35 > CAVSHJ01. The sequence goes on from CAVSHJ010000002.1 coordinate 819, forward strand.
TCGCAAAGGGAATCTACTTTTCCGGTGAGGGCGTTAATCGCCTCGGGGTCTTTGTTGTTCTGTATTATCGCCGACAGTATATCCGCAATCTCCACCATCTCTGCCTCACCCATGCCCCTTGTTGTGCAGCAGGGCGTACCGAGTCTGATACCGCTTGTGACAGCGGGCGACCTCTCGTCATACGGTATTACATTCTTGTTTACCGTGATCCTGGCTTTCCCGAGTGCCTCTTCGGCGTCTTTTCCGGTAATGCCTTTACTTGTGAGATCGACGAGCATCATGTGGTTGTCAGTGCCGCCGGAGATGATCTTAAAACCTCTGTTTATCAATTCTTCCGCGAGCCTTTTCGCATTCTTTATGACCATCGCCTGATAGTCTCTGAAGCTCTGATTCAGTGCTTCTTTCAAGGCAACGGCCTTTGCCGCGACGACGTGGACCAGCGGTCCGCCCTGTATCCCGGGGAAGACCATCTTGTCGATCGCCTTCGCATATTCGGCCTTGCACATGACCAGTCCGCCTCTCGGCCCCCTGAGCGTTTTATGTGTTGTGGATGTCACGAAGTCCGCATAAGGTATCGGGGACGGGTGAAGGCCCACGGCGACAAGTCCCGCGATATGCGCAATATCTGCCATGAGATATGCGCCAACCTCTTTTGCGATATCGGAGAAGATTTTGAAGTCGATACTCCTTGAGTACGCACTCGCGCCTACGAGGATCATTTTCGGTCTGTTTTCGAGGGCGAGCCTGCGCACCTCTTCATAATCGATATATCCCGTAACCCTGTTTACGCCGTAAGACACAGCCTTGTACAAGGTCCCGGAGAAACTCACCGACGCACCGTGCGAGAGGTGACCTCCGTGACTCAAACTCATACTCAGTATCGTATCGCCGGGTTTGAGCACCGAGAAAAAGACGGCCATATTGGCCTGGGACCCTGAATGGGGCTGCACATTTACATGCTCTGCCCCGAACAGTTTCTTTGCACGTTCCCGTGCGAGGTTTTCTATGATGTCGGCATATTCGCAACCGCCGTAGTATCTTCTGCCCGGGTATCCTTCAGCATATTTATTTGTGAAAACAGAACCCTGTACCTCAAGGACTGCAGGGCTCGCATAGTTCTCCGATGCGATAAGGACAATATTCTTCCGCTCCCTTTCTATTTCTTTCTGCAGTGCATCAAATACTTCCGGGTCGGAGATCTTGAGATTTTCGAATGTCATATTTTTGTTAGCCGTTCTTCTATCAAAGTGATCTTTTTGAGTCTCTTTGCGTGTCTCTCCCCTTCAAAAGGAGTGTTTACCCATGTTCTAACAATCTCTTTTGCCAGATCTTTGCCGATTACTCTTCCCCCGAGAACGAGCACATTCGCGTCGTTGTGAAGCCTGCTCATCCTTGCAGTGAACATACCGTTGCAGAGGGAGGCCCTGACACCCGGGAATTTATTCGCCACTATAGACATTCCTATGCCCGTGCCGCAAATAAGTATCCCTTTTTCTATTTTGCCGGAAGAAACGGCCTCTGACACCTTCTCACCAAAATCAGGATAATCAACGGATTCCGTCCCGTTTGTGCCGTAATCAGTGCATTCGATATGGAGATCATGCAGCAGGGATATAATATCTCTCTTCAGTTCGACTCCTGCGTGGTCACAGCCGATTGCGATTGTCATTTTGATAGTCAATTAATCGAATTCTTTAATATTATCCGAGAGGTTATCGGGAAGTCAAGGACGGTCCTCTATCCTTTTGGTTTCTTCTTTTGTTCCTTTCTGGGGAAAAGAGCCGCCCCTTTTCTGACCTTTGTCCCCGGCTTTAAGCGCCCCCAGCGCTCCTCCGTATCGAGGTTGACCGCAGATATATCCCCTTCAATACCGAGCTGTTCCCATATCTTTGCCGCAGTTGACGGCATGAAAGGGAATAGAAAAACCGCGATGAGACGTAATGCTTCGCAAAGGGTATAAAGTATGTTCGATAGGCTGCCCTCGTCGTTCTCTTTCCACGGTGCTGCGTGCTGGACATATTCGTTTACCTTATTGATTACGAACCATAGCCGGGCAAGTGCGTGATGGAATTCAAGTTTTGAAAGAAATGAATCATAACCAATTCTGATGCCGGTCCCCGGGTCGGTCAGCAAAGCCCGGATTTCTTTTTCTCTATCTCCGTCTTTGCTCTCAACGGGCGGAGGGACCTCTCCGTTCCTGTATTTTTCTATCATTGTCAAAGAGCGGCTCAACAGGTTCCCGAGGTCATTTGCAAGGTCGGTATTGAACCGCTGGAGAATCGCGCGACCGGAAAAATCCCCGTCGAGGCCGAACGGAACTTCTCTGAACAGAAAGTATCTGAACGCGTCAGCCCCGAATTCATCCACTACCTTATGGGGGTCGACAACGTTGCCGAGGGACTTCGACATCTTCTTCCCTTCGACCGTCCACCAGCCATGTGCAAAGATGTTTTTGGGAAGATCCAATTCAAGTGCCATCAGCATCGCCGACCAGTAGATCGCATGGGTCGTGAGGATATCTTTTCCTATGAGGTGATGCTCTGGCGGCCACCAGAAATCACCCCCTCCCTTACCCTCCCCCCTCGAGGGGGAGGGAGGGGTGGGGGATGGGGCAAGGTATTTTGTCGCGGAATAATAGTTTAATAGTGCATCGAACCATACATAGGTGACAAATTTATCGTCAAAGGGAAGCGGTATTCCCCATGAAAGTCTCTGTTTCGGCCGTGATATGCAGAGGTCACCGAGGGTGTTATTCTTTAAGAAGCCCAGGACCTCATTTTTCCTCGTCTCGGGGAGTATGTAAGAATGGTTTTCCTCAATGCAGCGGATAAGTCTTTCCTGATATTTTGACATCAGGAAGAAATAATTTTCTTCGGAAATCTGTTCGACCGGCCTCCCGCAGTCCGGACATTTTCCGTCAATGACTTCCTTCTCTGTCCAGAAACGTTCGTCAGGTATGCAGTACCATCCGGAATAAAGCCTCTTTTCTATTTCTCCCTTTTCAAAAAGCTTCTGCAGTGTTGTTCGGACGGTCTTGACGTGTTCGGTATCTGTTGTGCGTATAAACGCATCATACCCGATATCGAGTTTCAGCCATAGTTTCTTATAGTTCTCAACCATGACGTCGGCATGCTGTCTGGGAGTGAGGCCTTTTTGTTCCGCAGCTTTTTCGACCTTCTGTCCGTGCTCATCGGTACCCGTGAGGAAGAATATTCTTTTCCCTTTCAGCCTGTTGTATCTTGCAAGGACGTCTGCGGCTACGGTCGTGTATGCATGGCCGATGTGGGGCACGTCATTGACATAATATATCGGAGTGGTGATATAGAATTTGTTGTTCACTTGGCCGGCGGCTTCTTCTTCCGTTTCCTCGGATGCCATTTCCTTTTTTTCCACTTTGGTTTTTCTTGTCCGGGTTGAGCGGACGGTTGATGGGATCCGGCATCGGATCGGGGTTCAGTCTCCGTTTCCGGGACTGAATCACTCGATGTTACGACCAGTTCGTCCAGTTCCTTCTCCGGTTCCTCGGTGACAGAGATCGTGTCGGTTTCAGGCAAGGCGACATCTTCAGCAGGCGACTCGGAATACTCGAAACCCAGGCAGCACATGAGCCTCCCGCAGGCTCCGGACAGTTTGCCTGTATTCAGGACAAGTTCCTGTTTCTTGGCCATCTTTATCGAAATGGGCTCAAAACATGTCAGGAATTTTGTGCAGCAGAGCTCTCTGCCGCATATGCCCAGATTGCCTACTATTCGCGCGCTGTCCCGGACGCCTATCTGTCTCATCTCGATCCTCGTCTTGAATCTTGAAGCGAGGTCTTTTACGAGTTCCCTGAAGTCGATCCTCTTTTCTGCAGTGAAATAAAAAATGATGCGTTTTTTGTCAAGAGTGGCTTCGGTGCTGATGAGCTTCATAGGAAGTCCTCTCGCCATTATTCTTTCGATGGAGTATTCTCTTGCTTCAGCTTCCAGTTTTTTGTTTTCTTTTTTCTGACTGAGGTCTTCTTCCGTTGCCTTCCGTATGATCCTCTTAAACTTTTTTTCGGTATCCTCAACAGTGCGGCGTTCGATGACGACATTACCGATGTTCACGCCAAGTTCGGATTCCACAACGACAAGTTCGCCTTTACTGACTTCCAGGCCGTCGACCTCAAAGTCGTATATCTTTCCGCAGGGTTTGAAGCGCACCCCTATCACGTCAGGCATGTGTAATATCCATTTCTTTCCTCAGCAGGGAACCTGTATAGTTCCAGGTGAGGGACTTATTCAGATTAAAATTAAGATATCCCTTTAACGCGTACAAAGTTTGATAATTCTCTATTATACCCTTTAAATCAATTGAACTGCTCAGCCTGCTCAAATACTCCGTGAGGTCGGCATTTATGATATTCGTCGTATCCCCGACCACCTTCATGACTGCCATATCCCTGAGCATGATGATCATAAAGTCGAACCACTTTTCTATTTCCTCCCTCGATGTCCATCCGTCTTTTTCCGCCCCCATCATCCCTTTGAGAAGCTTAAGAAACCAGGCCCTCTCTTCTATGAGGTCTCCTGCAACTGCATTCCCCGGTCTGCCCATGGAGAGCCTTACAAGAAGTGAAAGCCTGTCATCCTGCAGGCCTGCCGGTTTACCGGTTTTCTTGCCGGCCGCCTTTTCCTCGCTGGTCACTTTTCTTATGACTCTCTCACATGCCCCGTGAGAAAGGGGCGTAAAATTTATCCTCGAGCAGCGGGACTGTATCGTATCAGGGAGACGGTCCGGCTTTGACGATACGAGGATGATCAGGCTGTCCGGAGGCGGCTCTTCAAGTGTCTTGAGAAAGGCGTTCGCCGCATACTGATTCATTGTCTCAGCATCGTCGACAACCACGGCTTTTGTCCTGCCCTCGAACGCCTTCAGAGAGAGTATTTCATCGATTGCCCTGATCTCTTCGATCCTTATCTGACCGCTTTCAGGCGAAATAAGCAATACGTCCGGATGTATTCCGGCATCTATCTTCCTGCATGAAGAGCATTCATCACACGCGTCGAATTGAATCAGTTCGGAGTTTAACGTTCGGAGTTCCGAGTCTCCGACCCACCCCGGCCCTCCCCCTCGAGGGGGGAGGGTTAGGGAGAGGGTGCTCTGTGGTCTATGCTCTACTTTCAGGCAATTCAACGCCTTTGCAAGGTTCATCGCTGTGAATTTCTTGCCTGTGCCCGATTCCCCGGCAAACAGATATGATGAAGATATCCTACCCCTGCGGATAGTCTTCAGCAGTATGTTTACAGCCGAGTCCTGTCCTATAACGTCACTTAAGTGCCATATGAGCGGATAAAATCTGTGACGACGCCGACTATTCTGTCCTGTATTTCTTCTATGCCGCCTGATGCATCTATCAATTTTATTCTTTCACGTTCTCTTGCTGCAATCTCATGGTAACCGTTTCTCACACGCCTGTGGAACTCCGGGTCCTCAAGTTCCAGCCTGTCTGTCTTATTGATCCCCCTGTTTCTCTTTAATCCGGTCTCGACGTCGAGATCAAGCAGTATCGTAAGATCGGGCTTCATATTGCCTGTTACTATTCTGTCGATGGAACCTATGACGTTGAGGTCTATTCCCCTTCCATAGCCTTGATAGGCAATGGTAGAATCGGAAAACCTGTCTGTTATGACCACCGCGCCCTTCCTGATTGCGGGAATGATAATCTGGTGTAAATGCTGGGCGCGGGAAGAGCTGTACAGGAGGAGCTCGGTGAGCGACGTCATGCCTTTATGTTCGACTGAAAGAAGAAGTTCTCTTATCCTCAGACCGATTTGTGTGCCGCCCGGCTCTTCCGTGAGGATGACCTCATATCTTTTCCCGAAGAGAAACTGGTAAAGGAGCTTTGCCTGTGTCGATTTACCCGTCCCCTCGATCCCTTCGAAAGATATGAAAATACCTTTCATCGGTCGGTACCCGTAAGCAGCTTCTTTAATTCAACCACGGTACTGAAAACCTTCACTGTTTCTTCTACACTCCTTGAGCCTGTGCCGCAGGACGGCGTCAGCAGTACCCGCGACAGCAGGAGATCTGCAGGCATAGATTTCGACAGTGTTTCAAGACCCTTATCAAATCGTCTCTTCAACGAGTACGCGTCTTCTTCCCTTATCAAGTCTGTCGTAGGCACGATGCCCCAGGCAAGATATCCCCCGGCCTTCATGAAATCGGTGAATTCCGACGGATAAAGCGAAATTGTTTCGATATAATCATATGCATCAAAACTGATAATCGTTACGTTGCTCCTTATTACGAGCGGCCAGTCAGCCTTACTGCAGCAGTGAATACCGGGTATGCCTCCCTCCTGCCTGATGACGTCAGCTGTTTCTCTCAGTAACCTTAAGGCTTCCCCGGAGTCAACCCCTATATAACCGGATGTCCCGAGTGCAGAGAGGATAGGTTCATCGATGAATATGATGATCTTTTCCGCGCAGGGCCTTAAAATATCCGATTGCCAACGCACCTTGGCCTTGAGAAGCAGGAGACAGATCTCCCGCAGTTCTTCATCGTAATAAAGCAGTTTGCCCTCCGTGTCTTTGAGCCCCAGGGTGAAGGTCAGCGGGCCGGTGACCTGTCCTTTCAGGAACTTGAAACGTCTGCCCTTTATTGCTTTTGTGAAGGCATATAGTCCTTTCGCATACTGCCCGGAAATGGCTATCCTGCAATCCTCCGCACAGGTCTCATAGAATTGCGTCAGTGCATTGCTGTCATCCCTTTCTACCCAGACCTTTTCCTTTTTTTCATCGATCTTCAGGAAAGGCAGGCCCTCGGAGAATTGAGGGATCATTAATTCATGGAATGACAGTTGAGGGAGCTGCGGCCAGAAGGGTATGTCGAAAGTATCGAGGACAAGCCTGCATGCATCTTGCGGGTCTCTGTGGGGAAGACTTCCAATCCCCGTTGTCAAGAAAGGAGAAAACATTGTTAATGATACTCCATGAATCAGTTCATTAGTCAAGACTTAAAGCGGATATACAGTACGTTGAGCGGAAGGTTTTGACTGCGGATAGCTTAATTATCACCTCTGCACGAACGGAAGACAAAAGTTTTTGACATGAAATCCGATTCATGCAAGAATAAGCTATGAATGAAGATCCCGGGGTAGAGGTCAGCGAAGAAGAAGTCGAGCGTGTGAGGGATATTTTTCGGGCGCTTACCGTCACCATAAAGACATTTACGATCTACCCGAGAGATAACCCCATATACCAAAAATTTGCCGCAGAGCTTTTTGAAAAGTTCAATTTATTTTTTGAATCCGATGATGAACTTTCCGTCGGAGTGGAACAATACTCTCTGCTTTATAAGGGGAACAGCGTCTATCACAGTGAGGGAAAAAATGACAATGTGGCGCTTTTGCTTTTTGCCGACGGTATAAGACAGCTGGATTTCCATAAAGGTATCACGTCCGAAGAAATAACAGACTTCATCGACATTCTCAGAGTCGCTTCGAGATCCGAGACGAGAGATGATGACGACATAGTGACTCTGCTCTGGGAGAAGAACATAAAGAACATGGGTTATTCCGCTGTTGAGGATACGGTTGATGATTCACTCGCGGTCGAGGAAAGCCTCCTCCTCGGAGGTATCGACCAAAAAGATATGGAGGTGTCTACCATTGCCTCTGCCCCCTGTCCTGCGGCGGCAAAACCCCCTCTTGCCGTCGCTCTCGAAACAGAACCGCTGACTGAAAGCGAACTGGACGGGATAAAGAATGAATTCTCCGGTATCGAGGAAAATTCACTGCTCTCATCGGCTGTCGGCGTCTTCTTTGAGCTGTTGACCGATAGAAAAGAGACGGAAGTCTTTCCCGAGATAATCAGGAACATCGGGAAGATAGCGGATATAAGGATGAAGAATAACGATATAAAAGGCGCAATTGAGATATTGGCGGGCCTCAGGAAAATTGCTGGTATCTATGACGCGCCGGAACAGAGAGACTTGATTGTCGCCGTTATCGATAACGCGGGAACTGCGGATAAACTGAGAATCCTTTTCAGTAGTTCGGAACCCGGAGATATAAGGCAGTATCTGGTTCTCCTGGGGACGAATTCAATGCCGAATATGATTCAACTGTTGGGTGAACTTCAGGAAATGAAAAAGCGGAAGGTGCTCTGTGAAATTCTCGCGGAATTCGGCAGGCAGGAAAGCGGGATACTCTCGCAGGCACTTATGGACGACCGCTGGTACCTTGTGCGGAATATAGTGATGATTCTCGGTATGACAAAGGAGCCGGGTGCGGTGAAACATCTAGAAAAGGCGCTCGGACATCCGAATGTGAAGGTTAGAAGAGAAGTGGTAAAGGCATTGGAAAATATCAGCTCTGAAGATACGAAGAATCTCTTTCGCGTTGCTCTGAGTGACGAAGATTCCGTGATAAGAATCAGGGCGCTTAAGGCACTGAAGAAATCCAGGGACCCTGCCCTCTTCAGGACGTTGAAAGAAAGCGCATCGATAGAGGAACTGAAGAAAAGGTCATTTGAGGAAAAGAGGGAGATGCTGGAGACTCTCGCAGTGCTCGGGGGCAGGGATGCATTCCCTATTCTCTCCGAGTTGTTTAAAAGGAGAGGCTTTCTTGAAAAAGATGAAATTACCGAAATCAGGGCCTGTGCTGCGTACGGCCTCGGCCTTATCAATACTCCGGAGGCGATAGCTCTTATTGAGAAGGAAACGGGATCGAGAAAGGATATCCTCAGAGAGGCGTGTGTCAGAGCACTGAAGGAGTCAAAGAAGAGTGGAAACGTTTGAAGAGAGAATATCCAAATACGGAAAGTCACTCATAATAGATTTTTCCATACTGGTCAGGGCTGTTGGCATTTATGAGTCCACGAACGAAACAATCCTCCAGATGGCGAAAAGGCTTCGGGATGACGTCGAGCTCTTTCTGGAAGAATCGGGTGAGTTTACGCTCAAGATTATCGAAGGGTCATTCTATATCGAAGGTACCAGGATAAAAGGGGGCGTCTCCGAGGTCGAAATTTTTAGCTCTCTCGCGCATGAATTCAAGAAACGGTCGATAGGGGTGTTTGACTTCAGGTCGCCGGTCAGGACTGAAGACCTCATACAGCTTGCGTATACGCTCAGAAAGGGTTCTGAGTTATCAGAGATCCAGTCAGAACTCGAAAGCAGGCTCACGAAGGGTGTTACTGTCGGAGGGCCTGTTTTTATGCAGAAAGAGGAAGGGATCGATTTGAAGGACAGCAATGCCGTAGCAAGACGGGCATACGCAAAGGCGTTCATGGCCATAAAGGAGACGGCTGATTCTATAAAAAGCGGCACGCGGGTGAAACTGAAGAAAATAAAGAGGGCACTTCAATTGCTCGTCGACTCTATCCTGACTGACGAAAGTTATCTGACAGCCTTTACTGCGGTTAGAAATTTTGAAGACTACTCCTCCTGCCATCCGGTGAATGTATCCATACTCTCGGTAACGCTCGGGAAAAGGATCGGTCTCGACAGGCAGCACCTCAGGGCACTCGCAATCTCGGCGCTGCTGCATGACATAGGAAAGACCGAGATTCCGCCGAGCATCCTCAATAAGAAGACAGATTTCACGCCTAAGGAACAGGAGCTGATAAGGAGGCATCCCGAAGACGGGATCAAGGTTCTCTTGAAATCCTTCGGTCTCAGCGAGACACTGATCTTGTCGATACTCGTATCTCTTGAGCATCATATGAAACTCAACTTGTCGGGATATCCGGGGACATCCGACAGCCGGAGGCTGAACCTTTTCAGCCGTATTGTGAGCATTGCAGATGATTATGACAGCCTTGTATCCGGAAGGGTTTATGACCGAAAGCAGTTAAGCCGGGAAGATGCATTGAAAGTGATGATCGGGGCAAGCGGGACCCTCTATGACCCTTCACTTATCAAGGCTTTCGCCGGGATTTTCAGATAACCTTCAGATAGGATCTGTTTCGGATGGATTATTCATGAAAACAGGCAGGAGTAATATTTTCCGGCTGCAATTACCTGAATATCATGTCCCGCCTGCCATGAGCGAATATATATGAGGCTATTTGCTTTTTCTTCTCTGGAATTTTGTTTTCTTTCTGAGCTTGTCATGTTTATGCTTGCTCATCTTTTTTTTGCGCCATTTTTTGACGTTTCCCACTCATCCACCTCCTCTTAAAAAACGGTAATCGGTCAGCAGTATGCACAAAACAAAAAATATAGACAGAATAAAGAACGTCTACTGCTTATTGCCGGCTGCCCGGTGCATATTTTTATCATATTCCTTCGCCTGATCCATAAAGGCCTCAAGCTGTATGTCGACCGTGGGCGACTCTGACCCGTCATAGGGTATACTTATGCTCGGGATGCCAAAGTCCGTGCTCACGCCTCTCAGCATTGCGGTAACAATGGTGCCGGGCATACAGCCAAAGGGCATCGCATTCACAATACCGCTCGCTCCCTTTTTAAGGAGATCGATACTTTTCCCGATGCTCAGAATAGCCTCGCCTTCGAAAGAACTATGCAGGTAAGGTGAAGCCTTCTCAAGGATTTCCTTTGTCTCAGGCTCTTTCAGGGTTTTCAGAAATCCCCTGAAATATTTGGCGAATCTGTGCTCTATGCTCTTCTGAAAGAACGTTTTCAGCAAAAAGTTAATAATAGCAGACTTTTGTTTTTTTAACAATGCCTTCTTTAAACCCATGAGGTTTACGTAATAAATCCATTCTTCAACAGGGGCGAGCCACACTTCTCCTCCCAACGCCTCAACCTTCATTACGAGGTTTTCGTTGGAGAACTTGTGAGACCTTACAAAAATTTCACCGATTATTCCTATCAAGGGCTTCTTATCGTTATATCTCGGGATATTCTCGAAGTCTCTCCTTATCTCTTTGAGGGTGTCCTCCGGAGAACAACCATTGCTGTTTCTTAACGACTGGTACAACTTCGCGACATAAGTCCGGTACAGCCTCTCGGCTGCTCCCTTCTGTTTTTCATACGGTCTTATTTCGTGGAGGCACTTGTTCAGCAGTTCATAAGCGATAATGCCCTTCCACGCCTGCAGTGTAAAATCTTTGCCGACAATGCCGAGATCTTTATAAAAAGTAGTATCCTGGTTCGGAGAGAATATCGGTACATCTCCGTACCCCAGGCTATCGAGAACAAGTCTGTGGAAGACATTGTACTGACCGAACCTGCAGGGACCGGTGCCGGAAGGCATGAAAAAGGCGCTTTCTTCGGCAACAAAATCAGGCTCCATCACCTTCTTCACCATGTCACCGGTAGTGACAGCGCATGGATAACATTCCTTGCCGGAAGCATACTTTCTCCCCACATCCGTCGTTTTACTGTCAGACTCCGGGAGGACCTCGGCTTTTATTCCGCATCTCTCAAATGCCGCTGCGAGTGCAAAGGCATGGTCTGACATGCGGGGCATATAGACCGTGCGTTTCGCATCAGGCGTAAGGCGCAAGGTGACGGGCGCTCTACGTTCGACCACCTTTTGTCTCCCGATGTCTGACTCCCTTCCCGGCGGGGCGTTCGTGGCGGATAAACAGTTTTCGATGCTGTCCATGAACGCCTCGCAGCGCGTTATTGCACCGGCGTCTGCGCTGTGCTCATCGATTTCAATATGCAGGAAAGGTTTGTCTCCCATTTCCTTTTTGAAGTATTTGAGGATAAATGAGTCCGGTCCGCATAAAAAGTTGCCGATATAAATGGCGTACAGATTTTTATTTTCCCTTATGAACCGGGCAGCCTTTAATATGCGCTGCCCCGATTTCCAGTACATGTTATCCCATTTATCGTTTATCGAATATCTTTCAGTGGGCAGGAAATCGAAAGGGATCGAAAGGACATTGAGATTAGCAAGCTTCTTGGGGATTTCAAGATTTGCGCCGCTGTCGAGCGCATTATAGGACCGTCCGACAATTACGATAGCATTACCCTTGAGTTGTGAGAAGACCTCATCATATTTTGCCTTTATCCCGACGGCAAAGTTCTCCTGTGCCTCATGAGCTACGGCGATTGCCTTTGAAATTCCGGATTTCCCAATTCTAAAAGGCTTCAAGCTTTTAGCGAGTTCATCTACCATGAATTTTCTGCCCCGCCTCAGATTTATCAGAGGTGTGATAATGCGGATTCCGTCAAAGACGATTTTTGAGACATAAGGGATTGTTTGAGTATAGGGACATGCCAACCCCCTCTCCATAACGTCTTCAGGCGTATTAAGGTTAATGAAACTCGGCAGGAATATTGCGTCCACATCCTTGTCGAGCAGGTATTGTATATGGCCGTGTGCAGCCTTAATCGGGAAACACGCCTCTGAAAGGACCCGCTCGAGGCCGAGGTTTATGATCTGTCTGTTTGTTTTGGGTGATACCTCTACATCAAATCCCAGTTCCCACAGGAGTGTTGTCCAGAAAGGAAGGAAGTCATGGAAAAAGAATATATAGGGGATCCCGATTTTTGGTCGCCGGACGCCGTTATTCCCTTGAGAAAGCCTATCAGCGAATGCCGACTGCCTCTGAAGATGTTCTTCCCGTAACATCTGGTCCCTGAATGAAAAGAGGTCTGGAAGGTCAGACGGCTTTTTCTTGCGAAAGTCATACTTTTCACATCGCCCGCCAAAAAAGAGAAACCCATCTTCGCCGATGATTTTGACCCTGTTAATCTCGCACACATTTGGGCACCCTTTACATTCGAAAGAAGACAGTTCGTAAGGCCGTTTTGAAAGTTCGAACCCTTTGAAGGTCGTGCCATTCTTTTCCGGCTTCCGGTCTCCGGCTTCTGATTTTCGGGTCTCCATGTGTCGCATTGATATCAGCGCCATGCCTATAGCACCCGTCACATCATGATGGGGTGGAACGGTTATTTTCTTATTGAGGTACTTCTCGAATGCGGCAACAACGGATTTGTTAAAGGCGACCCCGCCCTGAAAGAATATGGTGTTTCCGATCTTCTTGCCCGCCACGACTCTGTTTATGTAATTCTGCACGATCGAATAGGCGAGACCCGCCAGGAGGTCATTTCTGTCGGCCCCTTTCTGGAGATTCGCCATCAATGAATTTTCCATGAACACCGTGCACCGCTCGCCGAGTCTGCAGGGATTTCTTGCGGAGAGCGCACATCTTTCAAATTCTTCCTTTATTGCGATATTCAATTTCTCCGCCTGCTCCTCCAGGAAAGAGCCCGTACCCGCAGCGCAGGCCTTGTTCATCTCGAAATCGACGATCATGCCGTTTTCGAGGGAAATGAATTTCGAGTCCTGTCCGCCGATCTCAAATATCGTATCAACGTTCTTATCTATGAAAACCGCCGCCGTAGCCTGGGCTGTAATCTCATTCTTTACTATGTCCGCACCGACATAATCCGCGATCATGTATCTGCCCGAACCGGTCGTCCCGACACCCATTATCTCAACCTTGTCTCCTATCTCCTCTCCGATTTCCGCAAGTCCCTGCTTCACCGCGTCGATGGGTCTGCCCGCGGTCATAAGGTATCTTTTCGATAAGAGTCTGCCTCCTTCGTCGGTGACCGCAAGGTTTGTGCTGATGGAGCCGATGTCTATCCCGAGGTAGGCTCTTATCCTGACAACGGGTTCAGTGGAGGAAGAATGAAGAACAAGCAGGTGATCGTTTCCCGGCGGTTCCTCATTGATGATTTCCCCTTTATTATTTAGCGGAGGATATCCTTCCTCAAGAGGCCGGTAAGATCTGATAAACTCTTCCAGCCTCGATACGTCAAAATGCCGTTCTGTGCCCTCCCCGATATTCTTTAAAGCAGCGCCGACCGCTCCCATGAGCGCATGATCATCGGGTACAAGCAGTTCATCAAGTCCGAAGACCTCCCGGAAGGCCCTGACCATGCCTTTGTTCGCAGCGACCCCGCCCTGAAATGAAACGGGGGGAACTATGTGTCTTCCCCTTGAAATGGACCCTTTGAAATTTCTTGCAACGGCAAAGCAGAGTCCTGCCACTATGTCTTCAACAGGGGTTGCTATCTGCTGGAGGTGGATCATGTCGGATTTGGCAAACACGCTGCATCTGCCCGCAATCCTCGGCGGGTTTTTTGATTCAAGAGCGAGGTTGCTGAATTCTTCTATTGAGAGCCGCAGTCTTTCTGCCTGCTGGTCAAGAAATGAACCTGTGCCGGCCGCACAGACAGAATTCATCGAAAAATCCTTGATAGCGCGCCCCTTCTCCCGCAGGATTATGAGTTTTGAATCCTCCCCTCCCATCTCGATTATCGTCCTGATCTGCGGGAATAATGCACGCGTCGAAAATGACTGCGCGACGATTTCATTGAGAGGTTCGATATCGAGGATAGACCCGATCAATCTCCCTGAAGAACCGGTGACCGAAAGGGAAGAGTCGTGGGGCTGCAAACCGAGGGCGCCGACAGTTTCTCTTAACAGATCAAGAGCGACACTGACGGGGTGCCCTTTGTGTCTTCTATATAGACTGAAAAACTTGTCTCCCTTTTCATCAAGAACGACAAGCTTTACACTTACCGAACCTGCATCGAGACCGATGAAATTCATTTGAGCTCCGATTCAGTAAGATTATACCACACACGGCAGCTCTCCTAAATCTGTTTATTCAGTTTTTTGTGCGTGAACGGGAGGAATTTTGAGGGGACTCTTTTTCTGTAATCATTATAAACGCCACCGAAACGGTCGAGAAGTTCCTTTTCTTCCAGAGGAATAATCACCGTATTGACGACCACAAAATCAATCAGTGCGACAATGCCGGCCGATACCACTCCCGTTATGAGAAATACGCCTGAAAATATGAGGGTGTGCGCCAGATATGTAGGGTGCCTTACCATCGAGAACGGTCCGTTCGTCACAAGGTCCTCGTGGATCCGGCGCGATATTTCCGGCATCCCCATGATTCCACCTACGCCGAGCAGCCTCGCGGTCCAGATATGGAGCAGCACACCAAGTGTGAATAGCAGGGTCCCAACGAGACGCAAGACCACCGGCAGCGGAATCTCCGGGTGGAAAAAGAAACTGCGGTTTATGTAAATAAGATACGCCAGAGGCAGCCACGTTATGAAAGGCAGTATGTATGTGAAGAGTCCGAGTTTTCTGAAAAAGTCGGTGGCAAAATGCACGGGGATCCAGAAAAGCGGTATCGCAATCCAGAATAAGATGGCAAAGATCACGAGGAAATCGCTCATTGTTCTTTCCTTCTTGTCAGCTCAGTCTGTTGATCTTTTTTGCGTCCCGGAGATTATGCTCTTTCAGAATGCCGAGGACCTCTTCTTCTGAGAGGTCATACCAGCTCTCATATGCGTCGGCAACGGCAAAGGGAAAGCCCTTCCTCGTATTAAGACATACGATTTCATCCGCCTCGGGAAGGACAAGGTCAATCGTTGGCCGTGAGCCGGTAGGAACGGCAACAATGATTTTCTCCGGGACTTTCTTTCTTATGAATCTGACTGCTGCGAGCATGGTGTATCCGGACGCAAGCCCGTCATCAGCGACAATCACAGTCCTGCCGGTCAGCTGAGGATACGGTTTTCCCGACCTGAAAAGTACGTTCCTCTTTTCGATGGTCGCCAGTGTCTTTTCGACCTGTATTCTGACCTGCTCCTCCGTGAGTCCCAGATAGCTCAGCAGCCTCTCATTAAAGATGACCTCACCATCCGGGCCCACTGCGCCGAAACCTGCCTCGGTGTTACCGGGTATCTGTATCTTTCTTACAATAAGAAGGTCCATTGCAAGACCGAGTGCGTACGATATTTCAGAAGCGACAGGTACGCCCCCCGACGGTATTCCGAATACTATCCCGCGGGACTTTTCATATTTCCTGAGTTTTTCCGCCAGGAGACGACCCGCCTCATTTCTGTCTTTAAAGACATGCAGTTGTTCACGGAATGCAATTTCCTCGGCGAACTCATTCATAAACAAAGGCTATCACATACGGACGTAATGTCAAAAAGTTTCGCCGGTGATACACATGAAATTTACCTCAGGGAAAAGATTTGCTAAGATTAGTCAACTATGGTCGATCAACAGAACAGTAAATCAGGACTGCCGATAAAGGCGGTTGTTTTTGATTTCGGAGGTGTGCTTGCCGAAGAAGGGTTCAGGGATGGGCTGAAAGCGATCGGAGACAAGAACGGTCTCGATCCTGACGATTTCTATGCTGTCGCCGGCGAGTTCGTGTATCAGACAGGTTATGTAACAGGGATGACTGATGAATCTGCCTATTGGAAAGCGGTCAGGGAAAAGACTGGAATTACCGGAGATGACAGAGATCTCAGGCAGGAAATTCTGAAGAGGTTTATTGTGAGACCGGAGATGCTTAAGCATGCAGAAAGGATGAAATCTTCCGGCATAGTTACTGCCATTCTGAGTGACCAGACGAACTGGCTTGACGAGATCGATCAGAAAGAGCCTTTCTTCCACCATTTTGACTTTGTCTTCAATTCATTCAGAATGGGGAAAGGAAAAAGAGATCCCTCGATTTTCCGGGATATCTGTGCGGCGATGGGTTTGAGACCCGGTGAAGTGCTCTTTGTGGACGATAATATCGACAATATAAAGAGGGCCGGCTGCGAAGGTATGAAGGTAATTCATTTCAGAGGCATCAGCAACTTCAAAACGGAGATCGAAAAAGAACTGAGTATGAGGGGAAATCAAAAGTAAGAGTGGCGCAGCATTTAAAGATGCAAAACTGAAACTCATTGCAGGCGATGTGCACAGGGTGAGGATGAGATTTTAAAAAGTATATCCCTCAAGAAATATTCAAATCCTAAGCTTCATACTTGATCTCGATGTCATTCCTCCGCCTAAGGCGGACCGGGAATCTTTCTTGTTGTCCTTTATCGAACGAAATTAAAGAAGGATTCCGGACAAGCCGGAATGACACAAACAAGTGGAAGTTCTTGCAAAAATTATGAGTTGCCGGTCAGAAGCGGGAAGCCCATTTCTTCCCTCTGTTTATAGTATGCTCTTGCGCTGAGCCTTGCGAGATTCCTCACGCGGGCGATATACGCCGTCCTCTCGGTAACCGAAATGGCGCCTCTTGCATCGAGGAGGTTGAAGGTGTGAGAGCACTTCAGGCAGTATTCGTAAGACGGAAGGACGAGGCCGAGTTTGTTCAATCTGATCGATTCTTTCTCATATGCCTCGAATTGCTTCATCAGGAGTTCAGTGTCTGCATAATCAAAATTAAACCTGGAGAATTCCACTTCATCAGTGTGGTGGATTTCTCCGTATTTTATGCCCTTGCACCACTGGAGGTTGAAGACGCTGTCCACCCCCTGCTGATACATGGCGATCCTTTCGAGCCCATAGGTCAATTCAAGAGAGACGGGTTTGAGGTCTATGCCCCCGACCTGCTGGAAGTAGGTGAATTGAGTAATTTCCATACCGTCAAGCCATATCTCCCAGCCGAGACCCCATGCCCCGAGAGTGGGCGATTCCCAGTCATCCTCAACAAATCTGATATCGTGTCTGAGAGGGTCTATGCCAAGGTGAGAAAGACTTTCCAGATAGACTTCCTGACTGTCCGGAGGAGACGGTTTAAGGATGACCTGAAACTGATAGTAGTGCTGGAGCCTGTTCGGATTCTCTCCGTACCTTCCATCGGTGGGCCTCCTTGAGGGCTCAACATAAGCGACTTTCCATGGCTCGGGTCCCAGGACCCTGAAGAAGGTGGCAGGATGAAATGTGCCGGCGCCCACTTCGACGTCGTATGGCTGCAAAAGGATGCAGCCTTTCTCTGACCAGAACTGATGCAGTTTCAAAATCAAATCCTGAAAGTACACAATACCTCCGAGAGATAAAAATCATAAAGGATAGAAAAAAGGTTTGTCAAATAACTCTGTTCCTCTTCGCAAGGGAAGACATTCTATAATTGATAATAATCGGTTACGCGGCATAAGAGCTAAATTAGGTATTGGTATGGTATAATTTTTCAACAATGAATGACAAAATGAAGGACAAAATCCTCATGAGAGGGAATGAAGTGATTGCAGAGGCAGCGGTCCGGGCGTTTTGCCGCTTCTATGCGGGTTATCCGATTACTCCGCAGAATGAGATACCCGAGTATATGTCACGGAGGATGCCGGAAGTCGGAGGAATATTTATTCAGGCGGAAAGCGAACTTGCCGCAATAAATATGGTTTACGGGGCATCTGCCGCCGGTGTGAGGGCCATGACTTCGTCGAGCAGCCCGGGGATCAGCCTGAAACAGGAAGCGATATCTTTTCTTGCGGGTGCGGAACTGCCGGCGGTTATTGTGAACATGCAGCGGGGGGGGCCCGGTCTCGGAAACATTTCCGCGAGTCAATCCGATTACTTCCAGGCTGTAAAAGGCGGAGGACACGGCGATTACAGGATGCTCGTGTATGCTCCTTTCAGTCTTCAGGAACTCTGGGATCTCACTATGCTCGCTTTTGACAAAGCTGATGAATACAGGAATCCCGTAATGATTCTTGGCGACGGTATCATCGGCCAGATGATGGAGCCGTTTTATCCGACCCCATATTTGAGTTCGGGTCTTGTGGAAAAAAACTGGGTGCTGGACGGATGCAAGGACAGGGAGCCCAGGGTGATAAAATCCCTTTATATGGGAGACGGCGAGCTGGAAATGAGGAACGATCTGCTGCAGGAAAAATACAGGATGATGAAGCGGAAAGATGTGAGATTCGAAAGTTACTATGCTGAAGATTCCGAAGTTGTAGTCGTTTCATTCGGAGTTGTAGCGCGCATAGCTCTTTCCCCGGTGATGAAACTCAGGCGTAAAGGTTTCAAGGTAGGCCTTTTCAGGCCGGTCACACTCTTCCCGTTTCCGGAGGAAGAACTCCTTGCGCTTTCCGGAGACAACAGGAAGTTCATCACTATAGAAATGAATGCAGGCCAGATGGTGGAGGATGTAAAACTGTCTGTCAACGGCAGATCAGAAGTATTGTTTTACGGCAGGTCCGGCGGCTCTATCATAACTCCTGAAGAGGTGGAAGAGCAGATAGTGCAGTCACTGGATCCTCAGCCGCAACTGGTCAGAAAAAATCCGGGAGTTGGGATGCGTGATGGATTATCAGAGCTTCGTTAAAGGCATTTTTTTTGCGCGCCGATTTTTTCGTCGGCGTGCTTGACAAAAGAATTCTTCTCTGGTATTATTTCCACTTGCTGTGTAACCCAGCTTTTTACTAAAAAAATTTCGGAGGTAAAGTGCCTACTATAGCTCAACTGGTTAAGAACGGGCGTCAACGGGTCAAACTGAAAACCAAAAGTCCGGCGTTAAGAGGCTGCCCGCAAAAAAGGGGAGTGTGTGTCAGAGTTTATACGACCACACCCAAAAAGCCTAACTCGGCCCTGAGAAAAGTTGCAAGGGTAAGACTGATGAACGCGATGGAAGTTACCGCGTACATCCCGGGAGTGGGGCACAATCTCCAGGAGCATTCTATTGTGATGATAAGAGGCGGAAGGGTGAAAGACCTTCCGGGCGTGAGGTATCACATCATCAGAGGGACCCTGGATTCCATGGGTGTTGCAGACAGGAGAAGAGGTAGATCAAAATATGGGGCCAAGAAACCTAAATAAGAGAGAGTTATAGATGCCGAGAAGAAGAGTTGTCGAAAAAAGAGACGTATTGCCCGACCCGAAATATAACAGCAAAATTGTCAGTAAATTTATGAGTGCAATAATGGAGAGCGGAAAGAAATCGACGGCAGAGAGAATCTGCTACGGAGCATTCGATATACTGCAGAAAAAGACAGGAAGTGATCCACTCAAGGTGTTCAAGACCGCGCTGGAAAATGTGAAGCCTGTTCTCGAGGTCAAACCGAGGAGGGTCGGCGGTGCAACCTATCAGGTGCCGGTTGAAATCAGGCCGCACAGACGCACTGCCCTCGCCTTCAGATGGATTATCAATTACTCGAGGGCGAGAGCCGAAAAGACTATGCAGGAAAAACTGGCAGGGGAATTAATGGATGCGTTTAACAATACAGGGTCTTCCATTAAAAAGAAGGAAGACACCCACAAAATGGCCGAGGCGAATAAGGCTTTTGCCCATTATAGATGGTAGGAAGAATAGAGGAGAAATATCTTGTCAAGGTCTCCGTTACAGAAAACACGCAATATTGGTATCATGGCGCACATCGATGCAGGGAAGACTACTACTACCGAACGTATCCTCTATTATACGGGTGTTACCTACAAGATTGGAGAGGTTGATGAAGGTACTGCGGTCATGGACTGGATGGTTCAGGAGCAGGAGAGAGGCATCACCATCACCTCTGCCGCTACAACATGTTTGTGGAAAGACTATCGAATTAACATCATAGACACTCCGGGGCATGTCGATTTTACAATCGAAGTAGAAAGGTCATTGAGGGTGCTTGACGGCGCGGTTGCTGTTTTTGATTCTGTAGCAGGTGTGGAGCCTCAGTCGGAAACGGTCTGGAGGCAGGCCAATAAATATGGTGTGCCGCGTATCGCATTTATGAATAAGATGGATAGAGTAGGTGCTGATTTCTTTCCGAGTGTGGAAAGTATGATAGATCGCCTCGACGCGAACCCTGTCCCGGTTCAGATACCGATAGGGGCGGAGGACAAATTCAGGGGGCCGATAGATCTCGTCAGGATGAAGGCATTATTTTTTGACGATGAAACGTTGGGTGCAAATTATACCGAAGGGGATATCCCGGAGGAGCTGTTGCCAACCGCGAACGAATACAGGGACAAGATGCTCGAAGCCCTGGCTGATGTAGACGATACAATAATGGAAAAATACCTTGGTAAAGAGGAAATCAGCCCGGAGGAGATAAAGGCGGTCCTGAGAAAGGGCACGCTGGAGCTGAGGCTTACCCCGGTTCTATGCGGTTCCGCATTCAGAAATAAAGGTGTCCAGCTGCTGCTGGATGCCATCGTCGATTATCTGCCGTCCCCGCTCGATATCCCTCCTGTCGTAGGAAAGGTGCCGGGCAGTGATTCTGTCATTGTCAGACATGCAAATGACAGCGAACCATTTTCTGCTATTGCTTTCAAGGTCATGACCGATCCGTTTGTGGGGCAGCTTACGTTCATAAGGGTTTATTCCGGTGTATTGAGCGCCGGTTCATATGTATACAACTCGACAAAAGATAGAAAGGAAAGGGTCGGCAGGCTTCTCAAAATGCATGCCAATAAACGCGAGGAAGTCAAGGAAGTCTCTGCGGGGGATATCGCAGCGGTCGTCGGTCTCAAGAATACGCTCACGGGTGATACCCTTTGCGAGGAGAAAAATCCGATCATCCTTGAATCGATTGAGTTCCCTGAGCCGGTCATGTCTGTTGCCATTGAACCAAAGACAAAGGCAGACCAGGAGAGACTCTCTCAGTCGCTCGCCAAGCTCGCCCAGGAAGATCCGTCGTTCAAGGTCTCCTTCAACGAGGAGACAAGTCAGACGATTATTTCCGGAATGGGGGAGCTTCACCTCGAGATCATTGTTGACAGGCTCCTAAGAGAATTTAGGGTAGGCGCAAATGTCGGAAAGCCCCAGGTCGCATATAAAGAGACAATCAAGGGGTCGGCAAAGGCCGAGGGAAGGTTCATCAGGCAGACAGGCGGGCGTGGACAGTATGGCGATGTTTTTGTAGAGATTGAACCTTTGGAGGCCGGCAAGGGCTTTGAGTTCGAGAATAAGATAGTAGGGGGCACCGTTCCCCGGGAATATATTCCCGCAGTCGAAAAAGGCATAAGAGAGGCGGCGGACAGGGGAATTCTCGCAGGATATCCTGTCGTCGACGTCAGGGCAAGGCTTTACGACGGCTCTTATCATGAAGTGGATTCTTCGGAAATGGCCTTCAAAATCGCCGGGTCCATGGCGTTCAAGGAAGCTGCAAAGAAGGCGAAGCCTATTCTTCTTGAGCCGGTTATGAGTATCGAGGTCGTGACCCCTGAAGAATACATGGGAGACGTAATCGGAGACCTTAATTCCCGTCGTGGGAGGGTTTTAAATATAGAGAGAAGGGGAAACGTTCAGGTTATCAAGGCACAGACCCCGCTCGCCGAGATGTTTGGTTATGCTACTGATTTAAGATCCAAGACGCAGGGCAGGGCGACATATACGATGCAATTTGCACATTACGACGAAGTTCCCAAAGGGGTATCCGAAGGAATTATCGCAGTGGTAAGAGGCGAATAGCCTGCGAAAGAGGAGGAAATATGGCAAAGGCTAAATTTGAGAGGGTAAAGCCTCATGCGAACATAGGGACGATAGGGCATGTAGACCATGGGAAGACGACACTGACATCGGCGGTGACGAAGGTACTGGCGATGAAGGGACAGGCGCAGTTCAGGTCATTTGACAGCATCGACAATGCGCCGGAGGAGAAGGCGAGGGGGATAACGATAGCGACGGCGCATGTAGAGTATGAGACGGACAAGAGGCATTATGCGCATGTAGACTGTCCGGGGCATGCGGATTATATAAAGAACATGATCACAGGTGCGGCGCAGATGGACGGAGCTATTCTAGTAGTATCGGCGGCTGACGGACCGATGCCGCAGACGAGGGAGCACATTCTGCTTGCGAGGCAGGTTGGAGTGCCGTACATAGTGGTATTCATGAACAAGATAGATATGGTGGATGACCCTGAGCTTCTGGATTTAGTGGAGCTTGAGGTGAGGGAACTGTTGACGAAATACCAATTTCCGGGGGACAAGATACCGGTGATCAGGGGCAGTGCGTTAAAGGCGATGAACAGCACGAGCACGGACACCTGCGGCGGAGGAGTACAAGAGCATATGGGAGCTGATGGATGCGGTAGACAGTTATATACCGACACCTGACAGGCCGATAGACAAGCCTTTTTTGATGCCTATAGAGGACGTTTTCACGATATCAGGGCGCGGTACGGTAGTGACAGGCAGAGTGGAGAGGGGAGTCGTAAAGGTAGGGGAAGAGGTAGAGATAGTGGGTCTTGGGGAGACGAGGAAGACGGTGGCCACGGGAGTGGAGATGTTCAGGAAGCTTCTGGACGAAGGCAGGGCAGGAGACAACATCGGGGTTTTGCTGAGAGGCATAGGGAAGGAAGAAGTGGAGAGGGGGCAGGTATTGGCGAAGCCCGGCAGCATCACGCCCCACACGAAGTTCAAGGCGGAAGTGTATGTGCTGACGAAAGAGGAAGGCGGCAGGCACACACCGTTTTTCAAGGGATACAGGCCGCAGTTTTATTTCAGGACGACGGACGTAACGGGAGTGGCGCAGTTGCCCGAGGGAGTGGAGATGGTAATGCCGGGTGACAACGTCAGCCTGGTGGTGGAGTTGATCGCTGCCATTGCGATGGAGAAGGAGTTACGGTTCGCCATAAGAGAGGGTGGCAGGACAGTAGGCGCCGGTGTCGTGACCGAGGTCCTGGAGTAAACGAATGGAAAATTCAAAATTCAAAATCGAAAATTGCAGAATCAAGGAATCTGAAATTCCATATTTTGCAACTGGTGATGGAGCGAAGCGACTAAGGTGAATCAGAAAATAAGAATAAAATTAAGGGCGTATGATCATAGGATACTTGACAGGTCTGTAAAGGAGATAGTGGACACAGTGCAGAGGACGGGCGCGAGGATAGCGGGTCCTGTTCCATTGCCTACGCGGATTAGCAGGGTAACTGTTCTCAGGTCTCCCCATGTGGATAAGAAATCAAGGGAACAGTTCGAGATCAGGACTCACAAGAGGCTGATCGATATTGTCGATCCGACCCCCCAGACTGTAGACGCGCTGATGAAACTGGAACTCGCTGCCGGAGTGGACGTAGAGATAAAGCTGTGAAAAAGAGGCCTTACAAAAATTTATTAATAAGGGCGAGAGGATTCTTAACATATTGATATGGTTGGTATATTAGGCAGAAAACTGGGTATGACCCAGATATTTATGGAAGACGGCGAGGCATGCCCCGTGACAGTTGTTGAGGCCGGACCTTGCTGTATTGTTCAGGTCAAGACCGCCGATAAGGACGGGTATGAGGCGGTCAAGGTGGGTTTCCTGGAGGTAAAGGAAAAGAAGTTGAAGAGGCCGGAAGCGGGCGTCTACAAGAAAGCGGGCGTGAAGCCTTGCAAAATGTTGAAAGAATTCCCTGCCGGCGGGTTGAAGGTAGGCGAGTTCATAACTGTTGAAAAATTTGTGAAAGGAGACAGGGTCTCGGTCTCCGGTATTTCAAAGGGCAAGGGGTTCCAGGGCGTTATGAAGAGACACCATTTTGCGGGCGGTCCGGGTTCCCACGGTTCGATGTTCAACCGCGCTCCGGGGTCTATCGGCGCGAGTTCTTATCCTTCGAGAGTCTGGAAGAATCAAAAACTTCCCGGCCATATGGGGTCCGAGAAAGTGACCGTTAAGAATGTCGAAATCGTCGGGGTCAGGGCGGAGCAGAACCTGCTTTTCATCCGGGGTGCGGTTCCGGGTGCGAAGGGAAGTTTTGTCGAGATTAAGAAGGAAGGTTAAAATGCCTGAGGTTGAAATAAAGGACAAAAACAACAACACTGTGGGAAAGATAAGCCTGCGTGACGATATGTTCGGCGCCCGGGTAAAAGAAGGTGTTATACATGCGGCGGTGATTAATTTTCTTGCGAACCAGCGGCAGGGCACTCATGCGACAAAGACGAAGGGGCTTATCAGCGGAGGCGGGAAGAAGCCGTGGAAGCAAAAACATACAGGGAGAGCAAGGTCTGGCAGTATACGCTCACCTCTGTGGCGTGGCGGAGGAACTGTCTTCGGTCCCCAGCCAAGAGATTATTCATACAGTTTGCCGAGAAAGGCGAAAAAGCTTGCATTAATGGCGGCCTTCCGTGAAAAGCTGTCTAACGGCGAAGTCGTTATAATAGATAACCTCCCTCTGGAGAAGCCCAGAACAAAGGATATGATCTCTATACTGAAGAACCTGGGGCTTGACAGCAAGAGCGTGCTCGTCGTACTTCCTGAAAGAAAAGATTCCATAATACTTTCCACCAGGAATATACCACGCGTCAGCGTCACGAGGTCAGCGGATCTTAATACTTATGATGTAATGAAATATAACGTGCTTCTTATGACGAAAGAAGCCGCTGCACGATTAGAGGAAATAAAGGAATCATGAAAAATATTTACGCAGTAATAAAGAAGCCCCTCTTTACGGAAAAAGGCGGCAATCTTAAGGAATCACAGAATAAGGTACTCGTGGAAGTATCCAGAGATGCAAATAAGATTGATATAAAGAAGTCTATAGAGGAGATTTTCAAGGTTAAAGTTGACAAGGTGTCAACCATAAGCGTGAGCGGCAAATGGAAGAAGTATGGCAGGTCTGTCGGTAAAAGGCCTGACAGGAAAAAAGCGATCATTACCCTCAAGAAGGGTGAAAAACTCGATTTTATTGAAGGTGTTTAATGGGACTGAAGAAATTTAATCCAACATCCCCCGGCAGGAGATTTCAGACTGTTTCTGATTTTTCCGATATAACGACGGACAAGCCATACAAACCTTTGCTGAAGTCCAGCAGACGGACAGCTGGTAGAAATAATACCGGGCGGGTTACCGTATGGCACAGAGGGGGCGGCAACGTCCGGGCCTTCAGAGTTGTGGATTTCAAGAGGGATAAGGCAGGTGTGCCCGCAAGAGTCGCAACATTGGAATACGATCCGAACAGAACGGCACGAATCGCCCTTCTTAATTACAGGGACGGCGAGAAGAGATATATTGTCGCACCCGCCGGGCTTCAGGTCGGTGATGAAATCGTCTCGGGTAAGGGCGCGGAAATAAAGACCGGCAATGCGCTGCCTTTGAGTGATATGCCGTTGGGGACGTTTATTCACAATATTGAGTTGAGACCCGGCGAAGGCGCCAAACTCGTGAGGAGTGCGGGAGCATCCGCACAGTTGATAGCGAAGGAAGATAAGTATGTGCAGGTGAAACTCTCGTCGGGCGAGGTACGTTTTATACCCTCGGGTTGCATGGCGACCGTCGGACAGGTGAGCAATGTGGAGCACGAAAACATCTCTTATGGTAAGGCAGGCAGGATAAGATGGTTGGGTAGAAGGCCTATCGTAAGGGGCGTCGCGATGAACCCTGTTGACCACCCGCTCGGAGGCGGAGAAGGAAAGGCTTCCGGCGGCAGGCCGGCCTGTACCCCCTGGGGAAAGCCTGAGGGAATCAAGACAAGGCAGAATAAAAGAACAGACAGATTAATCATTAAGAGGAGGAAGTAGATTGTCGCGGTCTTTAAAAAAAGGTCCCTTTGTGGATGAAAAGCTTATGAAGAAAGTTAAGTTGATGGTGGAGAGCGGCGAGAAGAAGCTTATAAAGACATGGTCCAGACGTTCGACCATATTGCCCGAATTTATCGGCTACACCTTTGCCGTGCATAACGGAAGGAAATTTATTCCCGTATATGTCACAGAGAATATGGTTGGTCATAAGCTCGGCGAGTTTTCACCGACAAGAACATTCAGAAGTCATGCGGGTGGCGAAAAAGCCTCAGCTGCAAAAGGATAAGAAAAATTTACGATGGAATCGAAAGCTATATTAAAATATGCGCGGATTACGCCGAGAAAAGCGCGGAGGGTTGTAGACCTGATACGCGGCAAAAGCGCGGGAGACGCCCTGCTGTTCCTTAAATTCATGCCTTACAGGGGTGCGAAGTTTGTGGAGAAACTCCTTAAGTCCGCAATGGCGAATGCCGAACAGAAGAAGGCCGTGAATCCGGAAGAAATGAAGATCGTTATGGTGGCAGTTGATCAGGGTCCTGTAATGAAAAGGGTTGAGCCGAGGGCTATGGGAAGGGCCAATGTTATCAGAAAGAGGACGTCCCATATAACATTGGTATTATCTGAGGAATAAAGAGGCAAGTTAAAAGTTAAGAGTTAAGAATGAATGGAAATTATAAGAAAACCGGAACTTTTAATTTTTAACTTTTAACTTTTAATTTTAAACTTTCAACTTTTATGATTTGGAGGTAGATTTTGGGTCAGAAGACGCATCCGATAGGGGTGAGGCTCGGGATAATAAAGACATGGGATTCAAGATGGTTCGCCGGTAAAGCATACAGGGATCAGCTTCTTGAGGATGTATCAATGAGAAGGTCATTGAAGGAAAGGCTTTTCCATGCAGGCGTACCCAAGATAGAGATAGAACGGGCCGGCCAGAATATAAGGGTGATTATTCATACCGCCAGACCGGGAATAATAATCGGCAAGAAGGGGGCAGAGGTAGAAAAACTCAGGAAGGACCTGAAGGAGTTGACGGGCAAAGAGGTATCGATTGACATCAAGGAGATCAGGAAACCGGAAGTGGATGCCCAGCTCGTCGCAGAAAATATAGCCCTTCAACTCGAAAAGAGGGTCGCTTTCAGGAGAGCGATGAAAAAATCGGTCGCATCCGCCCTCAGGTTCGGCACTTTAGGTGTGAAAGTATCCTGCTCGGGAAGACTCGCCGGCGCCGAGATAGCCCGTTCAGAGTGGTACCGTGAGGGCAGGGTACCTCTGCATACATTCAGGGCCGACATAGACTACGGTTTTGCGAGGGCGAAGACGACATATGGAGTGATAGGTATTAAAGTCTGGATGTACCACGGAGACATATTGCCGGAAGGCAGACCCAAGGAAATTTAGGTGATATCATGCTGATGCCGAAAAAGGTAAAATTCAGGAAAATGCAGAAGGGCAGGATGAACGGGAAGGCGTATAGCGGATCTGATGTCGCTTTCGGGGAATTCGGGCTGAAGGCGCTTGAACCCGGATGGCTTTCGAGCCAGCAGATTGAGGCGGCAAGAATTGCTATCACCCGGCATGCCAAGAGGGGATGTAAGGTGTGGATAAGGGTTTTCCCCGACAAGCCGATAACAAAGAAACCCGCCGAAACCAGGATGGGCAAGGGCAAAGGCGCACCCGAATACTGGGTTGCCGTTGTGAAGCCGGGGAGGATTCTCTATGAGATGTCCGGTGTTACCGAAGCACTCGCAAAAGAGGCGATGCGACTGGCTTCGCATAAATTACCGTTTGCAACAAAGTTTGTGAAGAGAGATGAGGAGGTCCTGTGAAACCGTCTGAACTGAGGGCAATGACCGTGGACGAATTGTCGCAGAAAGAACAGGACCTGAGAAGGGAACTTTTCAACCTGAGATTTCAACTGGCGACGGGCGAGATAGAGAATCCGATGCGTATGCATACTGTGAGAAAAGACATCGCAAGGGTATTGACAATAAAAAGTGAAAAGTTAAAAGTGAAAAGTTAAGGGTGAGGAATATCCACCTAATGACTTTTAACTTGTAACTTTTAACTTAAAGAGAGGTAGAGGTGTCAAAAAAGATTTATACAGGTAAGGTTATCAGTAACAGGATGGACAAGACGATAGTCGTTGCGGTGACAAGACTTTTCCAGCACCCCGTTTACAAGAAGACGGTAAAGAGGGTGACAAAATTCAAGGCACATGACGAGAACAACAAGTGTCAGGTTGGAGACATGGTGAAGATCATAGAAACGAGACCTCTAAGCAAAGAGAAGAGATGGACGGTAATAGAATAGAGATTGAATGGAGTGATTAAAGATGATTCAGTTGAGGAGTATGCTCGAGGTTGCAGACAATTCAGGCGCAAAGAAGGTACAGTGCATAAAGGTGCTGGGAGGATTCCACAGGAGATATGCAAGGCTTGGTGATATCGTCGTCGTAAGTGTTAAAGAGGCATTGCCTGAAAGTAATATAAAAAAGGGATCTGTGGCAAAGGCTGTGGTGGTTAGAACAAAAAAAGAACATAGAAGACATGACGGGTCTTATATCCGTTTTGACCAGAATGCAGTGGTCCTTATAAACCCGCAGGGTGAACCTGTCGGCACAAGGATATTCGGTCCTGTCGCGAGGGAACTCAGATGGAAGGAGTTTACGAAGATCATCTCACTGGCTCCGGAGGTCTTGTAGGAGAATTATGGGCTTAAGTATAAAGAAAAATGATACGGTAGTGGTAATTGCGGGCAAAGAAAAAGGGAAAAGAGGAAGGGTGCTTTCCGTTTATCCCCAAAAGGATCGGCTCCTGATAGAGAAGATCAACATTATCAAGAAGCATATGAAACCGACAAGAAAGCAGGCGCAGGGCGGAATTATCGAGAAAGAGGCGTCAATTCATATGTCGAACGTGATGTTGGTATGTCCGAAGTGCAGCAAACCGACAAGGATCGGCAATTCAATTTTACAGGACGGCAGGAAACTGCGGATATGCAAAAAATGCGGGGAGGTCATAGACCAGTAATGACGCCGAGGCTGAGAGAGAAGTACGTCAAAGAAGTCGTTCCGAATATGATGAAGGAATTTTCATACAGTAATATCATGGAAGTTCCCAGGGTCCGGAAGGTGGTTCTGAATGTGGGGCTCGGGGAGGCGATACAGAACATAAAACTTCTGGATGCGGCCCAGAAAGAGCTTTCATTAATTACCGGGCAGAAAGCGGTCATAACGAAGGCGAAGAAATCAATAGCAGCATTCAAGCTGAGGAAAGGGACTCCTATAGGGTGCAAGGTAACGCTCAGGGGAAACATCATGTATGAGTTCCTTGACAGGTTCATCAGTGTCGCGTTGCCCAGGATCCGTGACTTTAAAGGTGTCCCCGGGAAATCCTTTGACGGAAGGGGGAACTATTCCCTGGGTCTCAAGGAACAGTTTATATTTCCCGAGATAGATTATGATAAGGTCGAGATGGTTCACGGGCTTGACGTAGTATTCTGTACAACGGCGAAGACCGACGGAGAAAGCAAGGCTCTGTTGCGTTATATGGGAATGCCGTTTAAAAACTGAGAGGGAGTAATTAATGGCAAAAACTTGTATGATCGAAAAGTCTAAGAGGCCGCCAAAGTTCAGGGTAAGGGCACATAACAGGTGCAAGTTATGCGGCAGGCCAAGGGCCTACCTGCGTAAATTCGGAATGTGCAGGATATGCTTCAGAACACTTGCTCTGGAGGGCCAGATACCCGGAGTAGTAAAGGCGAGCTGGTAGTCTTTAATCCATGTGGAGGGAATGAATGCTAACCGATCCGATTGCAGATATGCTTACGAGAATACGGAACTCAGTAAGGATTAAATCCGAGAAGGTCGACATCCCTATCTCCAAGATTAAGCTGGAGATAGCAAAGATATTGAAGGAAGAAGGATTTATAAGGGCGTATAAGATTTTGAAGGACAGAAAACAGGGCATCCTGAGGGTGATCCCGAAGTATATAGAGAGTCAGAGCGTGATCTCCGGGTTAAAGAGAATAAGCAAACCGGGCAGAAGGGTATATGTCAGCAGCGACGAAATACCGAGGGTCATGGGTGGCTTGGGTGTTGCAATCCTTACTACTTCCAGAGGGGTGTTGAGTGATAAGACCTGTCGGCGCGAAGGTGTCGGCGGAGAGGTTATCTGTAATGTGTGGTAAAGGAGAGTAACCGATATGTCAAGGATTGGTAAAAAGCCGATAGAGATATCGGATAAAGTTTCTGTTGAAATAGCCGCCGGGGCGATAAAGGTAAAAGGACCCAAGGGTGAACTGAGCTGGCACTTTCCCGACAAGATGAAGGTTTCGGCCGCTGATAACCGTATATCCGTGGAGAGGTCGGATGATTCAAAAGTTCAACGCGAATTGCACGGCCTCACGAGGAGCATTATCTCCAATATGGTTGCCGGAGTCTCACAGGGATACAAGAAAGTCCTTGATATAGTCGGCGTCGGGTATAAGGCGCAGGCGACGGGTGACAAGCTTGTCCTGTCCCTCGGTTACTCCCATGCCATTGAATTTAATTTACCGCAAGGTGTGAAGGCCGGGGTTGATCCCAAACAGATCCAGATTACGCTTACGGGAGCCGACAAGCAGCAGCTCGGACAGGTAGCTGCAAGCTTGAGGGCGCTGAGGCCGCCTGATGCATATAAAGGCAAAGGAATCAGATATTCGGGTGAAAGGCTGAAATTAAAGGTCGGGAAGGCAGGCAAGAAGTAGTTTAGCTCTTCGCTGTTGGTCTTTAGTAATTAAGAGCCATGAGCTGATGGCTGATCGAAAGAGGAGGTTGTTTTGGCTGAGAGCAGAAAAGAGGGACGGCTGAGAAGGCATGGCAGGATAAGAAAAAAGGTGGCCGGGTCTCCCGGCAGGTTAAGATTGTCGGTGTACCGGAGCCTTAATCATATATATGCCCAGGTTATAGATGACTCTGAAGGATGCACAGTTGTGGCGGCGTCGAGTCTTGATAAGGAGTTGAAGGATGAGAAGTTACACAAGGGGAATGTCAAGACGGCGAAGGTCGTCGGCGGGTTGCTGGCGAAGAGGGCTTTGGAGAAAGGGATAAAGAAAGTGGTATTTGACAGAGGAGGGTATCTCTATCATGGCAGTATTAAGGCGCTGGCTGAGGCGAGCAGAGAAGCAGGATTAGAGTTTTAGGAGGATATGTGGAGAAAATTGATGCAGAGGGGCTAAACCTAAAAGATAAGGTGGTCTATATAAACAGAGTGGCCAAAGTTGTCAAGGGCGGAAGGCGATTCTCGTTCACGGCACTTGTCGTTGTCGGCGACGGAGAGGGAACCGTGGGTGTCGGAAAGGGAAAGGCGGCAGAGGTGCCGGAGGCCATAAGAAAGGCTGTGGAACAGGCAAAGAAGTCTCTCATAAGATTCCCTCTCAAGGACGGAACGTTGCCGCACAGGATAATAGGAAGGTTCGGCTCCGGCACGGTTGTCATAAACCCTGCCGTCAAAGGCACCGGCATTATCGCAGGAGGCGCCGTGCGGGCGCTACTGGAGGTGGGGGGAGTGCAGAATGTCGTTGCAAAATCTCTCCGGAGCCACAATCCCTTTAATTCGGTGAAGGCGACATTGAACGGTCTTGTAGGCCTCAAAGACCCTGATGCGGTAATGAAACTCAGGGGAAAGGCTGAAGAAGAGCCCCAGGAGGCCGCATGAAAGTACAGGATTTAAAGCCCGCACAGGGAAGCAGGAAGAGAAATAAGAGAGTGGGACGGGGCATAGGCTCGGGTCATGGAAAGACTTCATGCAAGGGGCATAAGGGGCAGAAGGCCCGCTCAGGGGGCACAAAAGGTCCCGGTTTTGAAGGCGGACAGATGCCGCTCCAGAGGAGACTTCCCAAAAGAGGGTTTAAGAACCGCTTTCAGATAGTATATGCCATTGTCAACCTCGGGGATATCGGGAAGTTGGAGGATGTAGACACGGTAACTCCCGATACGCTCGTGGAAAGGGGCATTGTAAAGGACCTGAAAAATGGTATCAAGATTCTTGGTGAGGGAGAAATCAAGAGACCTCTCACTATAAGAGCAGACGCCTTCAGCGCATCCGCATTGACAAAAATATCTGCAGCAGGTGGTAAGGCAGAGGTAATATAAAAGTTGGGTATTATCTCGAGCTTCCAGAATATATTCAAGATTCAAGAGCTCAAGAGCAGGGTTTTTTTCACGCTCGCACTTCTCGCTGTCTACAGGGCGGGTGCCCATATTCCAACCCCCGGTATCAACGGGGAACAGCTGAGCAAGTTTCTCGCCGAAAGAGGCGGGGCCCTCATGGGTTTTTTCGACATGTTTTCAGGCGGAGCGCTTTCCAGGGTGACCATTTTTGCCCTCGGAATAATGCCCTACATAAGCGCGTCCATTATTCTCCAGCTCCTGACCGTTGTTATCCCGGCTATAGGTAAACTTGCAAAAGAGGGAGAAGCGGGGAGAAAAAAAATAGTCAGGTATACCAGATATGGTACTGTTGTTATCAGCGCGATTCAGTCTTTCGGTATTGCGGCCGGCCTTGAAGGTATGGCAGGCGGGGCGTTCGTGCAGAATCCCGGCTGGTCGTTCAGACTTCTCACGATGCTCACACTCACATCGGGTACCGCGTTTATTATGTGGCTCGGGGAACAGATTACCGAGAGGGGCATAGGAAATGGTATCTCCCTTATCATATTTGCGGGTATCGTTGCGAGGTTCCCCAATGCGGCCATAAGCACCGTCAGACTGGTGCAGGCTGGAGAGCTTTCCATATTCTTTGTTATCTTTCTCGTGTTAATGATGGTCGCGGTAGTCGCAGCGATAATATATATGGAGCGGGGACAGAGAAAGATCCCTGTCCAGTACGCAAAAAGGGTTGTCGGCCGCAAAGTTTACGGAGGTCAGTCAACACACCTGCCGCTTAAGATTAATACTTCCGGCGTTATACCGCCGATATTTGCGTCCTCCATCATAATGTTCCCGGCGACGGTGGCCGGTTTCATCGCAGTGCCATGGGTGCAGGCTTTCGCCCGGCAACTCTCTCCGGGCTCGGTGATGTACACGGCCCTTTATGTCGGGATGATCTTTTTCTTTGCTTATTTTTATACCGCCATCATATTTAACCCGGTCGATATCGCGGATAACCTTAAGAAATACGGGGGCTATATCCCCGGCATAAGGCCCGGACAGAAGACCTCCGAATATATATATAAAGTGCTGTCACGTTTGACTTTTGTAGGAGCAATCTATCTTGCGATTGTATGTATTATTCCTGAAATTCTGATACGAAGATTTAGTGTTCCTTTCTATTTTGGAGGGACCTCGCTTCTTATCGCGGTGGGTGTAGCGCTCGACACCGTTTCCCAGATCGAGTCGCATTTGATCACCCGTTCATATGAGGGATTTCTCAAGAAGGGCAAAGTGAGGGGAAGAAGATAAGCAGGATGCTGCTTAACTCTGAATGCTGATTTTGCAGGGACATGATTATATTAAAATCTCCGGAAGAAATGAAAAAGATGGAACAGTCGTGTCTTATCGTTGCAAAGACACTTGATTACCTGAAGGGTATGGTGAAACCCGGTATAACAACCATGGAAATCGATCGCTTTGCCGATGACTACATAAAGTCAAATAGCGCAATACCGGCATTTAAAGGATACAGGGGATTCCCGGCGAGCATATGCGCATCAGTCAACAATGAGGTAATTCACGGCATACCGTCGGACCGGGTTCTGGAAGAGGGCGATATCCTGGGGATAGACCTCGGAGCTTATAAGGATGGGTTTTACGGAGATGCCGCTTCTACTTTTCCTGTGGGCAAGATACCGCCGGATGTAGAAAAATTAATGAGGGTGACAGAAGAGGCGCTCTATAGAGGTATAGAAAACGCAAGAGAAGACAACAGGGTCTCCGATATATCGCATGCAATTCAGAAGCATGTGGAATCAAACGGCTTTTCAGTTGTAAGGGCCTTTGTCGGACATGGGATAGGCAGAGACTTGCATGAAGAGCCTCAGATCCCAAATTTTGGGCCGCCCGGGCGGGGCCCCAGGCTGAGATCGGGTATGACGCTGGCTATTGAACCCATGGTGAATCAGGGAGGGCATGAAGTGGTAATCCTCGAAGACGGGTGGACGACGGTCACGCTCGATGGGAAATTGTCGGCTCACTTCGAGCATACTGTACTTGTTACATCCGATAAGCCGAGAATCTTGACTAAACTTAATTAGAAAGATTATATTATTTAGTTAATGCCAAAAGAAGACAGTATAGAGGTTGAAGGCAAAATCATCGAAACCCTGCCGAATGCGATGTTCAAGGTTGAACTTGAGAACGGCCAGGTTATACTCGCATATGTGTCAGGGAAAATGAGGATGCATTTCATAAAGATTTTACCTGGTGACAGGGTTACTGTTGAACTGTCACCCTATGACCTTACTAAAGGAAGAATTACTTACAGGTTCAAATAAGAAAAGTTAAAAGTTAAAGGAATAAATGAAAAGGGGTCAAGAATGAAAGTACGTTCTTCGGTAAAACCTATTTGTGCCAAGTGCAAGATCATAAAGAGAAAGGGTGTTGTCCGGGTAATATGTGAGAACCCCAGGCACAAACAAAGACAGGGGTAATATATAAAGAGTGGAAGGTTGCGGGACTGACGGAGTTCCAATCAGATTAAAGGGGGTATGAAGTGGCGAGAATTGCCGGAGTTGATTTACCAAAAAATGAGCGTGTCGAGATTGGCCTAACAAGGATTTTTGGAGTAGGCAGATCTCTTTCTCAGAAGATCCTGTCTGAGACGAATATCAATCCGAATACGAGGGTGAAAGACCTCGCAAACGAAGAGATCGTTAAGATAAGGGAGGTCATAGAGAGAGATTACAGGGTGGAGGGCGATCTCAGGCGCGAGATCTCCATGGGTATAAAACGACTGATTGACATCGGAAGTTACAGGGGAACAAGGCATCGTCTGGGACTTCCGGCAAGAGGTCAGCGGACGAAAACTAATGCGAGAACCCGTAAAGGTCCAAGGAAAGCAGTTATGGGCAAGAAGAAAGAGGCATAGGAGATGGCTCAGAGGAAAAAAGGAATAAAGAAAGATAAAAAGAGTATTTCTTATGGAGCAGCCCACATTCAGGCTACTTTTAACAATACCATAGTTACAATAACCGACCCGAAGGGAGATGTGATAACCTGGGCGAGTGCCGGGAACCTCGGGTTTAAGGGTTCAAGGAAGGGAACACCTTATGCCGCACAAATAGCGGCTTCTGCGGCAGCAAAGAAGGCAATGGATTTCGGTATGAAACAGGTCGATATCTTTGTCAGGGGCCCGGGTGCGGGCAGAGAGTCCGCTATCCGTGCGCTCCAGGCAGCCGGGCTGGAGATTAATCTGATAAAGGATGTGACCCCCGTTCCGCACAACGGGTGCAGACCACCAAAGAGGAGGAGGGTGTAAGGTGGCACGATATATAGGGGCTCTATGCAGGATTTGCCGAAGGGAGGGAGAGAAGCTCTTTCTGAAAGGTGACAGGTGTTATACCGAAAAGTGTGCTATCGAAAGGAGAAAATACCCACCCGGGCAACACGGGCAGGGTTTTAGAAAATTATCCGACTACGGAATTCAGCTCAGAGAAAAACAGAAGACCAGAAAGATCTACGGACTTCTCGAGAAGCAGTTCAGAAAATATTTCTACGAAGCGGAAAGAAAGAAGGGGATTACGGGAGAAGTGCTTCTCCAGCTTATTGAAGGCCGTCTTGATACCATCTTATTCCGTATGGGTTTTTCGCCGAACAGGCGCAGGGCGAGGCAGCTTATAGGACACGGGCACGTCCTGGTGAACGGCAGAGCAGTGAACCTGCCTTCGTTTGCGGTCAAAGGAGGAGATGAAATTGAGATAAAACAGTCAAGCAGGGATATGCCTGAGATAGTAGACAGCATGGCAAAGAGTGAACATAGGGGAATCCCTGCCTGGGTTGAGGTTGACGGGGCTAATTTTAGGGGAAAGGTTTTACATATTCCATCTCGCGATGAGATGCAGCTTCCTGTTCAGGAACAGCTCATAGTAGAACTCTATTCTAAGTAGCGATTAATAAATCAGAAGCAAGAAACAAGAAGTGCAACGGAACCTTCCGTTTCCTGCTTCGATTAACATTTAAAGAAGGATAGGAGGCCTTATGGACCTGAAAAAGATAGGCTTTCAGCTCCCTGAGTCAATCAAGTTTGACGAAGAAACTCTGACTGATACATACGGTAAACTTATAGCTGAGCCTCTGGAACGTGGTTTTGGTACCACTTTGGGAAATGTGTTGAGGAGGGTTTTGCTTTCCTCTATCGAGGGTGCGGCGGTAACATCGATCAAGATACCGGGCGCCCTCCATGAGTTTTCGACAATAAAGGGCGTGAAGGAAGATGTCGTTGACGTGATTCTTAACATAAAGAAGCTCAGATTCAAGCTTTATTCGAGTGACAAGAAGGTTGCAATAATAAAAGTGAAGGGCCCTGGAAACGTAACCGGGGAAGATATTCAAAACGACGCGTCTTTCGATGTACTTAATCCCGAACAGCTGATCGCAACCCTGGACAAGGATTCTGCTTTTGAAGCAGAAATGCACATAAAGAAAGGTAAGGGTTATGTGCCCGCCGAGTTCAATAAGGACGAGGACCTTCCTGTGAATATGATAGCTGTTGATTCCGTCTTTACCCCGATGAAGAAAGTCAATTTTGTTGTAGAAAAAACAAGGGTTGGAAGGGCAACGGACTATGACAGACTTCTCATGGAGATATGGACGGACGGCAGCGTGACCCCTGAAAAGGCGGTGTCGCAGGCGGCGTCCATATTAATCGAGCATTTGAACCTGTTCGTACTGGAGGAGGAAGAGGGGGAAGAAGAGTCGGCATCCGTCGCGACGGATGACCTGATGCACGCGATGAACGACGAGCCCATATTCAACAGTAATCTCCTGAAGAGTGTCGAAGAACTGGAACTTTCGGTGAGATCATACAACTGCCTGAAAAACGCTAACATTAAGACTATTGCCGACCTCGTGCAGAAGACCGAACAGGAGATGCTCAGGACAAAGAACTTCGGGCGCAAGTCCCTCAATGAGATAAAGGAGATATTGCATGTAATGGGGCTTCGCCTCGG
This sequence comes from Thermodesulfovibrionales bacterium, assembly GCA_963727725.1. GTDB lineage: Bacteria > Nitrospirota > Thermodesulfovibrionia > Thermodesulfovibrionales > SM23-35 > CAVSHJ01. Next base: position 38,101 of record CAVSHJ010000002.1, read on the forward strand.
TATGAGGGTCGACCTTGATGCTCTCAATAAAGAAGTGGCTTTACAGAGTGGAGGTGTTGGACAAGATGCGACACAGAGTTGATGGAAGATTATTCGGAAGGACGGCGAACCAGAGGAAGGCGCTGTTGAAGGGCCTGGTGAACTCTCTCATGGAACACCAGCGGATAGAGACAACAGTTGCGAAGGCAAAAGAGATAAGGAAGATTGCGGAGAAGATGGTAACTCTCGGCATCAGGGGTGATCTGCACGCGAAACGTCTTGCCCTTTCATACCTTTCTCACAGATCAAATGTCGCAAAGCTTTTCAGTGAGATAGCTCCGAGGTTTTCCGGCAGGAACGGCGGATACCTGAGGATCGTACACACGAGGAACAGGGTGAACGACTCCGCCCCGATGGCTGTGATCGAGTTTATCGATTATGAAGAGATAAAGAAATCAAAGGAAACAAAGCCGGAGAAGAAAGAACCGGAAAAGACAACCTAAAATTCAGAAAAATTGGAAACCGGAAATGAGAAGTGAAGAGGTGATCCTTATTCCTTCTCATTTTTTATTTTTACCGGTTCGGGCATTATAATAATTCACTGACCATGAAGATTCTTGTTACAGGCGGAGCCGGATATATAGGCAGTCATATCGTTAAGGCCCTTGGAGAAAAGGGATATGACGTAGTCGTGTATGACAATCTTTCCTTCGGCCATGAATGGGCATTGCTTTACGGCCGGCTTATAAAAGGTGACCTTGCGGACAAGGAACTGCTTGACGCTGTTTTTGAAGGTGAGAAATTTGATGCAGTGGTCCACATGGCTGCATTTATTGTTGTGGACGAATCGATAAGGGAGCCCCTGAAATACTACAGGAACAATTTTGTTAACGCACTCAACCTCATCGAGACGTGCGTGAGACATAAAGTGGACAAGTTCATTTTTTCCTCTACTGCGGCGGTCTACGGTATCCCCGAAAAAATCCCTGTCACGGAAGACGGTCCGCTCCTGCCGATAAATCCTTACGGCGCTTCAAAGGTGATGGTCGAAAGAGCGCTGAGTGATGTGAGCGAGGCGGGTGATTTCAGGTATACATCACTGAGATATTTCAACGTTGCAGGCGCTGACCCGCTTGCAAGAATCGGGCAGGCGAGAAAAGACGCTACACATCTTATCACCGTATCGCTGAGGACGGCGCTCGGCCTGAAAGACCGCCTTGATGTATTCGGGACCGACTATCCGACCCCTGACGGTACCTGTATAAGGGATTATATCCATGTTGATGACCTTTCCGACGTACATGTGCTTGCGCTCGAATATCTCGGTGCAGGCGGGATGAGCAGGATATACAATTGCGGTTACGGACATGGTTACTCTGTAAAAGAAGTGGTGGATAAGGTAAGGTCTGTAACGGGAGTTAATTTTCCCGTCAGCTATGTTGAAAGGAGACCGGGGGACCCGCCGGTACTTGTCGCAGACCCGTCAAGACTTAAAAAAGAGCTCGGCTGGACTCCCAGGCACGATGACCTCGCATATATCATAAAAACGGCATGGGAATGGGAGAAAAAGATACACTCAGTTTAATTCTTAATCAAGAGAATTCCTCATTTTGTTGTCATTCCGGCTCCAGAATCCTTGTGTAAGAACCTATCAATTGTCTTCTTCTCCTTATGTTCTCTTCAAAGGTTATATCTGTTATAATCCGACTATAAGAAACAAGCTCTTATTATTTGCCACCTGCAAGCAGAGAGGTCAATGGTGATTTACAGTCAAACTATTGTGTCTTGGATATGATTCCGTCTTCTGAAAACAGTGT
>CAVSHJ010000003.1:0-40890 GCA_963727725.1 Thermodesulfovibrionales bacterium
GGAGAAAAAGCGCATTTCTGGCAGCATACCAGTCTATGGTTCAAACGGTGTCGTTGGTAGTCATAACCAACCACTTGTTGCCTCGGCTGGTGTTATCGTAGGTAGAAAAGGTTCTGCAGGCAACGTTCATTATTCACAAAAGCCGTTCTGTCCTATCGACACTACTTTTTACGTAACTCAGGAAGACACAAGGCTCGATGTGGAATTCCTTTATTACCTGTTGCTCCGTCTTTGACCTTAAGCGAATCCTTGGAGATGTAGGGGTGCCAGGGCTGAATCGCGAAGTTGCTTATAGAGAGACCGTCTATTTCCCAGAGCAAAATGCTGAGCAGCGGAAGATTGCGGGCGTGTTGAGGGTGGTGCAGCGGGCCATAGAGCAACAGGAACAACTGCTTCAACGAACCACGGAACTAAAAAAGACACTCCTCCATCAGCTCTTTACCCACGGCCTTCGCGGCGAACCCAAAAAACAAACTGAAATTGGGATGGTGCCGGTTAGTTGGGAAGTGGTGCGGCTATCGGAGGTTGCATTTCTTAAGTCCGGCGGAACGCCTAGCAGGATCAACCCTGAATACTGGGTGGGCGGTTCAATTCCATGGGTTAAAACCGGCGAAATTGATTATTGTGCAATCCACGATACCGAGGAAAAGATTACTGCCGCCGGGCTTGCTAATTCGTCTGCAAAGCTTTTCCCTTCAAACACTTTATTAATGGCAATGTATGGGCAGGGGATTACTCGCGGAAAGGTGGCTATGCTTGGTGTTGAGGCTGCGACTAATCAAGCTTGTATCGCCATCTTTCCCAATAAGAAGCTGGGGCCGAAATTTATTTACTTTTTTTTCAAACCAATACGAAATTTTCGAAAGCTGGTCATAGTGCCTAGCCCAAAAAGTTGAGCGCGATTCTTCAGAAACCGTCTGTTTGTTTTCCCCAGACGATGACTTCAAACAAGGCGAGATGGTGCAGAGGCTTTTAGAGACATAGTAAGATTTCATTAATAAAGAAGGAAGAGGGCGCGCTGTTGAGGAGCCTGCACACTCTACTGCGCAGTAAAACGTCAGCGCATAGGGTGAATGAAATTGCTTTGCAAGAGAAACCCTCACCCTGACCCTCTCCCAGAAGGGAGAGGGAACTTGAAAGGGGAGATGGAAATTTGAAGATGAGGGGAGATTTGTTTAGTGACCGTAGCGGTGCTAATGGCTGTGGTCCATTTGCAGTCGGTATGGGTGACGGGACATTTGTTGTGGGCGACTTTTCGGTTTGTGCCCCCTCTACCGAGGTCGGGAGAGGGTGGGGGTGAGGGTTGTATGGATAACACAATCAAAGCGCCGCATCCTCCGCAGGAACCAGACCGACGCAGAGGCGGCACTGTGGCGGAAGCTGAGGGGGCGCGGGTTAGGCGGTTACAAGTTCCGCCGACAGGTTCCTGTGGGACCGTATGTCGCGGACTTTCTGTGTAAGGAGGCCATGCTGATAGTTGAGATCGACGGCGGACAACATGCAGAGCAAGTCGAATATGATCGATTCAGAGAGGATTTTCTTAAAACTCACGGCTATCAAGTGGTAAGATTCTGGAACAATGAAGTGTTGACGAATCTCGACGGTGTTCTGGAAACCCTCACAAGACCCTCACCCTAGCCCTCTCCCAGAGGGCGAGGGGACTCGGAATGAGGAGAAGGAACTAACAACAAACAAGAATGTAGGCATGAGGAAAAGCAGGTAGACGGTGAATAATAGATATTCATCACATAGATTCCGATGTTTTTTTACCCTCTACCCGAGGTCGGGAGAGGGCAAGGGTGAGGGTTGCCCCGATGCCTAACCCCACCGAACACAAAACCGTCCAGGCCCGCATCCTGGCCTACGCGCAGGAGATCGGCTGGACTTATGTGCCGCGCGCCGAGGCCGAAGCGCGGCGGGGCTTTGATCCCGACGGCGCCACGCCGGAGGAGCGCGCGCGGACGGCGTCGCTCTTACTTCGGCGATCTGCTCCACGCCCAGGTGCGCGCCTTCAACCCGAAATACAAAGAGGCCGAGGGCGCGCTGGTCGGCGAGTTTCAGCGGCTCAACGCGGACATCTCCGGCAACCGCGATTTCCTCACCTACCTGCGCAACCAGGGAAAGTTCTTCTGCGCCGAGGAGAACCGCGAGCTGGACCTGACGCTGATTGATTACGGCGACCTCGCCCGCCCGCGCGAAGCAGTGGCGCAACGTGTATGAGGTGACGGAGGAGTTTTACGTCCACAACGGCCGCTACGGCACGCGGGAGGACGTGGTCTTCCTCATCAACGGCATCCCGGTGCTGGTGATCGAGTGCAAGAACGCGAGCAAGGACGAGGCGATCGCGCTCGGGGTGGACCAGATCCGCCGTTACCACGCCGAGACGCCGGAGGTGATGGTGCCGGAGATGCTCTTCACCGCCACCGAGGCCATCGGCTTCGCCTACGGGGTGACCTGGAACACGGTGCGGCGAAACCTTTTCAACTGGAAGCACGAGGAGGTGGGCAATCTCGAAGCCAAGGTGAAGAGCTTCTGCGCCGTGCCGCACCTGCTGCGCGTTTCTGAAGGACTTCATCCTCTTCGCGGAGAAGGAGGAGGAACTGCAGAAGATCATCCTGCGCCAGCACCAGACGGCGGCGGTGGACAAGGTGGTGGCGCGCGCGCTCGACCCGCAGCGCACACGCGGGTCTGGTCTGGCACACGCAGGGCAGCGGCAAGACCTACACGATGATCAAGGCCGCGGAGCTGCTCTTCAAGGCGCCCGAGGCGGAGAAGCCGACCATCCTGCTGATGATCGACCGCAACGAGCTGGAAGATCAGATGCTCAAGAACCTCGCGTCGGTGGGCCTGGGCAACGTGGCGCACGCCGACAGCATCGCGACGCTGAACCGGCTGCTGACGAAAAGGGCAGGACTACCGGGGCATCATCGTGACGATGATCCACAAGTTCCGCGACATGCCGGCGAACCTGAACACTGCGGAAGAACATCTTCGTGCTGATCGACGAGGCGCACCGCACGACCGGCGGCGACCTTGGCAACTTCCTGATGGCCGGCCTGCCGAACGCGACCTTCATCGGCTTCACCGGCACGCCGGTGGACAAGACGGCCTACGGCAAGGGGACGTTCAAGACCTTCGGCTGCGAGGACGACAAGGGCTATCTGCACAAGTATTCCATCGCCGAGAGCATCGAGGACGGCACGACGCTGCCGCTCTACTACAACCTCGCGCCGAACGAAATGCTGGTGCCGCACGAGATCATGGAGAAGGAGTTCCTCGCGCTGGCCGAGACCGAGGGCATCGCGGACATCGAGGAGCTGAACAAGATTCTCGACCGGGCGGTGAACCTGAAGAACTTCCTCAAGGGCAAGGACCGCGTGCAGAAGGTGGCGCGCTTCGTGGCCGATCACTATCCGGGAGAACGTCGAGCCGCTCGGCTACAAGGCATTCCTCGTGGCCGTGGACCGCGAGGCGTGCGCCTTCTACAAGGAGGCGCTCGATGCGATTCTGCCGCCGGAGTATTCCGAGATCGTCTTCACCGGAAACAACAACGACCCGGCGCACCTGAAGAAGTGGCATCTCGACGCGAAGCGGGAGAAGCAGATCCGCAAGAACTTCACCAAGGTCGGCGAGTGGCCGAAGATTCTCATCGTCACCGAGAAGCTGCTCACCGGCTTCGACGCGCCGATCCTCTACGCCATGTATCTGGACAAGCCGATGCGCGACCACACGCTGCTCCAGGCCATCGCGCGGGTGAACCGCCCCTACGAGAACGAGGCGGCGGAGATGGTGAAGCCGCACGGCTTCGTCCTCGATTTCGTGGGCATCTTCGACAAGCTGGAAAAGGCGCTGGCCTTCGACAGCGACGAGATCAACGCCATCGTCAAGGACCTCGGCCTGCTCAAGCAGCTCTTCAAGGCGAAGATGGAGACGAAGGCCCCGGCGTATCTGGCGCTCGTGACGCGGAATTTCGACGACAAGGACGTGGACAACCTGATCGAGCACTTCCGCGACAAGGAGCGGCGCAAGGAGTTCTTCAAGGAATACAAAGAGATCGAGATGCTCTACGAGATCATCTCGCCGGATGCGTTCCTGCGGCCGTTCATCGAGGACTACGCGACGCTTTCCGCCATCTACGCAGGTGGTGCGCAACGCCTATGCCAGCAGGGTCTATGTGGACCGGGCGTTCCAGAAGAAGACCAACGAGCTGGTGCAGAAGCACATCGGCGCGTCGATGGATGCGCAGAACCGCCTGCCGAATATGTGGCGATCGACAAAGCGACCATCGAGACGATCAAGCAACGCGAGGAAGGCAAGGCGACGAAGGTCATCAACCTCGTGAAAGCCATCGAGAAGACGGCGGAGGAGAACAGCGATGACCCGTTCCTCGTGGCGCTGTCGGAACGCGCCAAGGCGGTGCAGGAGAGTTTCGAGGATCGGCAGACCAGCACCGCCGAGGCGCTGGCCGAGCTGCTGAAGGAGATCGAGAAGAACGAGCAGCGGAAGAAGGAGCAGGCCGCCAAAGGGACTGGATGGGCTGACCTATTTCGTGCTCTGCAAGCTCACCGACGACGGCATCCCGAACCCCGAGCCGGTGAGCAGGAAGGTGCGCGAGGCGTTCGCCAAGTTTCCGAACTGGCAGCGGAGCGAGGCGGAACTGCGCGAGGTGCGCAAGCAGGTGACGTTCGCCATCTTCGCCGAGGAGGACGACATGGAAAAGGTGACCGCCACGGTCGAGGCTCTCTTCATCCTGCTGCAAAAGAGCTTCCGCCCATGAGAGCCTGGCGCGACAAAGAGGAGTTCAAGGCCCGCGTGCTCGAATGGGCGGCCAAGCTCGGTGTGAAGGCCCGCGCGCTGTCTGTGCGCCCGATGCGACAACAAGTGGGCGTCGTGCTCGACGCCGGGAACCTGAGCTTCAACGACGAACTGCTCGAACTGGATCGAGAGCGTCGGCGATTACGTCATCGTTCACGAGCTCCTGCACTTCTCCGTGCCCAACCACGGCAGGCTCTGGAAGAGCCTGATGCGGGCACATCTGGGGGATTACGAGAAGCTGGAAGCGAAGATCAAGCTCTTATCACATAAAGAGGCCGGCCGTGAACAGTGTAAATAGGGACTGTAAATAGGGACAGCGACCATGAAGAAACACTAATGCGTATCAAATCACTCCAGTGGACGTGGGATAGACGGTCTTTGGCTTCGGGCCCTGGTTATTCCCGCAGTTGTCCTGAAGCGTTAATGCTGTTCAGACATTTGGCCTGACTTCAGGCATCGACTGAACTATAATAGTCTATAGACAAATTCATCAGGAGTTAAGAATGATTAATAATGATATATTGCGACAATTACGGTACGCTCTGAATATTAACGATTCAACAATGATCGAAATATTCAAACTGGCTGATTGTGAAATTGAACAATCCAATTTGACCGGCCTTCTTAAGAAGGAAGACGAAGAAGGCTTTGTTAATTGCGGTGATGCTGTTTTGGGGTATTTTCTGGACGGGTTAATTTTACATAAAAGAGGCAGGAAAGAAATTAAACCGGGTGAGACGAGAAAATCGGACTTACGGCTTACAAATAATGCCATATTGAAAAAACTAAGGATTGCCCTGGAGTTGAAAGAGGATGATATGATCGCGATTTTAAAACTGGCCGGGGTCGACATATCAAAATCTGAACTGACGGCATTATTCAGAAGGGAAGGGCATAAAAACTACAAAGAATGCGGCGATCAGTTTCTCAGGAAATTCCTGAAGGGCCTTTCCATTCGTTATAGGACCTGACAGCCGCTTCGGAAAATAATTGTATCGGATAAAACAATCGGGCCCGTGATTCTTATGAACCACAGGCCCTTTGGTTAAGTTTCCGCAACCGAGGACTCAGCCTCTTTTTTTAAATTACTGTACGGCTCTATACAACTGTAAATAAACACTCTCAACAAGATGGCCGGAGTGTGAGTTAGCAGGTGAAGTGTGAAACGGCGAATGGGGCAGCTGTTAAGGGCTTTATCCCGGAGAGGGAACTGCGGTCTAAAGGACAGGCAGTGCCTGCAATATTTCGGACAAGAGAGAATCCCTGTTGGCTGGTGACATCTCAAACAGTCTTATATCATTTCTCTTCTTCACTTCCGCTATGAAGCCGTTGCCTTTAAGGGAGATGGTCGAAATAAATACTTTTTCCGAATCAAGGAGTTTTTTTACGAGCGTCCTGAATTTGTCAGAAAAACACTCCATCTTCCCGATTTCATCTATGATAACAATCTCTGTCCCCTGGTCAAAGAAGGGGATAAAATCCAGAAAGTTTTCGAACCCTTTGACATCGACTCCATATTTGGAAACCCTGTAAGGGCTCCTGATATCCACGTGTGAGAGAAGTTCTTTTCGGCCGGAAAGGCTTATCAGTTCGAAACCTCTTCGAACGCCACGTTCTCTTATTTCCTCCGTATAAAACCCCACGGGATGCAATTCCATCAATTCCCTTTCAATTTTTCTGATAAGAGTGGTCTTGCCGATGCCCGGCGGACCGGTTATAAGGATATTCTTGTTTCTTAATATGGTCTTCACTTGCAGCGCAGCCTGTACCGAAAATCTATACAAAATCCGGTTATCATAAAACTGGCCTGACCTCCTGCTTCATCCGGGGTAATGTAGTCCAGTAAACCTCATCCGTTGTCTTGTCGTCAAGTCCCAGGCACAGGTCAAGGACATTTACTTACATGATGAGAACAAAAATCAGCCTGCCCCATTTTTCTGTTTACATGGTATCATTTTGAAAGTGCTGGTGAAGTTCACAGATGGAAAACACATTAAACCTGACTTGCCGGACGGGGTAAAGCGCGATGTCATTTCAACCGGATATTATAGAGATCCGACTCCCTGAGTGGATTGACAGGTTCTTAACAGGATACCCTGGATATATCCCGTCAATTAAGGATCGCATGACGTTTGTCATCGAAGCTGCACAACGTAATATTTCCACAGGTACCGGAGGCCCTTTCGCAGCTGCAGTATTTGAGATTGAGTCCGGGAAATTGATCTCACTGGGTGTTAATCTGGTTACCTCTCAGGGGTTATCGATCCTCCACGCGGAAATGGTCGCATTCGCACTTGCACAAAAGAAGATAGGCAGCTACGACCTTGGCAGGCACGACCTGGCCGCTCACGAGCTCGTCACCTCTATAGAACCTTGCGCTATGTGTTTCGGCGCAATTCCCTGGTCCGGAGTGCGAAGGGTGATTGCCGGCGCCCGGGATTCTGATGCAAGAAGCATCGGCTTTGACGAGGGGCCAAAAATGAAGGACTGGAGAATTGAGTTAGAGAAAAGGGGAATTGCGACCATATGCGATGTCAGTCGGGAAGCTGCAGCTCAGGTCCTTCTTAACTACTCCTTACAAGGCGGTAGGATCTACAACTCGCGAGAGTCGGAATAGCAAAGAGTTCAAACCACCGGTGAACATCTATTTGGCATTGACACTGACGGGTTGCACCTGCTGTCCTTCTGCAATATCGCTGCCGGGATCAAGGACCACGCGTTCTCCGTCATTGAGTCCGGAGATAACTCGCACCACTCTCCCATCACTGTATAAAATGACGACAGGGCGAATACTGAGTCTGTTACCCGCAGTGACGACAGCCACAAAGGACTTGTCTTCACGCATCATCAGGGCGTTTGCGGGGACTTCAACAGAAGGAGGTGCTTTCATGGTCAGGGTGACCTGCACGAAACTGCCCGGCAGTATCAGGCCCCGCCTGTTGTCAAGATCGAGTTCTGTAAGAAGAGTCCGGGTCTTCTGATCAAGTTCGCCGGTGATCCTGCTTACAACAGCCGAAAGTCTGATCTCCGGCCGTGCGGCGTCGGAAATCTCGGCAGGTTCTCCCACACGCACGAGGGAGGCATCTCTCTGATCCACATAAATGTATACCCTCAGCCTGTCAGTCTGGGAAAGTGTTACTACAGGTAACGCAGTGGTCTGCGAACTGACGGCACTCTGCACCAGAGCTCCGGGATCGACAAAGCGTGCAGTGACAGTGGCAGGGAAAGGCGCACTCAACGTTTCATAACCTTTTTGTACTTTAAGGGCTTCTGCATTAGCTTCAGCAACCCTGGCGGCAGTTCCGGCATCTTCAGCCTCCTGTATAGAAATGTAACCCTTTTCACCAAGTATCTTTTCGCGCCCCGCAAAGGCGCGCTTGTTCTTTGCATCGGCCAGGGCAGCTTCATATTGCCGGTCGATCTCGGGCGATTCGATCACAGCGAGTATCTGGCCAGCTTTGACACGGTCTCCCTTGTCGACCCTGATCTCCCGGACGTAGCCGCTCACTTTTGCATAGAGGGTCACCGAGGCGTAAGGTCTCGCCTCGCCGACAAGCGAAATGAAACGTTTTTGAGGCGACGGCACAGCCGTAACAATACGGACACGCGGTCCTGCTTTTACAGCTTCAGCCCTGCTTTTCAGTTCGCTGCTGAGATATGCCTTCTTTTTCACGAACAGAGCTCCAAGGAGAACCAGAGCAACCACTACAGCGATCAAACCTGCGGTAAAGAGCTTTCTTCTCCTTGTATAAAAATGACTTTCTTCACTCATTAGTCCCTCCCTCAGACGCCTCCCCTTCTGCCTCTTTTTTGAATCTTTCATCGAGAAGATGCTTTGAGGGGAGATCTTTTCTCAGTAATGAATAAATGACAGGCACCACGAACAATGTAACGAAAGTGGCAAACAACAGACCGCCGATAACCGCCCTGCCCAGCGGCGCGTTCTGTTCGCCCGCTTCACCCATCGCAAGCGCCATCGGCAGCATGCCCAAAATCATTGCAAGAGCCGTCATCAGCACTGGGCGCAACCGGGTCCTTCCTGCCTCCAGGGCCGCTTCAACAGGAGATATTCCTTTTTCGATCCTTATATCATTTGCAAAGCTCACCAGCAGGATAGAGTTTGAAGTCGCTATCCCCACTGCCATGATGGAACCCATGAGTGACTCCACGTTGATAGTGGTGCCCGTGAGCGCAAGCATCCAGAGTATTCCCGCCATAGCACCCGGCACCGCCATCATGATGATAAATGGGTCAAGCCAGGACTGAAAAAGCACAACCATGAGAAAATAGACAAGAATTATGGCAAGAATGAGGCCGAGTGCAAGGCTCCGAAAGGACTGGCTCATGATCTCATTCTGCCCCCGGAGGGTTATGCGGGTGCCGGGAGGGAGGGGTTTAAGCGCAGAAATCTTTTTATTTATGTCATTTGCAACCGAGCCGAGGTCCCGCCCTTCCACATCACCTTCAACGTCGATCACCCTCTGCACCGTGTAATGGGTGATATTTTCGGGACTCGCATGCTGATATACGTTGGCAATGTTTACGAGTCTCTGAGCCGGCCCCTGAGGCGTTGTTGAAGGCGCAGGCAAAGTTGAAGGCTGAAGCAACGCTCCCGCTGCCGGGGAAGTAACCGGCATCGAGTGAAGACTCTCGATTGAATTGATACGCTTTGGAGGTATCTGCACAGCCACCGAATAGTTGACATTGTTTGCCGGGTTCAGATAGAAAGAGGGAGCAACAAGTATGCTCGAAGAGAGTGAAACAAGGGCATTATTTGCCGCATCGCGCTCGCTCACACCAAGGTTTGCCGCGCGCACCCGGTCTATATCCACCTGCAGGGCGGGGTAATCAAGCACCTGGTTGATGTGAACATCAGCGGTCCCGGGGATTTTAAGCATTTCAGTCTGCAACTTTTGAGCTATCTGATAAGATTCCCGGAGATCCATCCCTTCGACCTGCACATCGATGGGTGATGTGAGTCCGAAATTCAGGACCTGTGTGACTATATCCGCGGACTCGAAATAAAAACGCGAACCGGGGAAATGCACGGGCAGGTCTTCCCGGAGCTTACGTTTGTAAATCGCCGTGGGACGGTGGCCTTTTTTCAGCGCTATGAGTATCTCGGCATCCATTCCCCCGATGTTTTCCGTCTGTACGAAGGCAAGATTGTAGAAGACAGGGACTCCTATCATATCGTTAATCGTCTCGATCTCTCCGGGCGGGATGAGTTCATGTATGCGCCCTTCTACCTGGTCCACCATTTTTTCGGTCTCTTCAATCCGGGTACCGCCGGGAGCCCGGAAATGTAGCTTCATCATTCCCGTATCTATGGAAGGGAAAAAATCCGTTCCGATGACGAAGACAAGCCCCAGGCTGATGACGCTCTATAATACCTGCTGTGACAAGAGTGAATGTCCGATGATGGAGGACTGCTTCAAGAGAACGGCTGTAGGTTTTCTGCAGACCTTCATAAGCACGGTTTCTCAGTGAGTCCAATTTATGAATTGCTCTTTTAATTCCGTGCGCTTCAACATTTTCAGCTCCGGTCTTCTCGTGACGCTCTCCTTTCAGGAGCATGTTGGAGAGGACAGGAACAAGCGTCCTGGACAGAATATAGGATGCGAGCATGGCCGTGACAACCGACAGCGCAAGGGGAGTGAAGAGGTATTTTGCAGATCCGTAAAGCAAAACGACCGGGAAAAAGACGATGCATATCGAGAGCGTGGAAACAATGGCGGGCACCGCGATCTGATTGGAGCCGTCAAGTACGGCAACAGTCAGGGGTTTTCCCATAAGGCGATTGCGATGAATGTTTTCTATCGCCACGGTAGCGTCATCGACGAGCATCCCTATAGCCAGGGCAAGGCCTCCAAGTGTCATGAGGTTGATGCTGTGCCCCGCAAGATTCAGGCATATGATTGAAGCAAAGATCGAGAGGGGGATAGATGTGGAGACCACAACCATGCTCCGCCAGCTGCCGAGGAAAATCAGGATCATCAGCGAAACAAGAATTGAGGCGAGAATCGCCTCGCGCACTACTCCTTCAACTGCGCCGCGTACAAAGACCGACTGGTCGAAATCAATCTTGAGCTCAAGCCCATGCGGGGCCACTTCTTTGATCGAGGGAATCGCCTCTTTGGTTGCATCGACGACAGCCAGCGTGGAAGCGTCCGCATGTTTCAGAATAGCGAGGTATGTCGCTCTCCTTCCGTTTACCCGTACAATATTGGTCTGCTCCGCATAACTGTCGGAAACACGCGCCACATCCCCGATATAGACGGGAGCTGTACCGACCACTTTTATGGGGATCTTGTTAAACTGCTCCAGGATGCGCGGGCTCGAATTGAGTGTAACATTGTATTCCGTGGTGCCCATGCGGGCCGTTCCGGCAGGTATGATGATGTTTGAGGATTGCAGTGCGTTCACTACGTCCGCCGGCGAAAGCCCTCTGGCTGCGAGAGCATCGGGATCGACATCAATCATAATCTGACGGAATTTCCCTCCAAAAGGGGCTGGAGTCGAGAGGCCGGGAATCGTGAACAACCTGACACGAATGAAGTTGAGTCCGTAGTCGAATATCTGTTCTTCCGGAAGGCTTTTGCTCCATACCGTCAATTGGGCGACGGGAACGTTTGAGGCATTGAATTGCACAATCGTCGGAGGCTGCATTCCGGGCGGCGTTAGCCTCAGAACTGTGCTTGAGACGGACGAAATCTGCGAAATCGCCGCGCCTATATCACTCCCCGGTTGGAAATAGATCTTTAGCACTCCCGTACCCGGAATCGATTGAGACTCAATACGCTGGATACCGTTTACCGTTGTAGAGTAAGCCCTTTCGCTGATGAGCACCACGCGCCGCTCCATATCTTCGGGTGAGAGACCGGGATAATTCCATACAACAACAACGACCGGAATATCAATAACGGGGAATATATCCACGATCATTCTGGAAAGCGAGAGGGCTCCAAGCACGAGAATCAGCAGCGCCATTACGGCAATAGTATAAGGACGGCGGAGGGCGAGACGGACTATCCACATTTTGGGACATATCCTTTCGATACAATACGTTCAAATACTGTTTTCATTATCCCCTTAGACACGATTGTCCGTATAGGTCGGATCCACCTCCGGGAGTTTCATTCGTGTGCAATGGGATAAGCAAGAGAAGTACCAGCGCATAACTTATTGATTTTCCTGTCTATTGAGAAATAAAGAAGGACATTTTGCCTTTTCGGCAGGGAATAATTGTACGTATATACTAAATTCTTTCATGAAACAAAAGTCCGGTGTCTTATCGGCAGAGCAAACATTAATCATTTCTAATGTGCAGTGCCCATAAGAAAAATAGAGCTCCGGCCAGGTTCGGACCTAAAGCGATTTGTTATCCTATATTCCAACTCCGCCAAGCTTTACAGTGACAACAGGATTCTTTGGGTCATTAGAAGAAATTCCCATTGACGCGCTCTTCGTGCCGGCGAGTACAGGAGCGAACGTCACATCAATTGTGCATGATCCGCCTTTCGGTATTGTACTGCAGGAGTTTGTTTGACTAAACTCCCCTGCATCTGTCCCCGTGATACTAATATCGCCTATTACGAGGTCGGATATGCCGGTGTTCTTTATAGTTATCGTTTTCGGAGCCGACGTATCCCCGACTGTGACTGAACCCAATTTAATTGACTTGGGAGAGACGGAAATCTTGGGTGGAGAAGCCTGACCTGAAAGTTTCACATTAATTGTTGGTTTGTTAGGGTCGTCGGATGAAATACTCAAACTTGCACTTTTCTTGCCAAAAGGTATTGCAGGGGCGAATGTCACAGTAATGGGGCATGAACTCTTTGCAGGGATTGTCGAACAATCATTTGTTTGAATGAACTCAGATTGATCTGCGCCCGTAATGGATATCGAATCTATAATAAGATCTTGATTGCCTATATTTTTGATTGTCACTGTTTTAGGACTGGATGTACTCCCAACACCTACAGAACCAAGATTAACGGACATCGGTTTGACAGATATCATCGGTCCCGGCGTTACTTTATTGGATGGAGCTGATGCCGGACCGGTTCCAATCGCATTGGTCGCCGTAACAGTAAAGGTGTAAGCGGTGCCGTTTGTCAGACCTGTTACCGTTATTGGACTGGATGTCCCCACTGCTGTGATATTTCCGGGGGAGGACGTTACCGTATATGATGTGATGGGACTGCCCCCGTCTGAGGCCGGCGCTGAGAAGCTTACTGTTGCCTGCTGGCTGCCCGCTGTTGCAGTCACTTTTCTCGGTGCACCCGGCACCGTGATAGCGCTCGTAGTATTAAGCAATACGGAGACATCATTACCGGCTGAATTCGACACGGCAAGGTCAAGCTCTCCGTCTTCATTGAAGTCACCCACCGCAACCGACGAGGGGCTGCTCCCTACTGTAAAGTCCTCTGCCGCCTGGAAGGTCCCGTCTCCGTTGCCAAGCAATATGGAGACATTATTACCAGCCGAATTCGATACGGCAAGGTCAAGCTTTCCGTCTCCGTTGAAGTTACCCACCGCAATCGACGAGGGGCTGTTCCCTACTGTATAATTCACCGCCGCCTGGAAAGTTCCGTCTCCGTTGCCAAGCAAAATGGAGACATTATTACCAGCTGAATTCGACACGGCAAGGTCAAGCTTTCCGTCCCGGTTGAAGTCACCTACCGCAACCGACGAGGGGTTGTTCCCTGCTGTATAATTCACCGCTGCCTGGAAAGTCCCGTCTCCGTTGCCAAGCAATATGGAGACATTATTACCAGCTGAATTCGACACGGCAAGGTCAAGCTTTCCGTCCCGGTCGAAGTCGCCTACCGCAACCGACGAGGGGTTGTTCCCTGCTGTATAATTCACCGCTGCCTGGAAAGTGCCGTCTCCGTTGCCAAGCAATATGGAGACATTATTACCAGCTGAATTCGACACGGCAAGGTCAAGCTTTCCGTCCCGGTCGAAGTCGCCTACCGCAACCGACGAGGGGTTGTTCCCTACGCTATAATTCACCGCCGCCTGGAAAGTGCCGTCTCCGTTGCCAAGCAATATGGAGACATTATTACCAGCTGAATTCGACACGGCAAGGTCAAGCTTTCCGTCCCGGTCGAAGTCGCCTACCGCAACCGACGAGGGGTTGTTCCCTACTGTATAATTCACCGCCGCCTGGAAAGTGCCGTCTCCGTTGCCAAGCAATATGGAGACATTATTACCGGCTGAATTCGCCACGGCAAGGTCAAGCTTTCCGTCCCGGTTGAAGTCATCTACCGCAACCGATTGAGGCTGCAACCCTACGTTATATGTCAGCACGTTAAAAGACAGCGCGAAGACATCCGACTCGAAAAGAAAAAAAACGTATGCCAAAAATCCAATGAACAGCACAAACCTTTTAGCCATTTCTAAATCCCCTTTCCCAAATATGCCCTAAGCTATGCCGAATAGAAGAGTTGTTTATCTGAGAAAAAACGTCTCTAAGACATACCGTCAATTCTTAGCTGCCTTTTCATATTTTTATATGAAATGAACGTTGTTTTATAGCATCCGGTGCATCGCGAAATAATTCAGCATCATCAACTTCGTTGCCGAAGCAGACCTCAAATTGAGGTTCGTCCTTCGGCAAATCAACTATCTTCTTTTTCTAAAGACCCCACGCCCAGGTATCTCCCGAAGGTGAAGATTTGGGCTCTGGTGTAAAACTATGAAGTTTTGTTTAAAGTAGGTCTAAAACATCTGATTTGTCAAGAAAAATATTGTGCATGATTGAAGGCAAAAATTTCACTGATCATAATTGTGGAAGATGACTTGTACTATGTGCACTCTTGATATTTAGAGAAGCTCCGAGAGGTGCGGATAACAGGAAGGCATCGAGAAGCAGGGCGGACCTTCTCGTGTGGCGGTTATCCTCGAATATGGGTTAAAGAATCGATATTCCAAAACTAAATCATCAATTTTTGCTATAATAAATATAGTCTTTCAACATTTGATTAATTTCATGTTTTAATCCTATCTGTTTCCCTCCTATTGTCAAAATCAAATGGGAGCGCTACTAAATATGAAGCTGTAAAGGGTAACATTAATGAACTTATCTTAAGGGGTACTATGGAAAAAGAGGATATTTTTGAAGAAATTGTAGATATGGGCAAGAGTCGTGGAAAGCTCACTTACGATGAGATAAATGACGCTGTTCCCTCAGAATATTTCTCCCCTGAAGAGCTGGAAGAACTTATGGACCTTCTGCATGATATGGGGATTGAAGTTGTAGATGATGAGGAGACTGATACCGCCGAAGAAGAAGTCCCGGCTTCCGAGAGGGAAGAGGAATATGAAGAAACAGAGAACATTGTACAAACATATTTTCATTCAATGGGGAATATTTCAATACTTAGGAGGGATGAAGAAGTAGAGCTTGCGAAGCGATTGGAAGAAGGAAAAGAGATAATTAAAGGAATCGTTACGGCGTTGCCTTTATGCAGGAAAATCGAAGCAAGTTTAGATGTCAGGAACGGAGAGGACCTGAACAAATCAAAAGAGGATAAAACAGGTGAAGCTCTTGAAATGAGCCTGAGAGTGCTTGACAATCTCATGATAAAAATAGAGCTGACAGATAAAAAGATTGCAAGATATAGGACTTTGAAAGGTTTAAAAAAACTGATAAATGAAAAAAGGAAACGGGATATCAATCCCATACAACTCGATATCCTTGCAAGAGAAGTCCAGAATGAGTATAAGCAGGTTGAATCCGAGGTGGGAATCAAGATTGACGAGTTGAGAGCAAAGTGGGACAGAATAACCAGGGCAAGAACCCTCGTCGGCGACGCAAAGAATGAATTAATAACCCGTAACCTGAGACTGGTCATTAATATAGCTAAACATTATGCAGGAAGGGGATTGAATCTGCTGGATCTGGTTCAGGAAGGCAATATCGGGCTTATGAGGGCTGTCGATAAGTTTAAATATGAGATGGGTTTTAAATTCAGCACATATGCAACATGGTGGATAAGACAGGGCATAACAAGGGCATTAATTGATCAGGCAAGAACTATCAGAGTTCCTGTACATGCAGCTGACTTCTACAACAAGGTTAGCAAAGCATCCAGAGAATTAAGACAACAACTTGGAAGAGAACCGACCAAAAAGGAAATTGCCAAAAAATTGGAAGTATCAACAGGAAAAATCGAAGAAGTATTCAGGGCAGTTCAGGACCCGATAGCTCTTCAAACTCCCGTTGGTGATGATGGTACAACCATAGAGGAATTTATCAGCGATAAAGATAGTCCTACCCCATATTCCGATACGGAAAGAAATAATGTCACCAGGTAGATACTAAAGGTTCTTAATACTCTGACTCCCAGGGAAGAGAAAATTATAAGAATGAGATTTGGGATAGGATTTGATAAAGACCACACCCTCGAAGAAGTAGGCGGACACTTTTCCATTACACGTGAACGGGTAAGACAAATAGAGGCAAAGGCATTGAGAAAACTCAAACATCCGAACAGACGTAGTGCATTGAAGGTCTTAATGGATTAATTTTTTAAATGGGTTTACCGGCTAAATTAAGCGAAATAATGGAAGCGATCGAATTTCAGACCGGGGAAAGTACTGCTTACCTGAATAAGGAAACCGGCGAAATAGTTACCATTTCGGAAGAAGAATTTCAGGCGGCTGAGGACGAAGACTCTCCGGAAAATTATCCTGAATGGCAGCAGGGCAATGTCAAGATAGCCATGGAAATCATCGATAGCGAAGAGAACTTCCTCACCCTACCGACCAAGCATGACATTCATGAATATCTCATTATGGAGAGATTCTGTCTTTCTATCAAAGATAGAGTGATTTCAGAAGCTTTATCTGGTGCTATAAAGGGCAAGAGCGCTTTTCATGGATTTAAAAACAATGTGCAAAGATTTAAAATTGCAGATAAATGGTACAAGTTTCGGGAAGAAGCGATAAAACAGATCGCTATCGAGTGGTGCAGATCAAAGCATATCGAATATGTCGACAAATAGGAAAGCCCTTATTCGTCGCTGATTATAGCTTCCGGTAAGAGATAAAGGAGGTTTTTCATAAGCTTGAACAGTCTGAAGAATTTAGGAATAGGATCTTTAACGGTCAAACTTCCCATAATTCAGGGAGGGATGGGAATCGGGATTTCTCTGTCCGGGCTTGCTTCAGCAGTGGCTAACGAAGGAGGCATCGGAGTTATCGCTACTGCGGGTATTGGAATGAACGAACCTGATTTTTCCACGAATTTCCTGGAAGCGAATATCAGGGCGTTAAGGAAAGAGATCAGAAAAGCCAGAGAACTGACAAAAGGAACCATCGGTGTCAATATCATGGTGGCATTGTCCAACTTTGCCGATATGGCCAGAACTGCCATTGAGGAGGGTGTCGACGTTATTTTTTCGGGCGCCGGACTGCCCCTTAATCTGCCGCAATTTGCAGACAGTAATACAAAGACGAAACTTGTACCCATCGTTTCCTCCGCAAGGGCGGCCGGTATTATTGCGAAAAAGTGGTCGGATAAATACAATCGCCTCCCTGACGCTGTTGTTGTAGAAGGTCCACGGGCAGGAGGGCATCTCGGTTTTAAGGAGCAGACGATCTGCGACCCCGCATATTCGTTGGAAAAACTTGTTCCGGAAGTGATTCAGGTGTTAAGACCATTTGAAGAAAGATATGAAAAACGCATTCCGGTGATCGCTGCCGGAGGAATATATACAGGAGAAGACATTTTTAGATTTTTCCAATTGGGAGCTTCTGCCGTGCAGATGGCAACACGGTTCGTTACCACTTACGAATGTGATGCATCAGAGAATTTCAAACAGACTTATTTAGATTCGAGGAAAGAAGATATTGTCGTTATAAAGAGTCCTGTCGGGATGCCGGGGCGGGCAATCAAGAATGCATTTCTTGACGAAGTCGGTCAGGGGAAAAAGAAACCTTTTAAATGCCCTTATCACTGCATCATAACTTGCGATTATAAAAAAAGTCCGTATTGCATTGCCTTCGCCCTTATAAATGCGAAGAAGGGTAATTTTTCACACGGCTTTGCGTTTGCCGGAGAGAATGCCCATAGAGCAAAAAAAATTATTTCAGTAAAAGAATTAATAGAAACTTTAATAGAAGAATATAAGAATGCATCTAGTACAGATTGAAACATATGCTACTGCTGGATTTGTGCCTGCTACCGTTATAAAATCCATTTCCGCAATATTTAAGACAACCAGATCCCTCCCAAGGGCTGTCACGGGTCCGGCGCATATAGGCAAAAGCGTTTTTTTCTGGTAACATTTCTTCAAGGGCTGCACAGAGGATCTCGAATGGGCTGTACAAGTTACCCTTCGTATTCAGACGGCGCCCGCGGATTCATGTCAAGAAAGGAGATGAAACATGGTTAACGTAGCGCTGCTTGTTCGACTGGAGGCAAAACCTGGGAAAGAGGCTGATGTTGAAAGCTTCCTTCGCGGAGGTCTGCCGGTAGTCCAAAGTGAACCGGCTACAACGGCATGGTTTGCCATTCGTCTTGGGCCGTCAACTTTCGGTATCTTCGATGCCTTCCCCGACGAGGCCGGCCGGCAAGCTCACCTGTCGGGCCGGGTCGCGGCCGCACTGATGGCAAAGGCTTCGGAACTTCTGGCACAGCCGCCCGTTATAGAGAAGGTCGACGTTCTCGCGGCCAAACTCCCCGGATAGACAACCGGTCTAAACCCACTTCACCCGGAGTTCCTTCTTCCGGGGTCTCTCCGGATACCCCTGGGCGTACCCGAGAAGTATCGGGCCGAATATCGTCTCGTCATCCCCGAGATTGAGGATCCTCTTTACTTCATCGTTATCGGTCACCATGGAGCCGAAGCCGACCCAACAGCTTCCAAGCCCCATGGGCCTCCATTGTTAAAGGAGGCTGTTCTATTTTATGCGTGAACGCCCATGACGGTCGAAAAAGATATAACGACCCGGACGTGTTTGTTCATATTTTAAAAACAGTTGTTCTCTAAATATGAACGAATGATAATTTTTTATTGACATATAAAAATCATTGACATATTATTTCTTTAGTGCTGTTTGTTTTTCGATCAACAGCAAGAAGGGGGGTGAAAGAGTCCATGCCGGTAAAGAAAAAAGCTGCAACGAAGAAGACCGCAAAAAAGAAGAAATAAGTTTCCCTCGACATGTTCACTCACATTTTTGGCTGGGGAAGATTTTCTCCAGCCTTTTTTTTGGTCTTCTCTTGTTGCGGTCCTCAACTATTATCAAACTCTATTTCTGATAAAATTTCAAGATAATTTTTCAACTCTTTGTAAAATAACGATTAATTTCAAAATGTTGAACGACCCGGGGCTGTCGCAAGGCGGAAGCTGAAGCAGGTGAAGAACCTGAGCCCGGCGGCTCGCACCCCATGTGAGAACGTGACAGGGGATGACACTTTTTGCTGCCGCTTCACCGCCGGCCGGTTAAATCAAAAAAGAACAGGTGAGAAGCTGTCCGGAGAATATTCAGTTAATCCAATATCTCAAGAACGCAACGCTTGTCAAGCTTGGTGCCCGCGGCACTCAGTATCGTTCTCATTGCGTGCGCTGTTTTTCCCTGTTTTCCGACAACCTTCCCGATATCACTTGAAGCAACGCGCAATTCGAAAATAGAGGTTTTTTCTCCGTTCGCCACCGCAACCATAACTTCCTCCGGTTTATCTACCAGCGCTTTGGCCATCAGTTCAACAAGTTCTTTCATATCAACCTCCCCAGGTATTGTTAAGTATGTTTCTTAAACCTCAGAGCCTTTATCCTTCTCTTTTTTGCATCTCTTCGCTTGCGTTTCTCCTTTACAGACGGCTTCTCATAAGACTTTCTCCGTTTTATCTCTCTAAAAAGACCGTCTTTTTGCAATTTACGCTTAAGGACTTTCAGTGCCCCCTCGACGTTATTTTCATTGACTCTGATCTCCAAAAAACTATCTCCAACCTCTTCCTGTACCCCCGGGTCTGCCGTAGCCACTGCTTCCTTTGTTAAAGCCTTGCCGTTTCTGTTGAGGTCTCGCCTCGGCTACGGTAAGTGATTTCCCCTTGAAATCTTTCCCATTAAGGGCTGCAATCGCCTTTTTTGAATCTTCTTCATTTACCATCTCAACAAAACCAAACCCTTTGGACCGGTCCGTGAATTGATCCTTCATTATCTTTAATGACTCAATTTCACCATATTCTGAAAACAGTTCCCTCAAATCTTCTTCTGTGGCATTGTATGGAATATTTCCGACATACATTTTTTTCATTTTCAATCTCCTTTTTTGTTTATAGACCTCTGATTTTTTCGATGTCCTGGAGCACTTCTATATCCTCAGTTATGAATATCAGACCTCCTTCTCATTCTTTGTTTGTCTCTGTTTCCGGTTCTGCTCCGCAATATCTTTCCAGAAACTCTCTCCTGCTCATTTTATGTCCTGCACATAAACCGGAAACATCCATCCTGTCACATCCCAGTGTATGACAATGTCCCTGTGAGCTTATAACCTGAGAATGGAACATCATGCCTTTACAATCCCCGTTATCTATATAACGGACATGACGCAAAATGATGGATTTCCCTATATGATATGCGTTTATATCCTCTTTGCTCTTATATGCGCATTTGCTTATATGGAGTGGCAAGAAAGTCCTTTCTCAAAGATGAAAGCAAAATAAAATGTTTGTTAATCCGGGAGACCGCTAAAAGGTGAGCGTTGCGAAATGAAATCTATTTATCAGTGTCCCTGTCCGACTATCTCTTCTTTTCCTATTGTACTAAGCATAACATATTTTAAAAGGCAAGCGATTTATGCGTATTGTATGGAAACCTTGTAAGCAATATCCGAGTGGTTGGTGGAGGAATCCGTGCCTTTGCAGCTAAGCGCTCCTTTTACCTCTGCTCTGCGGTTTCTGATCATCGAGGTTATAACCTCGGTCAGATCAAATCCGCCGCCAACACAGTCCTGTCTTAAGCAGTTTACTACAAAAAAAGCATAACTGTCAGGGGTGAAATTAAATGTCCGGAGTATCGATTTTGCCCCCCTCTGGTTATACGTCATATTCATGATGATGTTTGCAACCTCAGGGAAGTGTATGGCTACGGAACCTGCTTCACGTCTCTGCTGCATCATTACCTGCATCCGCTCCATTCTTGCCAAATTCTTACTGTTATTCATGTTTCTCACACGCCTCTCAAAGGAGAAGGCCCCCTCATCCGGAGGGGGCCTCGCCCGTTAATTAGAGTTTAACCACATTGGTCGCCTTGGGACCTTTCGGGCCTTGTTCTGTATCAAAGCTGACATTGTCACCCTCAACAAGGCTCTTAAATCCGGAGCCCTGGATGGACGTATGATGGACAAAAACATCAGTATTGTCTTCAGCAGTAATGAAGCCAAAACCCTTGCTGTCGTTGAACCACTTCACAGTTCCTTGTTTCATTTTGTTTACCTCCTTATCTATAGACTAAAATCTCAGAAGGACTCAATAGAAAAGGCCACAAAGCTAAAAGTCTTTGTGGCCTTCTGTGAACGCAAAAACTTCTAAAATCTTGCTAATACAGTATCATGCCTTTAAGCAATTAGTCAAGGTAATTCGGGTATGACGGCACTTATGAAGTCAGGCGGACGTTATCCTCCGGCGTGCGTTATTTTTTTGACAGGATATTTTTTGCGGCCCTCAGGGCGAGGAGATAACTGTCGGAGCCGAACCCGCTTATCTGTCCCACGGCGACTCCTGCGATAAAAGATTTTCTCCTGAAGTCCTCACGTTTATGTATGTTCGAGAGGTGTACCTCTATTGCGGGTTTATCAACTGCAGCGATGGCGTCCCGGATAGCAACGCTCGTATGCGTATAGGCTGCAGGGTTTATGATCAGGACGTCATAATCGCCCTTCTGGATAACGTCCAGTATCTCGCCTTCACTGTTAAGCTGCGCAGTCGTGAGCTTTATCCGCAGTTCCGAAGCGAGTGAAAGGATTTCCCTGTCTATGTCTTCAAGGGACTTCGTGCCGTATATATCTTTTTCCCTTTTGCCCAGCAGGTTCAGGTTGGGTCCATGGATGACCAATACCTTCATCGGTCTGTTTTTCCCCGGTCCGATCAGAATTCTCCTTCCAATTTGGGGACTGCGGTCTTCAGGATGAACCTTCCCTTACCGTAATTTCCGTCAGGCTTTATGACAAGGGCGAGGTAGTAATCGGGATTGATTTTTCTCATGATGATGCCGCACCTGTCCGAAATGATCGAAAATTCCCTGGCCTCACCGAGACCGAGATTATCCGCCGCGAGACCGATGTCCCTGATCATCGCAGACGCCTCGGCGCTGAGACCCGTCAGATCTACAAGCTTTTCCTGTGTGTACTCCTCAACGGATATCCCGTCAGAGGCGATGATCATCGCAGATACGGCTCCGTCCACCTTACCGACAGTATCTTTAAGTACTTCCAAAAAACTCATTCCGCCTCTTCCTCACACCGCCGAGGAAACTGTCGAGTCTGGAGATCAATTGATCCTTGTCTTTGCCGAGCATCTTCAGAAGTCCCCTCAACTCTTCGACGCGCTGCAAAATCTGCCTGTTGCCGGGTTCTGCAGAAAGAAGGTTCCTGTATACGTTCATCGCATCAGAGTATTTCTCCTGAGATATATAACGGTCAGCGTCGCCGACGGTCAGCGCCGGCTGTTCCGGTACTTCTTCGGTAATTTCTACCGTCTCTTCAACAGCGGCCTGGGGTTTCCTGAAAATGTCTTCAAACGAGAACGAGTCTTCTTCGGGCGGCTGCCCGGTCTTTGTTGCGGTTTCTTCTTCTGCGGCTCCCGTCTCTCCGATCATCTCGGTATATGCCTTCCACAGCTTCATGTCTTCATCGCTGATAGACGCACCGGAGGGTTTTTCATCTATTTCTCTGAACGTTCCGGCATGTTGTTCCCAGAGTTCCTTTCCCTGTTCGCTTGCAGGAATTTCAGGCGCTTTTTCTGTTTCCGCATTTTCGGCGATTTCGGAACGGGGTTCGGCTATATCCCTTTCTTCCCCACCCGGAGAGATATCAAGCGGTTGTTCCATCTGTGTTTCTTCCGCAACTGCCTCTTCAGGAGGCGGGGGTTCCGCTGTCTTTTCTTCTACCGGTTTCGGGACCGGCTTTTCAGGCTTTTCTTCAATTTCGGCCAGGCTTGTCGCCGCCCACTCATCCGCGGGGTTGAGCCTTAAAACTGTTTTGAATTCCTTCACCGCCCTGTCTCTATCCCCGAGGTCCTTATAAATCTCCGCCAGCTTCTTATGGGCATACAGGTTGTCGGGTATCGCCTCGATCACCTTTTCGAATTCGGCAAGGGCATTGTCCGACAGACCTCTCTCTATATATATCTTCCCGAGGGAAACGCGCGCACTCAGATAGCCGGGTTGTTTTTCAAGTCCTTTGGCGAGAACATCTATGGCTTCATCATACATCCCCGCTTTCTTGTATTCTTCGGCGAGGGGGACAAACATTTTGGAAAACGGGTCTTTTTCTATCTTGTCTTTTAGTCTCTCGATCTCTTCAAGCGCCATAGTATGACCAAATTTTCAACAAAATAGTTCAAAAAGTCAAGCTTTCATTTCAATGAATCTGTCCAGTATTGCATCTGCAACCGAGTCTTTGCTCAGGAGCGGAAGGCCTGTCTCTTTCTGCCTGTCGATAAGGACGACTTTATTCGTATCGACGTCAAACCCCGCACCCGGCTCCGTCACGTCGTTGAAGACTATCAGGTCTATCTTCTTTTCTCTCAGCTTTTCCTTTGCCTTCTCTGTCTCGCCGCCCGTTTCCGCCGCAAAACCGACGATGAAAGGACGCTTTCTCTTCCGGGCCGCCTCGGAAATAATATCGGGGGTCGGGGACAGCCGTAAGAGCAGGCCGCCTTTCTTTGCGATCTTTCTTCCCGATATTTCCTGCGGCATAAAATCGGAAACAGCAGCGGACATTATCAGCACGTCCGATGAAGGCAGTTCCCTTGCCACCGCATCCCGCATTTCCTTTGCACTCTCTACAGTGATGAACCTTACCCCTCCGGGCCGGTCCAGATGAGAAGGTCCGCTTATCAACGTCACTTCCGCGCCTCTCCTCAAGGCGGCCCTGGCGACAGCGTAGCCCATCTTGCCGGACGACCTGTTAGACAGGAACCTTACAGGGTCGATATATTCTCTCGTCGGACCCGCTGTTACAACGACTTTTCTGTTCACGAGGTCTTTTTCGGTGAGAGAAGCTCTGACAGATTCGATAATGTCGGGGATATCCGCCATCCTTCCGATACCTTCCTCTCCGCAAGCGAGAGACCCTTTCCCGGGGCCGACCTGGATGACCCCGCGTGACAGGAGAGAATCAAGGTTATTCCGGAACACGGGGTTCTCATACATCCTCCAGTTCATTGAAGGGGCAATCACCACGTTTCCCCTGAATGAAAGGAGGCATGTGCTCAGGAGGTCATCGGCGATGCCTCCCGCGAATTTTCCGATGATATTTGCCGTGGCGGGTGCTATGACCATGACATCCGCCTGGGCAGGCAGTGTGATATGTGACATGGGGTTATCGTAGAGGTCCGAGCAGACCCTGTTGCCGGAGGCGATCTCGAGGGACAGAGGTGTGACAAAATTCATGGCGGCCCCGGTCACAATTACATTCACGGACGAACCTTCTTCCCGGAGTCTTCGTACTAAATCGATAGTCTTGTAAGCAGCAACTCCCCCCGTGACGCCAAGAAGAACGGATTTACTCCTCAGCACCTTCCTCTCGTTTTTCAAAGAGGCCCTCCAGCGCCTTCTTGTCCATCGTCTCCTTTTCATGCAGATAAACCTTCAGATCCTTCTCGAACTCTGTAAGGTCTTCTCCGGTGATCTCCCTCTTCTTCTCTTCGAGAAGTTTTCTGTAATCGAATCTCTTGGCTTCTTCTTTTGCCTTCTTGGCATCTTCGCCCGTCAGGAATTCGACAGCGTTATTTATTGTCTCTTCAAGGGCTACCGTGGTAATCTTCTTCGCCTTCGTCTTCACCTTGGGCTCCACACCCACAGCGAGCTCCTTTGCCCTCTGGACGGCAATTGCTATGATTCTGAACCTACCGTCTATTTTGTCGCGGTCGTATTCAATCGGCAGAGAAATGATATCCATACTTAATTTTCCTCCTGTTCCAAAAACATCTTTTCGATCCAGACCGGATCAATAAGTTCTGTGCTGACCCTGTGCGAGATTATTATCGCTTCAAACTCCCTGAGCGCATTCTCAAGGACACCGTTAATTATAACATAATCGTACTCCCGGAAAGTCTTTATCTCCGTAATCGCCCTTCTGAGCCTCCTGCCGATTTCTTCTCTTGAGTCCGTCATCCTCTTTTCGAGTCTCTTTCTCAGGGCTTCCAGGGAAGGGGGAAGAATGAAAATATATACACCTTCATTGTATCTCTCTCTTATCTGCATCGCCCCCTGGGTATCAACATCAAGGACTACGTCGTTCCCTTCATCCAGTAGTTCCCGGACCCTTTTTTTTGACGTACCGTAAAGCTCACCGTGTACCTCGGCCCACTCGATGAATTCTCCCGCGTCGGCCATTCGCAGGAAATCCTCCCGGCTGACAAAGGTGTAATCCCTGTCGTTCATTTCATCCGGCCTCGCACGACGGGTCGTGTAGGAGACTGAAAACTTCAGATTCGCGAGGCTGGAGACAAGCATCCTGCAGAGTGTAGTCTTGCCGGCGCCGGAGGGTGCGGAGACTATGAAGAGGGACCCCTTACTCTTCTTCTCCCGCAACGACTTCTTTCCCTTCAAGGAATCTCTGGGTAATCGTCTCTGCCTGGATCGCCGACAGTATGATATGGTTGCTGTCTGTTACTATGATGGAGCGGGTGCGCCTCCCCTCGGTCGCGTCAATCAGCCTGCCCCCTTTTTTTGCCTCTTCGCGGAGCCTCTTCATAGGCGCGGAGCCGGGTGTCACTATCGCCACCACTTTGGATGCGGCAACAACATTGCCGAATCCGATATTCACTAGCACCGGGCTTAGGTCACCTTTTTTCATAATTCATCCCTCCAAAATTATGGCGTCGGTCACGATACCGGGTTTTTACCATCCCTGTCCTGCAAACGATACGGGCTCCGTTCCCTGTGCCGGTTAACATCTTTTCACTGTACGTTCTGCACCTGTTCTCTCATCTTCTCGATCTCGGTTTTCATGTCGACTGCGAGACTGGATATCGAATAATCACCTGACTTGCACGTGAGTGTATTTACCTCCCTGCCTATCTCCTGAAGAAGAAAATCGAGTTTCTTTCCCGCGGCGTTCCCGCTGCCGAGAACTTCCGTGAACTGTTTTATATGGTTTTCTATTCTGCTTATCTCCTCGGATATATCCAGTTTTTCCGCCATGATAGCCGCCTCCTGCAATACCCGGTTGTCGTCTATCGCTCCCGCACCGACTATCAGGGTCAGCCTTTCGGTAAATTGTTCTCTCCATCGTGAGATCTCACCAGGGGCGCGCAATTTTACCTGTTTATTCATTTCGCTGAGCGAAAAAACCCTGTTCCTCATTTCTTCCTCGAGCAGTTTGCCTTCCCTCGCTCTCATGGCTTCAAGGTTTGTGACCGCTTCGCGAAATGCGGCGTAGAGTGCGTCTGCGTTGTATTCCGGTTCTTCTTCCACGAGGATCTCTCCGCATGCCGTCAAAGTCTCTACACCTATAGTGCCGGAGAGGGAAAATTCTTTCTGCAGGTCCTTCAGGGCGGAATATATGTTCCGCGCCAGGTCCCTGTCTATCTTCAGCCGCGGCACAGCAGCGGCCCCTGCCGAAACAAATACATCAAACCTTCCCCTCTGAAACCGCTCCCTCAGCAGGTTTCTCAGGGGGATCTCATGCCGGCTCATGTAGGGCGGCATCTTCACAGATATATCGATAAACCTGTGGTTTAAGGAACGGATTTCAACGGCGAAGTCATCATTGGCACCACTGCCGAACCCTGTCATACTCTGTATCATAGTGTATAAAATATAAATGAGTAAGGCGATTTAGTCAAATTTTGTTCTTTTTCACATCGTTTGCAACGGAGTGTCTTCTCTTTCAAGAATTTTATACGATTCTTTTAAGAATTCAAGGACAGGAGACCGGAAAAGGGGAATAAACTTGCAAAAACAATAAGTGATTTCATATACTGAAATTAGAAGAGTATATGGTATTAATTCTAGAAAGTGAGTTAATACGAGATGAAAAAACTTAAAAGTATTAATGACTTGACGACCTTCCGTGAACGCCTGTCAGGAGAAGGAGTACTGGCCCCCGGGAAAAAGAGAATAAGAGTCTGCTGCGGACTTCCATGTAGTACCCTGGGCTCTCATAATCTTGCGGGAGCATTGGAGAAAGAGGCAGAAAAAAGCGGCATAAAAATTGACATTGTGAAGACAGGATGCCAGGGTCTCTGCCAGAAAGGTCCGCTCTTACAGATTGAACCACATGGTTTTTTATATCAGAGGGTCCATCCTGAGAAAGCAGAAGATATCATCTCTCACACGTTTACGTCCGGTAAGCCGGTAAGGGAATTTTTATACAGGGATATCTTTTTTTATGATAAGCCCAAAGCATTACTGTCAGAGGTTCCTTTTTATAAGAAACAGCAGAAAATTGTACTGAGAAATACGGGTAACATTGATCCGTTTAACATCGATCATTACATAGCCGTGGGCGGCTACCGTGCTACCGAGAAGATGTTTTCCTCTTTGAGCCCTGAAGATGTGCTGGAAGAGATGAAAAAAGCCAACCTGAGAGGGCGGGGTGGTGCAGGATTTCCTGCGGGCGTTAAATGGGCGCACAGCAAGAAGTCACCGAGTAAAGTCAGGTTTGTGATAGCGAACGGCGACGAAGGCGACCCGGGCGCATTCATGGATAGATCGGTTATGGAAGGCGACCCCCACAGCCTTCTTGAAGGGATGCTCATCTGTGCCTATACGATAGATGCCCATTACGGGTTCATCTATGTGCGGCATGAATATCCGCTTGCCATCAAGACCCTGAAGATAGCCATCAAACAAGCCGGGGAAATGGGGCTCCTGGGCAAAAATATCCTCGGTACCGGATTTGATTTTACCGTCCAGATCAGGGAAGGCGCGGGGGCTTTTGTCTGCGGTGAAGCTACTGCGCTCGTAGCTTCAATAGAGGGTGAGACTGGATTTCCTCACCCCAGACCTCCGAGAGTCTCGGAGGTCGGCGGCGGGCCATGGGGATACCCTTCCAATCTGAACAATGTGGAAACCTATGCGTGCGTGCCTCAAATTATTGAAAAGGGCGCTGACTGGTTCCTGAGTATCGGCACCCAGGGTTCGCCGGGCACAAAGGTTTTTTCCCTCGCCGGAAAGGTTAAGAATACCGGACTTGTTGAGGTCCCTATGGGCATTACTTTAAGGGAAATTGTGTTTGATATAGGCGGAGGAATCATCGGGGACAAAAAATTCAAGGCGGTTCAGACAGGTGGTCCTTCAGGCGGATGTATCCCGGAGCAGTTCCTTGATCTGCCCGTGGATTTTGATTCTCTTTCCAAGGTCGGTTCAATTATGGGTTCGGGCGGAATGGTGGTAATGGATGAAGACAACTGCATGGTGGACGTTGCAAAATTCTTTCTTTCTTTCTGTCAGGCGGAATCCTGCGGCAAGTGTTATCCCTGCAGGATCGGCACGTACCAGATGCTCCAGATACTTGATAAGATAACATCCGGCAACGGTGAAGAAGGGGACATAGAGAAACTTGAGAAGCTGGGTCAATATGTAAAGCAAGCCTCCCTGTGCGGTCTCGGCAGGAGCGCGCCAAATCCTATCCTCACTACCATTAAATATTTCCGCGACGAATACGAAGAACATGTGAGGGATAAATATTGCAGGGCGTTCGTCTGCCAGGGACTTGGAATAGTCTCATTGAACAGCGATGTGTGTTACCAGTGCAAACGCTGCATGGACATCTGTCCTTATGAAGCGATAAGAGAATCTGAAGAGGGCGTATTTTATGTAGACCAGGTCCTCTGCCAGAGATGCAAAGCCTGCTTTGCGGTATGCCCTCTCGGCGCGATAGAAATCAAGGAACCGCCCGTCCTCGTCATAGACAAAGAGACATGTTACTTCTGCGGCAACTGCAAGAATGTCTGCAGGGTGAATGCCATCAAGGAGACTTCAACGGGGTTCATGATAGACCCCGAGACCTGCAAGAGGTGCGGGGATTGCTATAAGGTGTGTCCCATGGGAGCCATCAGGTATGAGAAGGTCGGCAGGGTCTTGAGAGGCGCGCCTGTGGGGTCTGTAACGGTAACCGGCGAAAAAGAGGAAAAGACCGGGGAAATAACGATCGAAGACATAAGAAAGGATGCCGAATCCAGGGCCTGCCATGTCCAAAAGGCCCTCCGCTTTGTTGAGGAATTCATTGCGGGACCGATGTGCGGCAAGTGCTATCCCTGTTCCCTCGGGACCGAAGAGGCGAAGACTATATTGCTCAGACTGAGCCAGCATCGTGAAAATGCCGGCGAACAGGATATCGAAGCACTCAGGAGGATCTGTCTGAAGATGACGGAGGGCTCATACTGCAAGAAAGGCAGGGATACGGGAAGGTTTATCATGGATGCCCTGGAAGCCTCAGAGGAAGAATTCAGACTTCACATTCTGGGCATTTGTCCCAAGAAGGAATGTGTCAGCCTGATGGAATATGTGATAAATCCCGACCTGTGTATTACGTGCGGGAAATGTGCGGCTGCATGCAAGTACAATGCCGTTGCAGGAGAGATAAAGGGGCATCATCACCACGGACACAGGCCCTTTGTGATACGACGAAAGGAATGTGTCCGGTGCGGGGAATGCCTTAAGGTTTGTCCTACGGGTGCGATCGAAGTCATAACCACAATAAGAGATGAATCAGTCACTGAAGAAGAATTAGTCCGGGAAGATTAATTTTCTCACTATAGAGGGGGGTTGGATGGAGAAACTGGTGAAACTTCAGATAGACGGAAAAGAGGTCAGGGCGCCGGCGGGCATGAATCTGATTGACGCGGCCCAGCTTGTTGATATTCACATACCTAATCTCTGTTACCTCAAGGGGATGAAGGGTGTGGGGGCGTGCAGACTCTGTCTTGTCGAAGTGGAGGGTATGAAGGCGCCCGTAATCGGATGTAATACAAAGGTCAGAGAGGGAATGGTCGTTTCTACGCAGACTGAAAGGGTCAGGGACATCAGGAGGTTTGTCCTGGATCTGATCCTCTCGATTCATCCGCTTGACTGCATGACGTGTACAAAGGCCGGTATATGCAAACTCCAGGAGTATGCGTATGAGTATGAACTGAAAGGTACCTCTTTCACGAAGAAAAAAATGGGGTATCCGATAGATCAGATAAATCCGTTTATCAGGAGAGACCCGGAATATTGCATCCTTTGCGGAAGATGTGTGAGGGTCTGCAAAGAACAGGGGACGAACGTCCTTGATTTTATCGGAAGGGGTATCAATGCAGAAATAGGGACGCCCTATCACAGGCCGCTCAGGATGTCCGAATGTACGTTCTGCGGAAGCTGCATTGATGCATGCCCTGTTAATGCCCTTCCCGAGGCGGACAGATGGCGCAAGGGGAGAGAATGGGAGTATGAGAAAATGCAATCCGTGTGTCTTCTCTGCGGCAGCGGCTGTGACACTCTGATAAGTGTGAAAGACGGCGGTATCCAGAAGATCAACGCCGGTGAAAAGCCGGGTTCCGCGAAGAAGTACATCTGTGCCTATGGCAGGTTCGGTTATGACTATGTTGACTCCGAATCGCGGCTTTCCGTTCCCCTGAAGAAAGCCGGCGGGGAACTGAAGGAGACAACGTGGAAAGACGCCCTCAGCATTGTCGCCGCAAAGCTTAAGGAAGCAGACGGAAAAACCGGTTTCATCAGTGTTGCAGGAATAACGAACGAAGACGCATTGACACTGAAGAGGTTTGCCGGGAATGCGGTAAAAACAAGACATTTTGACACGACCATGAGTCTCTATTCAGAGGCCCGTTCTTTTAAGGATTCTCAGTCGGCGCTCATTACCGACTCGGACCTCATCATCCTTGTGGGTCTGAATCCATCACAGTGGAACAGGGTATTGCCTGCCCTCGACGCTTTCATAAGAAAGAGGGTCAACCGGGGCGGAAAACTTATTGTCATAAATTCCTCCGATGCCAGGATCGGGGAGGTAGCTGCGATAAACCTCAAAGGAGATGAAGTATCCATTCTGAAATCCCTTGCGAAAGCACTGATAGGAAAAGGACTGAAGGCCGATAAGCAACTGGAATCCTCCGTAAAAGGTGCAGAAGTAACGGAAGATATAGAAAAGGCGGCAGCCCTTATTGTGGAAGCCGAAGGACCTCTTATTTTTTCCTCTCCGTCGCTATTTGACGCGTCAGCCAATATCGCGCTCATCAAAGGAAAAGTGATATCGGTCGGACTTGAGAGCAACGCAAGGGGTGTCGCATTGATGGGGTTGACCACAGAAGGGAAAACGTACAGGGAGATGGTGACCGGCGCGACGAAAGTCCTTTACGCAATCGGTGAAGTCCCTCTCAGCCGGAGACCGGATACCGATTTCCTCATCGTGCAAAATTCTCATCTCACGGAGCTTGCGAAACAGGCGGACATTGTGCTGCCTTCAACAACTTCCTTCGAGTCTGCAGGCACCATGATAGACTACCTGGGAAGGTTCAAACAGGTCCGCCAGGTGATAGAGCCTTATGGAATGTCAAAGAACCACAGGGATATATTCATCTCCCTTTCAAAGATTATGGGGACGCCGGTTAAGAGACCGACTGAGGCCGAGGTGAAGAAGGCAATGAACGTGAAGACAAAACTGACCTTCAGTCCGTTTGCCAGGAAAGAGGGGTTTGACATATCTCAGCAGGAATTCATAGAAGCTATTAATGCCTCTCTCCTCCAGGGGAGAAGGCTTTCATGGCTCAAGGAGATAGTGGAAGCGGCGGCAGCCTGAGTCGGCATAGCTCTTTGAAGCTGATTATTCATGGTGGACAAGCCAGAATGACAGAATTAGAGAACTTAACTGACTTTTGAAATCTTTTTGGATTTTGCAGCATTATTGCTATGATGTGCATAATATTGACTGCCGGAGGATTGGGTGATGAAAGTGGAAGAAATGGACGTTGACAGGGAGATGGGCGAGATAGGAAAGATGCTCGGTGAGAAGCAGAAGAAAAAGGGGGTAGTGATCCATGCCCTGCAGCAGATACAAAAAGATATGCGTTACCTGCCGGAAGATGTGGTGACAGAGCTTTCCAAACACCTGGATATTCCACTGTCCGAGATTTACAGTGTCGCAAGTTTCTACAAGATGTTTCACTTCAAGCCCAGGGGCGAAAAAGTAGTCAGGGTATGTCTTGGTACAGCCTGCTATGTGAGGGGCTCAAAGAAAGTTCTTACTGCCCTCGAAAATGAGTTTGACCTCAGGAGTGGAGAGACTACGGAAGATCTTGCGATGACACTCGAAACAGTGGGGTGTGTAGGATGCTGCGGCCTCGCGCCTGTTGCTACGATCAACGACGAAGTTACAGGAGAGATAATAGGAAGCAAGAAATTGGAGGGATTGATCAGATCCATAAGGGAAAAGGAATGAAATCCGGAGGAGATCCGGATCGATCAGCAGAGAGGTGAAGCAATTATCGATAACTGACAACAAAGAGATTTTTTGACCGCCTGTGATATCTATAAGGGCCGCAGTGGTCTGCCGTTTTTTTTCTTGTTGAAGGGATATGAAGTCAGACCTGAAAGTCCGGCGAACGAAACCTGATAAATGCTTGATTATGCCGGTCTTTTTTGTGTAAACTATTTTTTCCTGTGAAGAGCGGCAGTTAAATCAAATCCCGTTCATTTTTTGTACTGAAATATATTACAATTTTCCGACATACGCGGAGGAGCAAAAATGGCCGATAAAGTCGAAATCAGATGGCATGGAAGGGGAGGTCAGGGGACCGTTACTGCTGCAAAGGTACTTGCAGATGCGTGTCTGAGCGGGGGAAGATACGTTCAGGCATTCCCCGAATACGGTCCTGAAAGGGCCGGGGCCCCGTTGAGGGCGTATAACAGGGTGAGCTCGAAGGAACTCAGGATGCACTGTCCGGTTCTGAGGCCGCAGGTTGTCAGCGTTGTTGACGCTACATTGCTGGACGGAGTGAATGTTATGGAAGGCGCTACTGAAGACGCAACGATTGTCGTGAACAGCTCAAAAGACCCGCGGGAGATAAGGGCGAAACTGAATGCCGGATCAGGACAAAAGGTATTTACCGTTGACGCAACGAAGATTGCCCTGGAATGTATTGGGAGGGCATTGCCGAATGCCCCTATGCTTGGCGCCATATGTAAGGTGACGGGTCTTGTCACCCTGGATCATCTCCTTGAGGATGTGAAGAAGAGCTTCGGAAAGAAATTTTCTCAGAAGATTATAGACGGCAATCTCGAAGCGACGCGGCGCGGATATGAGGAGGTAAAGGAAGGATGAAACTCAAGGGATGGAAAAGCGTTAACCCGGGTGCTGTAATAACCGAGGCGGGTAACGCCGTTGAGTTCAAGACAGGCTCGTGGAGGTCTTTTAGGCCTGTTTTTATCGAAGAGAATTGCATACAATGTCTTTTTTGCTGGATGTATTGTCCTGATATGGCTATCAAAGTCAAGGACGGCAAGAGGGGAGAGTTCGATTATGATTATTGCAAGGGCTGTGGTATATGTGCTCTCGAATGTCCCGGAAAGAAGGGTAAGAAAGCAATTATTATGGTAGAGGAGGGCAAATAATGGCAAAGGTTGTTGCCGTTACGGGGAATGAAGCGGTTGCCAATGCCCTGCGACAGGTGAATCCCGACGTCTGCGCAGCATATCCAATAACCCCTCAAACAGATATGATGCAGAGGTTTGCAGGCTTTGTATCAAACGGTGAGGTAAAGACCGAGCTTATCCTCGTAGAAAGTGAACACAGTTCAATGAGTTCATGTGTCGGGGCTTCTGCCGCGGGTGGAAGGGTCGTCACTGCAACTTCATCCCAGGGGCTCGCCCTTATGTGGGAGATATTGTTCATCGCCTCGGGTTTGAGACTCCCGATAGTAATGCCGGTGGTGAACAGGGCGCTTTCAGCTCCGATAAACATACACGGAGACCACTCCGATGCCATGGGCGCCAGGGACGCGGGATGGATACAGCTCTGGTCCGAGAACGCCCAGGAGGCTTACGACAATACCATACAGGCGTTCCGGATCGCGGAACATATGGATATCAGGCTCCCTGCAATGGTCTGCCTGGACGGTTTTATAATAAGCCATTCGATAGAGAGAATAGAATATCTGGAAGATGAAGAGGTCAGACCTTTTGTCGGTGAATTCAGGCAGCTTAACCCGCTTCTTGACATCGAGCATCCGGTCAGCTACGGACCTTTGATACTTCCTGATTATTATATGGAATTCAGAAAAGCACAGGATGAGGTCTGTTCAAAGGTCGCCGGAATAGTCCTCGAAGTGGCCCGGGATTTTGAAAAAATCTCCGGCCGCAAGTATGGTTTATTCGAATCTTACCGGCTTGATGATGCCGAAATAGGGCTTGTCATTCTGAACTCGGCGGCCGGGACGTCAAAGGATACGATCGATGAATTCAGGGACAGGGGGATAAAGGCGGGTTTACTAAAACCCAGGCTGTACAGGCCGTTCCCGTACAAGGAGGTGGGCGAAGCTCTGAAACACCTGAAGGCGGTCTGTGTGCTTGACAGGGCTGATGCTTTCGGAGGCTCTTACGGGCCGTTATTCCTGGACATCGCAACCAGCATTTATCCCTATAAAGAAAAGCCGATGCTCATAAACAAAATTTACGGACTTGGCGGAAGGGATTATCTGCCCGAGCACGCGGAACTTGTGCTCGACGAGCTCGCTGAGATAGTAAGGACAGGAACGATCAGGAATTTGAAGGAATATATAGGAGTGAGGGAATAAAATGGTAAAGACGCTTACGTTAAAAGAACTTTCGAAAAAAGAAGTCTTAATATCGTCAGGCCACAGGATGTGTGCCGGATGCGGTGCTCCGACTGTCGTGAAGATGGTGCTGCTTTCTTGCGACTACCCGGTTATCGCCGCAAATGCTACCGGTTGTCTTGAGGTTTCGACCTGCATATCCGATTATACTGCATGGAAGATCCCATGGATACATAACGCCTTTGAGAACGCTGCTGCAACTATCTCCGGCGTTGAGACGATGTACAGGTCTTTAAAAAAGCAGGGTAAAATCGATAAGGAAATAAAGTTTATCGCCTTCGGCGGTGACGGCGGGACTTACGATATCGGACTCCAGAGCCTTTCGGGCGCCATGGAGCGCGGTCATGATATGCTGTATATCTGCTATGATAACGGCGCATACATGAACACGGGCATCCAGCGTTCGAGCGCCACGCCGTATGGCGCCGATACCACGACCAGGCCTGCCGGCAGTCTTGTCCCGGGCAAAACAGAGCAGAGGAAGAACCTTACAAAAATTATGGCGGCGCACAATATCCCGTATACGGCCCAGGCGTCACCAAGCCACTGGATGGACCTGACGAAAAAGGTGAGGAAAGCGCTCGATATCAAGGGGCCCAAGTTCATGAATATCATCTCTCCCTGTAACAGGGGATGGAGGTCAAGGACGGATGATTCGATACAGCTCAGCCGTCTTGCAGTCGAGACATGCTTCTGGCCGCTGTATGAAATAGAGAACGGCGTGACCAGGATAACTTTCAGGCCGAAAGAAAAGAAACCGATTGTGGATTTTCTGAAACCGCAGGGGAGATTCAAACACCTCTTCAAACCTGAAAATGAATGGGTAATCGGCAAATTCCAGGAAGAGGTGGACAGGGAGTGGAACAGGCTGCAAAAAGAGGAATCCTGTTTCGCCTCTTGATTATGAGACGTTAATTGTGATAGGTTTATGACTATGACCGGCTCTGACCTTGTGATGTATGAAGAGGAGTTCCGGAGGATTGACGCAGAACTCCAGAAACTGCATCAACAGTCGAATGCAAAGGTCGTCTTCCTCGTCGACAAGAATGGCCAGCTCATCGCATCAGCCGGAGAAACCCACGATATCGATACCACATCTCTCGCGTCTCTCACCGCCGGAAATATCGCGGCAACGGGAGGTATCGCCAGACTTTTGGGCGAAAAAGAGTTTACCATCCTTTTCCATGAAGGAGAGAAAGATAATATCCATATCTCCCTTATCGGACAGAGAATTATTCTGGTTGTCATCTTCGACAGCAGGACGTCGCTGGGTCTTGTGAGACTGCGGGTGAAAAAGGCGTCGGAAACGCTGGGCGGGATCTTCGAGGAAATCACCCGGAAGGTCGAAAAGGAAAAGGGTGAGGGGAAACTGGAAGAATCCATTTTCGCTGAGATCAGCGACGAAGATATCGACAATCTCTTCAGGTAGGGTGCTCTTCGCGTGTCCTTTATAAATTACTCCTCACGTGAAATCAACTGCAAGATTGTTTACTATGGCCCCGGACTTTGCGGAAAGACCACAAACCTCCAGTATATTTACAGGAGAACGAATCCGAATCAGAAGGGGAAGCTTATATCTCTCGCTACGGAGACCGAGAGGACACTTTTTTTCGACTTCCTTCCCCTGGCCCTCGGTGATATAAGAGGCTTCAAGATACGGTTTCATCTCTATACCGTTCCCGGACAGGTATTTTATGCAGCCAGCAGAAAGCTTATCCTGAAGGGTGTTGACGGTATTGTATTTGTTGCAGACAGCCAGCTGGAGAGAATGGAGTCTAATATGGAAAGCCTGGATGACCTGAAGATAAACCTTTCGGAACAGAACTACGAGCTTGAAAAAATCCCTTTTACAATACAGTACAATAAGAGAGACCTTCCCAATATAGTCCCCGTCGCCGAAATGGAAAAACTCCTGAATGCCCGCATGCTGCCTTTCTTTGAGGCGGTTGCGGTTACAGGGAAGGGGGTTTTCGAAACGCTCAAGGCGGTTGCGAAACAGGTCCTGTTTGAGCTGAAGAAGCATTATTAGGATTTGCATTCACAGTGGAGGCAGAAGAGGTTCTTTCGTATATTCACTTCGTCTTTATAAGTTTGCCGTCTCCATAGTGTTCATTCTTCGTTATCTTTCCGTCGGCGTCAAAATAGGTTAATGACCTGTCATATCCATTCTCTTTTGCAAACTTGTCTGTATGGAAATATTCGGCCCTGGTCATTTTCCCGGCACTGTCAAGGTAAGTTATTGACCTCTTAACACCTTTTTCATTCGAGAACTTGTCCGTATAGACAAGCTCCTCCTCCATCATGTGGTCGTTGCCGTGAAAATAAGCTATCGCCTTGCCGTATCCTTTCTTATCTGCAAAGGCATCCGTATAGAAGAGTTTCTCCTCTATCATCTTCTCATCACTGTCGAAGTAATCTATTGCCTTATTAACTCCCTTCTCATCGGCAAATTTGCCCGCATAGCAGCGTTCTTCCCTTATCAGCTTCCCGTCTCTGTCGAAGAAGGACATGTCTTTATCAAGCCCTTTCTCACTTCGCGAACTTATCCGTGTAGAACAGATCTTCCCTTGTCACTTTCCCGTCGCCGCTGCGATAGACTATCTTTCTCTTAACTCCTTTTTTATCGCCGAACCGGTCCGTAAAAAAATATTCGTCTCTTTCCGGCTTACCGTTATTCCCGTCAAGATAAGTAATTGACCTGCTGAGTCCCTTTTCATTTGCGAACGCGTCCGTGTAAAAGATTTCCTCCTTTATAACCTTCTCGTTACCGTCAAACGTCGGCGAGCAAGCTCTTATATCCCTTTTCGCCGGCAAACGTGTCCGTATAGAAAAATTCGCGCTTTGTAATTTTCCCGTTACTGTCAAAGTAGGATATGTCCCTGTGAAAGCCTTTTTCGTCGGCAAACTTGTCCGTGTGGAATAGTTCCTCCCTTGTTTCCGTACCGTTAGCGTCAGAATAGGCTATTGACCTGTTGACCCCTTTTTCATCCGCGAACTTGTCGGTATAGAGGAGCTCTGCTTTCGTCATTTTTCCACTGCTGTCAAAGGACGCTATCTTTTTGTTTATCCCCTTTTCTTGCGCATACTTGTCCGCACAGAAGTATTCCTCTATTGC
Organism: Thermodesulfovibrionales bacterium; assembly: GCA_963727725.1. Lineage (GTDB taxonomy): Bacteria > Nitrospirota > Thermodesulfovibrionia > Thermodesulfovibrionales > SM23-35 > CAVSHJ01. The sequence goes on from CAVSHJ010000003.1 coordinate 37,944, forward strand.
CTTCCTGCCATTTCCGTCGTAGGAGATTATTTTCTTTACGGCTTCGCCATAGAGCTTGTCCCCGGACTCATAAGTGACCTCCACGGTTTTTCCCCCGTATTCGTTTTTGTCCGAAATGACCTTCTGTTTTTCTGCTGAAGCCGACCCGCTGAACAAAACCAGTATGCCTGTCAGGAACAATACTGCAAGCCTGGGTAGCATTATGTTTCCCCTCTTACGGATATTTCGTCACGGGAGTCCGCACTTCATTTTTGACCGCAGCATCATTTCTTTCTTTTGCAAAGAAAATCGTAAATGGCGGATTGAAAGGTGTCGGACCTCACATCGTGTTCTTCTTTTGTGTTAAAGGTATTATTTGTACCGTCATCAAAATAGACTGTCACCTGAGAGACTCTATATTTTTTCCCGCTGCAATCATTTTCCTGTGTGAGCAGATAATAGGTAACCGCTTTTGACCTGATCCATGAAGGCTCTTTATAAACTATCTTGAACTGTGCGCCAATAACATTTTCAGAAATATGCTTTACAGTCTCATTATCGATATATATGTTGGTATCCTCATATTCTGAAATGAATCCCCAGTCTGCTCCTTCTGCCGTGCCGGCGATCGAAAACAACATGACAGCAAGCACAAATACTAAAAAATTCCAGCTCATTTTCATTCTCTTCACGAATCTCCTTTTTCATATTATGGCATACATGCACGGCAATTTTATCAGCAATCTTTATGAATTCCTTGTCCGGGATTTTCTTTTTCCGGCATATTACTCCGATATAAAGTTTCAGGTAATTTGAGATTTCGGGGGCGAGCGCTAACGAAGCCCTAAGAGTCTGTTTCTTCGGCCTTTTCCACAACTTCAGCCCTCCAAAATCAGTTTGAGACAAATTGCCAGTTTTACGGGGTTATTACCAGAGGTTTGAGACACTGTGTCACTCTTTTTAAAAATCCTGGTGGAGAAGGGATTCTGACGGGGCTCTTTTTTCGTCGCCCCCGCGATCCTAATTTATACCCACCTGTTACTTACGGATAGCACCAACAACTATTCGATTCGGGCAGAAGGAAAATTATCGATTTACAATTGTAACCAGAACCTTTTAAAAAAAAGAAATTGCAATGTGTTTCAACTTAATAGTTTGCGGGATTCATCGCTTTTTTTCTTTTTTGGAGAATCTTTTTTATGTCATTGATTCCTTGTTTTATTTCTGAATCGTGTGCGTTTTCGATTTTGCCTTCTATTGTGGTAACCCGCTTTTGTAAGTCGCCAACGGAGATTTCTAACACTACATATTTGTAAATGATAGTACCTACGAATACTATTGCAGCGATTATTGCACCGACGATTTTTGCTATCGATATCCATTTCGACCAATCAAAAGTCGTGGTGACACTCGGCGGGGATTGAATAGTTTCAGTGGGTGCTACATATCCGGTGCTCTCAGTATCTTGCGGTTCGTCGGTTTCCGACGTTCAATACATCTTTTGCTCCTAGACTTTTCCGATAATCTATTCGTATCTGATCTTTACGCTTTGTTGTCGGTATACGGATGTCCGCAGTTGAATGCTTTTTCTTAGCCAATTTTGTGGTCTTTACTTGTTATGTTTAGTGCAGAATTGAGGATATATTCTTTCATATAAATTTGGGCATCAGAAACAAATTCTTGGAGATCAATGTCTGCTATAGTTCGGTCGGGATGATAGTAATGCTGATAGTCGCAAAGAATGTCGATTAAGGTCGGAAATCCCTCTTTTGTCTTCATCTTTCTGCTTGATGATATTTCAACGTTCATATTCTTATAATCGCTTTTTATTTGGGGATCGAAGAGGGCTGCTTTTGTCGGGTATTTCAGTGCAAACTTTATCACAGTTTTATCAGGCGTCCCTTTATATGGAAATTCAGAGAATCTGAATAGATTTCTTGAGCAGATTCTCAACTGATAAGTGAACAGCGTACCGTTGAGCAATTCCTAATCGGTTGATTTTGTTCTTGCCTTCCGTCATTGGTATGGCAAGCTGAACAATTTCAGAGAACATAGAGGTTATTTCCTTTAAGGTTAGGTCTTGCTCTTGCGATATGTCGCAGTTCAGAATTATGCCGTCGATGTTGATAGTGAGTCATCTTTTTATCCGAGTCTCTCAAAATAACGGTATATGCATCTGGCCTCTCTATTTCTCGAAGCATTGAGATGGAAATCGTGTTTGTCCTTGCAGAGGGATTATACGATCAACAATATCTCCCGAAATCTCAGAGACTTTGAACGTCCTATCGTGTCTTAGTCCAATGGTGATTTTTTTTAGTTGCCCGATTTGTTCTTCCATTTTTTCTACTCCTTTGATTCCAGTTTTTTGATGGTCGTATATAACAGGCTTTCTTTTCCTGATTGTCAATACACTTTTACATCATTATATATCGAATTTTCAAAAAATAGTCGTATATCGTTTTTTCTGTCGGCAGAGACGGGTCCCAATAGAATGATTACAACGCCCAATACAACAATTGTTGTAAACATATTCCTCCCGATGATATAGATATTCTCGAAAACCACAGAATAAACTCTATTCAGCTTTCTATACGTTTCCGTTTGAACTATATACTCTTTCGGTAAAGCTTTCAAGCGCAGAATTCAGGAAGGAGGCGACGCTGCACTTTATTCTCCGATGATCTTGACAAGCACTCTCTTTTTCCTTCTTCCGTCAAATTCTCCATAGAAGATCTGCTCCCACGGACCGAAATCCAGTTTCCCGTCGGTGACGGCCACTATCACTTCCCTGCCCATGATCTGACGTTTCATATGCGCATCCGCATTGTCCTCTCCCCGCGTTGTGGCGGTATTGGGATACCAGTTCGTGAGGTGCAAGCCCTTCATGGAACATCATGTGTGGAACATTGGAACATCATGTGTGCGGGAGCAAACCAATTCGTGGGTGCAAGCAAACCAATTCATGGGG
>CAVSHJ010000004.1:0-122387 GCA_963727725.1 Thermodesulfovibrionales bacterium
GGGAAAAACGGCTTGTTCAAGGACAAATTGCCCTACAATGGTTAGCTCTTTTTCCTAAAAGCTAAATAAATCAATAAGTTATATCATGGTATCTTTTTTGCAGAACTAATAGAGAAAATACTAAAGTCCTTTTTTGGTCTTATTCATAATCTAAATATTTATGTGATAAAGATATAAAGAAAGTTCGGGAAAAAGTAGTTTTGGAAGGTCTTTGTGACCGATGTAAGAAGAAAGGTTTGAGAAGGAGGTATTACCATGAAAAACGATGAACGCAAACCCACCACAACCGACGCCGGGATCCCCGCGCCCAGCGACGAGCACTTCGCTGACCGTGGGCCCGACGGACCGATTCTGCTGCAGGACCACTACCTGATCGAGCAGATGGCCAACTTCAACCGGGAGCGCATCCCGGAGCGCCAGCCGCACGCCAAGGGCGGCGGCGCGTTCGGGCAAGTTCGAGGTCACCAACGACGTCAGCGCCTACACCAAGGCCGCGGTGTTCCAGCCGGGCACCAAGACGGAGACGCTGATCCGGTTCTCCACCGTGGCCGGCGAGCGGGGCAGCCCCGACACGTGGCGCGACCCGCGCGGCTTCGCGTTGAAGCTGTAGACCAGCGAGGGCAACTAGGACATGGTAGGCAACAACACGCCGGTGTTCTTCGTACGCGACCCCATGAAGTTCCAGCACTTCATCCGGTCGCAGAAGCGCCTGGCGCGCAACGGCCTGCGCGACCACGACATGCAGTGGGACTTCTGGACCCTCTCGCCCGAGTCGGCCGACCAGGTCACCATCCTGATGGGTGATCGCGGGATTCCGAAGAAGCTGGCGGCACATGAACGGCTACTCGACCACACATATATGTGGGTCAACGCCAATGGCGAGCGCTTCTGGGTAAAGTACCACTTCGAGACCGACCAAGGTAACGATTTCCTCACGCAGGAGGAGGCCGACCGGATCGCTGGTGTTGACGCCGATTACCACCGGCGCGACCTGTTTGAGGCGATCAAGCGGGCGATTACCCCGGCTGGACCCTGGGTGTTCAGATCATGCCCTTCAAGGAAGCCGAGACTTACCGGTTCAACCCCTTCGACCTGACCAAGGTGTGGCCGCACGGCGACTATCCGCTGCACGAGGTCGGCCGACTGACGCTGAACCGCAACCCGACCGACTTCCACACGGAAATCGAGCAGGCGGCGTTCGAACCGAACAACCTCGTGCCCGGGGATCGGTCCCAGTCCGGACAAGATGTTGCTCGCCCGCCTCTTCTCCTACGCCGACGCCCACCGTGCCCGCCTGGGGGTCAACTACAAGCAGATCCCGGTCAACCGGCCAAAGGTGCCGGTGCACAGCTATAGCAAGGATGGGGCAATGCGGTCCAGAACGTGTCCGACCCCGTCTACGCACCCAACTCGAAGGGCGGCCCGCAGGCCGACGGCAAGCGCTATCCCGCGATGGAGGGCTGGAAGGCCAGCGGCGAATTCATCCGCTCCGCCTACACTCTGCGAAAGGATGACGACGACTGGGGCCAGGCCGGCACCTTGGTGCGAAAGGTCATGGACGATGAGCAGCGCGACCGGCTGGTGTCCAATGTCGTAGGGCACCTCAAGAGAGGCGTGTCCGAGCCCGGCGCTGCAGCGTGCGTTCGAATACTTGCGCAACATCGACAAGGAGATCGGCGACCGCATCGCCAAAGGGGTGATTGGGGTCTACCATAGGATTCATGCGGATGACTGAAGCGTCTTAATTGATGTAATCTATACATATCGGGGGTGTGGCTTATGGGGTCAGTGGCCTGTTCATTCAGGTTCACTTGAGTCTGAAATGCCGCCCCCGTCATCTGCATCATCCTCAATAGGTTGACCGGGACGGTGCCGCAAGTGGCTCTGTAAGTAGACAAGACCAGAGGATGATCATCTTGTCTCAAAAAGGAGCTAACATGAAAAAGCACACTTCCCTCGAACTGGGCGGTGAATTCCGGGGACACCATACTTAATTATATGCCCTTTTCTTTTTTAGGCCCCACGCAGCCCCACGGGGTCAGGCTTGCTGTTATGCATTTAGCCTGGTTTCTCGCAGTAACTCTCGCGTAACACTATTGAGAAATAGGTGTCGATTATCAGGTGGATGAGATATAGCGCGCGGAAAGATCAGGCTGAGACCTCCACCGCGCAACGCGACACATGCAACGTTCGACAAAGATGATCATTACGATCGAACTACTGTTTGTTGAGGGTATAACCGAAGACCTTTTTAAGAAGGACCTTTAAACGGAATTCAAACAACCTTTGTCCAGTCTACATTACTTTGTCTTGGTTGCCATAAACGACTCGATTTCTGGACCGGGATACTTCTCACTGGTCGACTTGTGCACTAAGAGGAGCGCACGAGTCTTTTCGTCATAGTCCTTGTCCTGTCCTGGCTCGGGAGCCACAAGATATCTACGGTGAGGCCTTTCGTCATGGATCAGCGGATAGGTATAAAAGGATTCAAGTTTATCATGAAAGTCATTAATTAACTCATGGGCTTTTACAAACTCACCTTTCTTAAACGAATCCTTGATCTGTTCATGCAGCTTCCCGAGGCTTTTCTCCGTCTCGTCCGCATCCTTGTAAGCTCTCAGCTTGTCCGGTTCTTTCTTGATATCGTCGATTTCTGCGATGACATTCTCAAACCTGGAGTCCAGCAGTGAAATCAGTTCATTAACCGACTTCGATCTGTCTTCGTTCTTGGGATGTTTCATTGCGGGCTTAGGTGCGGTGGCAGGGGACGGCGTGATAGCCCTCCGGACCTCCCTGTTGTACTCCAACAAAAGCTTTGCTTTTTCAGATTCCTTGATTGTTTTATTATCACGTAACGCTGAGCAGTAGGCAGAGTACATCATCTGTTCCAAGTACACCTTCCCCGCATCAGGGAGTCTGCCGAGCAAATCCTTGGTAGCGTTATTCGTCCTTGTTCTTAGTTCTCCACCCTTAACAGGCCCGATCTTGCCTACCGCGACATTCACTTCAACTTGCCAGTCTTTGTTAATCTGTTCAGGCATCTTGGGGCAGTCAAGAGGAAAGGCAGGTTTGTCACCCACAAAAACCAAGAATCCCAGCAAGAAGAAAATTACTAATCTATTCATCGGTCTTTTCATCCCTTTCGCTAACCATATCAGAGTTTCTTTCTCGGCTGGCCAAAAATCTATCAAACCTTGCCGAAACCAAACCATCTTTTTAGCTGTTTTCTTATCAGAAATAAAAACAGTGCAGAACAAAGTGCAAGGAATTGCACCCAGAACTTCAACATCCATTCCCAGAAAGCGTCAACAAAAGGAGCAATATGTATTACTATAACCTTAACTTTAAGACTGGTCGTTGCTTTAGGAATGGGGGTACCGCTGCAATCAATAGAATCATATAATTGCACATCCGCACCAACGTCAAAAGTTCCACCTTTTGTGGGTATTAATTTAAACCCAACCTCAGAGCCGGCAGGATCGATTTTCATGCAGCTGCTTTCCGCTGGGTCGACCTTAAATGCAGGTGCAAATGGCGTAATCCTTGCTGTAACCACGCCTTCGGCCAACAGTGTAGTTTGTGCTATATTCATTCCTTCACGAAAGCTTGGCTTATAGCCGGGGATACCAATCCATACCCTGAGGCTACCGGGCGGGCCGGGCATTTTTATTGTCGGATCAGCGGCCAGCTCAACTTTATATTCTTTATATTTTTTTGTTGACTTTGACATTTCATATTGCGTCTTAGCCTTAGGCTGTGCATATTCAGTTTCTCCATCAGGCATAGGGCTAGGCTTAGGCATGATCTCTGGCTTTATCTGTCGCTCTATCGCTTCTTGCTCTTTTCGCCTTGGCTCCGTCTCTCCTGCTGGTGCCGATTGCATTGCCTGCCGCATCCTTTGCATTAACTCTTCTTGCTCTTCTCGCGTCAGCTTCTTCTCTCGCTTAACATCAGGCTTCGGTGCCGATGCAGTCGCAGGAGCTTCAGCTGGCTTCTCCGGCATCGGCTCAGGTGCCTCAGATCGTTTGTAAGCCTCTGGCTTCGGTGTCGCAGCCGGTTTGCACCCCGTTGAAAATGACGCAACAAATAACAGCAGGCAATAATAAAATTAAAAGCCTCTTCATCATCTGTCATATCCTCCAATGTCCAGGCGTTTACGAATCAATCTAAGATACTCAAATTTTCTTTTAAAAAAGCCCTTACCATTGCATATTATTGTTTATACCCTTGACTGACGATTAAGAGTTAACGGATCAGTTTAGTCCTGCACAGACAGGGCAGCGCGTGTGATTGACATTGCCGAAATTTGCAGTCCCGAGAGCAAACACAAATGTAATTTGCTTGAAACCTCAAAATGTTTAACGGACGTTTCATGCGTCAGCCTTTCTTATAGCTTGTCGATGCACGCAGCTATTCCATATCTCTTGCGGGAAGATAACACTTTTTGTACCTGGAATGTCCGGGATACCGATTCCTGTGTTCAAATCGATGCCCTGCCCTAAGTATGCTCTGTAAGCAAGCTGGCTGCAGTAAAAGGCATCTTGAGTTGATGAGTCTAAGAAATTAATATTATATGGTTTTCCAAGTTCGGCTTGTTTAAGACAATATTCAGCAACCTTCTCTCGTATACTTATCGATTTGGTTTCGGAAAACCCTTTCCCTTCAAGAGGATATGCGACACCGTAAAGAGTGTCGATAAATGGACCTCTCTGTGGTTTCATTTTTTCTGCGTCCCAGACCTCATCTGAAGACTTCAAATGTTATTACTTTGCCCTTTGCGCCGGCTTCAACGCATCTGCCTCCCGGTCCTACATAAACAACAATATGGTCAACATCTCCCGGTATTAATTTCCCAATTAAACGCCAGAACTGACCTTCGATGTTTTCGCCTCCCCCATCAGTTGTGCAGATAAGGTCGCCCGTCTGCAACTTCAACCCATTCATTTCGTAAGAATATATCATCTGCGGTTCAGAGTTATTGGGAAACTAATCCATAGCCTATTCATAATATTTCTTCTTCATTCCTGTCCAAACATCAAAACTTAGTGTGTCGGGCACCTTGCCGTCTTTATCCTCATCTTTTCCATAGAAGATCAAGTAAGTCATCTGTTTGAGTTCGATGAAGTCAGGCGATTTGTCCAAACCGACGGTCTTGTAAATACGATTCCTCCACGTACCGGTGTTAAGATATATCACCTCTCGGTCTTCCTTCTTGTCTAAGGGAATCTGCAAAGGAGCATGAGTGTGTCCATAAAGCAGGAATCGAATATTGTCATCTTCTTTCCAGATGTTTTCTTTATAGGCAGCTTGCGCATAGATGTCCTTATCGGGGTCGGGAGATTCACCTGTCAGTCCCATGATGAGCGGAAGCAAATCCTCTGCGTCAAGCAGATCTAAGAGTTTTTTCGGAATCCAATTCAGCCAGCGGCTGCTAGCCAGGCGCAGAGCCTCATCTATATGCGTTGCAGGACTCCGCCATTTTTTCACAAAGTCGTTATCTAAGAGTTCCTTAATTACCCGATCAAATGCCTCATCAAGTGCTTTGCGGATTTGTACACTGTCTTCACTCTTAATTCGATAATAAATCCACTCCATTACGCGGCTCAGGGGACGGACATTGTCGATATCCTTCACATTTTTTATCAGATCATCGGAAATTTCAGGATAGTCTTTCTTCAAGCGAGGCGAGCATCCAAGGGATCTTTGCCGCAAATTCGGTTGTTAACACGTCGCCGATAGGAGCCTGAAGGTGGCCTTCAGGCGTATAGTCATTTCTCCCTCCATAGTTCCACGCGTCAAATTGATGGCCGTGTCTTGCGTAAACCCCGTAGGTTTCATCTTTGAAATCGTAAAGGTATCGCCATTCACCGTTCACATCACCTGATACGGTGCGCGAGTTCATAGTCAGGCCCAATATCTTTTGCAAATTATTCCTGACAGAAGGATAAAGGTTGCAGAGTCTGTCGTGATTGCCAACGACATAGATGATTTCGATAGGAATGTCTATCCCGAACTTCGTCTCGAAGTCTTGTTTAAATTCCCGGAATAATTTGAAGGTCTCCCAATTCTTATAGAGGACCGTATTCTTGGCAAGGGAAGCAGGGGGTTTCGGTTCTTTCAAATCATCGTTAGATACATGCCCAAGAATTTCTAAGGCTTTCTCCTCGGTGACGCTTCCCACCTTGGGAGTTGGAATATCTGCGAGGCCATTGGCACCCCAGGGTCGATCTCTAAGCTTCAGGTCAAACCATTGCTCGCTGCGGGTTACGTCCACAATATCGCCCAAAAGCAGTAATCTGATTTCCTTGGCCTCCTTCTCCTTCGCTAAAGACGCAATGTCCGAAAGAAAAACGCTTTCAAAGGCACCGTATGGTAAATTGTGCTCTCCGGCGGTACCGTCTACGAAATGTATATCGCTGATAACAACAAGCATAAATACCTCCTTCTCAAAACAAAAACCTGAACACGTTCACAATTTCTTGGCTTCCTCTTTGTGTATCAAGAGCCTTCTGATTTACTACATATGACGACCTGGGTATAATGCAAATCATATCGGTTATCGGTGTCCGTCTCATGCAAAGTAACCATCTCTCCATTTATGGCATTGATCTTAACGGTAACTTTTCCACAATTTATTGCCGCAACAAACTCTTTATTTTTCTTCTTGAATTCTTCCAATAATCCTAAGAATACATCCATGTCTTCCTCCTTTTGATCGATTACTGTGCAAATTGCCTAATCTGATCACTCCTTCTTAAGACTCTTGATATATTCATCTATAAGACCAGGAGTTTCCCTCATAATCTTCAGTTGTTTAGTTTTAGCTTCAATTTTTGATTGTTCCGCATTTAATAATTCGGCCTCTGCCATTTTTGCCGCCGCATCTATAACTTCCTCGTATAATTTTTGTACTTCCTCGTCTCTCAACTGATAATTGAGTGAAAGCTCGCATAGTCTATAAAGGGACTCTCGTAAAAACATAAGTGTCTGGGATCTCTTTGCAAGTTGAATTACTTTCTCCTGAACCTCTGCCTCTGCACCGGCTTTTACCTCTTTAACTGCTACATCTGCTTTAAATTTATTTAGGATTTCCAGTGCAACATCAGGTGAAGGTTCAGCGCAAATAGCTATATTTCTTTTTTCGTGGTTAGGAATAAGAATTGATCCACGTCTACTTGCATCGTAATCAAACCAATAGACTTTTCCCTCCTCAAGCTGATGCTGCCTTGCAGGTGATGTGAAAGTGGCACATCCCATAGACAAGAAGATAAAAACCAAAGGAATCAGAAATTTCGCTCTCATAATTTACCTCCCGACGACCATTTTAAGACTTCTGGTTGATTCTTATCACACCAGCCTCTATGCCCGCCCGCGCAATGTCCTCCGGTGTTGTATTAGAAACATCAATTTTGGTGCCCAGGAAATCTTTGCCCGCTTGTTTGTAACAATATCTGACAAAGGCGCTGCAATACATCGCATGATTAGGGTCATCTAAAGGATTAGGAAGCCATTGTTTTCCGGCAATTATTGCCAACCATGTTCCGAGAAGCTCCTGGATCGGATAAAGTACCTGTTCATCGACAAGCTGGAGGGCGTTAGCCAGGATATTATCTCTTTCGCTATCTGATAACCCAAAGTCTATAATCGCAGCATGTTCCACTTTTTCCACACACCATTTTCCGATCCAGTTTTCCTGAGCACCGTTGCGAACCTGGGGCTTGAAGAGTTTTACCTTCAGATCGCTTTCAAATATATAGGGGCTTCTGGTCGTTGTGCCTTCAGATCCCCTCATATCAAGTCTCAAATCACCAAGGATGAAGCAGTGGGACCAAAGAGAAGGCTTGCGATCTTTGGTTATCAAACTCTGTGCTTCTCTTATTGCCAATCCTATTGCATCGTTTGTACCCACCAGGCCAATAAGTCCAGGCTTATAATTTACTGAAAAGAAATTAAGCAAATTCTTGTTTAAATCATCCATAACTTATACCTCCTTCAAAGCCATAGTTTATGTCTCAAATCGATCTATGCCGTCAAGAACGTTGTTACTTTCATCCTTGAAAATCATTACAAGATCTTGAAAAACAGTGTCAAAAAAGCAAAGAATTTTTTATTCATATACCATATCATGGGAAAAGTCACAGATTGGTTACAGATGCAAAAAAGAGAACTCGCCAACTTTTTATCCGATACCATCTTAATTCTTATTTTTTCAAATGTCTGCCAGGAAAGCTTGACGCGGAATAGGCCAAGGGTTCAATCCCCTTCGCGCCTACCATATAAATCAACAACCTGCCAGTCTTTTACCATTCGCTTTGCAGGTCCGCTGGATGTGCGGCTCTTTCCATGAGATAATTGATATATGAAGTTACGGTTTTTCCACAGCCTTCTTTTTGCATTAATGGTGTCCGCCTTGTTTTGCGGCTGCGTTACCCGGATACCGCAGTCCTCTATCGATCTTTCTTTGACGCGGGCAATCCCCAAAAATGAGGCGGTAGTCTTCGGCACTGTGAAAGTATTCAAAGACGGCAGGACCTTTGATTGGAAACCAAATCCAAAAGTGGTTTCCCTGGGCATATACACTTTTTCATCTGAATTCTTTAAGATATTTGTAAAAGAAGAGGCCGCCAGAAAAGAATTTTCCTGCCTCATTGTCGGTGATGGTTCTTTTTATTGGCACCTCCCGAAAGGGAAATATGCCATAACCGGCTATCTGTATAACTCAGACGGTACGTACGTAAAGGCGAATTTTCTGCCCGGCCTGACTCCTGAGTTCATCGTCGACAAGAGCGGCTCGATAGTCTACCTGGGCACACTGGTCATAGATATGCATCCTGCAGGCAAGGATGTCATGAAGATAGAGGATGAATATGACGAGGCATTACAGGGATTGAAAAGAAGTTTCCCCGATCTGAGATCCAAGCCGGCAAGAAAGCCGATGGAATTTCAGTAACATAATGCGGTTTCCTTGCCGGCATTCAAGCCGGAGGACATTGGAGTCGGATTTGTTTGTAACAACATGATACACAATATGATAAAATCTTAAAAATACAATTTATGCTTGTGGCAGTTCGAAGCAGAGTTCAAAGCAGCAACATGGTGTCTTGCAACGTTTGAATTTTTAGGGAAGGAGGTGAATGATATGGCGCAGGGAACTGTGAAATGGTTTAACGAGAGCAAAGGGTTCGGCTTCATTACCGCTGAAGACGGCACTGACGTTTTTGTCCATCACACGTCCATCCAGGGCAGTGGTTTTAAGACCCTTGCCGAGGGCGATAAAGTCAGTTTTGATATTGAAAAAGGGCCGAAAGGTCCCAAGGCGGTCAATGTCGTAAAACTCTAATTGGATTGAGAAGATCTCTTTTTGATATCTACTATCGTTTAGAGGCGACTTCCACTGATGAAGAACGGAAGTTTTGATAATCTGTCTTCACAAATTTTTCATACTTCCTTCGATATTTCTTCATCTTTCTCCTGTATTCTAAGAAATAGAAGATAACTTTCTTCATCTTGCAGCAGCCAGTACCCTCCTACTGGCTGCTCACCTCCAACCAAAATTCAACGAAGTGCTCTCTCCCTTTTGCGTTCAAAATAGAGGCTGCACCCATTTAGTTTGAGAAATAGCCCATGAATCTTTCTGATTCCTCACCATTAGCTTCCGGTGGCGCGTTCCGTGGAAACTTGATATAATTGATGTAATGCGTAAACGGTAACTGTTAATCTTCTGGGTGGATGAATAGATCGTGAGTGACCGGAATAATAAAGACCAAAGGAGACACGAAAGATTTCCTTTTATCGAAGAAATCCTGATAGACGGCGTAAACAGGTGCACGAGTGCGGATATCAGTGAAGGCGGCCTTTTTATTTCCACAATTCAACGGTTCGAAAAGGACCAGGTAATTGAACTCATACTCCCTGTAAAGGGAGAAAAGATTTCGGTTAAAGCCCGGGTTAAGTACTGCCAGCCGGGAATTGGCGCCGGTCTTGCATTTATTGATTCGGACGATGTTCTTAGGGCAAAGATTAAAGAATTAGTCGAAAGCGTAGCGCCAAAGTCTGACTGATCTTTGGAGATTATCGGGGGATTTTATATTTCCAGACGATCATGACGCCGTACCGGTGTGTGGCTTTGGACCAAATATCCTGCATATCGCCTTTGCCAGTCCCTTGTCCACAATAAAAGCTCCGTTATGGTGCATATCTATAATGATATCTATCTTATCGATCAGATTCCCCATATTCTTCATACATCCCACGATCTGGATAACCTGAATATTATCCATATCCAGGAGCTTATCGATTTGCTCCAGCTGCGCATCGCTTCTTCCATAGATTTCATCAATGATAAGAATGATCTTCTGTTTTATTTTGAAAAGTGTCTGTATGCTCTTCACTACGGTCAGGTCGTTTTTGAGCGACATTATATAGTCCAGATATCTCTCATAACTTCCCGGTCTCTTTTTCCCTTCGAAGTCAACCGGATTTCCGATATAGTGGACATTCGTATTGTCCCCCACGGCCTGGATGGTGTTCGTTATCTTGCCTACTCCCTTGACGCCGCATATGAGAATATTTTTGCAGCACTCGATAACACTCCGGATATTGCCCGGGTTGTCTTTTGTAAAGACGACCTTCACGGAACTCTCTGTTTCCTCTTTTCTCATCGTCCTTAATCCTTCTTCCTTCCGCATAAGATCAATCTCCGCACTGCCGGCGCGGCAGAATCAATTAAGCCGTCCTTTCCGGTCTGGCACCAACCTCATCCTGCGCTACTGCAACCTGTGCCCGCGGGGCTAAAAGCACAATGCCTGTCATGACCATCATTATTACAACCGGACACAACACCTTTGACCTTTTGTCCATGATTTTCATATTAATCCTTGTCGTCATTCTGATCCCCTCCTTATGAAGATAAATCTCCCATTTATTCATTATGACTGAACTTCGACAGGAGTGCAATTCCGGTAAGCCCATCTTGTCATTGACCCGAAAATACCCCTCACCCTAACCCTCTCCCCCAAGGGGCGAGGGGATAAGATAATCTCCCCTCCCTTGAGGGGAGGGGACAAAGGGGAGGGTGACATTTTTATGCTCTTTTTTGTGAGCTTACGCCTCGTGTCGATTCCCGCAGACGGGATGAAGTGAGCGGAACGGAACTTGATAAGTGAGTCTTTATGTGATAAAAGAATTACAGGTGTTCACATTTAAGAAACTTTTGCAGATCCATCAACAGAATGGAGGGCAATATGGACAGGGCCTTTAATCACGAAAGCCCTGTCGAGGACTTTCGTGATCGAACACAAACTGCTGCCTTTTAACAACCTGCACAGGCCCGGGACAAGGCCGGGAAAGAAGACTCTCTGCTGCCTCTGAGTTTAACCTCCCCAACCCTGTCCGGTCATTATTACGTACGCCACTTAGCTTTCTTATTCGCCCATTTTTTGTCTACGAGATTACACGCTCCAGGGCTTCCTGCTCTGCGGTTTGACGCTCTGCACGACGGCCCTGCCACATCGCCCTCAGGATTATAAAAGCACCCATGAAAAGGGCAAATACCATAATAGCAAAACTTGTACTTTTCAGCACTTTAACTGTCGTTTCACCCATCGCGCTTATCATTCCCAGATTTGCAAGGTAAACAGGTATCATCAAAGCCCTGCTGAAGAGAACGATTACCATGATAGCACCCATCACAAACTTGATCATAAACGGCTTCACATAAGTAGTGCCCATAGCTCCCAGTTGAATACCGAAGAGAGAGCCTGCCAGAATTATCGCGGTCAGACGGAAATCGACCAGTCCGTGCATCGCATACTTGAATGAACCGCCGAGTCCCATGACAAATGCCACCACGAGTTCTGTAGCAGAGCCCATAAGGCTTGGGGCCCCGAGCACATAGATTATTGAAGGCACACCGATAAAACCTCCCACCGCGATGGTCGCAGCCAGCATGCCCGTCGCAAAGCCGAGCGGCACGATAAACAGGAGCGATACCTTTGCCTTAAGGCATTTGAAGTACACCATTGTTCCGGGTATATTGACGGACTGGACCCATCTGGCTATTTTCGATACCTTCTCTTCTTCATCCGACTTCTCCGATCTGTAGCTCTTGATTGCATCCCGCAGTACAAAAGTACCGACCGTTCCGAGTATCAAAACAAATGCGGCACTCACATAAAGGTTGGAACCTGCGTCACCGTATGCCCTCTTTATACTCTCCTGGACATTGGCACCGTAAAATACACCCGCCTCGGCAAAGATACCGAAGATAATACCCAGCTTCACATCCACCTGGCCGTACTTTGCACGCTTGATGGCCCCGACCAGCGCCTTCGGGAACTTGTGGCACATGTTGCTGGCAACCGCCACCAGTCCCGGGACCCCCAGACTCATCATGCCCGGAGTCAGCACAAAGGCCCCACCCGAGCCTATGAAACCACTTACAAGTCCTCCGACAAAGCCTACGGCAAAAAGGTACAGTATATTCGCATAATTCAGATCGATAAACTTTATTATTTCGTGAGCTACGTCTTGCATTCTGATCCCTCCTTTTCCCTATAATTTCGTTTCTACAATCCAGCTCTCACGCGGGGTTGCGGTTGCGGTGCTCTCTCCTCTCAGGACGTTCAGCCTCCGGTCTCTGCCTCACCACAGCACTTTTCCTTGCTTCGATGCCCAGGACCGACCAGAAATAACCTGTAAAATGACCGTGCAGATAAGATATGGCAAAGGCTCCTGCAATCGGCAGAACAGCGTACAATGCACCTCTTGTGAAATAGGCCGTAATAAAGCCCTGATATGAGAGTAACGCCACATACATGATTGCCGAACAGATACCAAAGAGCACCATCTTTCCTACCGGCTTCCTTTTTGACTTGCTATAATCTGCAGCCATAATCACCCTCCTTATTAAATAAATTTCTCTGTTACGTTTTCGAGAACCCTGAAACCAGGACCAGCGGACAAGTGAGTCTCTCCCACTTTTTCAATGTTTCCGGCTTATCACTCTCGGAATCAAGCCCTATATCACCCGAATCAATGACAACAAACTGGATGTCTTTTTCTTTTTCGATAAACCCGATAATCTCTTCTTTCATTGATTCTTTGCACCGTCTGACCTGATACTGTATCCCTTTCGTCTTCAGCTCCTTCAGGTATTCTTCCAGGAACCGTATGTCATCATTGTTTTTTGTGATATACAGGATTTCGATCCCGACTCTGATGCGTTTGCAGATATTCAGCGCATATCTCGCCGCTTTCATATCCGTTTCCTCACCGGTTAAAACAAGCAGAACTTTATGCCTCTCGTGAAGGATCCGCAGTGCACTGCCAATCTCTCCCGCCTCTGCGAAAGCGGCGGAAGACATTATTTCTTCAAATTGTTTAATTAATGATTTTATATGCATGCTTTTCCAAAATCCTCCCGATACTTTATCTCTCCGGAAATACTCTCATGTGAGCTATCCGTCCGGAGAACTGTCGTTCTCCGGTTGTGACGGACATTATTACCTGCCCACGCCGGGTGCCCGCAACTCTTTACCGGTCCTGCCGGTCGGGCTTATACGGTCCACATTCCGCGGTCTCTTCTCTCTCAGAATCTCTCTCGCCGTATCGAATTCTCCAGCCTCTGCAAATGTTGCTGCCACGAACATGTTCTCAAATTTTTCAACCAGTCCTTTCATGTTCTTGTACCTCCTTTCACTTCCTTGAATATCAACTTTTATGCCAGAATCAATATCTTTATAAATCAGTAAGATACAAGATATTTATGGTAATGTTATGCAACCCGTATGATTCAGAATGCAACGACATACTTCAGGGGAAAGGAGGAAATACACCTGCATCGAGGATTGGCGCACTTAGACAAGCTTTTTCAGATTTATGTTGCACCACGACCATAAGAGTTGCGTTGTGCAACAAACTACTTGAAGAGCCTGTAATCAATATCCGGAAAAATGTTGTCTATCTGTTCCAGCGCCGAAAGATATTCCTGGTTGACAGCCGATTCTAACGAGTTGACAAGGAAATCCAGATACTGCATCGGTTTTGATCGTACCGTATCTCGCAAATATCACAAGTTTTCAAATGATTTCTCCCCGGCTAAGCGCCGAGTTCACGCAAAGTGCGCAGATAGGCGATAATATCCTCCCGGCTGAGCATGCCCTGAATCTGTCCGTCTGTCATGACCGGAAGCTGGTTGACCCCGTCGCGGTCCATCTCTTCCAGCGCTGCCCACAGCTCCTCATCGGGGCGCACCCGTTTGGCTTGCTCTATCGGAATCATGATTTGAGCTACGGTCCTCGTCGGCCATTCAGAACGCGGGACCTCTTTTATACCATGCAGGGTAAGCAAACCGATAACGTTAGCGCCACGCTCGATCACAAAACTCCGCCTGCCGCCGCCAAGAATGTGATCGTCAACCAGCTTTTGCAGGGTGGTGTCGGAGGGGAGGGAGGAATACTGCCGGTTCATTGCCTGCGCCACTTTATGACCTGCCAGAGTATCATGGAGAGCCAGCTGCTGGACCTGAGCCACAGCTGCAGTCTCCAGGAACCAGCCGATAAAAGCTATCCAGATACCGTTAATGAAATTCCCGGCAAATATTTGCCATACGCCGAGGAATATAAAAAGGTAGGCGATGAAACGCCCTACGTTTGCCGCGATGAATGTCGCCCGGCGCATGTTGTGGGTGAAGCGCCAGACAATGGCACGGAAGACACCGCCGCCGTCCAGTGGAAATCCCGGGATAAGATTGAACACACCCAGAGCGATGTTGATATAGACCAGATACTTCAACAGGGCGAGGAGGGGGGCGATACCTGAAAAGAGAGAATACATCAGACTGAAAAAAGCTGCCAAAAGGAAACTGACAACAGGGCCGACAATGGCGATCCAGAACCCGGCAGCGGCACTGGGCGGTTCCGCGCCAATAAGGGAGACGCCGCCAAATATAAAGAGCGTGATGCTCCGCACCGGAATTTTGTAGTGCATGGCCACCACTGAATGTCCCAACTCGTGCAGCAGGACGCTCACGAACAGCATGATGGCCGTTATCGCGCCCATGACCCAATACTGGACCACAGGCCAGTTCTTGAATTCAGCCGGGTAGTAGCCAACGGCCATCGTCCACGTAAGTAATGCAAAGATCAGGAACCAGGAATAATCCAGTCCGATCGGTATACCGAAAATACGCCCTAACGAAATTGTACGACTATTCATTTTTATTTGACCTCCTCACATGACTATCTGAAAGTTATTGTCATTTTTCTACTTCGGTGTTGGCCCTTCCGTCACCTGTACCAGGTCTCCGGGCCGGAGCCATTTCCCGAATGCCGCCTTTACATCTTCTGCGCTAAGCTTCAAATATTTATGCGCAGCCAGGATCGGCTCATCCAGCGGCAGGTCATGAGTGGCTCTGTAGATCAGCCCGGCTGCTATGCTTTCAACGCCCGATTCCGACAGAGGGATCTCCCTGAGCAGCAATGCCTTTGCCCGGATCAATTCCTCCGGCGTCACGGGTGAAGTCTGCATCCTCTTCAGATTGAACTCCACTATAGCGCGGGCTTTGGACACATTGCCCGGATTACAGCCATAGTCAGCCGTGTAGAGCGCCCGGGTTTGCCCAACGTCGAAAGAAGATGAAACGTAATAGACCAGTCCCGTTTTCTCTCTCAGGTCGCGGTAGAGCCGCGTCGCATAGAAAGCTCCACCAAGAACATGGTTGCCCAGTTCCAGGGCGTAATAGTCCTCATTCGATCGGGTCAGCCCGAGGACGCCGGCCAGAACGACTTTATCCTGAATTCGGCTGGTATCGGGTACATCTGTAACCGAAGGCTTATTTGCCGGAACAGAAGGCAAGAGTGTTTCCGGCTTGGGCCCCCCGGACTTCCACGAACCAAAATACTTTTCGATCACGGATTTTGCCTCTTTATCTGTCACCTTACCGATGACCACAATAGTGGTCAGGTCAGGGCGGAACACCTTATGATAGTAATCCTCCACGTCTTTGAGAGTAAGAGCTGAGACCGCAGCAGGGGTGGCCTGACGCAGCGAAGCGTCGTTCTTCGGGAAGAGGGCGGCTTTCAGTGCGCGCGCTGTCAGGTAATCCGGACTCCTGAGTCTGCCGGCTACGCTTGCGGCGACTTGCTGCTGAACAACTTTAAACGCCTTTTCAGGCAAGGCAGGGCGCAGTTCATTGTCAGCCGTGAGTTTTACGCCGCTGTCGAAGCGATCGGCCAGCACCTGTAAAGTGAAATCCGTTCCAGCCGATTCACTGGCTCCGATGTCATCCAGAGCCTTCTGAAAGGCCAGACGGTCGAGAGATGTGGTACCGTAAGAGAAGAGCTGAGACAGCACTTCATCTACACCCTCCTTGCCTTTGGGTGTCTCGAGAGCAGGATTATTTTTGACATGACCGTAAACGCTTATTGTATCGCTGACGGTTTCGGTCTGCACAATGAGCTTCAGCCCGTTCGGAAGAACTGTCACGATCGGTTTAACCATAGATGGAGGAACGGAAAGGCGCTTCAGCGCTTTTTCAGCCCAGTCCGGAAGTTCGACAGGCTTCGTCTGTTTGGGGACAAAAGACTCCGGGCCGCCAACCCGTTTCGATGGGATGGGCTTACCCGAAGACTCCGGGGTCAAAACCCCCACTATGGCCTGATTGAGCTTAAGGTATCTCCTGGCAACCCTGTTTACATCATCGACGCTAACCCTTTCCAGGGCATTCAGGTCGTCGTCCGGGGATCGCCGTCCTTCCACTGCCACCGCCTGGGACCAGGCCATCGCCAAACCCAGGATAGAATTCTTCTTCAGTTCCGCATTTGTAAGTCTGATCCTTTTTGCAGCTTTCACCAGGTCGGCAGGAAATCCTTTCTTCACATATCCCGCAAGAATTTTTCTCATTTCGCCGCTCAAAGCCTTTGTATCCGCTCCCCTCGGAAAAGCCGCAACCGCGTAGCCCAACCCCGCTTTACGGAGCGCACTCAGGCTGAATCCGGCATAAAGGGCCTTCCCTTCCGGCACAAGACCGAACAGCTTGCCTCGCTGACTGCTCAATACATCAGCCAGCACGCGGCTTGCGGCGTAGTCCCTGCTCTCGTAACCCGGCATGCGGAAAGACATCATGACCATCCCGTAAGACTGATCGGTCTTGAGGTGAAGGGTTTCGGACTTAACCGGTCCGAGACGAATTTCGGGCCGCGCCGGAACTTTCCTGGAAGAGATATGACCAAAAAGCTTCTTCACCTCAGCCAGGGCTTTCTGCGGCTCCACATCGCCAACGATTATCATTATTGCATTATTGGGAGCATACCACGTCTCATAAAATTTCCTGAGCATGGTCCCCGTTGTCTTGTTGAAAGAGGCGACGGTCCCGAGAGCCGTATGAGCATAGGGAGTGCCCTTGAACATGTCCGCTATAAGACGGGTGTAAAAGACATATTCCGGATCCGACAGGTCCTGCGCCACTTCCTGCTCTATTGCACCCCTTTCTCTGGCCCACAGCTTCTCTGTGTCGAGAACGCCCCGCATTCGGATAGCTTCGATGTGCAATGCAACGTCCAGGTCATCTGACGGCACAACAAGGAAATACTGCGTGACCGCTCGCTGTGTGTCGGCGTCGAACATGCCGCCCATCGCCGCGATAATGTCCGACAGCTGATTTGCGTTAAGCCCCGGACTCCCCCGGAACATCATGTGCTCCTGCGCATGAGCCATCCCGGGAAATCCGCCGGGCGCTTCGTCAGATCCCACAAGATAATTGACCATCGTGGTGACCACAGGCGACAAGGAATTCCTGATTATGACGACCCTGAGACCATTTTTCAACGTGGCCCTCAGAACACCTTCTTCCTGCCCGGATTCAATCTTTCCAGCCTGGGCAGCCGGAACCCGGATAAGGAAAAACATCAGCCCCAATATCAGGCATATTTTCCACAGATTACGCCTGATATACCAAAAGCTACCCTGAAAAAACATCTGTTACCTCCTTGCAAAAAAAAGATAATGGATGATACGACAACCCCTTGTTATAGAGATAATAACTGCACGTTATGCGTTTCATGTCTTCAGATTCCGTCGCACATGGGGGCCGTATTTCTGCATCCGCTCGGGTTGAGACTGAATTATCTATGGTATTAGTACGATCCTTCCGTAAGAAAGGGATTCCATTATTTCATGATGGGCCCGCGAGGCCTCAGACAACGGGAATTCGCGACCGATAACCGGGTCCAGGGTTCCTTTTTCCAGACCAGCCGCCAGCTCCGCATAGATGCTCAGCAGCTGATCTTCAGACAATTTGAGAAGGACCATCCCCAGAATTGCCGCATTCCGGCTCATGATGTCACGGGGATTGATCTCTACACTTCCGCGACTGCCTATAACCACAACACGTCCGTCCTGTGCGAGGATGGGAAGGTCCTTGCCCAGGTTAACGTTTGCAAGCATCTCCAGGATCACGTCCGCACCATGACCGTCCGTCGCATGCACAATTTCTTTAAAATGTTCGGGCGAGTGATGATTGAACACATAATGGGCGCCCTGCTCCTTAACCAATTGCTGCCCCCGGTCAGAGCCGCAGGTTCCTATGATCTTCATCCCTGCCGAATGCGCAAGCTGCACGGCTGCGATACCGACCCCTCCATCGGCTCCGTGCACCAGAACGGTTTCCCCCTGTTTTGCACAGGCGCGATTGAAAAGCGCGTGATAGGCTGCAGCATAGGGCACACCTATCCCGGCGCCCTGCTTGAAAGAAATCCGATCCGGCAGCCGCTGCACCTGTGTCTCCTTGCAAAGCGCCTTCTCCGCGTAAGACCCGCTTAATGTCCTGCCGACATAAACCCTGTCACCCGCGGCAACTCTTTTTACACCTTTACCAACTGTTTCCACAACGCCCGCGGCATCCATACCCGGGGTATAAGGCAATTCAGGTCTGGGGGAATAGTCTCCGGAACGGATATATACATCGACAGGGTTGACTCCCACCGCATGGATCTTTATCACGACCTGTCCCGCATCCGGCTTTGGGTCTTGCAGTTCCTCCAGCAGCATAATCTCGGGCGGCCCGAACTCATGTACGTGTATCGCTTTCATTGTATCCTCGTCTTTCTTTACTGTAGTCGTCTTCCTTATTGATGGAAAAACTCTGTTCCAATGGTTAATGTCAAAAAACTTAACTGCCGATATTCAGCATCTTGTTCTCCCTCCCGCCTGGCTTCAGACAAAATGTCCTCTTTTTTGAAGTTTATCGCAGCGTCGAAAGATGTCAAGAGGGCCCTCCGGGAAAGTGCGGTTCTTCCGGCTTCGGGGTGATGTTTATTAGTTGCGTATTTTGTGGTACAAATTATATACAGGAGAAAGGCACCATTAATGATGACGATGCGAAAGGAAAAACTGTGAAACGCGAACCGCCGTCCGGCAGGTACCCTATTCTTTGTCTCAACAGTGGTTCATCTTCTCTGAAGTTTGCTCTGTATGAATCAGAAGCTGGAAAAGAGACACTCATGGCGGAGGGTTCAGTCGAGCCGATCGGACTGAAAGGGGGAAGACTGAGGCTCCGCAATGCAGCAAAGAAGGTCCTCGCGGATACGCCGGGCAAATTCTCGGCACATAAGGCGGCTATCAAGGCAGTTTTCGATGCACTGGAGAAACTGAGACTTCCGCATCCCTCCGGGGTGGGTCACCGGCTTGTGCACGGAGGATCGGATTACGCCAGTCCAACCAGAGTTGACCCGGGACTCCTTGACGCGCTCCGGAAACTGATCCCCCTTGCGCCTCTCCATTTGCCAAACGAGATACTGGCTATCGAGGCAGTTGCCGCCCACTTCCCCGATCTGCCGCAGGTCGCATGTTTCGACACGGCATTCCACAGGCGCATGCCCGAGCTTTCCCAGCGCTTCCCTCTCCCCCGTGATCTCTGGGACGAAGGTATCCGGCGTTATGGTTTTCACGGAATCTCTTATGAATACGTGCTGGGTGTACTGGGGAAAGAGGCATCGGGCCGGTTAATCATGGCACACCTGGGCAACGGGGCCAGCATGGTCGCAGTGAGGGATGGCCGGCCTCTTGACACGACCATGGGTTTCTCCCCCACGGGAGGCTTCATGATGGGCACGCGCAGCGGGGACCTGGACCCGGGTATTTTGCTGTATCTTATGAATGAAAAAAGGTACGATGCAGGAAAGATAGAGCACCTGGTGGACCACGAGGCAGGACTTCTTGGTGTTTCGGCAATCAGCCCTGACATGAAGACCCTTCTTGACAGAAGAAAGGATGAACCCCATGCGGCACAGGCAGTGGAAATGTTCTGTTATCATCTGCGCAAATATATCGGGGCGCTGGCGGCAGTGCTTGAAGGCATAGACACCCTCGTTTTTACGGGGGGTATCGGAGAAAAGGCTGCGCCTGTGAGAGAGAGCGTATGCGGGGGTCTCGGGTATTTGGGAATACGTCTTGATAGCGGACTGAACAGGGCCCATGCCGCCGTCATAACCACGCCCGGGAGCCCCTGCACGGTCCGCGTCATACCGACCAATGAGGACCTGATTATCGCCCGCCATACACGCAAGTTGCTGGAGGGCAATTGAGATATCGGAAGGAGGTACTATGAAAATATCTCACGCAAAAGCCATATTCATGTCCGGCACGATCCTTTCATCTGTCCTCTTTATTGTTCTCACCTTTGATTCAATCTCAAAAATGCCGCAGAGGACTCATGAAGACAACCTCACTGCACAGGTCGCCGCCGGCAAATGGACGTGGCAGAAACATAACTGCAACGACTGCCATACCATCCTCGGAATAGGAGGATACTATGCGCCGGATGTAACAAAGGTTGCGAGTTACAGAGATGCGGAGTGGATGAAAAGTTTTCTCAGAGATCCTGAGAAGGTCTGGCCCGCCGCCCGGAAGATGCCGAATCTCCATTTGAGCGAGGCAGAGATTGCTGACTTAACGGCATTTCTCACCTGGGTAAACGGAATCGACACCAACAACTGGCCTCCGAAACCTGTTGCCATGGCAACTTCCGGTCCGGTCAATCCAGGGGAACTTGTATTCAAGGCGCAGGGATGCAGCGCATGCCACACGCTGAACGGAATAGGCGGCAAAATTGGTCCGGACCTTACCCATGTTGGAAGTGAGCGGAGCAGGGAATGGTTAAGATAAAGAGGATATATGATCCGGCATCACGGGATGACGGAAAGAGAATTCTCATCGACAGGTTGTGGCCGAGGGGTATCAGTAAAGACGACGCGAGAGTTGACGAGTGGCTGAAAGAGATTGCACCGAGTAACGAACTGAGGAAATGGTTTGGACACGACCCGGCAAAATGGCAGGAGTTCAGGAAAAAATATGCCGCTGAACTTGCAGAGAATTCTGAACTCGTGGAAAGACTCAGGGCCGAGGCAGGAAAAGGAATAATTACATTGTTATTTGCCGCCAAAGATGTCGGACATAACAATGCAGTCGTACTCAAAGAGCTGCTCGGACGTGACCGGTAGAAGGAACATTTGGTGAATCCATCATGTCCCGGGTCCGGCCCCATTGATCATAATGCCGTGCAGTGCCGTTCGTTCTTCATGTTTTCCGTTTGCCTGCCCCGTGCTTCCTGAGGAAATCCGCTACTTCGGTCTTTTTTTCTATAGAGGCAAACATCAATGCAGTCCATCCGTCTTTATCCCGGGCATTCACATCGGCGCCGTTTTTGACGAGGAGTTTTGCTATTTCCAGGTCTCCTGAATATGAGACAAACATTAAGGCGGTATATCCGTCAACATCACTGGCGTTAGGATCGGCGCCGTTTTCGACGAGCAGTCTCACCATTTCACCGTCTCCCTTTTCCGCGGCGATCATCAGAGCGGTTGAGCCGTCCTTGTCTTTGGCGTTGACGTTGATTCCGGCCCGTATAAATGTTTCCACTTCTTCCCTGTTTCCCGTTTTCACTTCGTGCAGAAAAGCTCCCTCTGAGTAGACCGTTCCTTTTGTTTCTGTTCCGGCTTTATAGCTTTCCTTATCCTTGCAGCCGGTAAGTAGTACAACCGATACAAAAAATAGAAACAGGGTAAGACGACAAAAAAAATTCCGCAAGAATGTGATTTTCCCTTTTCCGGCCATTTGCCTCCTCTATGCCTTCTCCTCTGACGGTTTCCTGACTGTTCTTTCCCTGAACCATCTGATGATGGAATCGTAGGACGGAGGTGTCACCAGGAAAATTTCGATATCCTTCGGAAATTGCAGCTGCATCCTGTCCTCGTCTTTCATTATGAGCAGGCCCGCCTCTGCTTCCGACAGGTTCTTCTCTATTACCTCCATGATATGCTGCAGCCTCTTTTCTGAAAATTCTCTGTAGAATTCAAGGACCCTGGTAAATACCTCTTTGGTGAAAACGACCCTGAGACAATTGCCCCAATCCGTATAAGGCCCCAGAATCTCTTTGCTCTCGATGGGAAAAAGAGCCCCACCCTCTTCCACCTTTTTTTTCACAAGTTGTGAGAGCCTCCCGCTTATTTTAGCCAGTATGTCCGGGTCCTCTCCGTCTTCCCCGGTCACAATTTCACAGAATATCTTTTTTATCTTGCCGGCGACTTCAATCTTTTCCAGTTGCCGAGCCACCTCGTCCCAGTACTTGTTTACCAGTTCCTTATAGTCATCAGGCGCGTCTTCAGGGGTGTAGATATCCCCCACACAGTACAGCTTCTTCTTGTCGATAAAGTCTCCCGCTTCGGGTCTCTGAATCTTTCCCAGTTCAACCATATCGTTTCACTCCTTTCTTATGACCCTCCGGTCTTCAAAAGGAGGGCATCAAGTTTTTTCTTCGCCAGGCTGTCCTGAGGGTCAATACTCAGTGCTTTCCTGTATTCTTCAATGGCCTTATACGGCGCACCCGCCTTTTCATACAGGTCCGCAGCCGTCAGCCTTATTCCGGCGTCATTGGGGAAAAATTCCATCGCCTTCCTCATAACGGTGAGTGCATCATAAGTTCTGCCCTTCTTCATATAATAACCGGAGACCTGGTAGAAGAAGGAAGGTTTTACGGTGTCTTCGTTTCGCACATACCGAAGGGCATTCAGATATTCCGCCTCAGCCATCCCGTCCTGCCCCACTTTCTGCAGGTAGTCGGCAAAGAGGAGATGGGGCTCAACCTTTTCCGGAAGTGCGCCGAGTATCTCCCGGTCGCTCAGCCCGTCGAGTATCATCAGAGTTATGTATTCTCTGGTCTTCCGGGGTTCCATGGAGATGGATTTCCTGACGACTTTTATCCCTTCTTCCGTGTTTCCCATGGAGAAAAGCCACAGGGCATATCTTTTGTATCTTTCGGGATTGCTGATATCATATTTGATCCCGGAGCGAAGAAGTTCGTCGGCCGCGCGGTAGTGCTTCAACCCCGACATGACAAGCCCCAGCCGCTGGAGATAGTCACCGTTCGCAGGGCATAACCGGACCGCGTCCTTGTACAGACCCAGGGCCGGAGCGTTATTCAGGAGAAGCATTTCCAGATTCCCCGCTGCATAATAATATTTCGCTTCCAGCGGATCAAGAAAAGACGCCCTGTAGGCAGCGGCTCTCATGGAAACAAGGTCCTGAGGCAAAGTCTTTTCATCCGGTTTTGTGTCTTTCACCGGCGAAAAAAATACTCCGCCCCAAAAGACCCCCATATTGAAGATCAGACATCCGAGCAATGCAATCCCCGCTAACGGTGTAACGATCCTGTAGGGTATTCTTATCTTTTTCAGATACGTATCATTAAGCCCCTGATGCAGCCGCGTATTGGCCGCTGAGACCGCCAGCCCCGCAAGGAAAAACAGGTAAAGGCCGTTAGCGCCTATGTGGAGGTTGAAGTCGGTAATACTATGGATAAGGATCGAGATCATCCCTGTGATGCACCCTATAAAGACATAGACCGAGTATGTTTCAAGTCTCTTCCGAAAGACTCTGAATAATTTATAGAAAAGCAAAACAAGAAACCACGCGCAGATTGCAAAAGCGGTGACTCCCCCTTCCGAGAGGATCTCTATATAGTCGTTATGGGCGTGATCGACGATACGGTCTCCCTGTATCGTGCGATACTTCGGATAGATATCAACAAAACTGCCCGCTCCGGTTCCAAACAGCGGAAAGTCACGTATGATATTCCTGCTGTCATTCCAGACAACAAGTCTCAGTTCCGAGATGCCACCCTGCGGGTTCCTCACCTTTTCGAATCTCTCAAAGACCGGCTCCCATCCGAACCACCCGACCGAAAGGACCACGAGAACACATATGACAATGATGACGACGCCCTTTTTCCTGTCCGTCCCCCTTGCAAGAAACATAATCCCGAAAAAAAGGAGAGATACACACAGGCTCACAATCCCGCTCCGCGACAGGGTCAGGAAGACTGAAGTAGCTATCAGCACGGCGGAAAAGCCGAGGAGCAGGTAGATATTGGTGCTATTCAGATTGAAGGCCTGAGTGAGCTTATCCCGCAGGGATTTATATGCGATATGCGGTTTATAGAACAGAAAAAGACTGAGGACCAACGGGAAGATCATTTCCATCAGACCGGCATAGTGATTACGGTTCACGTAAGGTCCGAACGGACTTGCCTCCCGGGCTATGCTCCTTACCCAGTAGATTTTATCATTCGAAAGGATATGCTGGAGGATCCCCAGAAAGGACAGGACGGAGGCAAAAATGACGATAGCGGCAATTACCTTTTTCAGGTTTTCCTTTCTTGAAAGGAGCTGTACCGCGAGAATGTAGAAAACTGCATAAGATAATATCCTGAAAAACTCCGTCAGGGTGGCTTTTACATCGATCGAGAGCGGCATCCATCCCGCGGGCCCGTCCACAAATACGGTTTCACCGTACAAATTATAAGTCCCCGGCGAGATAATCTTTATAATGCCCGGAGGCAGAGGGACAAGCTGCATAAAAATGTACGCACACAAAAGGGCTAATGGGACCAGCCCGGGGACTTCATAAAGAGAGATATCCTTATCATGCTTTTTACCGAGCAAGAGCAGGAACAATCCGAGTAAAGAAAGGACCTCCATAACGGCAAGTGACCATGGTTCAACAGTTCCAAAGGCGAGCGGCGAGAAGATTAAGACGAACAGGAAAATCCTGAATGTGATCTTATCCATTCTCCGCCACAATTATGGATGGATCTCCCATGCTACAGAAAGGACATAGCGCTGATAGCTTCATGCAGCGGTCTACTCTTTAGACTTTTCTCCGGACGACGGATAGTAATTGTAATACTGGTAAAAGTACTGGTCGCTCTTCTTCCTGTCAAAGGCATTAATTACAATGCCAAGTACCCTGGATTCCATATCGGTTTCACGCCTGCCTTTTATGTATTTCAATCCTCTGCCAACAATCTCATAGGTCGTTTTTCCTGCCTTTGCAACGATGATCGTCCCGTCAAGGAATTTACTCAGGATCAGGCTGTCTGTGACCGTCATCAGGGGCGGCGAGTCCCAGATTATGATGTCAAACTTCTCACTCAGACCCCCTATCAGCTCATTCATCCTGGCGGAGCCGAGTAGCTCGGACGGGTTCGGCGGAATAGGTCCCGAAGGGATAACGCTGAGGTTCGGCAGGGGTCTCTTGAAGATAGTATCGATATCGGGAGAAGCTCCGGCAAGATAAGTACTCAGGCCGCTTAAATTGTTCAGCCTGAATACTGTGTGTATCCGGGGTTTCCTTAAATCGGCATCGACGAGAAGGACAGAGTATCCGGAACGGGCTATGGTCACTGCGAGGTTGACCGAGGTCGAAGTCTTTCCTTCCTCAGGCCCCATGCTCGTAATGAGGATATTCTTCGGAGGATTACTTGCAGAGGAGAGCATGATGGCGGTCCTTATAGTTTTGTAGCTCTCAGCATAAACGGACTGCGACTCCTTGAGGATTATCTCTTCAATGTTTTCTTCCTTTGACTCCAGGACGGGTATAACGCCGAGAACCGGCACCCCGAGTTTTACCTCCACGTCTTCGGGAGATTTTATTGTGTTGTCGAGATATTCGATGAAGAATGCGAGACCTATTCCTCCGAACAGACCCATGATCAGACCGAGCATTATATTGAAAGCCTTCCTCGGTCTTACGGGGGAAGTGGGCTTCTCGGCCTTATCTACCACCCACACATTCACGGTCTGTATCTGCTCCGTAACGCTCTGCTCTTTGATCCTCTTCATGAGATCGTCGAAGAGCTGCCTGTTTGTTTCGGCCGCCCTCGACAACACACCGTACTGGATATATTTCTCGCTGAGATCCAGGGCCTCGGCCTTTGTGCTCGCCAGCATCTTGTGCAGATTTGTCTCATTGGATTTAGCCAGTTCGTATTCATTTCTTACAGACCCGATAACCCTTCTGATCTCCTGCTCCCGCTTCTGACGCAGGACCTTCAGTTCTTCCTGTGCCCTTATCATTGCAGGGTGTTTCTTGCCATATTTCTTTGAAAGGTCCTCTATGTTCTGCTCCGCTTTCAGGATGTCGCTCCTCAATGACTGAACAGTAGGGTCCGATGCGATCGCCGGCATCGTTTCGGCGTCTTTCATATTGGCGGACACAGACATGACCCTGTTATAGAGGGATTCAAGTTCTTTGCGCCTCGTTTCAGCTTTGATCAGCTCGCCGTTCAGCTCATTCAGTTTCTCCGGGGTCAGGGCGACCTTATCCTGGACTGTAACGATATCGTTGGCTTTCATATAATCCTGAAGAGCCTTCTCCGAGGCTTCAAGCTTCTGCTTCTCTTCTTCAGCCTTCTGCGTCATCCACTCTATGGAGTATCTGGAAGAACTCATCCTCATCTCGAGGATTTCCTCTATGTAAGCCTTCGCCAAGGAGTTCGCGACCAATGCCGCAAATTCAGGGTTCGTCGAAAGGAAGCTGACGGTCACAATCTTGCTGTTTTTCACAGGGCTCACGACAATTCCGGCGCTTATGATATCCGCCAGAATATCAGCCTTCGATTTCTCGCCGGTGGCCGAGATTTTTTGCCCCCTGAAATAAGACTCATAGGTATTTTCGAGGGAAAGCATCTTTACCACTTTCTGTGTCAGTGACGTGCTCTTTATGAGCTGGTACTGCGTCTCATAAAATTCGGGTTCGTAGGGCATGACATACGGGTTCATCATCGTCAGGTTGTAAGGCTCAACCCTTTCTATGAGTACCTTGGTCGATGCCTGGTAAACCGGCGTCGATGAAAGCGTCCCTATCAGAACAACGACAAAGACTATGAGGAAGAACGTAAAGACCGTATATCTTCTCTTAAGTATGACCCGAAGGTATTCTCTTAAATGTATCTCTTTTTCTTCCATACGTTAAAAGAAGCTTTCCGGCACTACAATCACATCGTTCGGCATCACCGGCTCGTCCATGTTTAGCTTTTCAAGGGTTTCTTCCTTTCCACCCGCCTTGCGCAGAATCTTCACCCTTCCTTTCGATGCCTTGTCAGTGAATCCTCCGGCCATGGTAACAGCCTTGATAACCGTCATCCCGTCTTCATATTTATAGGCGTCGGGCTTCTTCACCTCACCGGTAATATAAAAAACCCCCGCTTTTGTTATATAGACGCTGTCACCGTCCATAATCGGTACGTCCTGGGATGTGTCGCCCTTTTCGATAAGACGCCTCAGATCAACCGTTATTACGCTTTCGTTCTTATCGGAAAGATTCGCCTTTCTCTTTATGATCGCCTTATCGCCGGCGTCTTTAGTAAGACCTCCTGCTTCCGAGAGAAGCGACATGAACGTGGTCTGCCCGGGGAGGACATAGAGGCCGGGCTTCTGCACCTCACCCATAATAAACGCCTTCTTGCTCCTGAATTCCTGGATGAATATGCTGACCTGTGGGTTGACAACGTAGCCGTCTGAAAGGAGTGACGTTATCTTGTCGGCGATCTGGGTCAGGGTCAGGCCCTTTACCTCAACCTGTCCTATCAGCGGGAAAGTAATTACTCCCTCGCCACTCACCCTCGCAGTAGTTGTCAGGTCGTCGTGGTCATAGACGACAATCTTCAGGACGTCCCCTTCGCCCACCACGTAGTCCTGTGCAAAAGACACGCCCGTCAGAGAGAAGATGAGGATAACTGCCAAAATGAGGGCGTATTTCTTCATCGGGTTATTATAAGATAAATCAGAAGGGAAATAAATAGGATGAAGGGTGGCTTCAAATCCGCGGACAACTACAGCGAGCCCGTTATCCTGATAAATATGATGTTTGTTATATAATCGAACTCGGAGAAATCGGAAGACCTCCTGGCATATATATATCCGGCGTCTGCTTCCAGCCATTCCCGCAACTTGTATTGCAGCGCAAGAGCTCCCGAAAAATAGTGGTCCGACAATTTTCCTGTTTCACCGTTCAGGGTCACATCGCCGTTATAATTATCATGACCGTATTCAAGGTTTACCTCGGCCATAATCTTCGCCGTAAGTCTGTGCAGATATTCCAGCCCCACACTATCGGATGTTATGAAATTGGTCGTTGATATGTTCGTCTCATTGGTCCTTCTCGACGCCTTCAGCAGCAGGGAAGTCTTCGGAGTGAGTTTATGGTCAATCTGCACCTCAAGGATAAAATCGTTGCTGTCTCCTATGCCTGAACGAGTGAATTCTTTTTTCCCGTAGCCGGCCTTTATACTCCCCTTGGATTTCGCAGTAATATCCCACTGGATGCCGCCAAAGAAATGATGTTCCCTGCTGTTGGACAGAGTGTCCCGGTTGTACTGTATGTCGACAAATTCATATTCCGCAAAAAGGGACGTCTTCGGCCTGAATTTGTAGAAAATATACCCGGACAAATCATTATCGTTCCTGTTCCTGAAATCATTCCGGTCTGCCAGGTAATTGACAAAGAAATGCGAATAATCAACCCTGAATTGCAGTCTGTCGCTAACATCGTACATCCCCGTAAAACTTGCCAGGTTGTCCCTGAATTTGTCGAGCTCGTTGGTCAGGACGGTCGCTCTGTTGTCATATGACACAACGAACTGGTCAAGGGCCTCGAGGGTCAGACCGCCTCTCAGGTTGTACTGGAAAAACCCCTCTGCTCTATGACTCACCGCATTTTCCGAAGACTCTTTTGCAAATTGCTCGATATCGGCGTTATAAAATAAATATGTCTGATATCGCTTGAAGGTCTCCGGTTTATATCTGCTGAGACTGAAACCGCCGGGTGAGACGCTTGACGTGTCAATGTTCAGCAATTTCTCATAGACATGCGGCGCCGTAAACCATATACCCGGCGATATTGTGGTTATGAAGTCGCTTATCTTATTTTTGTTAGTGTACAGGGCATTGTCCGTGAAGTATTCGGAAACAGACAGAAAAGGATGGACATACCCGCCCCTCCCGAAGAGGTCCCCCGAAGGTCTTTCCCTGGCAACGCCGAGGGGTGTTTCTTCCGACGCCGATGTATCGGTAACATTGGGTTTGATCGCTCCGGAGACATTATCACCGAGGAGGGAAAGTGAATCAGCGGACCGGACTATGTGCGGTATAAGCAGGCAGATGGCTAATACGAGGAAGGCCCACCATTTCCTACTCATATACTGTTATTGAAGTTTCCATAAAAATTACTTTGTAATATTAAGAAAAGACGCCGCTAAAGTCAAGAGAAAAGTGCGGCAGACGCGGGTCTGCGGCACATTCGCTTCCCGCTTCGACTTTTTCCCGCCTCCCTGATATACTTTCCCAAGGAGGTGATCGCATGCGGTATATTTACTACATCATCATTATATTCCTTGTCTTATCGGCGATAGTCGGAATGGAACTGCGAAGTAAACGCAGCCACCACAAAAGATGCGGCTATGATCATCAATAACAGGATTATAAGCACCGATGAATTCAACAGGCTTTACGCCCTCGCAGCCATCACAACAAAGGAGAAAGAGCGATTGCGTCAATTCCCTGATCACAAAAGAGCTCCTGCTCCAGGAGTCGCAGAGAGAGGGTATCGACAAAGAGGAATCTTTCAGGGAGTCGATACAGAATTTCTATGAGCAATCGCTGATAAAGCTGCTCATAGACAGGAAGTTCGCTTCTCTGCACGTTACAGTCTCCGACGAAGATGTGAACAGATATATCGCGCTTATGAACAAGAATACTGCGCCTCACAATATTCACTTTCGATAGTCCGGAAGAAGCCGAAAAAGGTATTTACAGAGACGGTGAAAGCAAGACCGTATCATTCAGGGACCTTTCGAAGACTATGCAGGGCATCGTCATTCCGCTCGGGGAAGGGGGCATGACACATCCGGTAAGGAGCGGAGACAAATATATCGTCGTGAGACTTGACGGGACGGAAACGACTTCGGCGAAGACGCCCTCTGCTTCGGAAAAGGAAGAGATAAAAAAGATGCTCATCGAGGACAAAAAGGAAGAGATGATAAGTGACTGGATCGCTGATTTGAGGAAAAAGGCGTCGATAAAAATATTGCTAAACGGGAAGAATTAGGGGGCACGGCATGAAAAGGACATGGAGGAGGAGAAATTATTTCATAAAAAAAGAGCTTCAGGGAAGATATATCTTCAGTTTCTTTATTCTTGTGATCTGCGGTGGTATCCTCTTCACGCTGATATTCAGCCTCCTTTCCGCAAACACACTGACAATCGTCTATGAGGATTATAATCTCCGGATAGGGAAAACACCCCTCATCCTGATTAAAGAGATACTGAGTGCCGACTGGATATTTATAGTCACCGCGGGACTTTCGGTCGTAGTCATTTCGATGTTTCTCACCCACCGCTTCGCCGGCCCTATGTACAGATTCGAGAAGTCTGTTGAGGAAATGCTCAGGGGCAATTTCGATTTCGAGATAAGATTGAGGAAAAAGGACGAAGGCAAGGAACTTGCCGCGATGATGAATCGGTTGATCAACGTAATCTCTTCAAACTTCAGGGAAATGAGAGACCTGACTGACGCGATTGAGCTTAAATTAAAAGATGCTTCGGAGTCGGTCGGACATATTGAGCAGGGGAAAGAGGCGTCCCTTGAGCTGACTGAGGCGAGGGATTTAGCGGGCAGACTCCGCGCGATTCTCCATGCCCATAAAATAAAGAATGACTCTTAGACATGCATATGAGGATTCTGAAAGCTGTTCTGATAATCGGCTTTGTCCTCCTGGCATATTCGGTAGCATTCGAACATGAACTGAAGGGCCGCTATGCCACGATCGTATATGGCAGCGATGAGCAGCTCCGCAGATTCAATAAGGAGGTATCGCTGGGGAGTCTCTCCTATCTGCTCAGAGACAGAAAGAGCGTTACCATAAATGACGAGGTGAGAAATAAACTGGACGTTCTCATCGAACGAGTCGAGACAATTCTCTCAATGTATCCGAAAGAAGTCAGATTTACTCTCCTGCTGCTGCCGTCGGACAAGGAAGTACAGGGTATATTCAGGAAAAAATATGGGAAGGACGTCGACTACATATCCTTCTACTCGCCAAGAGACAAGACGATATATGTCTCTGTAAAGGACGCAGACATAGGCGTTATGGCACATGAGATAGCCCACCTGATAATAGATCTTTATTACGGAATCGGGACTCCTGAAAAGATCCACGAAGTCCTTGCGCAATACGTGGAAAGCCATTTGAAGGACTGAACAGAATGCTTTTGTTTTCTTGCGGCCGTAATGGACGAAGCCGGGCGGAACTAAAACCCTGACGGACTAAGCTTTCCCCCGTTCGTGTTTCCTCCGGGCTGGCCTATTTCGACAGGGGCAAGCCCTGCGCCCATGGGGGGTGAATATCCCAGGCCGGTTTCGAGGGCTTTTGCCACGGCTGCCGGATCAGCCCCGGCATTGATTGCACATCTCGAACACACGTCCGACGTAGTACCCGCCTCCAGCGCACCGGCAATAACCTGGTCCAGCTCGCCCTTCGCTTCAATCGCACATCTTATGACAAGACAAGCGTCGTACCCCAGCAGGATGCCGGTTTTCGTAACGTCTTTCGAACTTTGCCCTTCAAGGATGGTATTCTTGACAACGGGACAGATGTCCTTCTGTTCCTGGTATTTCTTTGAGAGTATGTCCTTTAACGTGTCCCCGGCAAATACAGGACTCTGCGAGAACATAAGCGACACGGCAAACAATGCGATCAGGACAGGCTTAATCAGAGCACTTTTCATCTTAACCTCTTCTCTTTTCTATATCAGAAGCAATCAGACTTTGTCAAGAAAAACATGCAAAGATGGTAAGCCTTCAGTCATAGATGTAACAGCAATAAAGATTCCGGACATCCGCCTTAGGCGGCGGAATGACAGATAACCCGCTCCGGCCAGCCATGGTCCAATTTCACTTTCTGCTGCGATTTCTGCCGGTTTTATGTAAAATATGAACCTGTATTCTTTACAAAACCCTTAACTGTTATGAAAGGCTGTCATATTTTTCCTTATGGAAGCAATTAATATCAATAACCTCACGGTGAAGCTGGACGGCAGAGAGGTACTGAATAATATAAATCTTTCACTGGACGAGGGAAGGTTTCTCGGAATAGTCGGCCCCAACGGCGGAGGAAAGACGACCCTTCTCCGGGTGATACTCGGGCTCATAAGGACGACTTCCGGCGGGATACATATATTCGGTCAATCACCGGAAGCGGTACTGAAGACCGGCAGCATATTCGGATACCTTCCTCAGACAATGAAGGTATCTCCGGATTTCCCGATCAGGGTGATCGACCTTGTGATGATGGGGAGGTACGGAAGGATCGGCGCGATGCGGTGGCCGAAGGAAGAAGACAGACGAAAGGCCCTTGAATACCTTTCTGTGATGGGCATAGAGGAATTGAAATACGTGCCCTTCGGTAAGCTCTCGGGC
Source organism: Thermodesulfovibrionales bacterium (assembly GCA_963727725.1). Taxonomy (GTDB): domain Bacteria; phylum Nitrospirota; class Thermodesulfovibrionia; order Thermodesulfovibrionales; family SM23-35; genus CAVSHJ01. The sequence continues at coordinate 32,809 of CAVSHJ010000004.1, forward strand.
GGGCAACAGCAGAGGGCGTCTATCGCCAGGGCGCTTGCGGGCGAACCGAAGATATTGCTGCTTGACGAACCACATACCGGAATTGACGTGATAGGCCAGGGAGACTTCTACCATCTCCTGAAGGGACTGCAGAAAAAGTTCAATATCACCATCCTCATGGCTTCGCACGATATCGGGACCATACCCGCCTATGTGGATGAAATCGCATGCCTAAACCACACCTTCCATTACCATGGGAACCCGGTCGGAGCGCTCAACGAGACCGTATTGACCGAACTCTACGGAAAGAATGTCGACCTCCTCCAGCACACCGATATCTGCGAAAAATGTGAGCGGCTGAGGAGGGGATAACCCGCGTAATGATAGAAATCCTGAGTTCCGGATTCATGCAGAAGGCATTGCTGGTGGGGCTTATTGTCAGTCTGGTATCAGGTCTCGTCTCCGTATTCGTCGTACTTCGAAAAATGTCCTTCATAGGGGCCGGTATCTCACACGCAGCGTTCGGCGGTGTGGCGATAGGGTTTTTCGCAGGCATAAACCCGATGGTGACGGCCGTTGTTTACTGCATCGCTGTTGCACTCGGGATAGAGGTCCTGCACAGGAGGGGCAAGGTATCCGCTGATGCCTCCATCGGCATCTTCTTTGCGAGTTCGATGGCGCTCGGCATTGTGCTCATAGGCCTCGCCAGGGAATATACTATCGATCTGTTCGGCTATCTTTTCGGGAATATACTGGCGATCACCCGGCAGGAAGTTCTCCTGTCACTGTTTGTGGCGGTAGCGGTCATCGGCGTCATCACTCTTTTTCTGAAAGAGATGTTTATGACGACATATAACGAAGAGATAGCCCGGGTCAGCGGCGTGCCTGTCAGGGCGATCAACACCATGTTCCTCATAGCCCTTTCCGTAACCATTGTTATCTCCATCAAGGTCGTCGGCATCATTCTCATATCCGCCCTCCTCGTTATTCCCGGAGCGACAGCGCAGCTATTCGCCAAGAATTTATACTTCATGATCGGAGTTTCATGCGCAGTTGCCGTCGTTTCGACGGTCCTGGGGCTCATTCTGTCCTACGAGTTTGACCTTGCCCCCGGTGGCACCATAGTCCTGACTGCGACCGTGATATTTCTCGCAGCTCTGTTTTTTAAGAGGAAAAGATGAGGGGAACTCCCTGATCTGAAATTCGGTCTTTCCTTTTGTACCGCATCAATACGGAGAGTGTTCGCGTGATCTTTCTTATACCTGACAAGAGAAATCTATAGATTATAATCTATATGGAAATAGTTTATTAACTATAAGAAAGACTGTCAGATGGATACAAGAATCAGAGATGCGCAGAAAGATATTCTCAACGTTTTTTCGAGAGAAGCGAGGCATTTTGCGCTTGCGGACGGTACAGCTCTTGAACTGTATTATTTGCATCACCGTTTTTCCGCTGATCTGGATTTCTTTTCACCAAAGTACGATGTAACGGAAATACGGAATTTGATTTCTGCATTTGAAAAACAGACGAACAAAAAAATACGCCTGGAATCCGAACTCACTGCGGGAGGGAAAGCCGGGATCAGATTTTACACTTTACCGGTTACGGGAACAAGCAGGCCGTTAAAGATTGATTTTATTGAGGATGTTCTTTTCCCATCCAGAGAGATGATTGTATATTTGGAAATGCAGATAAAGCAATTCATAAGAGAGGTTATTGGAGAATGAGCATTGAGAAGTATTTTTGGGATTTGAAGGGGGAGGCCCTGAAGGAGACGAAGGGGATTCTGAAGGACCCGCTTCATCCCAGGTTTGCCGAGCGCGTTGTTACTCTTTTATCGCGTTGCGATAAACCGGAGGAATTATTCTCTGTAATTCCCAGAAGAAAGTTTGTCGAGGTCTGGCCGGTGATCAGAACATACTGGTTAAAGCATATACGACGATCGGACTTTCGAGACTGGTGGGAGACAATCTATGAACAGATTCTGGAAACGGATCAGCAGAGACAAAAGAAGGCAACGGGCGGAACTCCGGTTACGTTCCGCACTATCGGACTGAAAATCAGGCGTGCAAGAATTCAGAAAGGATTGAGCCAGAAGCAACTGGCTTTGAGGATCGGAATGAAACAACCGGACATTTCCAGGATAGAAGAAGGAAAGAAAAACATTACGTTATTCACCCTGACCCGTCTCTGCAGAGTTTTAGGCATCGAGAAAATAGATGTGCGCTGAAAATAGGTCGCACATACACCGCGCTAACACGCACTGAAGAAGGCTTGCTTGTGATATCAATTTCCAATAGTAACGTTTCATCTTCTATCGAACTTCCGACCGTTTCACTTGACAATACTTTCCTCCTGTTGTAGTATTACTACAACACCATCTGAAGGAGGTGCAAAACAAATGTCTCCCAAAATGACTTTTGGAGAGTTTTTTAAGCAAAAACGCATAGATCTCAAAAGAACCTTACGACAGTTCTGCGCTGAAAATAAGCTTGATCCAGGAAATATCAGCAGACTTGAGCGCGGCATCATGCCGCCGCCACAAGGAAGCGATAAGCTTATTGAGTATGCACGTTATTTACAGATCAAGAAAGGCTCGGATGACTGGTATCGGTTTTTTGATCTCGCCAGAATTGAGGCAGGCCGTATCCCTGATGAACTGCTGAAAGACGAGGCGATCGTTGCAAGTCTTCCTATCCTGTTCAGGACACTGCGGGGGCAGAAGATTTCGGAAAAGAAACTTGAGAAGCTGGTTGAACTGATCAAGAAAGCGTAATCGATGACCGATATCCCCGTATACAGTTATGAGGATTTACGTAAAAAGGCAGATGAATTTCTTCTGAAGTATCATCCTGCCGATGACATTCCGGTCCCTATCGAAGAGATCGTCGAGTTTGAGTTCAGGATCAATATAGTCCCTGTCCTGGGACTTCAAAGAGAGTTTGAGGTGGAGGGGTTTACCTCAGGCGACCTGAAAAATATCTATGTGGACGAATATATCTATACAGACCGCATTACCCGCTACCGGTTCACTCTTGCCCACGAAATGGGGCATATCGTGCTGCACCGTCATTTATACAGAGCGCATAAATTCAACTCCATTCACGGATGGAAAGGATTTATAAATTCCATGACCGAAGAAGAGCATAGCTGGCTTGAATATCAGGGATATGCCTTTGCCGGGCTGGTACTCGTGCCGAGAGAGAAACTGGTCAAATATACAGTCGAATGGACAAAGAAGATCAAAGATAAAGGGATTTCGATGGAAAAGAATTGGGACTTCGCTTGGGAGTTGATCACTGAGCATGTCGCAAAGGCTTTTCTGGTATCGCCGGATGTTATTGAAAAGCGGATGGAGAAGGACGCGATTAAGAAGAAGTATTTGAAAAACAAGAACCTCATAGGGTCAAATCTTCATTATTTACAAATAATTCCCTGAAGAACCATGCAGACCTATCAGGTTACACTGAAATGCATGTTACTGTGAGCAAGTGTTATATAATATTCAGTTATGCTTTCGATCGGAAATATTACCACACATTATCCTCTTGTCCTCGCCCCTATGTCCGGTATAAGTGACCTGCCTTTTCGGCGGATCACAAGGTCCTTTGGATGCGAACTCGCATCTACCGAGATGTTAAGCGCCATTTCTTTGGCCAATAAAAACAAGAATACTTTGAGGATGCTTTCCACCTCTGCTGATGATAGGCCTCTTATCGCCCAGCTCCTCGGAGGAAGAGAAGACATTATAAAAAGGGCGCTGGATATTTTGTCCCGGTATTCCTTCGATATAATGGATTTCAATGCCGCGTGTCCGGTAAGTAAGGTTGTAGCAAAAGGGAGCGGTGCGGGGCTGCTCAGGGAACCTGCAAAGCTTGAGAGGCTCCTGAGGGTAATCGTGGCGAACGCGTGTGCGCCTGTCACAGTCAAGATACGCTCAGGCTGGGACGAGGCTTCCATTAACGCGGTAGATCTAGCCCTTCGCGCGGAGGATGCGGGAGTCAAGCGGGCTTTTCATACACGGCAGGACAAGAAGGCAGGGTTACAGCGGCACGGTGGACTATGACATAATCAGGAAGGTGAAGGAGTCGCTGAAGATACCCGTGATCGGAAGCGGGGACGCGCTGACCCCGGCCCTCATCAAGAAACTGTTCGATAATACGGGATGCGACGGTGTGGTCATCGCGAGAGGGGCTCTCGGCAATCCGTGGATATTCCGTGGTGCGGCTAAACATCTCAATAACGAAACAGCGCCTTCCGGTCCCGATGTGCATGAGATAACGCATATCATGAAAACGCACCTCGACATGAATATCGCATACCATGGCGAGAGGCTCGGCATCGTACGTTTCAGGAAGTTCTTCGGATGGTATACGAGGGCAATACCTGTAAAGGAGCTGAAAATCAGGGCGTTTTACGCACATACCCGCGAGGATATGTCGCGGTTGATTGATGAAATAGAGACCCTTTCGTCGTGCATGCAAACTTCATAGTCTTCATAGGGTCAAATCTTCACTATTCACAAATAATTCCCTGAAGAACTACGCAGACCTATCAGGTTACACTGAAATGCATGTTCCTGTGAGAGAGCGCGATATATGAACCTCTCACGTGAAAGGCACATTGTTTATCGGGTTTTCGGGGGCAGTTGATCCAGAAAAAATCTCACCGCGTATACTTCAGGACTAATCTTCTTCTGAATTCAGGGCAACGCACAGATTCCAAAAAAATTTAAGGTATAACCTTGTTCAGCGGATACTCGACGATCGCTGAGGCGCCTGCCATCTTCAGCTTCGGAATAATATCGCGCACGGTCTTCTCATTTATCATAACCTCGAGGGCATACCAGTTCCGGTCTGAAAGCTGCGATATCGTCGGTGAATGCATGGCGGAGAGAAGGCTCATCACCCGTTTCAATGATTTCGCAGGCACATTCATTTTCAGCCCGACCCTCTCCTCAGCGGCAAGCGCCCCCTTAAGAAGCATCACGATGTTCTCCATCTTCCGCTTCTTCCATTTGTCCTGCCAGGCTTTCCTGTTCGCAATAAACCTCGTGCTCGATTCGAGAATGGTCTCGATAATCCTGAGGTTATTCGCCTTCAGAGAGTTACCGGTTTCCGTAAGTTCCACGATCGCATCGGCCAGGTGCGGCGGCTTCACCTCTGTTGCGCCCCAGGAGAAATCCACCTCCGCCTTTACACCTTTCGACTTGAGGTACCTCTTCGTGAAACCGACAAGCTCTGTTGCAATGCGTTTCCCGTTAAGGTCCTTTACGGTTTTAATCCTGGAATCGTTCGGGACCGCAATTATCCACTTCACGGGCCTGAGCCCCTCCTTGGCATAAATGAGTTCGGCGACTTCATGCACCGCCGCATTCTGTTCCATAATCCAGTCTTTGCCGGTCAGACCGCAATCAAGAATCCCTGCCTCGACATATCCTGCCATCTCCTGAGCCCTGATCAGCATGGCCTCGATTTCCGGGTCATCAAAGGACGGATAGTAGGAGCGGCTTGATATGGTAATGTGGTATCCCGCCTTCCTGAACAGTTTCAGGGTTGATTCCTGAAGGCTTCCTTTCGGAAGACCGAGTCTTAATTTCTTATTCATAACCTCACCTCTCATAACGGATCTTCGACCTTGTGATATAATAATGAAGATATATAATTTATCATATTGACGATGTTCTTACAACCCGGTCTGCCCGGAAATACGTGGAGATTAGAATAGGAGCCCCGAAGCATTCTGAACAATAAAGCAACTTCGTTCGCGCCATCGATATATTTTAGATCTCTCCAGGATATCATCCGCAAGTTCGATGACTACCCGCGCATATACAACCTGACGGGCTCTTCTGCGGCGCTCCTGCTCGCACTCTGCGATGAACCTTTCCTTGCCGTTGAACCGACTGAAGAGAGCGCAGAGGAACTCTGCAAGGACACCAATTTTTTCAGGACCGCATTAAGAAAAAGCCGCGTCCTTTTCCTCCCGGAGCCGAACGGGCCCGCCCTTTCCGGGCAGAGGGCCGGGGTAATTTATTCCCTGGGTTCAAGAGACTCTCTCGTCGTCTCTTTCAAGAATCTCAATTCGACCGTTTGGACAAAAGAGGCTATACCCGGCAATGTAATAAATATCAGGAAGGGAATGGAAACCGGCAGGTCAGATATCGAGAGCAGGCTGATCGCCATGGGCTACAAAAGCGTTCCACTCGTTTCGGAGAGAGGAGAATTCAGCCTGCGCGGGTGGCTCTTCGATATCTTCCCCTCGACGGCTGAAAACCCGCTGAGACTTGAATTCTTCGGAGATGAAATAGAGAGTATAAGGAATTTCGACACAGACACCCAAAGGTCCGCGGAGGACGTATCAGAGTTCTTAATCCTCCCTGCAGCGGACCCGCTATCAGGCACCACGCTGCCCGCCCTGATTCAGGGAGCGAGATATTTCTTTTCGGACTCTATTCAGGAGAGGGAAGGACTGCCGGACGGCGGCATCTTCCTTTCGCGGTATTCCATAAAAGGGACCGGCTGCGATGCGGGGGTACTTCCTTTGGACGGCCTGGGAATAACGCCGGAAGAAAGGAACGGCATCGCTGAATTGCCCGGGAAGATCAAACCTATCGTGAGTGAAAACCGGTTAGTGATCGTCTCCTCATCAAAGGGTCAGTCCCAGAGATTAAAGGACATCCTGAGAGACGGGGGAATAATCGCACCCCTCATTGACAGTGCAGATATTTTTGAATATGAAGGCGCGGTCTCGATAACAATGGGAGAACTTTCATCCGGCGTCTGCCTGCCGGAGATCCTGGTCCTCACCGAAAAGGAAATATTCGGCGGAAGACCCGCCTACAGGCCTATCAGGAAGTCCAGGGTATCCGGACTCCTCACATCACTCGATGACCTCAGGCCGGGAGACTTTGTCGTCCATACGGACCACGGGATCGGGAGGTTCACCGGCCTTGTCCGGCAGAGTACGGAAGGCGTCAGGGAAGATCTCATGCTGATCGAATATGAAGGGGGGAGATTGTATATACCCCCCCAGGGCATTAATAAGATCCATAAATATCATTCTGAAGAAGGCATTACTCCGAAAGTCGACAGGCTCGGGGGGAAAACCTGGCTGAGGACAAAAGAGAAGGTCAGAAAAAAGATACGGGATATAGCGGAGAAACTCCTGGCGCTTTATGCCGAGCGGGAAATTTACAAAGGGTTCTCCTTCAGTCCGGACGCGGAACTTCACAGGGAATTTGACAGCTTCTTCCCGTACGAGGAGACCCCGGACCAGACAAAGGCGATAGAGGATATCAAGAAGGATATGGAGTCTGAAAGGCCTATGGAAAGGCTGATTTGCGGCGACGTCGGATATGGAAAGACTGAAGTTGCAATGCGGGCAGCCTTCAAGGCGGTGTATGACGGCAGGCAGGTGGCCGTGCTGGTGCCGACGACGATCTTGTGCGAGCAGCATTACAGGACTTTTAAGACAAGGTTTTCAGCTTTCCCGGTCAGCATAGATTATCTGAGCCGTTTTAAATCCCGGCAAGAGCAAAAGGAGACAATCAGTGCACTCGCGGCAGGGGATATCGACATTCTCATAGGTACACATGGACTCCTCGGCAAAGACGTAAATTTCCATAAACTCGGACTCCTCGTCATCGACGAGGAACACAGGTTCGGTGTCAGGCAGAAGGAAAGACTGAAGGAACTGAAAAAGGGCGTCGATGTCCTCACGCTCACCGCGACGCCTATCCCCCGCACACTCTATATGGCCCTGTCCGATATAAGGGACATGAGCGTAATCGAGACCCCGCCCGAAGACAGGCTTGCGGTAAAGAGCAGCGTCTCCGTATTCGATGAAGACCTCGTAAGAGAGGCTATAAGAAAGGAACTCGAAAGGAACGGTCAGGTCTTTTTTGTACACAACAAGATAAAGGACATCTACAGGATCGCAGAACGTCTGGTGAGACTTCTGCCTTCAATAAGGATAAAGGTTGCACACGGGCAGATGGCGGAAAATGAGCTCGAGAAGGTAATGCTCGCATTCTATGAACGTGCCGTGGACGTACTTGTTTCTACCGCAATAATCGGTTCGGGGCTTGATATTCCGACGGCAAACACCATTATTATCGACAGGGCGGACTCGATGGGACTCGCTGATCTCTACCAGTTGAGAGGCCGCGTCGGAAGAGGCAATTCAAGGGCATATGCCTATTTCCTTATCCCGGGTGAAGACATCATCACGGAAGAAGCGAAGAAGAGACTGCAGGCGATACAGGATATGAGTTACCTGGGTGCGGGTTTCAGACTCGCATTAAAAGACCTGGAGATCAGGGGCGCCGGCAATCTCCTTGGCTCCGAACAGTCGGGCCATATCCACGCAGTCGGTTTCGACCTCTATATGGAGATGCTCGAAAAGACAGTTGCAGAACTGAGAGGAATCAAGATCGAGGATGAGTTCGAGCCTTCGATAAGTATGCGGGTAAATGCTTTTATCCCTGAGGAATATATAGAAGACATTACCCTGAGATTAAGCCTTTACAGAAGAATTGCTTCAGTAAGAACTGAGGAAGGGGTCAGGGAAATCGAATCCGAGGTTGAGGACAGGTTCGGCAGACCGCCGGATGAGGTCAAGAACCTCATGGATATCGTGAGGCTCAAGATAATGGCAAAAGAACTCCGCATTACAAAAATTCAGGATATTCAGGGAAGAATCGATGTGCTCTTCTCATCGGATACAAAGGTGCAACCGAAAGATATCCTTGCACTCGGCAAGAATACCGACAGGAGGATGAGGTTCCTCCCTGAAGGTTTTGAGCTTGACCTGAAAGGACTTCCGTGGCAGGAAGTCTATGGAAGGATAGCGTCTCTATTTACTTGTCTCAACATTTCTGATAGTTTTAAAGAGGTCAACAAATAATCACCCCGGAGAGTAAATGATGAAAAGATTGGTTCTTGTTCTCTTTCTTATCGGGATCAGTTCCTGTGCGACCACGCCGCCCAAGGCTGATAATACTCAAAAGGCCAAAGCACATTACGAGTTAGGCATATCCTATGTCAATGACGACAATATTCAACCGGCCTTCGTAGAGTTCCAGAAGGCATTGGAGTTGAACCCCGATTACAAAGAGGCCCATAACGCGATCGGCGTCGTTTACCTCAATAAGCTTGAAGACTATCCCAATGCCATAAAGCATTTCAAGGAAGCTCTCAGGATAGATCCCGGCTTTTCCGAAGCATCGACTAACCTGGGCACCGCCTATGCAGACCTGGGGAGATACAAGGAGGCCGTCGAAGCTTACAAGACGGCCCTGTTAAATCCCCAATACAGGAACCCGGCGCTGGCATTGCATAATTTGGGCATGGTATACTACAAACTTTCCAGATATGACGATGCAATAAATGCGTTCAAAGAGGCGTTGAGGAGGTTTTCGGATCTCTATCAGCCTTATTACGGATTGGCGCTCTGTTACAATGCGAAGGGCCGATACAGCGATGCCTCCGCAGCAATTACGAATGCGATCAGACTTGATCCTCTTTACAAAGGAGATAAGGCAAAGGCGAAAGAAGACCTAAAAAACAGGAGATTGACAGCAAAAGGGGATCAGGAAAAGGACATCTCCGATTTCCTGGATATCCTGAATTATTAGTCTACATTCGGGGCGTAGCGCAGCCTGGTTTAGCGCACCTGCCTTGGGCGCAGGGGGTCGGAGGTTCGAATCCTCTCGCCCCGACTCAATAACTTATTGATTTTAAAGCATTTGAATTGCCAAAAACTGCCAATTTTGGTTGCATGGCGGTTGCATGACATTCATATCACCCTTACAACATGAACGGAATACGACATTTGAGTTTGAGTTAATAGCAACCCTACCCAACAGACTCAGAACTCAATCTAAATAGCCTCACAGCGTTGACCAAATCCCACCTTTGTGCCTTTTGGGACCCTGACAAAGGGTAATCTATACCCTTCCCCAAATTCCCCTTTCAAACTGTGTCAAAATCAATCGAACTCGTCAGGAGTATCCGGTCCTTTTTGAGGTTGGCAGAATCGGAATTTCGAAGCCTATGACAGCCAGAGCATAGATGCGAGCATAGATAAAAACCCACATTTGCACGTAGGACAAATACTTACAGATAAATCAGATGGACACCGACATGTTTTCAGTGTTTAAGAGACCATAATAATTATATATGAAAGAGCTTACTTACAGAAATAAGGTAAAAGAAGTGATAACGATTTTGATGGAGTCGCCTTTTTATCTGAATGTCCCTTTCAAAGAGAGACGTTTATTGATTAAAAAGATAATAGAAGAATATCACTTTTTATCAAGATGAAAGATGAGGAAGTAGTGTTTAAGTGTGAAAAGAGGTAAAGATTGGAAAACCTGAAAGAAGCACGTAAAAGTTTTTTTTCCAAAGAACTACATATTGAACTTGACCAAAATTATCCCACCCATATACCAGTGGAAAAAATGATAGAAATTGTTTTTGAGGCTTCAAAAAAAGCTGGGATGGATAGTTACTCAGTGTTAAAAGATTTCGAGTTTACTGAAGAAGAAATTAAAGACTATTTTGAAAGAGTAGATGGAAAGAACTGAAATCTGAATAAACCATTTTTCTATCGCATTCCGTCTACACTTTACATGTTCTTGCACATTTAACTCATCAGGGCGACAGGCAGTAGAAGGGCAAACTTTAGAGGGGAGCTAGTATTTGAACCCTTCGATTTGGGGGCAAATGCGGATGGCAGGTGAAAAAGATGGGGGAAAAACAAAAGATGAGTTTCTAGCCGAGCTGCGTCATCGTATTGCCAGTCTTGAACGGACAGTAGATGGAGTAAAGCAGGCAGAGATTGTGGCCCGTGTAGCCTGTGAATATGCAGAGAACGTTGTTCAGACCGTGCGACACCCACTCTTGGTGCTTGATTCGGACCTGAAGGTGCGCTCAGCCAACCAGAGTTTTTATGATACATTCAAGGTAACACCGAAAGAAACCATTGGGAATCTCATCTATGACCTTGGGAACTCTCAATGGGATATCCCCAAGCTACGAGTACTGCTTCACGACATTCTCCCAAAAGACAAGGAGTTCGATAACTTTGAAATTGACCATGTATTTTTAAACATCGGACATAAAATAATGTTGCTCAATGCCCGCCGTGTCGTTCAGGAAGGAGCCGCTTCTGAACTGATTCTCCTGGCTATAGAGGACATTACCGAACGCAGACAACTGGAAGGCTTAATAGAGGAGTCTGAAGAGCGTTACAGGCGGCTTTTTGAAACCGCGGCCGACGGGATATTGCTTCTGGAAAAAAACGAAGGGAATGTGACCCATGTTAATCCAGCCGCCACAGAGATCTTGGGCTATTCCAAAGAGGAGTGTATCGGGAAAAAGCTTCAGGATATTGGGGTCTCGCCTGAGATTGGTGATTTTCAAACGATAATGCAGAGATTGGACAAGAGGGGCATTGTTTATTACGATGATGTTCCGATACGAACCAAAGCGGGGCAACACATGGATACGGATATATATATGGTGGACAGGGCAAGATTGGTTCAATGTAATATTCGCGATGTCACCGAGCGCAAGCGGATGGGAGTCGAATTACGGAACACATCCGACGAACTGAGGATTTCCAACAAAGATCTGAAACAGTTTGCTTTTGTGGCTGCACATGACCTTCAAGAACCTTTACGCACCATAGCAGGCTTCGTAAAGCTTCTTGAAAAGCGTTACAGAGGTAAACTTGATGAAAATGCTGAAAAATATATAAATTATATCGTAGAAGGCACCAAGAGAATGCAGGCGCTCATTAATGATCTGCTGGCTTATTCGCAGATCGATACAACTGGAAAAAACTTCGGCCTTGTAGACATCAACAAACTGATTCAATGGTCACTAATCGATCTTCAGCCTTCAATCGAAGAAAATGAGGCAGAAGTGACTTATGATTCTATGCCAACAGTGCACGCTGATTCCTCTCAACTGATCAGTCTATTCTGGAACCTGATAGGGAATGCCATTAAATTCAGAGGTAAGGAGGCACCAAGAATCCATATTTCGGCCGCACGAAAAGGAGATGAATGGGTCTTCGCTGTTAGAGACAATGCCATAGGAATAGACCCCCAATATATTGAAGGCATATTTGTCATGTTCCAAAGACTTCACACAAAGGAAGAGTATCCTGGCACTGGTATAGGACTGGCAATCTGTAAGAGAATCGCAGAACATCACGGTGGCCGCATCTGGGTAGAATCAAAACCTGGGGAAGGCTCCACATTTTACTTCAGCATTCCCGATAGAGAAGCAGCTGTCTAAAAAGTTCTATGCTATATTTCTTCCTTGTAATTGATAATTGCTCTGACTCATAACATTCTCTCTTTGTAGGTGCTGCGCAACCTGCGGGGGTAAGTTTTCAATAAGAAAAGGGATCACTTTCCAGTGAGAATCTACAAGCCATCATGGTGCTTGGTCTCGATACAAAAAATAGACCTAAACGGCACAAATCAAAAACACCCACCATTTGTCTCGTTGAACACCTCAAAATTAGGAAAATCAGCAACTTATTTCTTGGCATTTATCATGCTAATCAAAACCACAACACCTCTTTTCGGCAGTCAGTTCCCCCTAACCACTGGCTGCCGACCCTCCCTCATTATGATGTCATTTCGAACATGTATTGCTCAGAATATTCTCCAATAGACTATAATAAAAATATGACAAACGGAGGTGAAACATAAAATGTTTGGAACACAGGATATACTCCTTATCGGGATAATAGTAGTTGTCTTATTTGGTGCCACTAAGCTTCCTCAACTCGGAAGCGGCGTAGGACAGGCAATCAGGAATTTCAAGAAAGGTATAGCGGAAGCCGATGCAATAGACGTGACACCAAAGAAGGATAGTTCCAAGAAAGAAGAGACAGAGGAAAGAGAAGATTAATAGGAATCTGTTGTAGAATTTGTTGTCTTCTATGGTAGCAAAAAGTAAGATCAAATAATTGAAAGCTATGTGAGATAAAAACATGTTTGATTTCGGCATGGGAGAATTAGTTGTAATATTTGTTGTTGCCCTCCTTGTTGTTGGTCCAAAGAAGCTTCCAGAAGTTGCAAGAGCACTTGGTAAGGGACTCAGTAGTCTGAAAAAAACATTTGATGAAGTGAAGGGAGAGGTTCAGACTGAATTCAATGAGATTAAAGATACATCGGGTATTAAGGAAGCACTGGATGGAGGGGCTGAATTAAAGAAGTCATTGCAGGACATGACGGAACAAGTTAAGACCGACTTCAAAGATGCTGTAGATGTATCCGTTACGGAACCGCCCGTAAATGACCCTACTAAGAATGTTGCGGTAGCTGCAGAGGAAAAGGGGAAAACAGACAAGGTTCTGGAATAGAACCTCTTGGTAAACCCTGCCTTTTAATCTTATTCGAGTTAAATGATGCCTCAAGAGGGGAAAACATGGTAACACTTAGGATTGCAGTATTGTTTTTGGCTGGCTTATTGGCTTTGAGTGGGTCAGCTTTAGCAGAGAAACAGAAGGTCATTTCGGATAAAAATGAATATGGGGGAAAGACTGTAGAGGCTTCTTATGAATATGGAGATAAGCTATACGGCAACGCCCTAAAGAAAATAATCTACTATGACAGCAGTGGTAAAGAGACAAAAGAGGAATACGTCTGTACAGATAGGTATGCGAAAGAGCAGGGAATCAACAAAAAGATAGCCTATTTTGATGATAATGGAAAAATGACGAAGGCAGAACTTCTCTATACAGATCAGTTTGCGAATGAGAAGGGAGTTAACAGAACAATAGCCTATTCTGACAACAATGATACAATGACGAAGGAGGAATTCTTCCACACAGACAAATTTGCCAACGAGAAAGGGTTTAACAAGGACATAGCCTATTTTGACGGCAATGAAAAAATGACAGAGCGTGAATTTTTTTATACGGGCAAGTTTACTAATGAAAAAGGATATGACAGGTCAATAGCCTATTTTGACACTGACGGGAATACGACAAAGAATGAATACTACAGAGACGGCAAACAGATAGAGACAAAATAAATCGTTCGCCACGCTCGACCAATTCTATTTGGACATTGAAAGGCCTCATTAGATTTTATACGTAATTAAAGACAAAATATCAGCTATTAACTATTGTGCAATCGTGCATCTCGTATTGTTTTTTGCGGTTGCACATTTGGTGATGGGTCGTGAGTCGATGCTCCAAATAATGGAGTACGTGCTCGATGCATTTGAAATTGTATTCAGTCCTCTTCCTCTTCTCGATAATACTAATATACTACTGCCTGCAACTACGAAGGTCATTGCAATGAAAGTGCTTGCGATATTTATTGTCACAGCTATGCCTGTCTATATTATCGGTCACCGTCTCTTTTCACAATCCTACAAAATTGATTCTTGATACATCTATTTGCATTCCAGAAAACTTTATTCCCATGTGAACAACCTCCCCCATAACCTCTTCCCCATGATAACCGAGACTTTCCCTTTCTGAGGGCGTGAAAGGGGCGATCGGGGAAAATCCTGACCAAAAAATAAATAGAGCCATCTCAAGGGTTCAATTTGATTGGGCTACCTCTCTGCACTGGCAATATCAACTTCTGCCTTTGCCCTGGCAGGATAACCGTATACCCTTATATGGTGGCTCTAGAGTAAATCTTGCGAACCCAGGTTCGGGAAATCTTGAGCTCTTTTGTCCACGTGGGTGCTTGGTAAATGCTTTAGGCTTCCTCCTCGCTGCTGGAGGCTTGCACACCGCATCTAACTCCCGCTCCCTACGATTTTTGATCCTCAGGTTTAATCCCGTCCTGGGTATCGCAATTCCTTTTCTTCTTAATTGTATTTTCACCCCTTTTATAAGAAGTTTCAAGTGGAGAAAGGTAGCATTCTATCTAAAACTTAAGTTCCCTTTTTTTCTAAAAGATATTTATACCTTTGACTATCAGATACTAAAGTCCTATCTGAGGGCGGATGAATGCCCCTCCCAATTTGGAGTAGAATAGAAAATGTCTTCTCAAGGTTGGCAAAAAACAACTATTAATACCCCAAAAGGCACGGTTGAGGGGATCGCCTCTGTCATCAAATCAACATTTCTTTAAGATGTTCAGCACAGAGATGCGGTAATGTCAAAACTCCCGCAGGTACGGTTGAGAATATGGCCCTTTCCATCATATCGACATGCAGAACTACGACAAACTTGTTTTTTGAACCTGTTATAATGAGTTGAACTTTAACTTCAAATATCAATGGGAGGTAGAAATGACCGACAAACCACATCCATTATCTCACGAAGAACTAAAAAAACTGCGTAAACCGATAAAGAATATCAACGTCGAGCATAAGAAAAGTCTCACTCCATTGGAGAAGTTTGCTGTCTGGATTACCGATCATATCGGTTCAATGGGGTTTTTCATTATCATCTTCATCTGGACAATCGCCTGGCTTGGCTGGAATACCCTTGCCCCAAGAGAATTACGGTTTGACCCTTTCCCTGCCTTTGTCTTTTGGCTTTTTATATCTAATATGATACAGATTTTCTTAATGCCTTTAATTATGATAGGACAAAACCTTCAGGGCCGACACGCTGAAATAAGAGCGGAATCCGATTTTGAGGTAAATATCAAAGCCGAAAGAGAAATTGAGGCAATTCTTTTGCATCTGGAACAACAAAATGAGCTTATTCTGAAGATCCTGCATCATTTAGAGAAAGGTGATAAGGAATAGAGTGCCACAGAAGATGAAAAAAGAGTTAACCATTTATATGTCACTTCCCAATATTGGCGAATCTTACCCCCATTTCGAAGGCTTTTTCGCAATCCTTTGGAAATATTTCCTTGCGTCTCTGTGCTTTCTTCTTAGGATCAAAACGGTCGGAAACTACCTTAGATGAATTCCGTAACCGATATAATATTAGATGGGCAGTACCAAGCATAAGAAAAGTTATGAAGTATCAAGAGAAGGTCTTATTACTGCCTATCCTTCATTACATGAGCATAAAGAAAAAGGGAAACTCAGGCGTATTCTTAAGAGGTTAAACCGGTTGAGAAAAGGGCATTGAAAGTTGAGCTGGCAAAAAACATCAGTCATGACCCCCAACGGAACAAAGGATGATTTAATAGCCTGCTGCAACATAAATCAACAATTCCAAGTATAATAGTATTAACACTTTATGTTTAAGCTGTATCCATTTCCCTCGCGTTTTCAAACTCAGAAGGAAATATTAACTACAAATTGAGAGATCTTCACGTCACGCGGGTAACATTAAGAAATTTATATTAAGGAGTACTATGGAAAAAGAGGATATTTTTGAAGACATTCTAGAGATGGGCAAGAGGCGTGGAAGGCTCACTTACGATGAGGTAAATGATGCTGTTCCCTCAGAGTGGTTCTCCCCTGAAGAGCTGGAAGAACTTATGGACCTTCTGCATGATATGGGAATTGAAGTTGTAGATGATGAGGAACCCGACACTCCCGATGAAGAAATCCTGGCTTCAGAGGAAGAAGAGGGATATGTAAAAACAGAGGATATTGTTCAAACATATTTCCACTCAATGGGAAATATTTCAATACTTAAAAGGGATGAAGAGATAGAACTCGCCAAGAGATTGGAAGAAGGCAAAGATATAATCAGAGAGATAGTAACAGCGTTACCTCTATATAAGAAAATCGAAGCGAGTTTAAATCGAAAAGATACAGAGGACCTGAGCAATTCAGAGGAAGATAATAGAGATGAAGCTCTTAAAATGAGCCTGAGAGTACTTGACAATCTCATGATAAAAACAGAGCTGACAGATAACAAGGTTGCAAGATACGGGACACTAAAAGATTTAAAAAAATTAATAAATGAAAAAAAGAAACGAAATATCAATCCTATACAGCTTAATACCCTTGCAAAAGAAGTTCAGAATGAATATAAGCAAGTTGAATCAGAGGTTGGGATAAAGATTGATGAGTTGAAAGCTAAGTGGGACAGAATAACCAAAGCAAGAACCCTTGTGAGCGAAGCAAAGAATGAATTAATAACTCGTAATCTGAGATTGGTAATTAATATAGCCAAACATTATATAGGAAGGGGATTGGCTCTGCTGGATCTCATTCAGGAAGGAAATATCGGTCTTATGCGGGCTATAGATAAGTTCGACTATAGAAGAGGATTTAAATTCAGCACCTATGCAACATGGTGGATAAGACAGGGCATAACAAGGGCATTAACGGATCAGACAAAGACTATCAGAGTCCCCGTACATATGATGGAATTTTATAACAAGGTTACCAAAGCTTCCAGGGAATTAACACACCAGCTTGGAAGAGAACCGAGTAAAGAAGAAATTGCCAAAAAACTGGAAGTATCAACAGAAAAGATAGTAGAAGTATTAAGGGCGCTACAGGACCCAATAGCTCTTCAAACTCCGTTAGGGGATGAAGGTTCAACCATCGAGGAATTTATCAGTGATAAAGATAGTCCTTCCCCATATTCTAATAGAGAAAGTAATGATGTCACCGAGCACATATTGCATGTTCTTAATACGATAGCTCCCAGAGAAGCGGAGATTATAAGAATGAGATTTGGTATAGGATTGGATAAAGACTGTACCCTTGAAGAAATAGGGAACCATTTTTCCATTACACGTGAAAGGGTAAGACAAATAGAGGCAAAAGCATTGAGAAAACTCAGACATCCAAGCAGACGCCGTGCTTTGAAGGTCTTAGTCGATTAACTTATCTGATATTGTCAGTCACTCCAGTAGTAAGCAATCACAGCGTACACAGGAAAAGTGCGAAGGAAAACGGTAAGTTATCATGCTATGGGGCGTTCAGAGATATTTGGAAATACTTCATCATATCCCCTAGTATCAGGGCATCCCGAACTTCAGTGTCTATGGAGTGTTCAACGGCCCCCCTGCTAACAAGAAAGTCATAGTCCTCATCGGATGCAATATGTCCGTGAATTCCCAATCGCGGGTTAGAGTCAAAATATCTCCGTATCTCATACGGTTCAAAGGCTTCTTTGATTAAGGTTGCAAATCTGGTTAACGCTTTCTCGGTATCCGCAATGATTACAATATTCTTTTCATAAATCCCATCCAGGTCAGTCACAATTTTACGGTTTTTGTATGTTGTTTCACAGATGGGTTTATATCCCGGCTTCTTCCTTTCTTCAGCAATACTTCTTATTAATTCCTGGGATAAATGAAGCATGGAAACTACACGGTAGAATTTTTCCCCTATGAGATATCCTAATGACTTCTCAATGCCGAAACGGTCATGTATATTCTTAGCCGCTTCAACCCATTCTTTTAACTGGCGTGTATTAAACTGAACTTCCCACATAGTTTCAATTAGTATAAAACAAACCCAAATGCCGGGGAAATGCCCTTTTTATTCTCTGCCGAATCTTGTTATCTGAAAGCAAAGGTGATAGGCTTAGAGAAAGATCATCAGGAGTCGTGGCGTGAGACTATTAAGAAATCTGCTTTAAGGAGCATTATGGAAAAAGAGGATATTTTTGAAGAGATTCTGGACATAGGCAAGAGGAGCGGAAAGCTCACCTACGATGAAATAAATGATGCCGTTCCCTCGGAATATTCCTCCCCTGATGAGTTGGAAGAACTCATGGACCGTTTACATGATACGGGAATTGAAGTTATAGATAATCAGAAAACTGACATTGCCGGGGAAGAAGTCTTAGCTTCAGAGGAAGCGAAAGAGCATGAAGAAACAGAGGACCTTGTTCAGGCATATTTCCATTCGATGGGGAATATTTCAATACTTAAAAGGGATGAAGAAATAGAGATTGCGAAGAGATTGGAAGAAGGAAAAGTGACAATCAAAAGAATTGTTACAGCACTTCCCCTGTACAAGAAAATCGAAGCGGGTTTACACGGAAAAGCCGACGAGGACTTGAACAGATCAGAAAAAGAAAAACCGGATGAAGCCCTTGAAATGAGCTTGAAAGTACTTGAAAACCTTATGCTGAAAATAGAAATCGCAGATGGACAGATCGCAAGATACGGGACCCTAAAAGATTTAAAAAAATTAATAAATGAAAAAAAGAAACGAGATATCAATCCTGTACAGCTTAATACCCTTGCAGAAGAAGTTCGGAATGAGTACAAGCAAGTTGAATCAGAGGCGGGAATCAAGATTGACGAATTGAAAGCCAGGTGGGACAGAATAACCAGGGCAAGAACCCTCGTGAGTGAAGCAAAGAATGAATTAATAACTCGCAATCTCAGGTTGGTGATTAATATAGCCAAGCATTATGCGGGGAGGGGATTAGCTCTGCTTGATCTCATTCAGGAAGGAAATATCGGTCTTATGAAAGCTATCGACAAGTTCGACTATAAAATGGGTTTTAAAGTCAGCACGTATGCAACATGGTGGATAAGACAGGGCATAATAAGGGCATTAACGGATCAGACAAAGACTATAAGAGTTCCCGTGCATATGACGGAGTTCTATAGCAAGGTTACCAAAGCATCCAGGGAATTAACACAACAGCTTGGAAGAGAACCGAGTAAAGAAGAAATTGCCAGGAGACTGGAAGTATCAAGAGGAAAAATCGAAGAATTATTCAGGGCAATGCAGGACCCCATAGCTCTTCAAACTCCTATTGGTGATGAGAGTGTGACAATTGAGGAAGTTATCTATGACAAAGATAGTCCTACCCCATATTCCGATATGGAAAGAAATAATGTCACCAGGCATATACTGAAGGTTCTTAATACTCTGACACCCAGGGAAGAAAGAATTATAAGAATGAGATTTGGGATAGGATTTGATAAAGACCACACCCTCGAAGAAGTAGGAGGACACTTTTCCATTACACGTGAAAGGGTAAGACAGATAGAGACAAGAGCACTGAGGAAACTCAAACATCCAACCAGACGCTGTGCTTTGAAGGTCTTAGTCGATTAACTTATCCGACATCGTCATCCCGGTGTCTGTTAATCGCTCAATAAATTCCTTCGAAATCACTTTTAGATATTTGGTGCACAGAAATTTTTTGCTGAATCATAGACAAAATGACTCACGTTGAGACAATTTGCCCTGCGTAATTTTTTCATTGAACACCTCAAAATTAAGAAAATCAACAACTTATTTGCTGGCATCTATTATGCTAATTTGGAAATATAATACCTCTTTTCGGCAGTCAGTCAACCCTCCATATACTGGCTGCCGACCCCCCCTCATCAAATAATTCGGGAATGACAATAAATCGATTTTCTTAAAGGTTGTTATGCAAGGGATTATCGCGCACTACGCCATAGGTTTAGACTCATTTTTATGCATGTCAAAGAAGAATGTCCGATAAGAAGATTAGTGAAATCGAGCTTTCTTTACGACATTGGCAGTCTCCCTGTCAGCGCGTCATCCAGGAGCGTGAGCGCAGAGTGAACAAAGCGTAAGGGAATATCCAGAATAAAGTGAAAACCGAGAAATAAGTATAAAGGATGCCGTATATGAAATCCCATGAGCGTTCAGAGCGCAGGTAATATAAGATGTTCAGGAACGACATTAAACCAAGCGCAAAGAAGAACCGCAGAATTGTTTCCGGGTCATGCAGCGACATAATGATGAGCAGCGCCAGAACCATGTAACTGACCGGGTAACGCAGGTTCCTGATAAAAACATCCACAAGCGTAATCAAACGGGGCAGGAAAGGCCGTTTCCCGCTGATACGAAAGAGGCGGCATTCCTCTTTAATATAGCTTCTGTCCCAGCGCAAATACATCTTGCTCAGTTTCTTATAGGTTATAGGGGCCAGGGTGCGAACAATGGCAGTTCTCTGATACACGGTGTCGAACCCCAGCGATAGTATGAAATTAGTCAACGAGCGGTCTTCACCATAGGTGCACGAGGCACCCAAAAAGGTCTGTTTCATCCAGCGGTCGATCACTTGCCGCACTACCGAAACGCGATATGCTGAAAGTGCACCCGGACAGCAGTACACGGTGCCATAAGTAGACTGCGCAGCGCGCAGAAAATCAAACGCCAGTGTAAACCTCACATGAAGCATCCGCGGAATAATCCCGTCACGCCTATTATAGACGATTACCTTCCCCGCTACCGCTCCGACCCTGGGGTTGCGAAAAGGTCCTGCAATATTGAGCAGGCTGTTCTTCTCAATAACGCTGTCGGAATCGATCGTGACCGCTATCTCACCTCTGGCTTGAAGAAATCCCGCCTCGAGAGCGGCGCGTTTGCCCCGGTTCTTCTGAAACCGGACCGGGGTTACCAGTTTTGGATAACGCAGGGCCGCGTTCAATATATATCTCCATGTATCATCCGTGCTACCGTCGTCTATAACGAAAATTTCGAGCTTTTCATGTGGATAAAGAGCTGACGCAACAGAGTTGATTGTCTTCTCCACCATCTCCCCTTCATTATAGGCAGGAATGACTACAGTCAGATATGGCGCGTCATCAATCTTAGCAGCAGGAAACGGCCTGTACCAGAACCATAGAAAAGTTCTGAACACGAGAAACATTGAACCCATCAAACCCCAGATAAGGCTGGGGCGTATGATAAACCGCGACCACTGATCTGTTCTGACATAATGAAGCAATGGCTGAAGAACAGCGCCGGATACACTTAGATAGGTTATGAAGACAAGACAAATTAAGATTATGTAACGAAGGATGATGTCCCAGAAATCTGAAGATGACCGGGGCCCCTTTTCCCCCTTATAATGACCCAGGGGATAAGGGGTGACAATATTCTCTTCTATCTCACTCATTTTCTCCTCTCTGACAGCCTCCACCCAGGATGAGCCCGGTAAGACCGGGACTAACAATTCACTTCGATAACTTTTTATTTTAACTCTTGTGACGTCTATTTTTGTCATACTTTTTTGCCAGGCAAGCGTGGGATTGCCTGACATTCTTTGATATAATCTAACTGGTTACTCTTAATACCCATCTGCAAGGAGACGGGGATGAAAAAAATCGCACTTTTGTTGATTCTTCTCCTGCCGGTCCTTCCGGCATGCACGCTGATGAACATATCGCTTAAGCCCGAGACGAAGCCGCTCGAGGAGAAGCTTCTTGAAGGCAAGGGTAAGCCCAAGATACTTCTTGTTGACCTGGATGGCGTAATCTCCTTCAAGGATGAGACGGGTTACCTGGACCTCAAGACAAAGCCCTCGAAAGTCGCCTTTTTCAGGGAAGCTCTCCGCAAAGCGGAGACCGACCCCGATATGGCGGGCGTGGTCGTAAGAATAAACTCGCCCGGTGGAACCGTCGCCGCAAGCGACGCCATATATCATGAGATCATGGACTTCAGACAGAAGAAGAAAATCCCCGTCTACGCGTACATAACGGAATTGGGAGCGTCCGGAGCCTATTATGTAGCTTCCGCCTCTGACCGTATCATCGCAAGTCCTGCCGCGATTACCGGCAGCATAGGAGTAATCGCCATGAAGATCAACATTGAAGGGCTTCTTTCGAAAATAGGGGTTTCGGATGAGACTTACAAATCCGGCCCCAAAAAGGACTTCTGGTCGCCCTTCCATCCGAGCACGCCGGAAGAAAAGAAGATGCTCCAGGACATAATTGACAGACTGTACGCCCGCTTTATCGGTATAGTCTACGCAAACAGAAAGAAGCTTCTGACCGAAAAAGAGGTCAGGACCCTTGCGGACGGGCGGGTACTCGTGGCGGGCGAGGCCCTCGAGTCGGGACTCATCGACCAGGTGGCCTATCTTGACGAAACTATTGGCGCGATGAAAAAGGCACTGAAGATCGAGCAGGCCAGGGTGATAACATATGCGCGGGCCGGGACCTTCAAATCGAATATATATTCCGGGATGCCTCCGACGGGCCAACAAGTCATAAACCTCATATCAATAAACGGCGATGCGCTTTCCCTTTTCCCCGGTGTGCAGTTTATGTATCTATGGAACCCCTAGCTTTGATTTGCTCATTTGATCGGAAAGCACTGCCCGTTTGATCGGGAGAAGGTCCGGGTGCGGAGTGTTCAGAGTCAAGGAGATGCGAATTTCGTCCGAAATCCTGCGATACCAAAATCTGCTATACTGTCTGATGCAACCCGAAAGGAAAAACAAGAGATACAAAATAGACTCTATGGGAATAAAGAGCAGAATGGTGCTCGCCAAATACGTGAAAATTCTCAATATGAGCATTGGCGGCGTTGCCGTGCAAACAGATAAGAGGATGGCCGTAGGAGGTCAATATACGCTCAAAATAGAAAGCAAGGGGGAAACCCTGAATGTGAAAGGTGTTGTTGTCTGGTCTGTGCTGGGCAAGAGCGTAAGGGACAGCCGGGATAACATTATTCCACTATATACGGCCGGTATGAAGTTCACAGATACTTCTCCTGAAAAGACCGGTGAAATCGTAAACTTTATAGAAGCTCACAGGCGGGATATCGACAAAGAGGTAGACCTTTACAGTCCAAGCGGACTCAGGCTTCACGTGAGAATTCATATCGAAGATCCGGAAAGGGCCGTTCTGGATTTCCAGGAAGGGCACCAGGTCAAAAGTCTCAGTCTCGGCGGAATGCTTATAGAGAGTGAGCATTCACTGGAAATAGGAAACAAATTACCCATGGAGATAACCCTCAGCGAAAACGGAACCATAAAGGTCTCGGGAAGAGTCGTCTCATGTATCCCGATGAAAGACAGGGACCTGGAGCATCATCACGTGGGGATAGAATTCTCGGATATGTCGGCGAAAGACAGAAAAATATTAAAGGCATTTCTCCTGTCACATGATTCGCCGGAAACACCCTCTGCTTGACTTTAAGGAAATAATGCGGGAAGTTCGCCTCTTGTATGCCGGAAGATAACTCTCAAACGACATTATATTTCCGGTCTATATCCGGAAAGTCTGCGTCCGGCTTGCAAAAATGTGCACAAATGCAAATAATATCATTAAGAATAAGGGGCGGACGCGGAAATGAACGCAAAGGTCTCAGTATTAATCGTCGATGATGATGCAGTCTTGCTCGATATCTTCAAGAAAGGGCTCTCATCAGGAGATTACCGTTGTGAAACTGCCGGGACCGCCGGTTCCGCTCTTGAACTGATTGACAAAACCCCCTTCGATGTCATGATAACGGATGTCGTTCTGCCTGACATGAATGGCTTCAAACTTACGGAGAAGGCCAAGAGGCTGAGGCCTAATATGGCGGTCATCATTATGACGGGGTTCATCGAAGATTTTTCCTATGATGACGCGGTAGAGGCGGGCGCTTCGGATTTCATAAAGAAACCTTTTACTCTGAAAGAAATGAAGGCAAGGATCGAACATGCCAGGAAACATGAAAATATGCATATCCTCCTGCTTACCGACGAACTTACAGGCCTCTACAACCGCCGGGGGTTCTTCACGCTGAGTGAATATCAGTTGAAGATGGCCAAACGGCAGATGAGAGGAATATATATGCTTTATGCCGACCTGGATGATCTTAAGGGAATTAATGATAACTGGGGCCACCCGGAAGGGGATTCGGCATTGATCTATATCGCAAACATCCTCCGGACTAATTTTCGGGAATCAGATGTTATTGCCCGAATCGGCGGGGACGAGTTTGTTGTCATTCCGGTGGGGACTGCCGGCGATAATGTCGAGACAATTATCGCCCGTTTGCAAAAAGCCATAGACCTCCATAACTCGGCAAGTAATCACAGCTACAAGCTGTCGATGAGCGCGGGTGCGGCATTCTACGACCCGGCGAGTCCCTGTTCGATCGAAGAACTGCTCGCTGAGGGAGACAGGTCGATGTATGAGAGGAAAAAGAACAGGCAGCTCGCCCAGCTTCGATTGCCGTCATAAGTCTCCGCATCCGGCTGTTCCGCGTTCCCTTTGAAATCTGTTAATATAGCCTGAAATTCTATAACAGCAGCAAGGGAGGTCAACGTGTCCGAAATCGATAACAAACTTAAAGAAATCTCAGACAAAATCAATGAACACATTATCGCGGTTAAAGGTACATTAGAAGTTGTAGATACGTCAGAGGACGATTTGCATAACCTTCTTCTCAAAGCTGTTGAAAGGATGGACAACATACAGCAATTGTCGAATGAAATGTTTGCAATAATAAAGCAGCTCTTCGAGAAGATAGAGGAAATAAAAGCGCAAAAACCCGGCGGCTCCGGGCCTACGTCCTGATTTTATCAAAATCTTTATATGGATAATCCATTGAATCTGCAAGCGCCTGATGGACAACCTCACCCTTATACGTGTTGAGGGCGCTCTTGAGCGACTTATCCTGCCTGATCGCCTTTTCAATGCCCTTATTGCCCAGGAGTTTTATATAAGGAAATGTTACATTGGTCAGGGCGATGGTTGAAGTCTTTGGATAGGCACCGGGCATATTTCCGACTGTGTAATGGATTATCCCGTCTATCTCATATACAGGATCATCATGGGTAGTCGGTCTTGATGTCTCAAAGCATCCGCCCTGGTCTACGGATACATCAATTATTACAGAACCTTTTTTCATGGTCTTGAGCATATCCCTCTTTATCAGCAGCGGAGTCCTTCCCCCCGGAATCAGTATCGCGCCGATAACAATATCTGCGTCCCTTATCTCCTCTTTTATATTGTGCATCGTCACCGGCAGGGTCTTCACCCGTCCTATGAACATTTCATCTACCTTCTGCAATCTCTCCATTCTGATGTCCATGACTACGGTGTCCATACCGAGGCCGATACAGTCGCGTGCGGCGTTCGCGCCGACGACACCGGCGCCGATCACGACAGCCTTGGCAGGCTCAACGCCCAGCACCCCTGTCGGCAGTATTCCCGACCCCCCGCGCACCTTCTGGAGATAGTAGGCGCCCATAATAGGCGCCATCCTGCCGGCGATCTCGCTCATAGGCGCAAGCAGCGGCAGGCTGCCGTCCTTCTGAAGGGTCTCGTAAGCGAGGCCTGTTATCTTCTTTCTGAGGAGAACCTCAATAAGCTCACGGTTGGCCGCCAGATGAAGGAAAGTAAAGATTGCCCGGCCTTCTCCGAGCAGGTCATATTCCGCCGGTATGGGCTCTTTCACTTTGACAATAAGCTCCGCCTCACCAAACAAGACATCCCTCGTTGCTATCTCAGCTCCCATATCACTGTATTCGTCATCTGAAAAACCGGTGCCTTCTCCCGCGCCTGTCTCGACAAGTATCTTATGACCGTCGGCCTTCAGTTCCTCGACGCCGAAGGGGGTCATCCCGACTCTGAACTCTCCCTTCTTCACCTCTTTCGGAACCCCGATTACCATGAAAAACTCCTTTCAGCTGCAAATCCTGTTCGACAAATTATTAAGACGGTCATTAGCAAGGCGACATTCTTAGCGCTTACCGTCATTGCGTCCGCCTCAGGCGGATGTCCGCAATCCTTCTGGTTTTTCAGAAAGATTCCCGATCCGCCTCGGGCGGAGGAATGACATCAGTGAATCCTTACTTACAGCCGTCTTAGTATATCAGATATTTCCAGCAGCAGTTCGTTCAGTCACAAAAAATTTGTGAATGCCCCGGACTAAAATGCACTCTCAAATATGTTATACTTTTAAAAATTCCCCTGCCTTTTCAGTTAGAGGTTTATTGAGCGAAGGAATAAAGATGGAACGCGAAGTAATAGAATTTGATGTTATCTTTGTCGGCGGCGGACCTGCCAACTTAAGCAGTGCGATTCATCTGACAAACCTCATCCGGAAACATAATGAAGACATTGAAAACGGCAAACAGCAGGGCGGGATAATCGATATCGAAGACAAGATCGCCGTCCTCGAAAAAGGCGCGTATTTCGGCGCGCATAACATTTCCGGAGCAGTACTCATCCCTGATGTGCTTTCGGAGCTGCTGCCCGACCATAAGCAGCTCGGCTGCCCCATAGATGCAGAGGTAAACAAGGAATCCATTTATTTCCTGACTGAAAAGGAAAAGATCAGGTCTCCTTTCACTCCGTCTTTTTTAAATAATCACGGGAATTATTTTCTTTCGCTCTCCAGATTTGTCGGTTGGCTTTCCAAGATCGCGGAAAAAAGCAAAGTGATGATGCTCGAGGGGACGGCCGCAGTTGAAATTCTCTACGAAGGCACCAAAGTAATCGGCGTCCGGACGGACGACAAGCGTCTTCAGGAGAATGGCGAATATGAAACTCCGGGCTATATTCTGAACTCAAAGGTCGTAGTGCTGGGAGAGGGGAGCAACGGCACTTTGCGCAAAAACATCGTTGAAAAACTGCATCTTGATAAAGGCAGGGCCCCTTCCATCTATGAGCTCGGCGTAAAAGAGATATATGAGCTGAAGAGTAATCCTCTCCAAAAGGGGGAGTGTATCCATACGCTCGGATACCCGTTCAGGAAAGGACTTTCCGGAGGCGGGTTTATATATTGCATTTCCGAAAACAAGGTTGTCATAGGGCTTATCGCTCATCTCAGTTCCGAAGACCCGCAGTTGGATCCGCACAAGGAACTTCAAAAATTCAAACAGCATCCGTTTATCAACAATATCATCAAAGACGGAAAACCGACGCATTACGGCGCCCGGACGCTTCCCTGCGGCGGGTATTTCTCCATACCGAAACTTACCTCCGACGGTGTTATTATAACCGGCGACTCCGCGAACCTCGTCGATTCGCGAAAGATGAAAGGACTGCATACAGCCATAAAATCGGGAATGCTTGCGGCTGAAGTCCTCTTTGAAGCTTTCAGGAATAATGATTTCTCGGCGGGCCGGCTGGCAAAATATGAAGAGAATTTGAAAAACAGCTGGATATACTCCGACCTCAGGAAGAGCCGCAATTTCACTCCGGCGGTCGCCATGGGAATTCCTTTCCCGGGCGGGCCGCTTCTTGGATTCGAGATTCTTACCGGCGGCGCCACACCGATTGGCAATCTTAAAACAAGGCCCGATTACTCGACAACCAAAGATATGAAGAGTTTTTACGGCGGTAGATCACCCGAACCGTTGCCGAAGGCAGATGACAGAATTATTGTCGGCAAATTGACGGATGTATATTTCTCCGGCACATCTCATGACGAAAAACAGAAGAGCCATATCCGGTTGCCGGATGACGCAAAATGCAGAAAATGTATCGCAGAGTATAGAGCGCCATGCACTTTGTTCTGCCCTGCCGGCGTCTATGAACTGGACGGTGATAAGATAAGAGTGAACTTCAGCAACTGCCTGCACTGTAAGACCTGCGATCTGAAATGTCCTTTTGAAAATATTGTCTGGAACCTGCCGGAGGGCGGGGGCGGTCCGCGGTATAATCTGCAATGAGAGCAGGCTATTAACGCGCGCTAAAATATCTGCCGACGATTTCTGAAACCCGGAATAAGGTGCGGGAAGGCGTGGACAGGCGAACTTTAGAAGTCATCCAAAAGGTTCATGAACTCTTCAGGAAAAAAGGGTTGACCCTTTCGGTTGCTGAGTCATGTACGGGAGGTCTGATCAGCCATTACGTCACAGCCCTTCCGGGCGCCAGCAACTTCTTTGAGGCAGGCGTCGTTTCTTACTCCGCAGAAGCAAAGAGAACAATTCTGGGTGTTTCATCGGAGACAGTTTCAAAATACGGAATAGTGAGCGACCGGACCGCAAGAGAAATGGCCGAGAAGGTTAGGAAATTGGCCAAAACAGACTTCTCTCTTTCGACGACCGGCAATCTAGGGCCGGATTCACTTGAAGGCAAGGAAAAGGGGCTTGTTTATATTTCGATCAGCAGGGCAGGGGGAACTTTTTCCAAGGAACTGAGACTGAAAGGCGACAGAGAGGAGAACAAAGAGGAAGCTTCACTGTCAGCACTGGAATTCCTGATCGAAATAGCAGAAGAGTACATGTACAAATCATAAAATACTGTACGAAATTATTCCTATGGCAGAGAAGATACCCGAGCGTATTCAACAAGAGATAGAAAAGCTGGTGAAGGACCTCAACTACCACAGCTATCGTTACTATGTCCTTGACTCGCCGGTAATCCCGGATGAGGAGTATGACCGCCTCTATCTCCATCTGAAAGAACTCGAAGACAAGTACCATTATGTCCTGCCGGATTCACCGACTCAGAGGGTTGGCGCCCCTCCTCTTGATAAGTTCGAGAAGGTGAAACACACTGAACCGATGCTCTCACTTGATAATGCCTTTTCCTTTGACGATCTTGTGGAATTCGACAAGAGAATAAAGAGACTGCTCAAGTCCGACGAAGAAGTCGAGTATACCGTTGAACCGAAATATGACGGACTAGCCATGGAACTCACTTACAGAGACGGCCTCCTCTACAAAGCATCTACAAGGGGTGACGGATACGAAGGAGAAGAGGTTACACGGAATATCATGACGATCAAATCCGTCCCGATCAAGATAAGTGAAACACATGAATTTCCCGAGTTGATAGACATACGCGGCGAGGTCTATATGGATGTTGAGGAATTTGAGAACCTGAACAGAGAAAGAGAGAAAAAGGGGGAACCTCTCTTTGCGAACCCCAGAAACGCTGCTGCCGGCTCTGTAAGACAACTGGACTCCTCCATTACGGCAAGACGTAAACTTCACCTCGCCTGTTATGGTATCGGCGCACTGAAAGGGCTGGAATTCGGGAGTCAATGGGATTTCATCAAGTGGCTCGAAAAAGCGAGATTCCCTGTACCTGCTGTGATAAAAAGGGAAAGGGGAATGAAGAAAGTCATAGATGTTATCCGGGGATTGGAAGAGAAACGTAATAGTTTCCCCTTTGAGACTGACGGCGCGGTTGTGAAGGTGAACGATTTCGGACTGCAAAGACTTTTGGGCATGAAGACGCGGGAGCCGCGCTGGGCTATCGCGTATAAATTCACCGCTCACCAGGGTACGACTAAGATTCTGGATATCCAGGGGAGTGTGGGCAGGACCGGAGTGATCACTCCTTTTGCCGTCTTTGAGCCAGTCAGGATCGGCGGCGTTACCGTTTCCCGCTCCACCCTCCATAACTGGGACGAAATGGAGAGAAAGGACATAAGGATAGGTGATACCGTAGTCGTTGAGAGGGCGGGTGATGTAATCCCCCATGTAGTCGCCGTAATAAAGGAGAAGAGGACTGGTAAGGAGAAGCCATTCCCGATGCCGGGAAAATGTCCGGTCTGCGGCTCGAAGGCGGTAAGGGAAGAAGGTGAAGCGGCCGTGAGATGTATCGGCCTGAATTGTCCTGCACAGGTCCAGGAGCGGATTATACATTTTGCATCGAGGGCGGCGATGGATATAGAAGGCCTCGGAGAAAAGAATGTGGAACTTCTCTATTCAAGGGGTCTCGTAAGCCACTTCGTCGATATCTATAAACTGAAGAAAGAAGACCTGCTGGGCCTGCCGAGATTTGCGGAAAAATCCGCGCAGAATCTGATAGACGCTATCGAAAGATCAAAGCATACTACTCTAGCCAGGTTCCTCTATGCCCTGGGCATACTCCATGTCGGCGAATATGCCTCAAAGCTCCTTGCAAAGAATTTCGAAAAACTGGAAGATTTGTACCATGTAACACCTGAGAGAATCATGGAGATAAGACAGATAGGTGAGAAGATCGCCGGCTCTGTTTCGGATTTTTTTGATGACCCCGAGAACATTGGTACGATGAAAACATTGAAATCTCTGGGGATGAAGATAACTAACCCCGACTTTGAAGGCAAAGGTGCAGACAAAGAAATAAAACCGCTGGAAGGGCTCACAATTGTTATTACAGGCACCTTACCAAAGGCGAGGGAAGAAGTGGAAGAACTTGTCGAAAGTCTCGGCGGACATGCATCTTCAACTGTTTCAGGGAATACCGATTATGTTGTCGTCGGTGAAAATCCGGGGTCCAAGCTCCGGAAGGCCCAAACACTGAAGGTCAAGACTATCTCCTATGAAGAACTGCTGAAGCTTACGGGAAAGAGGAGGAATGATTGAACGGCTTTAGAACAGGATATCCAACCCCAGCATCGTACAGGCGCCGTTTATATTATTGCGTTTATCGTAGTAGTCCTTCGAAGTGGGTTTCATATTAAAGAACAGTTTCATCGTATCGCTCAGTGAAACCCTCACATGCGGCATTGAAGTGATTTCTTCAGAGTACACTTTCTGGGGCTCTACGCTGCTGATTTCCTTTGTCTGCTCCACCCGTTTACTGACCGTCAGATGAAGACTTGATTCCAGAGATGTTAAAAAGGCGCTCCCGGGTTCGGCCGCTTCCGCACGGGGCACGATGAAGACGAGGCAGATAACAACAAGAGAAAAGAAAACTGACAGTCTGAAGATAAGGCGGCTTCTAAAAAAAATGTACAACTTTTTCAAAACTGGATCTCCCTTAAATAATATTATACGTTATCCGCCAGGCAAATGCAACCATCTTTTTACAGCACGGGCACGCATCTCTTTCGCAGTTTTAACCCACTTTATTCATAAAATCGAGAATGCGAAGCGGAGATAGGGTATTTGAGCGGTTTCTTTTGCCGATAGTCATATACATTCTGAAAATAGAGAGGCAAAAGCCTCGGAGGTCGGAACGACCGAGTCCGCCTTAGGCGGAGAGCGAGAATACTCTATCTCCGGCGCTATAACAATAATTCATGAATAATCTGAGCTAAGTAGTAAATCAGGGAATCGAGAATTTCGGGCCTAAACCCGCCCCCTGCCCTCTCCCCTGAGATAATCTCCCAGAAGCCCCCTGCTGTGCTCGTCGTCATGACAATAAACGCACAGGTTCTCCCAGTTTGAGCCGTCAGGGGGATTGTTCATGCGATTGCCGTCTTTGTGGTGTACGGTGAGAAGGTTCCTGTTCCTGAATTCAAACTCTCTCCCGCACTTGGCGCAGATAAGACCATGCATCCTCAGGGACTGTTCCCTGTAATCAGCGGCCGCATCTTCTTTCAATTCCCTCACAATTTCAGAGACGCTCTTGTCTGCCGCGGGCTTTCGCGGCTGAGGTTTCCTGATCTTTCGTGGCCTGCTCCCCAGAAAAATCACCCCCTTCCTGAACTTAGCGCAATCTGGACCCGCATCGTCTGCAAATACGCCTGCCGATATCAGCACCCAGATATTTCTTGCATGCGGGACATCTCCAGTTGAAGGCGCTGAAGCCGATAAAAGCAGCAATGACTACAATCTGCGCCGCAAGAATAGTTTGCTTCGGCAATTCTCCGAAGAGGTCCGCGCGTTTATGGAGCAAAGTGAGAAACAGGAGGAGAACGAGTGTCACCGCAATGGCAAGGAACTGGCGACTCTGACGCACCCCGAACTCCCGCTTTATACGCTCATCATCTCTTTTTTGCATCACCGCAATTTGCCTTCTGTCTCAGGAACCGATATCCCACATCCATGTGATATTATACCGTCCGTGCCGCAGGTACTTCAAAATCAATTCAGTACAGTTCATACTCAAGGAGCCTGCATTCTATCGCGCTGTTAAAAAATGGGATCCTTCGCTTGGCTCTCAGCCCCACCTTTTTGGCAAGGTCGGGATTCCCTGTGAAGATATACCCTGTATATCCCCTGCACTTCTGCTTGAAGAAGTCGCCGATCCCCTTGTAGACGCTTTCAAGCTCCCTGATCTTCCCCATTCTTTCCCCGTACTCCGGGTTGAGTATCACTATCCCGCTTCCGTCGGGAATTCCGGTATCTGAATAATCACAAACAGCGAATTCGATAATATGTCCTACTCCGGCAGTGGCGGCGTTTCTCTTCGCCGCCTCGACCGCCTCTCTCCTTATATCGGTAGCAATGATTCTGCAACCCGTCGTCTTTCTTGCCTCTCTTTTTGCCTGTGCACGCAGCTCTTTCCACGGCGGTTCCTTAAAGCCTTTTATATGCATGAACCCGAAGTTATCCCTCAACAGCCCCGGGGCCCTGTTTAAACCGCGCAGGGCTGCTTCTATCGCAAGGGTCCCGCTGCCACACATGGGATTGATGAAATTGCCTCTGTCGCTCCACCCGGTAGCCATAATGACTGCTGCAGCAAGGGTCTCCTGCATGGGTGCGGTCATGGGTATCTTTCTATACCCGCGCCGGGAGAGAGGTTCACCGGATGTATCAAAATACAGGGAGCAGCGGTCTCCTTTCCAGTAAAGGTTTACCACAGTCCTGTTCTGGTCCGGACCTGAATCGGGACGCTTCCCGCGCTTTTCTCTGATCCTGTCGACAATCGCATCCTTGCACTTTACGTTAGCATAGCGCGAGTCCCTGATGCTCGGGTTGTCCACACTGGACGTGACGCAGAAGTATCCGTCCTCGGCTATATAGTCCTCCCATGCTATCTCCGATACCCGCTGGTAGAGGGCATCTGCGTCGAGTGCGGTGAATTCCCTCAGGAGAAAGAGCACGCGATGTCCCGTGCGGAGCAGGAGATTGAGCCGGAGGGCATCGTCAAGAGTACCCTCGGTCGCCACGCCTGCAACAGTTTCAGACAGTACCGGGAAACCCAGGACAAGCAGTTCCCGCTTCAGGAAAGGCGTTATTCCCTTGGCGCAGGTAATCAGAATCCTGTTTTTCCCCGTACCCCTATCTTCTTCTTCTGTCTGATACATCCTTCCTGGCTGTACGGGTGATAATGAAATTTTCCGGCTCCAGGTCCGGGTCCTTCTCAAGCTCCTCCACAAAGACAGTGATTGCCTTCCTCATAAAGGCCGAGAAGTGAACACCCTTCGGCAATGCAAGTATCCTCTGTCGTGTATCTTCGTCAATTGTCGCCGTGTACTTTGCCATGACTACTCCTTATTTGATAGGAAACGTGAGACTAAGGATCCGGGCGATGATCTGAATCCTTCAAAATGATACGCCGCTTATCTCTTTGGAACAATCCGGTATATTTTATCATCTCCGGGGTGCGGAATACCCCTTCCGTCGGTGTTATTTGTCAAGAAATACAACGCCCCGTCCGGACCTTCGACCACGTCTCTTATCCTTCCGAATTTCCCTCCCTCGTAACCATTCGCAAACCATCTTTCTATTCTCTTAACCCCTTTCCCGTTTCCGTTCAGCCTTATTCGTATGAGAGTCTGACTGCTGAGAGTCGCGACAAAGAGATCGCCTTTCAGATGCTTTAACAATTCGCCTTTGTAAAAAGTAATCCCCGAAGGCGGGGTCGTCTTTTTCCATACGATTATCGGATCAATGTAAGGTCTTATGCCCGGAGCGCCGATAACCTTCGGCCAGCCATAATTACCGCCCCTAAGGATGATATTTATTTCGTCATTGGCAAAATGACCAAATTCTCCCGAGGGGCCATGTTCGGATTCAAACATTCTATTCGTCCCCGACTGCCAGCAGATGCCCTGCGGGTTTCTGTTACCGTATGAATACACGGGAGAACCTTTAAAAGGGTTATCCGCCGGTATATGACCCTCCGCTGTTACCCTCAAGATCTTTCCCCCGAGAGAATTGAGGTCCTGCGCGAGTTCCGACCGGAAAGTCTCGCCCGTAGTTATATACAGCATCCCGTCAGGCCCGAAGGCTATCCTGCCGCCGTCGTGGAATCTACCGGCGGGTATATTATCTATTATGATCTTATCAAAAATCCCCTCGCTGCCGGCATCCTTCAACCTGATGACCCTGTTATGAAGTTCATTTCCCTTTCTATACGTATGCATAACATACACATATGGCTCTTTCGGAAAAGACGGATGAAGAGCAAGACCCAGAAGACCTCCTTCACCGACATGTGCGACATCGATCCGGGCATACGGCTTCCCGGAAACTTTTCCGTCCTTTACGACTCTTATATCCCCCGGTCTTTCACTCACAAGAGCCCTGCCGTCCGGCAGGAATACCAGCGACCACGGTATCTGCAGATTCTTTATCCACACATTCACTTCAACCCCGTCACCTTCGGGAAGGAGCACGTCCTTAACATGTTGCGGCTCTCCGCCCACTACCTGAGAACATGAGGCGGCAAGCGGGTACAGATGCAGGAATATCAGTATAAAAAATACCTTTTTCATTTCGCCAATCTCCTCTCAAAAAAACCCGGTCACTTTATGATACGTCTCCGCATAAGCCTGAAAGGATACGGGGACAGTATGACGGCGACAGCAAGAATCCATATGGTGTCCACTGTAAAGACGGCCAATCGTCCGGATGACAAGCCACGGCAAATATTCACGAGGTGATATAACGGTGTGAAGAAAGCGATTTTCGAAACTACCGGAGGCAAATTGTCCAGGGGGAAAAAGATGCCCGAGAAAAGAAACATCGGCGTCATGAACAGGGTATAGAAATAGTTGAAGGAGTCTATGCCCGGAATAATCGCCGTAAATATTACGGATATCTCGGCGAAGATCAGTCCGGATATAAAAAGCAGAGGTATGACGAATACAATCAACGGTGAATCCACGAGGCCGAAAAGAGATATAACGATAATGATGATTGTACCGTAGAGCAGGCTCTTCGTCGCACCCCACATGAGTTCTCCCGCAACAAGGTCATCAAGGTTGACGGGAGTAGCCAGTATCGCATCAAATGTCTTCTGATAGGTCATCCGAACGTATGTGCTGTAAGTACACTCATAAATTGTCGCGAACATCGACGAAGATGCGATAATGCCGGGCGCGATGAATTTGATATAAGGCACTCCGTCTATCTCCTTCACAAAGGCCCCGAGTCCAAGTCCGAGGGCCGCGAGATAGAGGATCGGTTCGACAAAGTTCAGAGCTATACTCGATTTATAGAGTTTTGTGTAGACCGTAAGGTGCCTCTGCCACACCCTGAATGCGCGCCTGATTTTCATGTTCTATATCTCACTTTATTCAGACAGGGGTAGCGTCTTCGAAATGATCAAACATCATATCAGTCTTTCAACGACCTCCCTGTAAGTTTCAAATAGACATCTTCGAGATTCCCTCCGTGCAGACCCGTAAGCCTTGACGGAGAATCAACGGTTATAATCTTGCCCGAATCCATAATGGCCACCCTGTCGCAGAGGATCCCGGCTTCTTCCATATAATGGGTCGTAAGGATCAGCGTGGTATCTCTTTCTTTGAGATGGTTCAGTTTATCCCATACAGAGCGCCTGCCGTGCGGATCAAGGCCCGTGGTAGGCTCATCAAGTATCAGGAGATCGGGACTGTTTATCAATGCCCGCGCAAGCATCAGCCTCCGCTTCATCCCTCCTGAGAGACTGCCTATTTTCGCCTGCGCCTTTTCCCTTAAATCAACAAATCCGAGCAGCTCCCATGCAACCGGAGAAGATTCCGTCCGCGGGATATCGAAATACCTCGCATAAACAATGAGGTTTTCCAGCACGTTCAGGTCGGGGTCGAGATTATCCTCCTGGGGCATGACCCCGGTCCGTGATTTTATCGAACTGGGCCTCTCCGTCACATCCATATCAAACACCCTTACTGCCCCCGAAGTCGGAGGCATGAAGCAGGAAATGATCCGCATTACCGTTGTTTTTCCCGCACCGTTCGGCCCCAGAAATCCGAAGCACTCACCTTTAAGGATTTCGAAATCTATCGCGTCCACGGCTTTGAGAGAACCGTAATTCTTGCTCAGAGCCTTTGCGCTCACGACAGTCATAGAATCATTATAGTCAGGCACCGTCTCTTTATCAATGCGTATTCAGTCTTTGACTTTCAGAGATCTTTAAAAACGAAGAGCCCTGAGATATCATATAAACATCATGAAAGATGAAGATAAAACAATAGAGCAACTCATTAATGAAATAAAAGAATTGCGCGAACAGGTCGTGGAACTGAAGAAGACTGCTGCCGGAGATGCAGAAGCTGAATTGGAACAAACGAGCATGGAACTTGCGATAGCTCTGTCCGAGGTTTTCGAGGCGTTAAAGAAGATTTCTTCCGGCGACCCGGAGGTGAGAATACCGGAAGGATCAGAAGTTGAGTTGATCTCGCATCTGAAACATATGGTCAATATGACAGCGATGAATATCGGAGAGATTGTTGATCAATCCCATGAATTTGCGATGGTACTTGCGGAACATTTCGACGTATTCCACAGGGTTATAAAAGGAGACTTGAACGCCAGGATAGCCGGAAAGTCAAAGGTGGGACTACTGGAAGCACTGAAACAAGTTTCGAACAAGATGATAGAGAGTATAGACAGAGAAATCTCCGGGCGTAAAAAGACAGAGGAGGCTCTGAGAGAAAGCGAATGGAAACTGAGGCAAAGCCATGAGAGGCTCGAAGCCGAGGTCCGGGAACGCACAGCTGAACTGGTGAAGGCGAATGAAGAGTTGGCGCGCTCTAATGCTGATCTGAAAGATTTTGCCCATGTAGTTTCTCATGATCTGAAGGGGCCTTTACACACTATCCAGGGCTTTGCCAAATTGTTGGCGCGCCGTTATGAAGGCAAGATTGATGCTAAGGCCGACGAGTTTATCAGGAGTATTATTGATGGAACAGTAAGGATGGAGGATCTTATCAGAGACCTGTTAGAATATTCACAGCTCGGGATAAAAGCGGAAAGGGCCGCTCCCGCTGATTGCTCGCTTATCGTGGAAAAGGTGATCGGCAATCTGAAAGCATCCGTCGAGGAGAATCACGCGGTATTGACGCATGACGCCATGCCGACGATAATTGCCGATCCGTCGCAAATGACCAGTCTGTTCCAGAACTTGATCGACAATGCCATCAAGTTCCATGGCAAGGAAAGACCGAGGATACATATCTCGGCTGAACGGAAAGGGGAGGAGTGGGTCTTCTCGGTTCGGGACAACGGCATTGGAATAGATTCGGAAGACCCGGAAAAGATATTCGGAATGTTCCAGCGCCTGCATAGCAGCGCGGCCTATCCCGGAACCGGTATAGGTCTGGCAACATGCAGAAAGATTGTTGAGAGTCACGGCGGCAAAATCTGGGTGGATTCTGAACCGGGAAAGGGCTCGATATTCTACTTTACGATCCCTTATAAGGAAATCAATGTTTAAACGGTTTATTAACGGGGCGATAAGATTTTCAGCAGTTTTACTGATCATGTTTTCCTTCTTCTCCTGCGCATCGAAGGAGACCAGGCCGGCCCCGAAACCGGCAAAGATTGCCCTGGTTCTCGGCGCGGGTGCAGCCAGGGGTTTTGCCCATATTGGAGTCCTGAAGGTACTCGAATCGAACAAGATACCGATCCATATGATAGTAGGTACAAGTGCCGGCAGTTTTGTAGGTTCCCTGTATGCATACGGATTCAATGCCTTTGAACTCCAGAAACTGTCTTTCGGTATAGAGAGAGACGACATTATTGATTTCACAATCCCGGACAACGGTTTCATAAAAGG
This sequence comes from Thermodesulfovibrionales bacterium, assembly GCA_963727725.1. GTDB lineage: Bacteria > Nitrospirota > Thermodesulfovibrionia > Thermodesulfovibrionales > SM23-35 > CAVSHJ01. The sequence goes on from CAVSHJ010000004.1 coordinate 70,991, forward strand.
GGAAAAACTTGAGGCATACATAAACCGCATCGTGAGGAATACGCCGATTGAAAAGTTGAGGATCCCTTTTTACGCGGTCGCAACGGACATCCAAAGCGGCAGGGAGGTCGTCTTCGGAATCGGCAATACCGGCGCTGCAGTGAGGGCAAGCTGCTCAATACCCGGGATATTCGTGCCTCCGGTTATTTCGGGCAGGATGTATGTCGACGGCGGAGTGGTCAGCCCTGTTGCCGTTGAAGCCGCAAGGAAGCTCGGGGCTGATGTGGTCATCGCCGTGGATCTGTCGGGCGGCGCCGGGGCATCTGCTCCGACGGGGACGATCGAGACAATCCTGCAATCAATAAGCATCATGTACTCGAAACTTGCTGCCATACAGCTTGCAAAAGCTGATGTCGTTATACGGCCGAAGGTCGCATATATCGGGAGCGCAGATTTCTCGCAAAGGCATGAAGCGGTACTCGAAGGAGAAAAGGCGGCACTCGAGGCCCTGCCTCAGATACAGGAGATCGTAAAGAAATTAAGACAGGAAGGCAGGCTGAATTAGATTGCCCGCCTTCTGGAAAACAGATATAAGCTTTAGGTCTGCAATTTAGTCAATCACGTTAGCCTCTCTCTTACTTCCTCTACTCCTCACGTTGAATAGTCATTATAAAGCGCATATTTCACTTGTTAACAAATAACTTCAGGGGAAGACAGGCTAGCACAGTTTGCCTTCAAGTAAACGGCTTTCTCGACGGGCTAACTCTTATGAATATCATTAAGTAAAGGATCTTGTTACCTTAATATCCCTTTCACGATCACATCTACCGCTTGTTCAGGTGTCAATCCATGTGCCATCAAAGTCTCAAGTTGCTTTTTATCCACGCTTCCGATTGCGGCTTCATGGGTGACTTTTGCCAAGGGGTTTGTCACATTCACAATGGGTATTGCTTTCGCCATTGCCTTATCCTTCACTATTTCCATACAGTCAACATGGCCACGAGCGCCGGCAGCATTACCCTCGGTAATACCGGTAATTTCTGCTTTTGCCTCATCCTCAATGGCAACTCTTGTTTTTATCAAGCCTCTTGCATTGTCGCCCTGGAGGAGAACTGCTTCTTTTATTTTGATATCATCATCGGCGTGTCCGAATACCTTCGCGGTCAATTCGGTAACGGCATTCTCCCCGGCCTCAACTGAATAATCAATGCCGAGCTTTCCCACCCTTCCCGTGATGAGAGTAAAATCCGTGAAGTATCTGCCGTTTTTGGCAATCTTCACAACAGCCTTTGGGATTACCTCAATCCCTCCGTAAAGTCCATGATAATGAGTCTCGGAATATCTCATCTCGGCGTCTTCTCCGATATCAACCACGGCATCCATGATATGCCTTATCTTTTCAGCTTTCGGGAAAATGCAGTGAGCAATGAAATGTGCAGAGGCATTCTTTTCCAACCTGACATCCATCTTGATCTTCTGGTTTCCCCTTTTGTGCAGTATCCCAAAACACAAATGCACAGGATTCTGAATTTTTGTTCCTTCCCTGACCCTTATTGAAGCGCTTATTCCGGTCAGCGTCTCCTTTGCATTGACTTCAAGTCCTTCAACCGATTGCATGCTCAATATTGAATGGCCGCTTACGACAAAATGGGCGATCTCCTTATCGGCAAGGATACTGCTGTCGCCTCCGGCTTCTCCAAATGCCTTCATTAATGCATCAAGTTCAGACATACGCACAGACCTCCCCATCGCAGACAAGGCATTTCCTCGATTTATAGTATTCGGCGACCTTTTCCGGATTGCCGGAACACACAATTTTACCCCTGCACATCTGCGATGCTTTGTCGGCTATCAATGAAATCTCTTCCCTGTGAGTTATGAGGAGCACAGAAGACCCATTCTTTTTAAAGACGTTAATGACGTTGATGATATCCTGTGTTGAAAGCATATCTATTCCTGAGTCAGGCTCATCAAGGAGAGCAAGTTTCGGATGTAACGCAAGGATAGATGCAAGTTCAATCCTCTTCCTTTCCCCACCGCTCAGTGATTTGTCAACCATCCGGTGAAGATACAGTTCGGGATGGAGGCCCACCATTTCAAGATACATGGATGGATCAGCCTCTTTGCTTTTGAGGGTGAGATAGTTTCTGACATTGATTCCTTCGAATCTTACCGGTTCCTGCCATGCCATGGTGATGCCAAGCTGAGCCCTTTCATGAATCTTCAGTTCATGAATGGTCCCTGCCATTGAAGAGTAATCTCTCCTGATGCCGGCTTGTATCCTTCACATCCCATGATCACATAGGCAAGGGTGCTCTTTCCGGTCCCGTTCGTGCCAAGCAAGGCATGAACTTCAGATGCCTCGATTGACAGGGAAAATTCATCAAGGATTTTTTTATCCCCGGCTGTATAAGTAAGGTTTTTAATTTCCAGAAGCGGCATTGTCTTGAATCACCTCCACAACCACAGGCATATATTCTGTTTTATTGCTTCTCTTCCTTAGAAGGAATAATATGATGAACCCAACAACCAATCCTCCCATAGCGAAAAGTGCACTCATGGCGTCAGAGGATCGTTTTAATATTGTAGCAGCATATGCACCTGCAATCGCGCCGATCACGAGGAAAAGAACCGGAATACCATAAATATATAGTGATGCCCTGGTATACGCTCCTGTCCTGACCTGAACCCTGACTCTGTCTCCAATATTTGCACCCGCCATGTTATACGCCTCAAAAACAACCTTTCCTCCAGCAGCAAGTTCTTCAGCCTCCTGGAGACCGCACGATGCGCAGGCTGAACTCCGCTCGACCTCAACATATGCCTTATCGCCGTCGATTTTTACAATCTTGCCGATGTCTTCAATCATGTTTTTCTAATCGCTCTCTTCTTTTTTAACAACAGGCTTAATGTCAAGCACAGGTGTGCCGTCCATTATGTCGATCCCTTTGACAGAGATTACATTTGCTTTTATTCCTGTTACTTCCAGAATAGAAAGCCCCACCGGATTCGGCCTGACAGGAGAGCATGTGCTGAAGACTCCCATTGCTCTGTCCTTATGAGGAGGTTTCTGTATAAGATAACCGGAGTTGAAGTCCGGACTTTTATGAAAATGAAATATTACAATTATTCGCTGGCCTTTCCTGATGTCCTTGAGTCCTTCGGTATATTTTTCGTCAATAACTATTTCCCCTTCAGCATCCGAGATGCTCCAATGCCGAGGTATGTTTTTCTCTTCTGTTTTCACAAATCCTATGGGTTCAAATTCTATTTCCAATTGATGAACCTCTCTCCAGCAACTTTTTTCTTTTCCAGCGAATCGGCATTTGCTTTCAAGCGGAACGCTTCTCAATAAAGCCGATGGCGAAAAAGCCACCCCGCCGTTGTCAACGTTGTAATGCCTATCACCGCCATGGGCCAGAACTGATCAATCAGTAAATTAAAGGTCATGCCTTCCAGAAAAACTCCGCGAAGTATCACCATGAAATAACGCATAGGATTGAGCAAGGTAAGTTCCTGTATTAGAGGCGGCATATTTGCAATAGGCGTCGTAAAACCCGACAGGATGATTGCGGGAACCAGAAACAGGAAAGCGCCGAGCAGACCCTGTTGCTGCGTTACCGCTATTGAAGAGATCATAAGCCCTATACCTATGGCGGACAGAAGGAAGAGGAATACGCCTGTATATAATGTGACCACGCTGCCCAGGAAGGGAATATGAAACCAGAATATCGCCGCCAGAATGATCACAGTAGCCTCGGCCATTCCTATAAAAAATCCGGGAAGTGCTTTACCTATGATGATCTCAACGGGGCGAAGCGGCGTCACCAGCAGCTGGTCGAATGTGCCCTGTTCACGTTCACGGGCGATTGAAAGCGCGGTAACCATCATCGTGACCACCAATGTGAGCAGGCCCACAATCCCGGGAACGATAAACCACCGGCTCTCGAGATTCGGATTGAACCATGCGCGGGTTACAACGTAAGCAGGCGGACCGGCGTGACCGGAACGCGCATTCCACGCCGTATTGAAATTATTGACTACAGTCAACACGTAATTTAGTGCCAGCATGGCGGTGTTGGAGTTTCTGCCATCGGCAATGACCTGTACTGAAGCTGTACGCCCGAGCAGGAGATTCCTGCTGAATTGAGGATCTATGTGGATCACCAGAAGCGCGTCTTTTTTATTGATGACAGGGACGATCTGCCCTTCGTTACTGAGCGACGCCACCTCGGTAAAATTGGGCGACCCCGTGAAGCCTGCAAGGAGATCCCGCGAGGCTGCTCCGGTGTCTTCATTATATGCCGCATAGGGGACATTCTTGAGGTCAAATGTCGCGGCATAACCGAAGACAAGTAATTGAACCAACGGCGGGACAACGACCACCAATCTGCTTTTCTTGTCTTTGAGCAGCGCAAGGAATTCCTTAACTGTTAGGGCCAAAATTCGCCGCCACATTTTAATCTCCTATTCGAGACGTTTACGAAACTTTCTTCTGCTTATGCCGAGGAAAATTGAGGACATGATAATCAGGGCCAAAGCATTCGGCAGAATTACCGGCCATATGTTGCCTGCAAGAAAGACAGTCTGTAGAATCGCCACAAAATAACGCGCGGCGATAAGGTGAGTTATCAATTGAATCGGTAAGGGCATGCTTCTGATATCAAAGATAAACCCCGACAGGATAAAAGCCGGAAGGAATGTAACGATAATGGCAACCTGACCTGCCACGAACTGGTTCTTTGACACAATTGAGATAAGAAGCCCCATCCCCAGCGCGGCGAACAGGAAGAGCGAGGCTGCTACAAACAAAACGAAAAGCGACCCGATCAGGGGAACCCGGAAAAGAAAAAATGCCATTGTCACCGATAGCGCCATGCCGCCCATGCCCAATGTAAAATAAGGAATGAGTTTACCTAAGAGTATTTCTTTTTTCGCGACCGGCGTTACCATAAGCGCTTCCATCGTTCCCCGCTCCCATTCCCGCGCCATGACCATAGCTGTCAACAGAGCCCCGATAAGAGTCATGATGACGGCTATGAGTCCCGGTACAAGGAAATTGCGGCTCCGGAGCTCGCTGTTAAACCATACCCGCTGCTCCGTTTGTACAGGCACTTTCAGAGTTGTGCCGCCCGCTCTTGCCCGGTGTTCAAGCCATTTGCTCCATGAATTCTCGATGTATCCGGAGATCAGCCGTGCATTATTCGCATCCGTCCCATTGACGATCACCTGAATAGGCGCTCCTCCCGGACTCCTCAACTGTCGTGAAAAGTCTTCTTTCATTCGTATGATACCCTCGATGCTGCCTGATTCCAAGGCAGTCATTGCTTCCTGCATGCCTGACATGATGACCGGATAAAAATAGCGGGATTGCCGGAATGAGCCGATGAAACTTGACGTATCTGCGCTCGGATTATCGACAACGATCCCGAGTGGCACATGTTCCGCATCGAGAGATACCCCGTAGCCGAAAAGCAACAAAAGCAGCACCGGCATCAGAAAAGCGATAGCAATACTGCTCGGGTCCCGCAGGATCTGGAGGAATTCCTTTCGCACGAGACCCTTAAGCCGCATTCTCCCTCCTCCCCTGAGGGCTCCATCAGGCGCCTGCACAGTGTTTTTTACATTCTGTGAGGTCATGATCTCTTTTGTGCCTTCCCATTATCAGAAATGAGTGCGATAAAGGCGTCCTCCATGGTAGGTTCCGGGAATTCTTCAGACCTGACTTTTGCCTTGACCTCCGACGGGGTTCCAAGAGCAAGAATCTCACCTGCCGCCATGACGGCAAGACTGTCGCAGTATTCAGCCTCTTCCATGAAGTGTGTAGTCACCATAACCGTCACACCCCGTTCCGCCAGCGAATTGATGCGATGCCAGAATTCGCGTCTGGCTATCGGATCAACGCCGGATGTCGGCTCATCGAGAAAGAGGATGTCCGGATTATGCATAAGTGCGCAGGCCATGGCAAGCCGCTGCTTGTGACCGAGCGAAAGATCGATGCTTGTAACCTCAGCAAGATCGCTGAGATCGAACTGGTCTAACGCCCACTGAATCCTTTCCCTGTGGCTCCTGCCCGTAAGCCCGTAGGTGCTGCTGAAGAATCTGAGATTTTCTTTAACGCTAAGGTTGCCGTACAGCGAAAATTTCTGAGACATATAACCGATGTGCGCCCTCGCTGCAGCAGGGGCACTTCTGAGATCTACCCCTGCAACGCGCAGGTTTCCCGCGCTGGGCGGCAATAACCCGCACAACATACGGAAAGTGGTGGATTTGCCGGCGCCGTTGGCGCCAAGCAGACCAAAGACTTCTCCCTTCTTTACAGAGAACGTTATTCCTTTAACGGCATAGAAATCTCCGAACCTTCGCTGAATATTTTTGACTTCAATAACGTGGTCATCTGAAGTCTCAGGTTGTGTACCGGTGTCGGTTCCTTCATCCGCATTCTTCAGGCTGACCGGCCGAATTCGTCTGAGAATGGCGATAAACGCGTCCTCGAAGCGCGGCTTCACAGGAGTCACGGACATATTTTTTGCCGAAGGCAGAAGTGTTGCGGCTTCCGGAGGAACCGTACCTCCCATAACCAAACGCACCCGGTCGCCCTGAACGACAGCGTCTGTTACATCAGGGCTTCTCAGGAGATCGCCTTGCAGAATACGGTTTTTCATTCCGGGAACAGCAACGGTGTATGTACGACCCTGCATAGACGCACTGAATGTCCCCGGCGAACCCTGTCCCAGCAGTTGGCCTTCGTGAAACATGATCACATCGTTGCAGTGTTCCGCTTCATCAAGATAAGCGGTGCTCAGCAGTACACTCATACCCTCTTCCCGCACCAGGCGGTATACTATTGCCCATAGTTCACGCCGTGAAACAGGGTCAACGCCCACCGTGGGTTCATCCAGCAACAACAGTTGCGGCGACTGCACAAGGGTGCACGCAAGCCCGAGCTTCTGCTTCATCCCGCCTGAAAGGCGTCCCGCCAGCCTTGAGACAAATGGCCCCAATCCCGTCATATGAAGCAGTTCGTCGAAGCGCTGAGGCCGTGATTCTCTTAATACCCCCTGAAGATCAGCATAAAGGTTCATGTTTTCCAAAACGGTCAGGTCTTCATACAGTCCGAATCTCTGAGGCATATACCCGACTGAGGCCTGTATGGGCAACGAATCACGTACCGTGTCCATACCGAAGACGGTTATTTTTCCGGCATCCGGCGTGAGCAGGCCCGTTGACAACCTCATAAGAGTCGTCTTGCCGGCTCCGTCCGGTCCGATTATGCCTGTTATCATGCCTTTGCGGACAACCATGTTCACATTTTGAAGGGCGGTAATCTTTCGTCCGCCGGCTGCGAAATATTTGCTGACACCGTCAAGGATTATGACGGAATCTTCAGTGGCAACGTTGAGCATGCTTTCTGGATGCGGGTCCGGCATCAGCGGTTCTTGCAACGCTCCTGATCAGGACTTTCTTCCCTAAGAGTCTGATTCAGAGGAATAAGAACTGTCGCAGGCATACCTAAACGGAGCTCGTTCTGCGGATTGCAGACATAGATCCTTACCTGGTAGACAAGTTTCGTTCGTACATCCGTGGTCTCGACCGGTTTGGGCGTAAACTCGGCGGTTGGCGATATGAAGCCTACCCATCCTTCATAGACTTTGCCGGGATAACTGTCAGTGCTGACTTCTGCGGACATACCCAATTTGATCTTTCCGAGGTCGGGTTCGGAGACATATGCACGTACCCACACAGGATTGGTAAGCGCCAGTGTATAAACCGGGGTCTCCGGAAACGCCATGTCGCCCGGTTCGAGAATCCGGTCCTGTATCACTCCCGGAGAGGGAGCGTAGAGCCTGGCATCAAACAGCTGCCTTTCGGCTAAACTTGACGCCGCTTCGTCCGCTTTAACCCGTGCCCTCGCAGCTGCGATGTCCTCTTTTCTGGGACCCTCGATGGCAAGCGCCAAGGCCTGGCGTGCATCATCCAGATTAGCCGCGGCACTTTTTAGGGACTTCTCGTCATTGTCAAGCTTCTGCTGGGACATGTATTGGTCGCGAACGAGTGCCTCTGTTCTCTGATACGTCGCCTGCGCATCCTTGAGGGTTGCCTCAGCGGCTCTTACACGCGCGCGCGCCTGCTCGATCTCTTCGGGACGGCTCCCTGCCAGAAGACGTGCAAGTGTCTGTCTTTGTGTTGCCAGCTCGCCGGCTGCCTGTCCGACCGCCGCCTCATAGCGAACAGGATCGAGTTCGGCCACAAGCTGCCCGGACTTTACGGAATCCCCTTCCTGCAACAGAAGTTGTCGGACTCTGCCAGTAGCATGAAAGGCAAGCTGGACCTGACGAATGTCTACGTTACCGTATAGTTGCAGATTCCCGGTTGTCTTATGATGAATAGACAGATAGACAGCCACGCCGACACCGCAAATGATAAGGACAAGTATTATGAAGCCGATTATCCTCTTTTTTTTCATCTCTTTCCCTCTCTTCCGTCATCTTCTTTCTCCATTGGCCGGGGTCTCAACAGGGCATTGACATCTTCAACATCCTTAATACTTAAGACTCCCGCAGCCTTCTTGAGCTTTATCCGGGCCAGAACGTGATTGTAAACAGCAATGAAATTATTGCGCCTCATGTTTGTATAGTTTTGAACGCTGTCAAGGAGATCAATAATCGAATGTGTACCCACCTCGTAACCCTTCTGCGTTGCTTCCATGGAGATGCGGGCAGATTCCTCGGCCTGTGCGGCTGCCCTGAGCTGAGCCACACTGTCCTTGAGTGTCAGGAAACTGCTTTCCGTGTCAAATCGCACCTGGTCCTGAAGATCTTCCATACTGTACCGGCTTGCCGACGCAAGGGCCTCGGCCTCCCTGATCCCGGCGCTGATTCCACCACCCTCATAAATAGGGAGAACTAAGGCTAAACCTGCCCACACATCTGTACGTTTCATGTCAGGAAGAAGCTGTCCCTTCCCATAACCATAGCCGGCATCAAGATTAAGATGGGGCCAGCGGGCACGCCGGGCAATCTCAACCTGATCCAGAGAGACCTGTAATTGTTTTTTGGCTTGTAAAAGTAAAGGTTGCGTTTCCATAGCCCTCGTTATCCAAGGGCCGACCTCATCCGGAACCGGTCCTTGCGGGCTGATGTTGCCAAGATCATCGAGGACACCGACCGGGCCATGAGTAAGGCGTATAAGGGCCTGTTCCGCAATTCGTACCGCGTTATTGGCATTAATCAGATCCGACTCGGCTCCATCAAAACGTGCCCTCGCCTCGCGGACAGAGACGATGTCACCTGTGCCGACTCTGAGAAATGCCTCAGCCTCGTCCAGAATTTTTTTCAGCAAATCCTTCTGCCCTGCAGCAACCCGCTCATCCGCTAGGGCCCGCAGGACACCAAAGTATGCTTCGGAAACCCGAAGGGTAAGGTCTTGTTCGACGGCCAACACCGCACTTTCCGCTGCGCCAATCCTGGATTCGGAAGCCCTTACAGCAGCCCAGTCCTGGCCGCTGATAACAGGCTGCGTGAGAGTAACACTATAGTTGGAAGCAGTGTAACCCTGGTTGACAGTCAGTGCCGGGAAACCCCTCATGTCCGTGTGGTAGTGGCTTACACCTGCATCCGCATTTACTTTAGGATAAAGCGCCGCCTGTGTTACGGAACCGGAAGCTTTCTCTGCCTGAAGTTGGGCCTTTGCTCTACCCAAAACGGGGCTGGTCGATACGGCCTGCCGGTACACCATGAGCAAGTCTTCAGCATAAGCAACGGTCGGTAAACCCAAGGCTGCCAGAATCAACAGACAAGAAATTAAGGATTTCATTGCGGATTTAGAAGTATTCTTCATTTTTTCAGACCCACTTATCCATATTTTTTGTAAAAAGCAATTTATAAAATTATAGCGTAGGACAATTTGTCTATCAACGAGTCATTTTGCCCGTCCAGTATCAATGCCGATTCTTATAATTAATGAAATAATGGATGCGAGAGACATTAATACAAGACTTAAATCAAATCCCGTATAAGCCAACCGGGTTACAATGCTCAGTCCGCCGATCTTCAATAAAATAAGCATACCGGAGACCGCGCCTGCTATCATAAACAGCCATCCCAATTTCCTCATTACAATCTCTGTCCCTGAAGTTTTTTCGTCAATCTTTTGCGAGAGCATAATGGCAATCGAGATTAAGAAGATAATCACTGCTATCCAGAAGTGGTTTGCATCAAGGGTGAATCTGCTCAATGTCATGTATTCCAGAAGTCCGGGAGAAAAAGCTGCCATCAGAAAGAAGGCTATGACTCCAGCCAGAATAACCCATACAAGCAGTCTGGCTTTCTGAGGTGAAAGACAACATTTTTTTCTGCTAGTCCGCTGCAAGATTGATAAGACAGCGAGGGTGATAAGAAGTCCCGCAAGGATATACAGGAATGGCTTTAGCGCTGCTTCACGGAATGCCCCTAATTTGACCCATGGACTTGCAATACCGAGTATCTCATAATTCGGCATCCACTTGGGCTTTCCATCCTGTGATGTGAATATCTCCTTCAGAACTTTGCCCTCAAAAAACGGTGAGCCTGAACGGTGACAGTCAATGCAACCGCCTGCCCCAAGAGCTGCCTTTGCAGGCGCTATGTCATGGGAAAATTTATATACGGATGCATAGGCTGTTGCTTCATACTCTTCACGCGGAAGCTCACGGCTTTCTTTAGACGAATAGTAAGCCCGGCTGTCTGAGACCCAGACCAGACGCTTTCCATCGAGCGGAAATCCGGTATTGACGAGGTAGTTTTTTACCGAGGTCAACAAGGCATCGATCTCTTCGGGTCTGTTTACTTCAATAATACCATCGTTATTGTCGTCCTTTATCAGAGACAATTCAGGATAACTTCTTTGATGGGTCTGCCTGATGCTGCATCCACATCTGAAAGAAGTCCTTCATGAATAATTGGTTCAATCCCTTTTTGCCATTCTCTTCAAACCCTACCCATGAACTGTGGACACGGTTGCCCGGATAAATCTTCCCTTTGTATCGAAACAGCGTCGGCCGTGACACATCGGTAGGCTGATCCATTGCAGTGAAAAGATCGAGTTCGCCGTAATGGTTCCAGAAGTTCATATCCTGATCGTAAAAAGTCCATATATGTTTTGGAGGCGGTGTAATACGGGGAGCCGGGTTGTATACATCGCTTGCCTGAACGAGTGCGCTTTTTACCGCACGGGTTGGAATGTGGCATGCCTGACAGGAAAGCTTTTCCATGTGAAATGGAGGCAGCCAGCTATGTCTTGCTATAGGTGCATTCCGCCATCCCTTGATGTGGCAGCTTTCACATGTTCTCATGGAATTATCAAGGTCATTCCTTACCCAACCGGAAGGATCATCCCCTTTGCCGAACTGATGAACTTCTTTGCCCCGAATCCGTTTATCGACAGCCTTGCTTCCTGAAGCATGACAATCAACACATCTGAGACCTGCAGCCATATGAACATCTGTTCGCGCAGCAAATGCCGCTCCTCGCTTCTTCCAGTCAGGCTTCCTGTGGCACTGAAGACATGTCTCATTTCTTGGTTCCGGCGCTATGTGAACGATTACCTTTCCTTCTTCATCGAACTTTTCCTTATCATAATTAACCTTTAGTGGCTTTTTATCCTTAACACTTCCTTCCACTTTTGCAAACCCGCTTCCTGCTGTCGCTGCCCACTTGAAATTCAGATTTGCAAGCTGTTTATTGCGTTCTTTGAAATTATATTCGGGCATGTGACAGAGCAGGCAGTCAGCCTCAATGACCCCGGTATCTATCCAGCTGGCCTTGAAATAATCTCCGTCCAGGCCATTGTCTTCTCCTGATTTCATGCCCTGCTTTTTCATATACTCATCATATCTGTTCCCTTCACGGTCATATTCAAGCGGACCGCCGCCCGGATGACAGTTGCCGCAGGTAGCGGTCACGAAATCAAATGAGGTCATGTCGATCATTCTGGCGTTATCATTCTTTTTGGGTGCGAGCTGCCTATACAAAGGTGCGGGAGAGCACCATGTTCCGCCATAGTTGCCCGGCGAACTCACCCAGTTATATCTCGTAGCGAACAGATCCGGGACTTTTTCTCCCTTGCCCTGTGTGAAATGGAATCCCTCTGTTATCTTGTTGTAATCGTGACAACCCTTTGCGCCGCATGTCTGCTTGGGAGAATAGGGTTTGTTCGCATTGATATCGTGAACGGGATCAATAATATTCCCCCCTTCATCCTTCAGATAAAAAGGCGGACAGACCCCTGATGCGGCGGGCTTTTTCTCTTCTTTCGGACTTTCTGCATGCAAGGTGAAGGCACCCAGACAGAACGCAAAGATCAATGCAAAACCGATTATTCGTTTCATCTTAAACCTCCTCTATATTCATCAGTTTCGTCTTTTTCAGAAGAAAACCGTTGTCTGTAAAAAACCCCAGTGTGCAGTGGGGCTTGGACCTGTATTTTTCACAAACTCGCCCGGTATGAAAAAGGAGTAACCGCCCAGTATTTCCAGGTATTTAGAAATTTTCTTTTTCACGACCAAGTCTACTTCATGACCGAGCTCCCGTCCCGAAGAACCTGTTTTGTCCCTGCGCTGTGCATTGCCCGGGAAATACCACGCATCTTTGGCTTCATCGAGCATGAAATAGTGATATTCTCCGCGCAGAGTGACTGTTTCGCTCGGAGTAAGGACAAAATCCAACCGGCGCTCTATGAGATTCCTCCAGAAAAAAAGGTTCATCCATCCATAGAGGACCGTGTCCGCCCCGCCGAATACTCCATCGAACGTACCATGTCTGCCGTCTTTCGGATTTTTATCTCCCGAACCGATCACATATTGCAGGATGAGATGGGGCTTCCACTTTGTATCAAAGGTATATCCGAGGGTAAACACCATCCCATATGCGTCTATAGTATCAGTAGCCCATTTCCCGAACTCTTTGACAATAGTTGTATCATAGTTCCACTGTCCGCTTTTCCCATCGATCCTGAACCCGGCATAGTGCGCATGAAGATTGCCTGTAGACTTTTCACCTTGAGTAATTCCCCGCTCATCGTAATCCAGAACGTAAAACAGATCGAGCAGAAAAGGAAGACTTTTAATGGTATTGTATGTTGCAAAGGCGGTCACATCGTCAATGTGTCTGTTCGGCCAGACATCCGGGTCGTGTATTATGTAACGGCCGGTAATCCAGTTGCTGTCGACAATATCATTGTTGTACCGTATGCGGACGGCATCCCAGGCATAACGACCGGTGTTGCCCCAGTCGCCGGGACCGAAAATCCTCCGGTCGCCAAAAGAGATCGATTGTCTGCCTGCTTTAATGCCGAACTCTTCAACCGGCCAGTATTCGATGTATAACTGGTTGATATCGAAGGGATCATGAAACGGGTTGTTGCTGCCTGTAAAGTCCCTGTCGGAAAGACGCGATCCTAAAACCTCCGCATCCTGTATCTGTGCATGTATTCTCAAGTTTTTAGTCACCTTCAGGTCGATTTCGAGCCTCAGCCTTGAAAGGAGAAAATCATCCTGAGTACCGGTGCCGTATTTCTTAACGTTGAACTCGTCATCTATTTCGCCGCGCAAACGATATGTGCCTCCGATGCTTATAACATCACTTTGTAAAATGTGACTATCTTGTGTCTCATCGTTCATGTCGCTGTATCCCGCCGTCGGACAAAAAAGAAAAAGAAGTAAGATAACTGTGAACATTTTCACGACGTTCCCTTAAGAAAGATCATGTGAATCTGACGATGCCAAAGGCCGACAAGTTATGAAGTATGTCCATATATTAGTGCTCTTCTCATCTTTCACCTAACAACACCCACAGCTCCCAGGAAGGCGCCGATGGCAAGGACAAAGGCGGGATGCCATTGGAAGCGGATCAGCAGCAGAAGAGCAATCGCCATGAGGCCCCAGCCGGCAGGACCGTGAAGTGTCGCCGGCGCGAGGAGCACGGCCGCGCCTACCACCATGCCCACCACTGCCGGTGTGACGCCCGACAGAAAATCCTGAACACGCCGCCCTTCCTTGAGCCGGGAATATCCTTGAGAGAAGAACCGTCATGAGTATCAGAGACGGGGTGAAGAGCGCAAGAGTGGCCAGTAATGCTCCGGATATACCGCTGAGATGGAATCCGGCAAAGGTAGCCAGGACGGCGATGGGACCGGGCGTCAGGTTGCTGATCGCGACTCCGTCTATGAACTGTCTTGGGGTGAGCCAACCCAGAGCCTCCAGCTTCTGCTGAAGTACCGGTATAAGAACAAAACCGCCGCCGAAAAAGACGCAACCGACCTTAAAAAACATCCACGCAATAGAAGACAGGGATATGCCCTTTGCCGCTATCCCGGCAGCAGGCAGCAGGGCAAGCCCTGCTGACTGAGGCATGGTCCAGCCCCTGGTGTTTTCGGTTTGTCCTGGTCCGCCTGTTTTAGGAACTGCCCTGCAATTAAGCCTGCCAGACCGGCCCCGATGAGAACATAAACGGCGTTGATCTTTAATAAAGAGAGCGCTAAACCAAGGATCGCCATTAGCACAGATGGCCATGAATGCATGACTTTTCGGCCCATGGACCAGGCAGCGCCGAGGATCAGCGCAATGACGACAGGGCCTAGGCCCCCGATGGCGTTCTGCAGGGCTGGTATGGCATGGAAGCTGAAGTAAAGCCAGGCGAGCAAGATCACTATGAGAACGGAAGGAGTCATAAAGGCAAAGGCGCATGCAAGCCCGCCCAGAGGGCCGTACAACCGGTTCCCAACGAAAAGAGCGGTATTTACTGCAAAGGGGCCGAGCACCTGGCCAAGCCCAACCCCATGAATAAACTCCTCCGCATCCAGGGCGTGCTTTTTACGCACGAGGTCACGTTCCATCAGGGCGATCATCGCCATCCCGCCTCCGAACCCTATGGTGCCGATTTTCAAAAAATGAAGAATCAGCGCAGGCAGAGAAAGGGCAGGCGTTGTCCTATTATCAAGACCCTGAGGTTGCAAAGTTTTTTCCGTATCATTCCGCATAACTTGTCTATTGCAAATTAGTGTAAAGTCTCACAAATGGCCGTGTTATGTAGACACTCAAAAGGAAAGTCATTCCCGCAAGTGAAGCGCGTCGGGAATCCTTCCGAGAAGCCCGGAAAGATTCCGGACAAGCCGGAATGACAAAGTGAAGCCAAATATTGAGCTCACTAATCATATTTTGATAACACCATTTGTTTAAGGGACACTACATTAGCTTTCTATTTTTCTGCCTCTGCGCAAGGGATGCACAGCATCCGTCCGTCAGGCGCAGTCGTCAGTTTGTCGGTGAAGACGGCTTCGCCGCATTTTGCACAGCGTTTGACCTCAAAGTTTGCAGTACCCTTTTTCATCTCCTTGTGGAACACATCGCTGATATTCAGGAATTCGGTCTCGGGAAGTCCCATTATCCGGTCGACCAAAGGGTCTGTGACCGAAGCGGGTATGTCCTGAGGAGGCACGCCCTTTTTCCTCTCCTGCACAAACGGCGAATTGAGGGCCTTTTCAAAAAATTCAGGCTTGAGGGAGACCCTTACCGCCCTGCCGGTCTTTGTGTCGACGAGTGTGAAAGCCATCTTGCTGTAATAGAGCTTCTTGATGTTCGATTTCCCATAGGTGCATCCTGTCGCGGTCATGACCCCGTCCAGGAAACAACCTGCTGCATGACCGCTGCCTGTTTCCGCTTCTACGAAGAGTTCCTTGTCCTTCGATCTCTCAACGCCGAGCGCCTTCATGGCCGCAAGGCCAGCTCTCAGGCCCATCGGCATTGCAGGGCACTTGTGCCCGTGAAATTTAAGACCTGTCTCAAAATATTCTTGAATATTGTTCATTCTTGTCCTCCTTTTTAAATGTTTTGTCTTCAATCATTCCGATTGCATCTCGCAAATAGCATGAGCAATCAAATCGATATCATAAGAAACATCGTCGCTAAGATATCCTTTCTCTTTGCAGTGCCGGATCATTCCGTTCAGGGAATAGATGAATTCATCCTTGAGTGTCGCAACTTCACCCATCCCGTCACAGCCCTTTTGCCTCTGTTTTGCGATTAAATAGAGTTCTGCGTATTCCCGGACCCTTTCGAATAACCGTGCAAGCTGTGCATCGTCTTGTACAAACTTTTGAATAGTTTCAATAATGCTCATACGGACTCATTGCAGCGATTATAACGGCTCAGTCCCTTTAATCTGGCAATACTCGGCAGCAAAGTATTTCCGCTTAAAATACAGCGCTACATTTACCAGACCGATTAACACAGGCACCTCTACCAGTGGACCTATCACGGCAGCAAAGGCCTGACCGGAATTAATGCCGAACACGGATACGGCTACGGCAATTGCGAGTTCAAAATTATTGCTTGCTGCAGTGAACGAGAGTGTGGCGGTCTTTTCATATCCTGCGCCAAGCCTCTTTCCCATATAAAAAGAAACGAGGAACATCACCAGAAAGTAGATGAAGAGCGGGATTGCCACCTTTATCACATCAAACGGCAGTCGAACTATATACTGACCTTTCAAAGAAAACATGACAATTATGGTAAAGAGCAGTGCAATCAAAGTGACGGGACTGATTTTCGGGATGAATGCTTCTTCATACCATTTGATCCCTTTCATTTTTATCAGGCTGAAGCGGGTTATTATCCCAGCTATGAATGGTATCCCTAAATATACAAATACACTCTTCGCAATCTGTATAATGGTGATGTTAACAACGGCACCTTTGAACCCGAACAGGGGTAGAAGCACCGTTATAAAGACGTAGGCATACAGGGAAAAGAAAAGTACCTGAAATATCGAATTGAAAGCAACAAGTCCGGCAGCATATTCTCTGTCACCGCAGGCAAGATCGTTCCATACAATTACCATGGCGATACAGCGTGCAAGTCCTATCATTATTAATCCCATCATGTATTCCGGATGATTTCCAAGAAAAATAACGGCAAGAAGAAACATCAAAACAGGTCCCACTATCCAGTTTTGTACCAGAGAAAGGCTGAGCACCCTTACGTTCCTGAAGACCTCACCGAGTTGTTCATATTTGACTTTTGCGAGGGGCGGATACATCATCAGGATTAGTCCGATAGCGATGGGGATATTGGTAGTTCCTACCTGAAAGATATTCCAGAACCCGGTGATTTGAGGATAGAGATAGCCTGCACCAACCCCTATAAGCATTGCCAGGAATATCCATAAGGTGAGAAAACGGTCAAGAAATGACAGTCTTTTCACTACTTCAGCCATTTCGTTACCTCCCGCAGCAAGCAGTTTTGTCGGGCAGAGAAACTACGTCTGCCTTCTGATGTTTAGTCTTCAGGAAATCCTCTAGTCTCCTGACATCCTCAGATACCGATTCGGCAGAAATCTTCTCCAGAGTTGACAGGAGTAAAAACCTTCTGAACATATCAGTATCAGCAATACTGTAATGAGTCCATTTACCCTGCTTCCTGTCTTTAATAAGACCGGCCTCTTTCAGAACAGCAAGATGAAAAGATACCTTTGGCTGGATCATGTCCAGGGCTGCCACAATGTCGCACACGCATAGTTCTCCATGTTCAAGGAGTTTAACGATTCTCAGCCTCGTTTCCTCAGAAAGCGCTTTAAAGACATTTAATAGGTCTTGCATGGTGACACCTCCGCTCTTATCAACTCTTTTAGTTTGTCAAGCCTCTACAAATCCGATAAATAATGGAACTGCAGAGCATGAGCAGAATGGGGTAACAATACCAAGCAGGGCTGGCAGAATGTTCCCCATCAACTTTTTTTTATGGGATAGAATTCGTTTCGTTTTTTCGGGAGGAAAGAAGCTTCGAATTGTCGATACTGCAAATATGATGACCGAAAGCAGGAGAAATATCTTGATTGCATCGTAAATAAAGAAATCGACGGCATAAGCGAGATGAGATCCGTGCTCCAAGCTTAGCAGCCCATAGGTTATATATTGCGAAATAATCTTTAGCATCCTTCCCCTGTTTTTATTAATATATAAACAAGAGTTGATGCATGTCAAGAGGCATAATTGAAAAGACAGACGGTACATTAGTTGACTTACTTAAAGCGGCGCGACGCCGGTGAATCTGCATCTCCCGCAACTAATCCCGAGAGAAACACGCAGAATTGTAGGTTAACAATTGCGCAGATTTCGGTGGATACTGAACAGGGATTAAGTGTAAAGGGTTTCTTTATTCTCTTTGGAAGGAAAAGGTACTAGACCCGGTCACAGGGGCGGCAGGAAATGTTCTCCCAGGACTCTTCGTTCATCTCATTAACATATTCATCTATGCTGAAAACCTTGCCGCAGTCCATGCAGCTTAGAGTTATTCCCCTTCAGCCAACATGCAGTTTTACTTTCCCGCCGCACGACTTACATTTCATATTCATTATTATATCCGAAACCTGAAATTTAAGCCGAAACTGAAAATCCGACCGTATCGCCTTTGCTGAGGAGGGCTTCCGGTGTTCGTGGTTGTGTTATCATTCTTATTATGACATCCCCCGGAGAAGAAAAGGCATGGGAAATGATGACGTCTCTCGATCACTCGGTCATAGGCAAAAATGCATCCGTCGTATTTGATGAAAGCCGGGGCTGTTACGTTCTGAGGTCTTTCTGCATGGACGTTTATATTCATCCCGGAGAACGCATCATCAGCAGCTCCACCCCCGAAGGCGAGATTATCATCAGGAGATACGGTTATTTTTTTGTGCATTCCTGCCTCTGGTATCTGATCTGTGCAAAGGATATCCCGCTGACGGGCAGACTCGTAAAGCCCGAAAATCTGAAGGGTGGGGAGATATTCTTCAGAGGAAGTCATGCCCTGCCGTTGGAAGGCGTGGCGAGAAGATACGGTAATGACAGGGAAGCTTTTATGAAAAAAGGGGGAGAGCTCTGCGCAGAATTCCTGGAATACGGTGATGCGTCGTTGAGACTTTTTCCGGTACCGCGGATACCGGTTACAGTGATCCTCTGGCTTGGAGATGAAGAGTTCCCTCCCGGGGCGGATCTGCTTTTCGACTCCTCATGCGAGATGCACCTCCCGCTTGATATCATATGGTCAATCGCCATGACGACCCTGCTGGTGATGATGTGAATCAAAAACTCAGAGAAAGGACAGACTTCCTTTTGTCAAAGGAAAAAGGTACCGTGTATAAAGACCCCGGGGGGAGGGTGACCGTCGCCCTTGTATATCCGAACACCTATCATGTGGGCATGTCGAACCTCGGCTTTCAGGGGATTTACGGCCTCCTGAACGGTATGAGTGATGTTGTCTGTGAGCGCGCATTCCTGCCCGATGACAGAGAGTTCAATGAATATGCCAGGACGGATACTGAACTTTTCTCGATGGAATCCGGGAAAGCCCTGAACAGGTTCGATATCGTTGCTTTTTCCATATCTTTCGAGAATGACTACCCGAATGTTGCAAAGATTCTCAATCTCTCACGCATTCCGTTGAGAAATTCCGAAAGGACCGCGTACCATCCACTAGTCATCATGGGAGGGGTCTGCGCCTTTTTTAATCCGGAACCCGTTGCCGATTTTTTCGATATCTGTTTCATTGGTGAAGCGGATGAGATGCTGCCCGAATTTATCGATCTCTATAAATCCGCCGCAAATAAGCCTGACGTCCTGAAAAAGTCATCCGGGGTTGAGGGTCTCTACGTCCCTGGATTTTACAGAATTTCTTATGATGCCGAAGGGAAAATTTCGGGAAGGCAGTCGTCACCGTCCGCACCCGAGACTATAAAAAGGCGGTACCTTAAGGATATGTCCCGGTCAAAGATCACCATGTCAATCATTACGTCCGAGACGGAATTCTCTGAAATGTATCTGATAGAAGCGATGAGGGGATGTCCGTGGAGCTGCAGGTTCTGCGTCGCCGATAAAATCTATGCTCCTCCGAGAAGGAAGGAATTGCAGGCGATCAAAGAAGAGATTCGATCGGCCCTCCCCAAAACAAAGAGAATAGGCATTATCGGCCCTTCCCTTTCAGATTATCCGTATATAAAGGACGTGCTGCAGATCCCCGGCGTGGATTTCTCGATCACGTCATTGAGGGCAGGCACAAAAAGCGCTGAACTTGCGGGTCTGATAAAAGGTCACAGGAGCGTCTCCATCGCACCCGAAGCCGGAACGGAACGGCTGCGGAAAGTCATCAATAAGAGAATTACGGAGGAGGATATATTCTGCACTTCCGAAATGCTCTTTGCCGAAAGGGTCGAAAACCTGAGGCTGTACTTCATGGTCGGCCTGCCGACAGAGACAAGGGAGGATGTGGACGGGATAATAAATCTTGTCAGGAAAATAAGGAATATTTCAACAAGAGGCACCGTCACCCTGAGCATCAGCACCTTTGTGCCAAAACCGTTTACCCCCTTTCAGTGGCACCCCATGGAGAATTCCGTCGAAGTGAAGCACAGATTGAATATGGTCAAGAAGGGTCTCCTGCCGGTAAAAGGGGTCAAGGTATTCCACGACGTACCCAAATACGCGTATATGCAGGGATTGTTTGCGTTGGGAGACAGGCGCGTGACAGGAGTAATCGGGGAGATGTTGAAGGGACGGGACTGGCTGAAGGCGGCAGAAGCCTCGGGTATCGACAGAGATTTTTATATATCGAGGAAAAAGGAATTCACCGAAATCCTGCCCTGGGATTTTATTGATATGGGGATACCGAAGGACAGGTTGTGGGATGAGTATCAGAAAGCCCTCTCTTCAAAGTAGACGTTTTATTCACAACAAAAGTGTCCTATTAATTCTTGCACTTGCTTCTTGAAAACCCGCATGGCCGACATCGTCTCGCTAAGCAACATTCACATAGAAAAAGGGATTCTGAGCGGTTCCAAAAGAATCTCAGCTTCTCACAGAAGTCGATAAAAACATCAATTTTTGATGTCTGTTTAGTTCCACTTCGAGCAGATGAACCTGAGACAGAACAAGGGTACGACATTCGATTTCAATGACGCATCCCCAAAGACTGGCAGGGTATTGAATCCGGGGAGAAATACTCGTTTCCGAGAGAAATGTAGAAAGACGGAGCAACACACTGAAGCGTTTTAACGAGTTCACCTACAGTGTGTTAAAAATGGAACGGCTTGACGATTCAATATTTCTTCATCTACTCCGCAGTCCGGGTATACTGATAGATAGTTTCTGTTGCGGAAAAATTTAATACGAAAAAAAAGCCTGAACCTTTATAATTGGTAACCTTCAAATACCAAGAAGAAAGGAGCAGGCTTTGCGAGAAAAAATATTGAATCAAGAGTACCTGGATTTCAGTAATAAGTCAACATTGAAAGTGGTACGGGAGTATCGGGCGAAATACGATGGGATAGGTCTTATACTGGAGGCCAATCCGAAGATATTGGACATCGCGCATAGGGATTTCAGCAGAGTTCTGTCTAAGTCGGAATATGGCAGAGGGGGCTATACATCGGAACAAGCACTGCGTTCGATCGTGGTAATGTTCACAGAGATGCTGAGCTACCGGGACGCGGTTATTCTGGTGGAGAACAGCGATTTTCTGAGGAATTTCGTCAAGCTTGGGAACAAGATTATGATGGACTTCACCTTTCTTTGTAAGGCATATACAGCCTTATCGGAAGAGACGTGGAAGGCAATAAACGCGGCGCTGAGCGGATATGCGAAGAAAGAGGAAAAGATCACGGCGCAGGGGCTGAGGATAGACACTACGGCATACGAGACGAACATACACTATCCGACGGACTCGTCGCTTTTATGGGACAGTTATAGGACGTTAGCGCGGTTGATGAGAGATGCCTCCAATGAAATGAGAGCATTAGGATTTACGCACAGGTTTCATACGAAGAAAGTAAGGAAGGTGGCTCTCTTCATAAGCCGCAACAGTGATAAGAAGGATAAAAGGGTGCGACAGAAGATAAAGAGCACTTACAAGAAGTTGATCAATCGGATAAAGTGGATAGCATCGGTAGGAGAAATGGCGATGAATCTGCTGTCACGGGCTATGGATTTCAAGGCAACGGGGGCGGAGCTTAAACACTATTTGCCGATAATACAGAAGATAATAAGCCAAGCTGAGAGTCGAGTGCTATTTGGAGAACAAGTGCCGTCCGCTGAGAAAATATACAGTCTTTTTGAGGAGCACACGGAGCTTATCAAGCGAGGCAAGGCAAGGAAGCCGATTGAATTTGGCCATAAGGTATTATTGGCGGAAACCAGGGAGAAATTTATCATTCACTATGAAACGATGCCCAAACAAAGAGCGGACAAGGAGCTTATAGAGTCGAGCCTGAATGCACACAACAAGGTATTCAGATGCAGGCCTGACATATTGGCCGGCGACAAGGGCTTTTATGAGAGTCGAGAGCAGATTGAGAATCTCTCAAAGAAAATCGAGACCGTATCGATATGCAAGAAAGGGAGACGCACCGAGAAAGAAGATCAGAGAGAAAGCACGGAGGAATTTAAAGACGGGCAGCGGTTTCGGGCAGGCATAGAAGGGACGATCTCCGTCTTAAAGCGTGCCTTTAAGCTCGGCAAGTGCCTTTTTAAAGGATTTAAGAATTTTGCTTCCAGTGTAGGGTGCGCTGTTTTCTGTCATAACCTGGTGATGCTGGCGCGGACGTAAAGAAAACGACCTTACATTGGAGACATTTTGTAGGCTCGGTGGAGAGGTGTTTCCAAAATCGGCGCGGAAACATGGATAAATGCAAAAATTGATAGGACGGGTGTTCCCTCAAAAGCAAAAGGATGTCGGTGAAAGAATTACGGCAAAATTATCAGCAGAAAAATGGCTTTCCGCAACAGAAACTAGATACCCTGGAGACTGCCATCGATGCCTACATCTACGGCTACTCGTTGGTACTGACGGAATTCACCCGGCAGGTAATGCTGGAGTCCGGGCAGCTGGATGGCATGAACCAATTCAAACACACCGCTCGGCTGCTGGTGCCCGACGATAGGAGCGTCAAGCGCTCGAACAATGACACGCTCTACTCAGAAGCCTTTCTGGATCTGAGAGCCGAGCCCCTCATCCTGCATGTACCGGACACGAGCGGTCTTTATTACGTGATGCAGATAATGGACGCCTGGACCAATACGTTTGCCGCCCCCGGCACCCGAACCACCGGCTCGTCCGCCCAGGACTTTGCGATAGTGGGGCCGGACTGGAAGGGGCACCTGCCGCGGCACATCAGGGTAATCAAATCCCCCACAAACATGGTCTGGATCATCGGCCGCACCCAGGTGAATACGAATGTCCCACCGGAAGGGACCTGTTCACCGATTGACTATTCGGACGTGCATAACATTCAGCAGCAGTACACCCTCACTCCTCTAAGCGAGTGGCTGGCTGGCAAGGCCCCAAATCCGCTCAGTGGTGTTTCCCCTGTCACATCTACTCCCACGCCTCCCGACCTTGTTGCTCAGCTGACGGGAGTTGAGTTCTTCCAGATGCTTTCCGATCTCATGCGGGACAATCCCGCCGCTCATCGGGACAAGCCGGCGCTCAAAAAATTCAAGAAGATCGGATTTGTGCCGGGCGCTCCATTCAACCCTCCAGCGGACATGGTGGCGGACATCAATGCCGCCCCGCAAATCGCAGTCCTGGTGATGAGCTGGCAATTTCAGAATCTGGGAGACATGGTAAATGGATGGAGGGTGACCGTCTCCGATATCGGTACCTATGGCACGGACTATCTGAGCCGCGCTGCGGTAGCATGGGGGGCTCCCGGCGCGAACCTCCCAAAAGACGGCTTCTACCCCGCCACGAATTTTGCGATAGTGAACGGGGAGCCGGTCCAACTCAATAGTTCCCATAAATACGTCATCCATTTCGACCCAGTGCCGCCGGTGAGCGCAAACGCATTCTGGTCCGTCACGGTTTATGACAAGGATGGCTACCTCGTCGATAACCAGATCTGCCGATACGCCATCCACAGCACGGACCAGGCGATCTACCACCAGACTGCCGTGGACATATTGCTGCAACCGGACGAGCCGGCTGATACCAGCAAGGTAGGATTTTGGCTCCCCACCCCGGTGCCGGATCCGAAAGACACGGACGCAGCCAATTACAGCTTAGTGTTGCGGATGTATTGGCCGGACAAAACCGCCCTGAAAGAAAAATGGGTACCACCCCCGGTCCAGATCCAGGAATAGCGCGAGAGGAGATGAGAGAGATTTAGCTTGCAGATCAAGTAATCAATAAAAATGCTGCCGCATTTCTGTGTTAATGTTTCTCACGAGAATTCTTCACTATTTCAGATGATTGAAACAGAGAATAGTAGGGTATGCTGTGTAAAACGTATGACTTGTCGGTTAAAGTCCGACGGTGGGAATTTGGTAGCTTGCCCACATAGCTTGAGGGAGGTGCCAAGGGTAACCTAAAGCATCAAGTTTCCTGACAAAGGCTCCGAAAGGGGGCTGAGCAAATCTGCGGGTCGCAGCTAATGCGAACCCAGACGTAGCCTCGAAATGCACAATGGAGTTGTCGACCCTCTCCTACATTGGGGAAGACCGCTGCATCTATCCTAACAAAAACTACCATAACCGATAGATGGACTTCCGGGGTAACAGGGGTGACACGCAGAGGAAGCCATATGACAATGAACACAGGAGACCCTTGCAGATGCTGTTCAGGGCGGCAACTGGTGGATATAAGGCGACGAAATTCCACTGGGTCGGCAAGGGAGTCGGATTTGCCCATAGCGTACCGTTTGTATCCCGAAGACAACATAACTTTGGGAGAGGGAAGGGGCAATGCTTTTATCATGTTTTCGAAGAAGTAAAGGAAAGGAGATTGCGTAATGCTGAAAACTCCGGAAAAGATTCGAGAACTTCAGAGAAAACTATACCAGAAGGCCAAGCAGGAAAAGGAGTACCGATTCTATCTTCTATATGACAAGGTCTACAGGCTGGACATCCTGAACCATGCCTATAATCTTGTCAGAGCAAACAAGGGTGCGCCGGGAATAGACGGTGAGACCTTTGACCTCATAGAGGAAAAGAGAGGGGGAGTAAAGGGATATCTTGAAGAGATCGCCGTGGAACTCAAACGGAAGGAGTACAAGCCGAAACCTGTCCGTAGGGTATATATCCCGAAGGCAAGCGGAGGCAAAAGGCCGCTTGGAATACCGACGATCAAAGACAGAGTGGTGCAGATGTCTGTAAAGATAGTGATCGAACCCATATTCGAAGCCGATTTTCAGGAAAACTCCTATGGGTTCAGGCCGAAGCGGAGTGCTCATCAGGCAGTAGACGATGTGAAAGAGCAACTCATGAGAGGCAAGACTGACGTAATTGATGCCGACATCTCCAAATACTTCGACACCATTCCTCACGACAAACTTATGCAGTTGGTAGCGAAGCGGATAGTGGATAAGAACATTCTGAGATTGATAAAGATGTGGTTGAAAGCGCCGATTGTGGAGGAACGTGAGGATGGAAAGAAGGAGTACAAAGGGAATGATAAGGGGACTCCCCAAGGCGGAATAGTCTCGCCCCTCCTTGCCAATATCTACCTCAATGTGCTCGATACGCTGTGGAAGATCGAGAAAGTGCAGGAGAGATTTGGTGCACGGCTTGTGAGGTACGCTGACGATAGTGTAGCGTTATGCAAAGGCAGTACCGAGCAAATATTGAAGGGAATGAAGGCGGTTCTCAGTAACCTGGGGTTAGCCCTGAATGAAGAGAAGACAAGGGTTGTGAATGCACAGCATGAGAGCTTCAATTTCATGGGCTTTACCATAGTAATGAGAAGGGGCAAGAGAACCGGGCGTGAATTTCCTCTCATCGTGCCGTCTAAGAAGGCGCTGAAGCACATCCGGTCAGAAATCAAACAATTGACCACTGAACGGTATAGTGCAACCCCGACTGAAGTTGTAATCCAGCGAGTTAACGAAATCGTCAGAGGATGGGTGGG
The DNA here is from genome assembly GCA_963727725.1 of Thermodesulfovibrionales bacterium. Taxonomy (GTDB): domain Bacteria; phylum Nitrospirota; class Thermodesulfovibrionia; order Thermodesulfovibrionales; family SM23-35; genus CAVSHJ01. Next base: position 96,873 of record CAVSHJ010000004.1, read on the forward strand.
ATATTTTTACTATGGCAACTGCACTACAGCGATGTCATCACTGAGGAACTATCTGGTACGGAGGATCCGGATATACCTGCACCGTAAACATCATTATAACGGTTATGGGTATAGGCGGTTTCCGGATGAGTACTACTACCAGACCTTGGGTTTATACAAGATCCCGAGAACTGCTCCATGGACTCAGTCTGCGAAAGCAACTGGATGAAGATAATCGGTAAGCCGTGTGCGGGAAAACCGCATGCACGGAATTGACGAGGGGGAACTGGAGATAGAACCATTCCGGCTACTACGCCAGTTCTCTACTCTACTGTTAGGCGCACCCGGACATTATCTCAACGGTTCGAAGATAGCCAAACGTAAGGTTCCTTTTGAAGGTTTTCCAGGAAAAAATCTCAAAGATGTTTAATTCCACATGTACACCTCAGGGGCGGATCAATCACTTCAGGTCGAAGTAAATATCCTATGCAGAGTAATTGCCTGCGTTTAGTATTAGGGAGTACTTCGCGGGAGGCAAGACACAGCCATTTTCGTTACTTTCTATGTGTTATTGATGCCCGCCGATTAAAATTGACATGTCTGCTTTTTTGTCCCGCTATCGCTGAAGGTTACTTCCAGAATTTGACGCGAGAGAAAGTAGACTCAAAATCCGCTGGACAGGTGACCACGTCTCAAACACCGACAAGCATTCGCAAGACTTCGGGACAAATTCCTCTATCATGAAAAAACAAGGCTAGTTTCGACTACTGTGAGAAGAGATTGTGTGCGGTCCACCAGATAACGAACGTTGGACTATTCAGCGAGATTGTTGGTTTTTCAAAAATAACTCCTGCGTCGGGCAACTGTCCGTCAGAATCTGATTCCCTGAGCTTCAATTCACTCTTTTTCAAGTCCATTTTCTTCGATTTTTCCCAAAGGTCGGAGATCCTTTCGCAAATCGGCTGTTACGTTATATCCGGGATGGAAGGGGCCGAGAAATATATACCTTCATAAGGCAATTTTCCTCAAAAGAGTACCCTGCCTTCTTTGAAAAGCGAAATAAATCTTTAAGTTAGTTTATGGCATTTTTCTTGCTTCAGAGCATATAGTTATATATCTGACAATTTGAGCTTCCCTGCAAGAAGCGAGGAGTTGAAGGCCATTTAGAAGAAAGTTAACCTGACGGGGACAAGAAAAGGAGAGAATGAAATATGAAAAGTTCACTTTATATAAGAATAATGATTATCTTTATTGGGCTGATTTTGATGCCATTTGCGGCCCATGCACAATCTCAGCAGGTTGCAACAAAAGCCCCTCCAATACAGCAACCTCTTATTCGTGAAGGTGACTTCGCCGTTGAATTGGTTAAGCAACTTGATTTAGGGACAACTTCAGATGAGACTGAAGCAGAAAGCATATTAGGCTCTGTTGGTATCTCACCTCGAAACGGATGGATTGCCGATTATCCCGTTACGCCCGATATAATGGGCGAGATACAGCAATCAGTGAGTGATGCAGTGGATTCCCAAAAGTTATCAATGAGCCAGAACGATGCTTTGAGCAGGCTTCAGAATGCCAAGGCCAATCTTGATCTGGGAATTAGACCTTATATGTCGGGTGAAACGCATGAAGTTAACCCAAGTGCTGAGTATCCCGAAACATCTGTAATAAACAACTATTATTATGATCAAGGACCTCCGATAGTCACGTATTATGCTCCTCCACCGGATTACTACTATCTTTATTCATGGGTACCATATCCGTTCTGGTGGTCCGATTTTTGGTTCCCTGGTTTTTTCATACTGAACGATTTCCACAGATCTTTTCACTTTCATCATAGGACTGAATTCATCTCCAATCATTTCAATGATTTCGGGCATCACAGAGTTTTCAGAATCGATCCCGTAGACCGATTCCATGGAAGGACATATGCAGGCATAGGCGCACCGAGGAGGGGTGGACATTTTATTTCCCCCGGAGTAAGAAACGGAGCTACATCTATTTTTAACCGTAACAGAGTGAGTCCGCCTTCGAGTTTCAGGACATTCAAAGCACCATCGGGCGGCAGGACGTTCAGAGGGCACGTTCAGGCCATCGGGGGCAGGTCTCTTGGAGCACCATCAGGCGGCAGGACATTCAGGGCACCTTCAACTGGCAGGACGTTCAGAGCGCCTTCAGCGGCAGGACATTCAGCCCGCCATCAGGAGGCAGGTCTTTTGGATCACCTTCAGGCGGCAGAACGTTCAGTGCACCTTCAGGAGGCAGATCATTTGGTGGGCCCTCAGGCGGAAGAATGGGTTCTCCCGGTGGAGGACAGAGGAGGTAGGAACTCACCGCCGACAGGAGTATTCCGACATTTTTTGAGGATGAGGATTTGATTTTCGGTAATGATTAATATTGCACTGGAAGAGGAGGGACTAATATCCGATGAAGAGAAATTTCTATGCTCCAGGTATTATGCTCTTGATTGTAGTCCTCATCGTCACGAGTTATTCATGTTCAGAAAGGTATTTGAGGACAGAGAGTGCGAGTCCTGAGGAGATAACGGGCGTCTATACTCTCATCCTTTACGGTGGAAATTCTGCAAATGACATAAAAACGATCGCCATCCTCGCGAAGGAAGGAACTCCGTACACCTTCGACGTATTTGCCCCCGCATTTGATTACAGGGTCATAAAAAATGTTTCTGCCCGCGAGGCTGTGGAGAAGGCGAAGAAATTTGTCAGCTTTCATCCCGATTTCTGGAAGATTCAGATCAACGAGATTGTGGCCCCGGGGGGGAGCGCGATAGGATACGAGGTGAAACCATTGTATTATCCCGGGGCCTTCGGCACCCCGGATATTATCAGCACGTACTACAAAATGACCGGCGGCAAGGTGATTGTGTACATAAGACCCCATTTCCGGTATCCGGCACTGGATATACCTTTTGAAGGCGGAGGGAGTTTCGGCCCCAGATAAAGAAATGCAGACTATTCTCATTCAGACCTCTTATCCCGTGATTTTAATATCTTCATATCCCTTGCCGGACTGTACCATTAACCGGATGCGTTCCGGCTTCATCCTGATGACGACATATTCAGGGCTCAGCGGGTCCTTATAATATTTTCTTGAGAGCGGGTACGGCTTCGTAGAGTCTTATTTTATCTTCATTGTTGGTGCTGATTGTGCAAGGTCCTGCAATCCTTAAGTGTTTTCCTTCCTGTGTCGCTGACGCAGTATTCCGCGTAAGGGACTTTTCTGAGCTGTGCAATTTTCTCTGTTTTATCTCTGCTTGCACACCACAGTTCATCGTCCATCCATACACAACTGCCCATAGGCCGAACCCCCACCTTGTTGCCGTCACTTGTTGCAAGAAATCCCCAGCCGACTTGCTTCATGAAATCCTTGACCGTTTCGAAGTCCATGTTTCAGTCTCCTTTCATGTCTTTTCAGGGATTATGCTCATATATTTCACTGTAGCACTTAAAAGTACATGATGCAAAAATCGGTGAGTCCATCTCCTCTTCCCACCCCGGATAGCAATTATTCAGATCGCAAACAGTCCTTATTGACAATGCTCCCGAAAGTTGATAGATTTTGAACAATGAGCAGAAAATTTTACTTTGGGGTTCTTATTGTCTTTATCTGTCTTTTCTTTGCAGTGCCTTTGTCTGCAATCACAAAAGATCGCTGTGGCGAAGAAGGTATTATTGTTAAGAATCTGACTATGCTTAATCTGTGGTACAAGAAAGACGGTGGTAATTGTACGATATGGAGAAATAACCATATCTTTAGAATAAAACCAAAAGATACTGTGGAAATATTTTCAGATCTTGCCTGCAGGAAGTTTTACTGCGAAGATAATCCCGCTTACGAAAAGTACAAGTCTCTTGACATGAATAGCGATTGCGGTGTGAGGATACTGCCTCTTTGCAATCTTTCAGACATGTGATTGGTCCGGGTGTGCTCCCGTCGGAATTCTGTTTATCTCCGGATTGACCTGAACTATTTTTAAACCTTTCTTTCTGAAATGCGTCCAAAAAGCTGTTACAATTTTATGAGTCAAGTCTTATGGCAAAGGATATCCTATAAAGGAGAATGTATGGAACGAAGAGGTGCGGTAATAGTCGTTGATGATGATACAATGTTGCTTGACGTATTAAAAAGTGGACTTTTACAGGAAGGTTATCCGTGTGAAACAGCTGCAAATGGGACGTTAGCTCTTGAACTAATCAATAAGACTCCGTTTGACATTATGATAGGAGACATTGACTTGCCTGACGTGAATGGCCTGGAACTTGCAAGAAAGGCAAAGAGTCTCAAACCCAAAATGGCGGTTATTATCGTGACTGGATTCATTGAAGACTTTTCCTACGATGAGGCTATTGAAGCGGGAGCATCAGACTTTATAAAGAAGCCATTCACCTTAAGAGAACTTCTGGCAAAGATCAACCAAATTAAAATACAGGAGGAACTGCAGAAGAGGGAAAAGGAACTCAAGAAGAAGGTGAAGGAACTCGAAGAATTTTATGATATGGCTGTTGGCAGGGAATTAAGGATGAAGGAATTAAAAGAAGAGATAGAGGAGTTGAAGGAAGAATTAAAAAAATATAAAAAGTCACAATAGTCTGCAAGACCTTGTTGTTGTTTCCCCTTTTCCTCCGTCATTCTACAGTATTCTTAGTCGCGTGATTTACAGATAGTTCCGTGACAGGTGAATCTATGGTTTCTTTCAGGTCGGTCCTTACTTGTTCTTTAATGTTTTGCAGTGACTTCTTTAATTCAGCCCCACCGTCCAGTGCTTCTTTAATACCCGATGTATCTTTGATCTCGTTAAACTCAGCCTGCACCTGCCCTTTTACCTCATCAAGTGATTTCTTCAGGCTACCGAGTCCCTTACCAATTGCTCTTGCAACTTGTGGAAGCTTCTTTGGACCAACAGCAATGAGGGCAACAGCAAATATTACACCTAATTCTCCTATGCTAAAATCAAACATTTTTCATCTCACGCCGGCTTCAATTATTTGATCTCACTTTTTGCTGCCATGAAAGACCCTGCAATTCCTGTTAATCTTCTCTTTCCTCTGTTTCTTCTTTCTTGGTCTCTTTCTTTGGTGTCACATCTATTGCATCTGCTTCAGCTATGCCTTTCTTGAAATTCCTGATTGCCTGTCCTACGCCGCTTCCGAGTTGAGGAAGCTTCGTGGCACCAAATAAGACAACTACTATTATCCCGATAAGGAGTATGTCCTGGGTTCCAAACATTTTATGTTTCACCTCCGTTTGTTATATTCTTATTATAGCCTATCGGACAATATTCTGAGTAACACATTACTCCTTGACCCTTTGCAACCTCATTCTGCCGAATTGGGATCGCAAGTTTTATCTTTGAGCCATATAGGGGTTCAGGTCATCCTGGTTGTAGTGATCAGATCCTTAGAATGGCTCTATTTATTTCATTAATCTTCCCTATCGGACATTTCTTCTTTATATCCATAAAATGAGTCTTAATTTATTTCCCTGTCTCGTTAAGATGATTTTAATGAGGAGGGTCGGCAGTCAGTAGGTAGGGGGAACTGACTGCCGAAAAAGGTATGTTATATGTTTGACTAGCATAATAAGTGCCAAGAGAGAAGTTGTTGTTTTTCTTAATCTTGAGGTGTTCAGCGAGAAAATTACGCAGGGCAAATTGTCTTAAGGTGAGTCATTTTGTCCGGGATTCAGCAGAAAAAATTTTTGCGGGCTGGAATATCTAAAAGTCATTCCGAAGGAAGTTATTGAGCAATCAATGGACACCGGGATCGACGATGTCAGATCAGTTAATACAGTAAGACCTTCAATGAACGGCATCTGCTGGGATGTTTGAGTTTTCTTAGTGCTTTTACCTCTATCTGTCTTACCCTTTCACGTGTAATAGAAAAATGATTCCCTATTTCTTCAAGGGTGCAGTCTTTTTCACATCCTATGCCAAATCTCATTCTTACAATCTCCGCTTCCTTTGGAGTCAGGGTTCGCAGAATCCTTAGTATCTGCTCCGTTACACTATTTCTTTCCGCATCAGAGTATGGGGAAGGACTACCTTTATCACCGATAAAATCCTCGATTGTTGAACCTTCATCCCCTAACGGAGTCTGAAGAGCTATTGGGTCCTGCACTGCCCTGAATACTTCTTCGATTTTTACTGTTGATACTTCCAATCTTCTGGCAATTTCTTCTTTACTCGGTTCTCTTCCAAGTTGAGGCGTCAATTCTCTGGAAGCTTTGGTAACCTTGTTATAAAATTCCATCATATGTACGGGGACTCTGATAGTCTTTGTCTGATCAATTAATGCCCTTGTTATGCCCTGTCTTATCCACCATGTTGCATATGTGCTGAATTTAAAACCCATTTCATATTTGAACTTATCTATGGCTCTCATAAGACCTATATTCCCTTCCTGGATGAGATCAAGCATAGCCAATCCCCTCCCCACATAATGCTTGGCTATATTAATTACCAACCTCAGATTACGAGTTATTAATTCATCCTTTGCTTCGCTGACAAGGATTCTTGCCCTGGTTATTCTGTCCCACTTGGCCTTCAACTCGTCAATCTTTATTCCTGCCTCTGATTCAACTTGCTTGTACTCATTCTGAACTTCTTTTGCGAGGGTATTAAGATGTATAGGATTAATATTTCGTTTCTTTTTTTCATTTATTAATTTTTTTAAATCTTTCAAGGTCCCGTGTCTTGCAACCTTTTTATCTGTCAGCTCCATTTTTATCATGAGATTGTCAAGTACTCGCAGGCTCATTTCAAGAGCTTCATCTGTATTATCTTCCTCTGAATTGTTCAGGTCCTCGGTGCCTTTTTCAGCTAAATTCGCCTCGATTTTCCTGTACAGAGGTAACGCTGTCACTATCTCTCTGATTATCTCCTTGCCTTCTTCCAATCTCTTGGCGAGTTCTATCTCTTCATCCCTTTTAAGTATTGAAATATTTCCCATTGAGTGGAAATATGTTTGAACAATATCCTCTGTTTTTACATATCCCTCTTCCTCCTCTGAAGCCAGGATTTCTTCATCGGGAGTGTCGGGCTCCTCATCATCTACAACTTCAATTCCCATATCATGCAGAAGGTCCATAAGTTCTTCCAGCTCCTCAGGGGAGAACCATTCTGAGGGAACAGCATCATTTATCTCATCGTAAGTGAGCTTTCCACGCCTCTTGCCCATCTCTATAATTTCTTCAAAAATATCCTCTTTTTCCATAATACTCCTTAAAGCAGATTTCTTAATTTTACCCGCATGACATAAAGACCTCCTTGTACTCATATGTCCTTCTGAGTTTGAAGACAGGAGCGAAACAGGTAGAGCTTCAAATATTCATGCTATTATACCTGGAATTGTTGATTTATGTTGCAGCAGGCTATTAAATCATCCCTGTCAAAGATTAATTTGGATAAACATGTGACACTTCTGATAGACAATAAGCGGGATCTAAGTCAGCAAATAAGAGGAACAAAATTAATGTGCAATCAAGAGATACCAAACAATTCAGGAGGGCGACGAAAATTCCACCCCCCTGAACATTGACAAAACCGGTAATTGGAATTACTTAATCTGCCCTCGTATTTCTCCGTTGGGATATTTCCCTGTGTGAACATTAAGGTAGGTATTTCCCGACTCGATTTCAGCGACGAGATCTTTGACAGTTTTGCCCTTCAGTGATCCCATCAGTTCCTTTGAGGTAATTGTCCCTTGAGCGAGGATACCGCTGAATTTATCCTTTTCACCTTTGACATGAATAAGCGCTATAGGTGGACCGTTTTTCCCCATTTTTCCCATGTGGATATGTGCAGCGGTCACATTCTCGATATGGGAAACCGTAACCTTATAACTGAGCTTCTCACCGTTTTTGCTGAGTTCAAAGGTAGCCTCGCCCTTTGCCATCGTCGTGACGGGAGGAACACCTTCGCCCCCTGACAGCATTGCCTTGAAGCTCTTCTCCGCTGCAAGACCAGTGGTTGCAAGACCAATGACTAATAAAAAAATGATCAGATACACCTTTCTCATGCCTTTCCTCCTTTTTTTCTTGTGGTTTTTTTGTTGATGCTTACGACTGCATATTGCAGTTGAAGTTATACAAAAGACTACCACATTATTCCTGATTGTCAACAACGATAAGGGGTGCGGGTTGGTTTTTATTGGAGTCCTTCCTGCCACGCCATAAAGAGGCAATACGAGAAGTAACGTCTCTTAAACAGGGGGAAGTGCCAGTGATCATGGGGAAGAGGTCATAGGGGAGGTTCTCGGAACGGATTAAACCTGAGGACCAGTAAGAAAAGGAGCAGGAGTTAGGTGCGGTGAGCAAGCCTCCATCAGCGAGGAGGAAGCCTAAAACATCTACCAAAGCTTCCCACCTGAATAAAAACCTCAAGGTTTGCCGAATCGGGCTCGCAGGTTATTTTAGAGCCATATAAGGGTCTAGGGTTCTCCTGGTTGTCCGATGAAACGGATCCTTAGAATGGCTCTATTTATTTTATAATAAAGGTGTCCCTCTAAGCTTTTACGCCCTTAGCAGGGGGAGTCCCGGTTATCTATGATTAATCCGTGACTTTTTATATGCCAAAAAAGTTCCGGATAAATGCCGGTAATAGGGGTAACTTGCAGGGTTGTTTCAGGGAAATAGTACCTGAAAGATGCTATAAAAAATTATCTCAATAAGAAAAGGAGATTTTATGTCTATTATTACAATTTCGAGAGGTTCTTACAGCAAAGGGAAAGAGGTAGCAGAGAAAGTAGCTCAAAAATTGGGCTATGAATGTATCGCTAGAGACGCGATTATCGAGACTTCAAAAGAATTTAATATTCCTGAAATCAAGCTGATTCGAGCCATTCACGATGCCCCAACCATTTTGGAAAGATTTGATTACTCAAAGGAGAAATATCTTGCCTATTTACGGCATACCATGTTGGAGCGATTTCAAAAGGACAATGTAGTCTACCATGGTCTTGGTGGGCATTTCTTTGTAAAGAATATATCTCATGTGCTTAAGGTTAGAATCATCGCCGATATGGAGGATCGTGTGAAATTAGAGATGGAACGTGAGGGAATTTCAAAAAGAGAGGCATTGAGTATTCTGAAAAATGATGACAAAGAAAGGCGCAAATGGTGCAAATATATTTATGGAATTGATAAATGGGATCCCAGTCTCTATGATTTGGTTATTCACATTAAGAGAATTAGCACCGATGATGCGGCAAATATTATTTGTCACACTGTTGGGTTGGAGCAATTCAAAACAACACCAGAATCACAAAAAGCGATGGATAGCCTTCTAAGTGCAGATTTTCTTTACTCTCATGTAATGAAGGATAGACGGTAATCAACCATCCTTTGGAATTCCATTTTACATCATATAAGGAGAAATATTGTTTGGCAAAGTTAAGAAAAATAATCTGATTTTATGGAGAAAAGGTAATACTATCAGATCTAAAAAACCTGTTGACAAAGCAAGGTTAATGATCAATAATTAGTTCAAGAATCCCCTTCAGTAGAGGTATCACTAATGGGGTGATCACAATTATTAAAGACTACTCAGGCAGGATAATAGCAACCTTCCATTACGATCTCCTGTTTATCACAAAGACCAAACCTCTCAATGATCAAAAATGGCATAAAGATAAGAAATACCGGGGCTTTCCGGATGCCGATGGAATTTTAGAGCAACCGCCGCTACAGTCTGTCCTTTATAAAGGCCGCGTTATCAGTATTCCTGGCCGGTCATACAGGCGATAGGGGAAAGTAGAGTTTTCAAATATAAACAACCGTCCCATTAAAGACACTTTGAAAGACAGGTTTGTAATAAAAGGGGGCAAAGATGGGCATATTCAATAAGTTATTTGGAAAATGGGTCATCCGGGAGTTTATAGCACTCAGAGACAAAGACGGGCATACTCGCTTAGATGCAGTAATAGAATTGGGGAAGAAGAAAGATGCTCGTGCCGTTGAGGCATTAATTGTAGCGCTAAAAGACAAAGAAGATTACGTTAGATGGAATGCAGCTGAGGCTTTGGGAAAAATAGGGGATGAAATAGCAATTGATCCCCTCATCAAGGCATTGAAAGACAAGAACGTATTAGTTCAGAAAGATGCTGCAAAAGCATTGCGCCGGTTTGTGAATAAAAAGGCAAGTGATGCTATCGAGAATCATGAAAATAGCAGAGGGCAAAAAAATGATGAAAGACAAGTCGAATCTGAACGCATTGTCAAGCCTTTTCTGTAAATTTGTTGGTGGACGGTAGGGGATTCGAACCCCCGACCCCAACGTTGCGAACGTTGTGCTCTCCCAGCTGAGCTAACCGCCCACTGCATTTTCTGACCTGAATATTATAAAGCCGCACTGTATATATCCTCAAGTTATTTGTGAGAGAGCAACTGTCCGAATATATCTGTTTCTCTTATATTTTGTTGACTTTTTAACAGGTTTTAGGATTATAATTAACTGTATCGGTCCTTACAAAGGAAGAGGATATCGAGAAAATGAACAGTCCCCTGTTGAGGGAAGACAGGCGAGAATCATGAAGTTCAGGGTCGGTGTCTATATATGCAGTTGCGGGACAAATATCTCCGATAACATAGATATCGACGAACTTGCCGGGTTTTCCTCCAGCCTCGAAAATGTCGGATATGTGAAAGTCAACAGGCTGTTATGTTCTGAAGACGGGAAAAACTATTTAGCAGAAGATATTATAAAAGAAAAACCGGACCGGGTGGTTATCGCCGCCTGTACACCGAAAGAACACGAAAAAACCTTCCGCAATGTCCTGCTGAAAGCAGGCCTCAACCCCTACCTCTTCCAGATGGTCAACATAAGGGAACAGGTTGCATGGGTGACTTCCAGTAAGACTGATGCCACCGAGAAAGCCAAGTCCTATATCAGGGCTGCGGTCAGACGGGTGGCCTTCCACGAACCCCTTGAGAAGAAGGAAATAGACTGCAATACCGATGTGCTGGTGATCGGCGCAGGGCCTGCAGGCATGGAAGCCGCACTCGTCCTCGCAAAGGCGGGCAGGAAGGTCTGTCTCGTTGAGAGGAATTCCTTCATCGGCGGCAGGGTTGCAAGGTATGAAGAGGTCTTCCCGAAGATGGAATGCGGTTCCTGCATGCTTGAGCCAAAGATGGACGAAATTCTTCATGACGAGAACATTGAACTCCTGACACGGAGTGAACTGAAGGAAGTTTTGGGGTTCCTTGGTAATTTCGTGGTGAGAATAGAGAGAAAAGCGGCTTTTGTGGACAGAGAGAAATGCATCGGCTGCGGTGCGTGCTATGAGCAGTGCCCGGTGACAGTGAGGAATGAATTTGACTATAACCTGAGTGACCGGAAAGCAATATATGTGCCTTATACCGGCGCGCTGCCGAATGTTCCGGTGATCGATACGAAAAGTTGCCTTCGCTTCGAAGGTCAATTGAAAACCTACAAAGAAGCATTAGAGGCAGGACTGATAACAAAAGAAGAATTTGAGAAGTTTAAGAATCAGGATTGTCAAGCTCTGCAGGGAGGCATGCTGCTTTGACGCAATCAATTATGACGATAAAGATGAAATCATTGAAAGGAATGTCGGCGGAATAATCGTTGCCACGGGGTTTGACCTGTTCGACCTGTCGGTCCTTGCCTCAGTACGGATACGGCAAGATCCCGGAAGTATATACCAGCCTTGAGTTTGAGAGGATACTTTCCCAGACGGGCCCTACCGGCGGGAAACTCCTGATGAAAAATTCAAAGGAACCTGAATCAGTCGCGATCATCCATTGCGTCGGAAGCCGCGATAAGAATTACAGGGACTATTGTTCGGGTGTCTGCTGTCTGTATGCCCTCAAATTCGGCCATATGATCAGGAAACATTTGCCGGACATGAAGGTTTATGATATCTATGCGGACTGGTGCGTTCCCGGAAAGGACAACCAGGCATTTCTCGATTCTCTCAAGGAATGGAAAAATATCGAATTCATCCATACATCGCTTCCGATGAATGTTCAGGTTGAAACCGACATGGTGAGAATATCGGTCCTTCCTGCATTGATATTTCCGAGAAGAAGAGAACGATATCTCTGCTGACATGGTCGTGCTCTGTCCGGCGATGGTCCCGTCAGGAGGTACTTCCAGACTGGGGGGGCTTCTTCAGATTACTCAGGGCAAAGACGGTTTCTTTGCTGAAGGACATACCAAGCTCGCACCTGTATCCACGAATATCGAAGGGGTTTTTATCGCAGGCTGTTCGCAGGGGCCGAAGGACATCCAGAACTCAATAGCCCAGGCTTCAGCCGCAGCAGGGCAGGTACTCTCGTTGCTCGTCCCCGGCAGGAAGCTGGAGCTCGATGTCATGACCGCGGAGATTGATGAGAAGGCATGCGCCGAATGCATGATCTGTATCGGACTATGCCCTTACAAGGCGATAGTCCTTGACAGGGAAAAGAAGGTGGCTGTGGTGAATACAGTCCTCTGCAAGGGTTGCGGTACATGTGTTGCGGCCTGTCCGAGCGGCGCTGCAAAGAGCAGACATTTTACCACGCGGCAGATATTTGCGGAGATAGAGGAGGTACTGAAATAAAGCAGATTTCGAACCCAGGATAGTAGGGTTTCTGTGCAACTGGTGTTCCTATGCGGGCGCGGATGCCGCAGGCAGTGCGAGAAAAACCTATGCGCCCAACGTAAGGGTCATACGTGTGATGTGCAGCGGCAGGGTTGATCCCGAGTTTGTCCTCAAGGCCTTCCAGTCCGGCGCCGACGGCGTTATGATACTCGGATGTCATCCTGGCGATTGCCATTACAAGGAAGGCAATTACAAGGCACTTCGGAGGTTTCATCTCCTGAAAAGAATGCTGAGCCAGTTCGGTATCGACGAAAGAAGGTTACGTCTGGACTGGGTTTCTGCGAGCGAGGCCGATAAATTTGTCGAAACAATTAATGACATGGTGACAACGGTGAAAGCTCTGGGGCCCCTTAAAGTGGTGCCCTCTCATGTCGCTTTGGCAAAAGAGGCGGAGGGTATTCAGGGAGGTGCCGAAATTGGCTAAACCAAAGGTCGGCTTTTACTGGTGTGCTTCCTGCGGAGGTTGCGAAGAGGCGGTTGTTGACCTTGCCGAAGATATACTCAAAGTGGTGGAGGCCGTTGATTTCGTCTTCTGGCCTGTTGCGCTGGATTTCAAGATTAAAGATGTGGAAGCATTGAAGGACGGAGAAATAGCGGTGAGTTTCATAAACGGCGGTATAAGGACCGCAGAGCAGGAACACGTCGCGAAACTCCTCCGGAAAGAAATCAGGACTGATTGTGGCCTTCGGAGCATGTGCACATATCGGCGGCATCCCCGGGCTGGCAAATTTTTCAAACCGCAAAAAGGTTTTTGACTATGTCTATCTGAAATCTCCTTCTGTTGATAACCCGGCTGGAATAGTCCCGAGGGAGAAGACGGTCGTCGGACAGGGAGAGTTAACGCTGCCGAGATTTTATAATACCGTCTATCCATTGGACCAGGTCGTTGATGTCGATTATTACCTTCCGGGCTGTGCACCTCCGCCCGATCTGGTTATGAAAGCCGTTGAAGCCATACTTTCCGGCAATCTTCCGCCGAAAGGTTCTGTGCTCTCACCCGATAAATCTCTCTGCGACACCTGCAAGCGGAAGGTGACAAAACCTGAAAAGGCGGTCATTAAAGAGATCAAAAGGGTCCATGAGGTGCTCCTTGATCCTGAGAGATGCTTTCTGGACCAGGGCGTTATCTGTCTCGGACCGGCCACCCGTGACGGGTGCGGCGAGAGATGCATCAATGCCAACATGCCGTGCCGTGGATGTTTTGGTCCGACGAGCAGGGTTGAAGATCAGGGTGCAAAATTTCTTTCTGCCCTGGCGTCTATCATCGATGCGAACGATGAAGATGAAATAAAGAAGGTGACGGATTCGATTGCGGATCCGGCGGGTATTTTCTATTTTTATTCACTGGCGGCATCTATGCTTAGAAGAAAACTGGACTGATAGGATGAATAAGACGTATTACAATAGATCCGATTACGAGGCTCGAAGGCCACGGGAAGATAGAGATTTTCCTCGACGATAAAGGCGACGTGGAGAAGGCCTATTTCCAGGTGCCTGAACTCAGGGGATTTGAGGTCTTCTCTGTCGGCCGGCCCGCAGAGGAAATGCCCAGGATAACGCCGAAGATCTGCGGTGTCTGTCCGACTGCTCACCACATATGTTCGGCAAAGACCCTGGATGACCTGTTCAAAGTCGAACCGACACCGACCGCAAAGAAGATAAGAGAACTGATCTATTCTGCGTTCATGCTTGAAGATCATATGCTGCATTTTTTCTTTCTGGGAGGGCCTGATTTTGTTGTCGGTCCAACCGCACCGGCAGCCGAAAGGAATATTCTCGGCGTAATCGGGAAAGTGGGACTTGAGATCGCGGGTAAAGTGATCGCAATGAGGAAAGCATGCCGGGACATAATCATCTATTTCGGCGGCAGGGTGATCCATCCTGTCTGCGGTCTGCCGGGAGGCGTTTCAAAACCTCTCACCGAGGAATACCGGCTGAAATTCGTTGAAGTTGCAAAGAACGCGATCGAATTCGCTCAATTCGCATTGAAGATATTTGAGGACGTGGTGCTGAAGAATAAGGAGTATGTCGACCTCATCGCCGGAGATATTTATCGTCACGAAACATATTACATGGGACTGGTTGACGGGCAGAACAAGGTGAATTTCTATGACGGGGATATCAGGGTAGTCAGCCCTGAAGGGAAAGAATTCGCCAAGTTCAAGCCAAAAGACTATCTCGATCACATAGGAGAACATGTTGAACAGTGGAGTTATGTGAAGTTCCCTTATCTGAAAAAGATCGGATGGAAGGGGTTTGCTGAAGGAAAAGACAGCGGCGTCTATCGGGTTGCGCCGCTTGCAAGACTGAACGCCTCTGACGGTATGGCGACCCCCCTTGCACAGGCTGAATATGAAAAGATGTATAGCGTCCTCGGGGGAAAGCCTGTACATAATACCCTTGCCTTTCACTGGGCGCGCCTGATAGAAGCTCAGTACGCTGCTGAACGCATGCTGCAGCTCGTATCCGACAAGGACATAACGGATCCGAATGTGAGGAATATTCCGACTGCGACGCCTGAAGAAGGCATCGGCGTTGTGGAAGCCCCGAGGGGGACCCTTATTCACCATTATAAAACCGACAAGAACGGCATCATAACTGAAGCCAATCTGATAGTTGCAACCGTGAATAATGCGGCAGCCATCTGCATGTCTGTCGAGAAAGCTGCAAGGGGTCTGATAAAAGGGGGTGAGGTTTCTGACGGGCTTCTGAATATGGTGGAAATGGCGTTCCGTGCATATGATCCGTGTTTTGCCTGTGCTACCCATTCTCTGCCGGGGCAGATGCCGATGTCTGTCCACGTCCGTGATTCAAAAGGAGATATAGTCAGGGTCCTCACAAGGAGTTAGGGACGTTTTGATTATAGAAATGATTTTTTCTCATAAATAAATACCAAAAAAGGAGGAAAGACTTATGGCTACAGTTAATTTGGATTGTCTAGGTCTGAGGTGTCCCCAGCCCATATTAAAGATTGCAGCAAAATCTGCTGAGCTGAAACCGGGTGATATCCTCGAAGTGATCGCCGACTGTCCGACATTCGAAAAGGATGTCCGTCAGTGGTGTGACAGGACGAAAAAGACACTCATGTGGGTGAAAGAGGAGGGCGGCAAGAAACGGTGCCAGATTCAATTTTAATGTATTGGAACGGCGTATAAGGATAGCGAATGAATCTCCTTAAAGACCTGCCGATAGGGAAAAAATTATCTTTGAGTTTCGGTTTCCTTTTTCTCGTAGTCCTGGCACTTGGAATATTCTGGCAGAGAGGGCTCGTGGCCCTGAAAGATATTGAAGCCAGGAAAACCGGTTTAATAGAATTAAAAGAAAAACTCCGCGAAATGCAGGTGGTCCATTACCAGTGGGTGGACGCCCTGAGAGAGACGGCAAGGAAAGGAGTCAAGTTCGAAGGCGAGCTCGACCCGAGGGAATGTGTATTCGGTAAATGGTATTATTCGTATAAGTTACCCTATCCTGAACTGGAAGAATCATTTAAGGCTCTGGAAGAACCTCACCGGAAACTGCATCAGTCAGGCGTGCCCGTCATACGTGCAGTGGAAAAGGGAAACATGGCGGAAGCAGAAAGGCTTTCCCTGCAGACCCGGGAGACTTTCCTGCCCGCGCTTATGAAGGTGTACGACCCTTTTCTGAAAGGCATCGGAGATGTGTATGACAAATACAAGCTGGAATCCGACAAATCCATTGCAAGGCAAAAACTGGTTTCGAAGGGCATCATAGGCATTTCGCTGATATCCGTTGTGATATTAGCGTTGCTTCTGACGAAGGGGATAGTAAAACCGCTGAGACGGGTCACGGAAACCGCCCACAAGATAGCTGAGGGCGAGATCCCCGATGTCTCACAGATGGAAATCAGGGGGAGCGGGAACGAGATCACCCAACTGGAAAATGCCTTCGCACGGATGGCGATATCATTGAATGACCTGGCAAAAACTGCAGACAAGATAGCCTCCGGGGACCTGGATGCCAGCTGTCAGGATCCGTTCGGACAGGGATGTCCTTGCGAATGCGATAGCAAAAATGGTCGAGAACCTGAAACGCAGTGTTGAAGAACTCCATACAAATTCGATGAACCTTGCTCTCGGCATGAGCGATTATTTCAGTGTAATTTCAGAGCTGTCCGTGGGCGGTCTGGATGTGAAGGCATCCGAAGAGACTGGTGATGATCTGCTGAACCAGCTGGGCAAGGTGACGAACAATATGATCGCAGAGTACAAGAAACTGTCCGAATGTATCGAAGAGGTGAGGCAGGGCAATCTTGATGTGAAGGTCCATATCCGCTCTGACAAAGATGTCCTCGGGATAGGATTCGAGCATATGCTCGAACATCTCCGTGAGACCTCGGAGCAGCTTCATACGAACTCAATGAATCTTGCTATGGGTCTGACGGATTACTTCATGATCCTTCAAGAGGTTGCGGCGGGTAACCTGACAGTCAACGCCAATGAGGATACGGGTGATGATCTGCTGGACCAGCTCGGTAAAGCTACGAACGCGATGATATCTTCTCTGAAAGATCTGAGTATAAGAGTCCGGGAGCAGGCGGACCTTCTGACAAGCTCGGCAAATTCTATGGCTTCTGTTACAAAACAGTCGACACGCGCCCTGTCCGAACTCACATCGGCGATCTCCCTGATATCTTCGGCTGCATCGTCTGTGGCGGAGAATTCCCAGGGCGCCTCTTCAGCGTCCCAGGTTGCAAACGACTCGACCCAGAAGGGCAGTGAACTGATGCTGAAACTTTCGGAAAGGACAAAGTCTCTTCTGGATGCAACCGACAGGTCGGTTGAAGCCATGAAGGGTCTCTCTTCCCGCTCATCCGAGATCGGGAATATAGTCAGTGTCATAACAAAGATAGCTTTTCAGACCAACCTCTTATCCTTGAATGCAGCTATCGAAGCCGCTCGGGCCGGCGAGTCAGGGCACGGCTTTGCGGTCGTTGCCGACGAAGTCCGGAAGCTTGCGGAGAGTTCGGCAAACTCTGCCCGCGAGATAGCCAAGATAATTAAAGAGGTCCAGAACGAAACGGAAGAGGCGATGGCTTCCGTGCAGGAGGGCAAGAGAGAGATGCAGTCGGGTGCGCAGTTGATAGGAGAGGTCAGCCAGCAGTTTACAGGCATAGCGTCGCAGGTGAGGAACATCGTCAAGCAGATTGAGAGTATCGCCGCTTCTGCCGCAGAGACCGCATCGTCTGCAGAAGAGGCCTCGGCCTCGTCCGAGGAACAGACGGCGGCGATGGAAGAACTCTCCGCATCGGCCGCAGAGCTTTCAAGTTCTGCACAGATTCTCCAGGACACCATGGCAAGGTTCAGGGTATAATAATTTCTGCATGCAGAAATTAATCAGGGATTTAGTACAGAAGAACAATACAAAAATAATCCTCGTAGTACTCGACGGCCTCGGGGGGCTTCCCGTAAAGGGAAAAACCGAGCTCGACTCCGCAAACAAACCAAATCTCGACAGACTCTCGGCGGACTCTGCGTGCGGACTTCATATCCCTGTTGCGATGGGGATAACTCCCGGGAGCGGTCCGGGCCATCTGTCGCTCTTTGGCTATGATCCGATTGAATGGCAGATAGGGAGGGGAGTTCTCGAAGCGCTCGGCCTCGGCGTCGCGCTTAAAAAAACAGATATTGCTATACGTGTGAATTATGCGACCATCGAGAACGGTGTCATCAAAGACAGACGGGCCGGCAGGATTCCTACCGATCAGAGCAAGAAGATTACGGAGAAGCTTCAGGAAAAGATCAGGAGGATCGAAGATGTGGAAGTGATACTCTCTCCCGGCATGGAGCACAGGTTCGCCGCAGTGCTCAGATTCCCCGAAGCCCTGCCTCAGGGTTCTTCCTCTATAAAGGATACGGACCCGCAAAAAGAAGGCAAGTCGCCTGTTCCTGTGACGGCGGACACTCCGCACGCTGAGAAAGTTGCGGGGGTTGTCCGGAAATTCATTTCGAAGGTCACAGATATTTTAAAGGACCAGCCAAAGGCAAACTTCATCCTGACTCGCGGATTTTCACAGGTGCCCGATATATCTCATTTTGAGGAAGTCTACGGATTGAAGTCCCTGTGCATCGCTGTGTATCCCATGTATCGGGGCCTCGCAAGGTTAATCGGGATGGAAGCACCTGAATTGACCGGTGACATGGCTGAGGAGATAGCTTTTCTGAAAAAGAATTATAAAGACTATGACTTTTTCTTTTTGCATATCAAGAAGATGGATTCTTATGGCGAAGATGGAAACTTTCAGGGCAAGGTGTCGAAGATCGAGGAGTTTGACAAAGCTCTGCCCGAGATACTGGGACTTGATCCTGATGTATTGATAATAACGGGGGACCATTCGACGCCCTCTGTCCTAAAGAGCCACAGCTGGCATCCTGTTCCTGTCCTCCTCGGATCCCCGTATGTCATTGCCGGTACGTGCAAGACATTTTCCGAAAGGGAATGCATTAAGGGCGAACTGGGAATATTCCCAACCGTTAACCTCATGCCCCTGGCCCTTGCCAACGCAGGCAGACTCAAGAAATTTGGCGCATAACCGCAGTAAAGAGTCATCGGTAATAAGTAAAGGGTAATGAGTAATGATTAAAAGAATCCGGTTGAATGCCATGTCCTGTTTTTTCTTTGTTTGATAATAGGGAACAATAGCGCGATACCGATCACCCATACACCTATTACTCTGGTAGATACCCATTGTCATCTGGAGATGGACGCATTCGATCCGGACCGGGAAGATGTTATCCGGAGGGCGAGGGATGCCGGCGTCGGGACGATGATTACTATCGGGTCCGATCTCAAAGGCAATATCGGAGGTCTCGATCTCTCAGGAAAATACGATTTTATTTACTCTTCAGTCGGATTCCACCCTCATGACGCAAAGGATTTTACCGAAGAGATATTCAATAAGATAAAAAAATGGGCACCTCTTCCAAAGGTGGTTGCCATCGGCGAGATAGGCCTTGATTACCACTACGACAATTCCCCGAGGGAGGTCCAGCGCGAGGTATTTATGAAGCAGCTTCAACTCGCAAGAGAAGCCGGCCTTCCGGTGATTATTCACAGCAGGGAGGCGGAAAGAGATACCCTCGACATTATCAGGGAATCGGGGGTGAATACAGGAGTCTTCCACTGCTTTTCCGGGGATATGGATATGGCCGGGAAAGGTATGGCGATGGGGTTCTCAATATCGATAGCAGGTCCGGTGACTTTCAGGAATGCAAAGAGGCTGAAAGAGATCGCCGCAGCGATACCTGATGACTATCTCCTTATCGAGACGGACGCGCCCTATCTTACGCCTGAGCCCCTCAGGGGCAAAAGGAACGAACCCTCTTTTCTTGTCCACACTGCAAGGGCGCTTGCGGAGCTGCGGGGCGTCAGCCTCGAAGACATATCAAGGATTACGACACTGAACGCAAACCGCCTTTTTAAAACGGGTCAGATGCCCGGAAAGGGTGAGATAACCTATAAGATCAGGGACAGCCTTTACCTCAATATCACCAACCGGTGTACGAATAAATGCTCTTTCTGTATAAGGTTCCATTCAGACTATGTGAAGGGCCATAAACTGAGACTTTCCGAAGAGCCGGGTGAGGAGGAGATCAGGGATGCGATAGGTGATCCGTCGCGGTATAAAGAGGTGGTATTCTGCGGCTACGGCGAACCGCTCCTGCGGCTTGATCTGGTCAGGAACGTTGCCGCATGGATAAAGGAGCACGGCGGCAGGGTGAGGATAGATACGAACGGGCACGGCAACCTGATCCACGGAAGAAATATACTCCCTGAACTTAAAGGTATTGTGGACAGTATTTCGATAAGCCTCGACGCCCATGACGAACAGACATACGACAGAATCTGCAGACCGGCCTTCAGGAATGCATTCAGTGGGGTCATAGATTTTATCAGCGAAGCAAAGAAATATATACCGAACGTTCAGGTTACAGTCGTAAGGCTTGAGGGCGTGGATATCGAGAAATGCAGAAAAATCGCCGAAGATCTGGGAGTAGGGTTCAGAGTCAGGAAACTCGATGTGGTGGGGTGAATACCATTGCTATTCTACCTGCTTTATTAGTAAAATCGAAAGTACCAGGCAGGAAAAGTGTCCCAAAATTTTCGGGACTTCGTCTATCATTGACCCCTAAGAAAGGTTTAAACATGTCATTATAGTCTTCAAAATACGTTATCGGCCGGAAAGTACCTCTAGGCCACGTCATTCCCGCGCGGCGGGAATCCATTTTCAGCCAAGAATGGATGCCGATTACGGACTCGGGCATGACGACAAAACACCCATTTTCATGCTCCTTTGTGAACCATTGCTTACGTCATTCCCGCGAAGGCGGGAATCCAATCTCCTCATATCGTTAGACTATTATACAAATCCATCCATTCGGGGTTATTCTCCTCAATAAGCCTGAGCTTCCACACCCGATTCCATTTCTTCAATTGTTTTTCCCTCAATAGTGCTGACTCGGCATCCTCTGCAATCTCATAGTAAACCAGTCGGTGCACCCCGTATTTCTTCGTAAAACCATCGACCAAGCCATTCTTATGTTCATAAACCCTTTTAGTCAGATCCGAGGTGACTCCAATATATAAGGTGCCTCTTTTTCGACCGGCGAGGATGTAAACGTAAAAGTTTTCTTTCATATACAGGCGTTCATTGCAAAAAATGGATTCCCGCCTGCGCGGGAATGACGTCTCTTAGTTTAGATCTCTGCTGTTATAACAACAATTCGCGAATAATCGGCTATTCGAAGAAATCGTATACTTCGGTGATCGCTATCTCGCCCTGGCTGCCGTCGGAAAGGCGTTTCCATTTCAATCTGCCGGATGCCATCTCATTATCGCCTATGACCAGGACGTACTCCGAAGATAATCTGTCTGCCCTTCTCAACTGGCTCTTCAGAGAATTACCGGCGTAGCCTATTTCAACCCATACCCCTTTCTTCCTCAGTTGGTCTGCAATGGCAAGTCCTTCCCTCTCTGCGGATGCACCAATTGAGGCAATAAAAACAGAAGGAGCGGGGATACTGTCAGTGCTGCAGGATTTGAGCAGTGTTACAAGCCTCTCCATGCCTATCGCAAAACCGATTGCAGGAGTAGGAGGACCTCCGAAGTCTTCGACAAGTCCGTCGTAGCGCCCGCCGGCAGCCACCGCGTTCTGGGCGCCAAGGTGTTCACATGTTACCTCAAAAGTCGTCTTCGTGTAGTAATCAAGTCCTCTGACCATGTTCGGGTTTATCACATGGGGGATATTGAGTAATTCCAGAAAAGAGAGGAATGCATCAAAGTGTTCCCTGCATTCGATGCAGAGGAAGTCCGTGACATGCGGTGCGCCTTCTCTGAGCTTTATGCAGGCATCTACCTTGCAGTCCAGTATCCTGAGGGGGTTCTGTTCATATCTCCTCCGGCAATCCGGACAGAGGCCGTCAATCCTGCCGGCAAAGAAATCAATGAGTGCCTTTCTGTAATCGGGCCTGCACTTTTCGCACCCGATAGAGTTCACCTCGAAATTCAGTCCTTCAAGACCGAGTCTTTCAAAAAAGAGTCTGAGCATGGAGAGGATCTCCGCGTCAATTTTCGGCTCTCTCACGCCGAATGCTTCAGCCCCTATCTGGAAGAACTGTCTGAAGCGGCCTGCCTGCGGCCTTTCGTATCTGAACATGGGACCCGAGTAAAAAAATTTCTGCGGGGAGGGCAGGTTGTAAAGGTGGTTTTCGACGTAACACCTGACCACAGGAGCTGTTCCTTCCGGGCGAAGCGTAATATGCCTTCCGCCCTTATCCGTGAAAGTGTACATCTCTTTTTCGACAATATCGGTAGTCTCGCCTATGCTCCTCAGGAAGATGTCCGTCGATTCTATTATCGGCGCCCGCACCTCCTGGAAACCGTGAACTGAGAATATATCCTTTGCGACCCCTTCAATCTTCTGCCATGTGCAAATGTCCGGCGGGAAGATGTCATGCACACCCTTCAGGGCGCTGTACTTCATTCTTCCTTCATGCCTCCTTCTTCTTCCTCTCTCTCCTTGTCGAACTCGAGCATCTTAAGATGGCCTTCGACAAGCCTCTTTATCTCTTCCTTGAAATGACGCCTTATGCCCTTCAGATCAACGATGTCCTCATGGATCTTTATCACCTTCTCTTGCGTATCCCTGAGCATGGTATCTGCCCTGAGTTCGGCTTCTTTCACCACAAGTTCAGCCTCTTTCCGCGCGTTCGTCTTATAGTCCTCCGCCATCTGCTGGGCTGTAAGGAGTGTCTCTCTCAGAGTGGTTTCCATATCCTTGTAGTCTTTAATCTGGCCCTCCAACCTCTGGACGTTTTCTTTGAGGTTCGCGTTTTCCCTGAGCAGGTCTTCCATCTCTTCCCTGATCACCTCGAGAAATGCATAAACCTCTTCCACATCAAATCCCCTGAACTTCATGGGGAACTGTTTCTGCTGGATGTCAAGCGGGGTTATTCTCATAACAAAATGCCTCCTTTCAATTTATAGGCAAACTCTATTAAAGACTGGATAAGGAAATACTTTATAAACAGTATGGCCAGTATTACAACTAACGGCGATATGTCAATGAGGCCCAATCTGAAACCGATAACTCTCCTGACCGGCCTCAATGCCGGTTCCGTGACCGCGTGCAGGAACCTGACGATCGGGTTGTACGGATCGGGGTTCACCCAGCTTATGAGGGCGGAAACGATTATTACCCACATATAGACCGTAAGCAGGATATCGAGGATGTTCGCTATCGCAATCAGGAAGTTTGCAAACAGAAACATCTACCCTCTCCCCAATTCCCTGGACCTCGCGGTTGCGGCTTCGATTGCCGCACTCACAATGCCTTTCAGTCCTTTCTCTTCGAAGACCTTAAGGCCGGCTGCCGTGGTCCCCCCGGGTGAGGTCACCATCTCTCTTAATTTCCCGGGAGGCATACCGGTATCGAGAAGTTTCGCCGTGCCTATCAGCGTCTGTACCGCAAGTTCGGACGCGTTGTCAGGGGTGAGTCCCATTGCAGCGCCTGCATCCGTCATTCGCTCTATAAATAGCGCGATAAAGGCGGGACCGCTTCCTGAAAGCGCCGTCACGGCGTCCATATATTTTTCGGGCAATACCAGGACCTTCCCTACCGACATGAAAATATCCCTTACGAGCGTCATGTCTTTATCCGGGATGCATTCGCAAAGAGAGAGAACAGACATACCCTCCTGGACGAGCGCAGGGGTATTCGGCATCACACGGATGATCCTTGATGTCTTCAGTCTTGAAGAGAGGTAAGGCAGCGTTATGCCTGCGGCGATTGATACAATCATCTTGTCTTCTGTGACTGTCCCCGAGATATCTGCGGTCACCTCATCCATATTCTGGGGCTTGACAGCAAGAATTATGATGCCGCTTTTCCCGACAACCTCTTTATTATCGCCGGTCGTCGCAACGCCGTATGTCCTTTCAAGATATTGACGCCTCTCTTCCCTCGGTTCAGAGGCTATGATATCCTTCATGCCGCTCTGACGTATTCCCTTTATAAGGGCCTCTGCCATATTTCCGCCGCCGATAAAACCGATCATACCGCCTCCTTAGATCAAATATAATTTCAGCTTTCCATAATTTCATCTAAATACTTACTGATTCTGTTTTTGTTAGTTGCTAAAGTTGAAAATTGTTTATCACAAATATCACTAAATCGTGCCAAGACTTTACGATTTATTGCTTCTTGATCTTCAAAAATCGCCATAGACTTGAACGGCACGTTGAACTTCTCGAATTGGAGACAAGTAATCGTAACGTCTCTACACTTGTCATCATTTTGAATCCCAAATAAAAATAACGGTTTCTTCATTCCATTTATTCGGCAATCGATCATATACTTTGCATCCGGATCGTGCTGTTTATCATAATAATTAAATATCCTCCTACTTGGAGGGACTTTTTCTTCTACGAAAGTCTTTAAGTCTTCCATAAAGGTTGATCTGACACGCTCCCTTGTGAGGTAATTAATATCGGTTATTTTTACCAATCCCTGTACGTAACTGTATAAGGCGTCGCCAAATTGATTGTCCGGTATTTCAGTTATGAGTTCACCCTCATAATTTTGTATGCCATAACCTGAAAGGATACCATCAATGATCTTTTTTCTTGTTCCTTTATCGATATCGATATCATCATAACTTACATGCATAAATGTATGCCCCTCGTCGGTAAGATGCCATTTTCCCTCTCTACTTTTCAGCAAGACAACAAGATGGTCTCCGTCATCAAACATAAAAGGGTTGAAAACGATAAATCTATTGAGCCCTTCAGGAACGAGATTTATTTCGTCACAGACTTTACTCTTGAATTCATTTTTTATAAGTTCCAAATTCATGGCATGCCTCCTCCTTCAAATATGGAGAGTTGTCCATTATCTTCTTTCTTGAAGTTACATTCTAACAGGAATTGCTCAAGCGCTGAATGAAAATCTGAATATTTTGTGGTGATTTCGGCGTATCCGTCAATTTTGTATCCACTTTCCTGATATCGTTGAGTTGCTTTGTGTATATGAAAAGCCGGGTTAAATCTGTGGTTTGGTTGATTATGCTCTTTTTCCCATTTGTTAGTGTGAGGTGACGGATGCTTACCATTAAGTCTGATGAGATTATATTCTATATTTGAATCTTTTTCTCTTAAAGTAAGGATAATTGAAAAGTCCAAAATATTGAGTTTGCTTTGTCGTAGTATCACTCGAAAGAGGTTGCCTTTATTTCCTTCAACATCGATTTCCTTTTCTTTATGCTGGAAGTGGGCTTTGTCTCTCAGGTCAAGCCTCGAAAAAAAATTCTTGGGAGCGACCTTTGTTTCTGCAATTAAGTCCTCTATTTCCTGGTCTGTAAGGATACGCATCTTATTCTTGACCCTTTTCAATCATCTCTTC
>CAVSHJ010000005.1:0-197507 GCA_963727725.1 Thermodesulfovibrionales bacterium
AGGCGGGAATCCACTCTTTTCAAATCAGCAAACTTTTGTATAAGTCCAGCCATTCGGGATTTTGTTCCTCAATAAGCTTGAGCTTCCATACTCGATTCCATTTTTTCATTTGCTTTTCCCTCGATAGCGCTGTCTCGGCGTCTCGCATAACCTCGTAGTAAACGAGCCGATGCACCCCGTATTTCTTTGTAAAACCATCAACCAAACTGTTCTTATGTTCGTAAACTCTCTTCGTCAGATCCGTGGTCACTCCTATATACAGGGTGCCTCTTCGTTGGCTGGCCAAAATGTAAACATAAAAGGTTTCTTTCATACCTAATGGGAAACATGGATTCCCGCCTTCGCGGGAATGACGGCTTTTATCTTACTATTTACCTGTAAAAAGTTCCCCCAATTTTTAAAAAGCAAACCAGACCACTTCACAAATCCATCTTTCCCTTTTACTTCATAATGTTACGTCCCGAAGCTATCAAATCCTGGGGGAACTCCTTCGCTTATTGATGATATCAAATGCACCGCGCTATACGTAACAAAACCTACTTTTTCTAATGTTATCAGTTAGTTAAATCCTATCTACCATTATCCCTTTTTTCTCCCATTCAAAGCTATCATCTCTTATTGGCTGTGTCCGCTGCAGTACAACCTTAATGGCCTTATAGTAGTCCCTCTGCACTTTGAGATTGGAGACTCTACAATAGCACTGAGTTGTAGTAATCCGGCTGTGGCCCAGTAGATCCTGAATGGTGACGAGATCTGCATCTGCATTCAATAACTGAGTTGCCATAGTGTGCCTTAAGTGATGACAGGATGCCTCTATACCGGCCTTATGTGTATAGTATTCAATTCTCTTTTGAATACCACGAACCGATATCGGCTTTCCTCTCAGCGGTCCCTTTTGCACTAAGAAGACTCTTTTCTCCTTCGACCATCTCCGCTTCTGCATATATGTCTTTAAGGCACTCAGAGCATCCTCGCTGAGATAGACAACTCTGTCCTTGCTGCCTTTTCCATTGAAGACATAAAGCTGTCTGCTGCGATACTCTATCGCATCTACTGTCAGTCGCGCAACCTCTTCAACCCGGAGACCACATCTGAGCATGAGCATGAACATAGCCCGATCTCTGGCATCATTGATTTCGTTGAAGAGTGCTTCAACCTGTGCGTCTCTGAGATGTTTGGGCAGTGGCCGGGGCAGACGAAGCCTGTAATTCTTTTTGACCGGATTGGCAAGCGGCATTCCCTCATCTTCGATCAGGTAATCGTAAAAGGCATGAAGGCAACCGAAATGACAGTTGATGGTCTTTGGTTTCTTCCTCCTTCTCAAGAGATGGTCCATATAAGCGTCGGTTTCTTTGGAGGTTGCCCGCTCTATAGAAATCTGTAGCCAGGCACTGAAGTGACCGAGGACATTGATATAGTTTTTCACGGTGTGCACCGAATAGTTCCTTCGCTTCAGGAATCTCCGATATCTCGCAACAGGCTCAGTAGTCTCCATGAACACCTCCCTGTTCGATAATCGCCATGGCACGGAAGTACTCCTCTTCGCGACTCTTGTCGGTCAGGCGAGCATATCGCCGAGTCATCTCTATATCGCGATGGCCCAACAGCAGTTGGAGACATTCCAGGCGCATGCCGGCATTGAGCAGTTCGCTCGCAAAGGTATGCCGGAGACTGTGGATCATGTAGCCTTTATGCTGCAGCCCCGCAGCACATATATACTTCACGAAAATATTGCGGGCTTGAGTATAACCTAAATGTTTATGCTGTATCCCAGGGAATAGATGCTCGTTTTGAGGTTTTCTTTTTCTAAGCCAGAGCCTTAAGGCCATCATAGCATCGTCGCTGAGATATACAACTCGTCCAAGGCAGTTCTTCTCCCCCTCATAAATGTGTATCTTTCTTTCCCTAACATCCAGGTCTCTTACATTCAGGCGAAGAACTTCGCCGATTCTCATGCCCGTTCGTAAGAGCACGAGTATCAGGGCACGGGCACGTGTCTCTTTAATAGCGCCCAGAAGCTTCCTGACGTCACCCGGTGCAATGGCTCTCGGCAGAAAATCAGGCACTTTGAGTTTGATCTTACGTTTCAGTATGTGTTCGTTAATGATATCCTGTTCGATCAGAAACCTCAGAAAAGCCCAGAGAGAATTTAGCCGTGTCCGGGCCGTGGTGACTTTGAGTCCTCGATCCTGCTCATGCTCGATAAATGCTTCTATATCGTCACGCATTATATCCTGGAGTTGACTCTTTCCTAAGCCGCGGTAGAAAGTGAGAAAGGAACTCACAGCGTGGAAACTGTTTAATAGTGTGCTTGGCTTGTGATTCATTCTCCACTTGTGACGCATGTAGTTCTCGAAGTGCACCCTCTCAGGCAGTTCCATCTTAGAGATCTTCTGAAGAATGCGATCAATGGGAGAGTCTGCTACTGTCAGATAATTTACTGCTTCGATCTTACTGCTGTGTGGTCTGCTGATAATCGGCTTTGCCTGGATCATTGTTCCTCCTCTTTCTATTTGAAAAAGTAGGTTGATCATGACCCTAAGCGGCTCTAACAATCAATCAATTTTGTTACGTATAGCACGGTGGATTGCTCGATTCACACTTCATCCATCATATTTTCCGGACAGCCAGTACGCCCTTATCTTGAACAACTCAATGAACATCTTCAGGGAGTCACGGAATATCCTGACCCTTGAATGGGGTGAATTGAGCCATTTCACCGGCACCTCTTTTACCCTGAACCCTTCCTTTTCTGCGAGGAACAGGATCTCCACATCAAAACTGAAACCGCTTATGAGACTTTTTTTGAAAAGCCTTTTCGCCACGTCTCCCCTGAATAATTTGAACCCGCACTGCGTGTCTTTGAACCCTCCGATCACCAGAGATCTCACGAGCAGATTAAACGTCTTCCCCATTCTTTCCCTGTACCACGGCTGCCTCACCACAATGTCCGATTCTCGTAGTCCGCGCGAGCCTATGACTATATCGAACCCTTTGTGCAGAAACGGAAGAAGTTTTTCCAGTTCCTCAATAGGCGCGGATGTCCGGAATCTTTCCGTAAAAGAAGGATTCCCGACGCTCCGCCTCCGGCGGCTTGCGGGAATGACATGAACTTAATTGCGCTGAGTATAGTTAACAATATTTCTGTTCGTATGGCAATCACGGCAAAGGAAAGGTGACGGAGAAGTGTATCCCCTTGACCCGTTTTTTATTTCTGATAATATAATTACGGAGGAAGACAAAATGGCTTTGAGCAAAGAGCTTCTTGAGGTTTTGGCGTGTCCCAAATGCAAGGGCGCTGTCAGACTTGATGAAAAGAAGGACGAATTGATATGCAAACAGTGCCGGCTCTTTTATCCGATACGTGACGGCATCCCCGTGATGCTCATAGATGAAGCAAGACCGACAGGTGAATTATGAGTGTTGAGTATCAAAGGCTGGACCCGCGACTGCCGCTTATCCAGAACGCCGACCTGGACGGCAAGACGGTCCTTGTCAGGTTCGACCATAATGTTGTCAAGGACGGCGAAATCAAAGACCCTTACAGGATCGACCGCACTTTCGGCACGCTTTACAATATAGTGGAACGCGGCGGAAGGCCTATCCTCATGACCCACGTGGGAAGGCCGAAAGACAGGAAGACGGGTGAAATCAGGTGCAGGCCGCACGAGTCGGTGGAGCCCATAGTCCGATATCTCGAACACAAGCTGCACACAAAGTTCCATATCCCTGAATTTGCCGCAGATGAAGAACTCGGGATTCCGGGCATCGATACCTCAATCAACCTTGCCATACGCGCCTTACGTGAAAGAAAGATAGGCGGTATATACCTTCCGAACACGCGCTGGTTTCAGGGTGAAGAGGCGGAAGGAGAGGTCAGGGACAAGTTTGCCCTTCAGCTCGCCGGGCTTGCGGACGTCTATATTAATGACGCATTCGGTTCATGGCAGCCCCATGCCTCCACATACGACGTCACAAAATATCTCCCTTCTTATGCGGGCTTCCTGATGGAGCAGGAAATCATTAATCTGAATTCCGTCATGGTCCCTCAAAGACCGTTTCTGGCTGTAGTCGCAGGGGCAAAATACGACACAAAGATAAAGCCGCTTTACGCAATTTATGAGAAGGCCGACCGGCTGATCCTGGGCGGCGTGATCTACAACACGTTCCTCTGTGCAAAGTACGGGATCAGTATAGAAGGCGTTTCGGAAAAAGATATCTCCCTCGCGAAAGACCTGGTGGAAAAGGACAGGGACAACAGGAAAATTATTGAGATGCCTTTCGTCGTTGAATCGGATACTGCGGAAGGCAGAACAGAAGGCAAATACAGGACGGTGTCGATAAAGGATTTCAAAGAAGGCAAGAAATACGGGTACATCCTTGATGTAGACCCTGAGTCATTTAACGACCCTGTCGTAATCGAGAGCATCTCCGGAGCCAGGACCATATTCGTCAATGCCGTCATGGGGTATACCCCGCATTTTGCCGCCGGCTCGGAGGCACTGGACAGGACCATAGACCGGAATAGAACAGCGATAAAGATGTATGGTGGCGGTGATACACTACAGGAGTTCAAAAACCTCTGCCCGGGTCTTTATCTGTCTGTTCTGGACGACACTCAATACTATTTCTTTACGGGCGGCGGGACGGTCCTGACGGCCATAGAACAGGGCAGCCCCTATGGTCTGAAACCGGTGCAGGCATTACTCGAAAATAAAGGAAGAGCATATTGAACAAATTGATATGAGCAGATCGTAGAAAAGTCTCTTATCCGTCATGCCCGAAGTTCTCAGTCGGGCATCCACGTGTTTTCTAAAATGGATTCCCGCCTAAAGACTGCGGGAATGACGAGTTAAGTACAAATCTTTTTAGCAACATTTAGGTCTATTGCTATGGGACGATAATACTTTATAGTTGCCCTTTACTTCTTCTCTTTTTCTTCTGTTTCTTCCTGTTCTTCTTTTATCGTTACGTCTCTGACGAACTCGGCGCAGCGCATGTCCTTGCCTGAAACAGAAAATTTCTTCTGGCAGGTAGTTCTCCATGCACATATCGCACATATAAATGTTGTACTCATTGGTTCCTCCTGAAATACCAGGTCAATACCTTTTCGATATTCGCAGCAATGCTGTCCTTGGCATTTATTATAAATATCTTATCATATATGTGGAAAAGTTCTTTTTCCATTCTGACTACCCTGGGGGGCTCGGCATACCTTCCCTTCAACTCCTCTTCGAACATCAGCACAATCTTGTCCTTCATCCTGAGCTCTGTGTCCACAAAAAAAATGTTTATCTCCGGGTAAAGGTCTGAGACCCTGTCAAGAAAGGCCGAAATCTCGGTCTTATATATCTGCTTTGGAGGAGATGATTTAATTTCCATGTAGAGTATCGCGCCGTCAACTTTCGCAATAAGGTCATAGTCTCCCCCCACCCTGGGCCGCTTGGACCTTATGCCCCAGATCGCCTCAGTAGAAAATTCCCTCTTGAATATCTCCGCAACAAACCATTCGAGCGTCTCACCAAAGCTTTTTATAGGACCGCGGACCAGCCTGAAGCCGTCTGATATTCTTTCGATAAGGCCGATGTCCTCCAGATATCTGAGATAGTCGTCGGTCACCTCTGAAGTCGCGTACCGGGTCACATGTTCGAGTCTGAAAGATCTCTGACGTTTGATCACATCCCTCAGAAACAGGCGGAAGGAGTATTTCTTCATCATCTCGTAAAAGCCTTCAATGAATTCTTCCCCCGGAAGGAGCAGGTCATCCGAAGGCTCTCTCCTGAAGATCCTGAACCCCCTCCTTTTCAACAATACGTCAAGAGTAGGGGTCAACTCCGAGAGGGATTTTCTGAGTCTCTTTATTTCGTCGCGAAGGGAACCGATTTCATCAGAGCTGCCGTCACTGCTCATTATGAGAATAGGATAATGCAGATGTTGTGGGAGAGTTTATTGTTTGATACCTTAGTGTGCTGTCTCATAAACGACCGGCGTTATTAGTTCGGTCATAAGCCATATCTCCGATTGTCATTCCCGTAATCCGCCGGAGGCGGAGCGTCGGGAATCCTTCTGAAAGGCAAGAAAGATTCCGGACAAGCCGGAATGACAGAACGAGGACAGCCTATGGTCTTAACCATGTTATTTATAACTTCACTTATTTGTGAGACACTATACTAATGTATAAATTTAATCGCAATCCTTCTGTGCCTCGGCCCGTCGAATTCGCAGAAAAAAATCGACTGCCATGTGCCGAGAAGCAGCTTGCCTTCGTCGATAATCACATTCACGGACGTGCCGATAAGGCTTGATTTTATATGGGCGTCCGCATTTCCTTCTCTATGGTAGTAGTTCATTTCATGCGGGA
Organism: Thermodesulfovibrionales bacterium; assembly: GCA_963727725.1. Lineage (GTDB taxonomy): Bacteria > Nitrospirota > Thermodesulfovibrionia > Thermodesulfovibrionales > SM23-35 > CAVSHJ01. Next base: position 6,362 of record CAVSHJ010000005.1, read on the forward strand.
TGAGCCTGCTCAGCGCATTCTGTATATCACGTTGAACGCTCGGATCAGCGCCCTCGTTTATCGTAATTCCCGCAGTGGTATGAGGGACGTACAGGCAGCAGAGACCCTTTATCACTCCCGCCTCTTTAATGACTTCCTGTACCATCTCGGTAACATCAATAAGTTCCATCCTCGACTTGCTCCTGACATTTACATACTTGACCATAAAACCTCCCGTGCTAAATGTCCTGTGTCCCGGGTTCAAATTTCAAAGTTAAGTACCTCATCATAGAACTCTCTATCAGTCACAAAATCAATCCCCAATGCCACAAGATTCTCCGGCAAATCCATCCCTTTGAGTCTCATTATATCTTTTTCGGTCGTAACAATCCAATCGGCGCCGCACCCCATCGCACTCTTAATTATTGTCCCGATATCACTTCTCGTATAACGGTAATGGTCTCTGAAGCCCCTGAAGCCCGTCAACCCCGCGCCCGCACAAAGGAGCGTCTCTTTGAACGACTCGGGGTTACCGATCCCGCAAAAGCCGAAAAATTTATGATTTCTTGCCCATTCGAGAGGAAAAGTATCTCCGGAGGCAGTTGTGAACATCGAGGGCCGGTGATCGGCAAAAAATATTGGGGCGTTTGCATTATACTTCCTCAGTTCTTCAACCAGACCTTCTTCTTTTTCCCGGTTCACGTACTCCCGGTCCCGAAGCCCCGTCTGTCCTGTCTTCGTTATCAGAATAACGTCGGCCCTGGCCGTTGCATTCACGGGTTCTCTCAATGACCCGACCGGCAGGAGCCTCCTGTTCCCGAATGGATTTATACCGTCTACGAGAAGTACGTCTTTATCTCTGGAAAGCTGCCAGTGCTGAAACCCGTCATCGAGTACAAAAAGGTCGGGGCTGAAAGCGGCAGGCAATGACCTGAGCGCGAACATGCCGGCTTCATATCTCTTCTTGCCCTTTACAACAGGCACACCTTCCAATTTCTCCGCCATGAGAACAGCTTCATCTCCCGCATGGTACTCGTCCAACAGCGGTCCTTCGCCTCTGCTTACAAAACATGGGCCTTCCGCGATTCCCTTATACCCCCTCGTCAGGATGCAAGGCCTCAAGCCTCTCTCTTTTGCTTCCTTTGCCAGGGCTATGGCAGCGGGTGTTTTGCCTGTCCCGCCAAGGGTTATATTTCCGACACTGATAACCTTATAGGGAAGTTTCTTCTGACGATTCAGCGCATGTCGTTTTTTTAATGAACAGCCGAGGAAGTAAAAGATCTCCAGGAGCGTCATCTTTCTCTTCGGTGGGATATCACCTCTTGACTTCGCCTTAAGAAGCCCCTTACCAGAAAATAAGATAAAGCGGATATCACAACACCAAGGACGATACTCCCCACGACTATCGGCCACAGATAAAGATGTAAATAGTCTATGTGCCGCGAAAACTTTACCGCGAGAAAACTCCCGTTCAGTATCAGACTTCCTATTTCCGCACTGATAAAGATCATAAAAGGAAAAGACAGAGGGTTACAAACCTGCGTTCCGAGCAGGACGATCAGGGTATTGAGCCTCAGAAAATATGCGAGACCAATCGCCAGCACGGTATGAGTTCCTATCAGCGGAATAAAACCCACGAAAATTCCGATTGCCACGCCGAATGAGATTTCGTGAGTCGACAGACCCTTTTTGCTGAATCTGATTATATAATCTTTCAGTTTCGCGACGTATTTCACTAAATCATGACTCCATTAGTAGAACAATTTTCTGAAATTCAAGAGAAACGCCCCATCCGATTCTTCTCCACACATTTTTTCATACGACATACTACTTTATACTGAAACAACAATATTTTTCAGAGAATATTAACCCCAAAAACGCATTTTCTCATTTGCGGATTAAGAATGATCAGCGGCAATAACATAATTAATGGGCTAAAATTGGCTTCCTTAGAAGAAATCCGTCGAAGTCTCTTATTCGTCATGCCCGAGGTCTTTAGTCGGGCATCCATTTCTTGCCTTAGAATGGATTCCCGCTTACAAACTGCGGGAATGACGGCACAAACAATGTCTATATTATTACACCCATGATTCAGCTTAATTCATGGAGAATTCCTTTTTAGGAATTTCTTGCAACCCCAAAGTCAAATATCTTTCCGGGATTAAGAAATAAACGCCCTAATCTCTTGCGTCAGGTAAATATCGTGCGACAATCTCCGTCGCCGCTTTGACGGCGCCTGCATTTTTCCGGTATATCTCGTGCCCCTTCAATCCGGCCTCTCTTGCCTTTTCAGGGGAAAGGAGGAGTTCCTTCAATCCCGGATAGAGCCCTTTTTCGTCGACCTTAATGGCAGCACCTGCCTCGTAGAAATCCCTGATGACCGGAAAGTTTTCCATATGCGGCCCGCATATTATGGGCTTTCCCCAGTATGCAGGTTCGAGAGGGTTCTGCCCTCCGGAGCCTCGGAAACTTTTCCCTATTATCGCTATATCCGAAATTCCGTAAATCGCCGACAGTTCGCCTATGGTGTCAAGGAGGATTATCACGCCTCTTAAAATATTATCCGGCTGCTGATTTCCGAGAGCCGATCTCTTTAGAAAAGACAGCCCTTTTGAGCTGAGCATCTCCTCAACATTCTGGAATCTCCCCGGATGCCTCGGCGCAAGGATGAGATTGAGCTCGGGAAATTCTTTCCGGAGTTCGGCATAAACAGAGGTTATTAGGTCCTCTTCTCCCTCATGGGTACTCCCTGCGGTCACAACCGGACCCCGGAGCCTTTCTGTCCATTCAGGGATCCGAGGCGACGGTCTCGTATCGAATTTAAAATTACCTATTCTACGGACCCTCGTAGCAGGAACGCCAAGGCTTTTTATCCTCTCCGCGTATTCCTCGTCCTGCATACCGAAGAAATCCACACAGGACAGTACTTTCTTCATAAAAAAAGAAATTTTCTTGTATCCCTTGAATGAGCCCTCGGAAATCCTTCCGTTCAACAGAATTATCGGGATACCATTCTGTTTGAACACCCTGAACATGTTTGGCCAGAGCTCCGTTTCGATCACGATCAGAATCTCGGGCATCACTTTTTTTATGACCGCATTCAGAATCGGAGGGATATCAAAAGGAAGATAGACGATTCCCGTCCCTTCGGGCGCCCGTTCCTTTGCCACCTTTTGACCGGTATCGGTGACCGTTGACAGGATTATGCCCCTCGAGGGATATTTTCCCTTCAGGGCTTTCAGTAACGGTGTTGCAGCCATAACTTCTCCGACGGATACGGCATGAATCCAGATAATCCCCCCATGCACCCCTTTTCTAAATCCCCCCATCACCCCTTTCGTAAAGGGGGGAAAGGGGGGATTATCCCAAAGACCAAATTTCTCTCTCAGCCATCTCTTTCTGATATTTCCCGGTCTTCTGAAATACTCGAAAGGCAACAGGAAAATTACCGCGATACTATAGATAATGCTGTAAATGAAATACATCTTATAAATTTATCCTGATCAATTATTTCTTCCCGCCATCTCGATCACAATCTCTGCAACCCTTTCCGATGCTCTCTTCCCCAGAAAAGGTCCCTTGATTGCCCTGAAATGACTAAGCATGTCTTCCCTGTATTTCTCATCAAAAAATATCATTTTAAGCTCTCTTATTATCTCTTCAGGGTTAGCCCTCTCTTGGATAAGCTCGACAACCACTTCTCTGTCTGCAAGAAGATTCACCAACGATATGTGTTTCACTTTTATGATACGTTTAGCGAAGAAATAGGTTATGGGTGAGACTTTATATATGACAACCATCGGGACCTCAAGCAAAGCGGTCTGGAGGGTAGCAGTGCCTGAGGCAACTACCGCCAGATCGGATGATCCAAGCACTCTGACCGATTCACCTTTCCTGACAACAACGCCTTCCTTTCTGATCGACTCCAGGTAAGCCCCGTACCGCTCCTCATCAGTGTTTGGGGCAAGCGGCATGCAGAACTGGTAGTCTTTCCCGGCTTTCACCTCGTGATCGCTTTTGAACTTCCTGACAACTTCTCTCATGAGAGGGAGATGTCTGCCCAGCTCGCTGGGCCTGCTGCCGGGAAGAAGGGACAGAAGGGGTCTCTCTGCATCGAACCCGAGCGCAACTTTAAGGGACTTCCGGCTTTCATCACGTTGTTTCCGGAGATCTGCCTCTAAGACAGTCTCGATCTCTTCAAGTATAGGATGCCCGACAAATTCACAGGGCAACCCGGCATGTCCGTAAAGATTCTCCTCAAAAGGAAGGACAACCGCCATCCTGTCAACAAGACTTGCGATCTTCTTGACTCTTCCTTTACGCCACGCCCACACCTGCGGGCTGACATAATAGAGTATCTTTACGCCGAATGATTTAGCCGTCTTCGCAACCTTCAGATTGAAATCAGGATAGTCAATAAGGACGAGGACATCGGGCCTGAATTCCTTGAGGGCATCAACGGTTTTCCTGAAGGCAACCTTGATTTTTCGGAAGGCCGAAACAGCCTCTACAAGGCCAAAGGCATCTGATATTCCCGAAACGAGTTCTACCCCCGCCTCTCTCATTCTCTCACCGCCGACGCCGATGAGATGACTGTCCGGCCATTTCCTCTTCAATGCCTTCGCGAGGAGTGAGCCGTACAATTCGCCGGAACTCTCACCTGCAATTATCATTATCGTATTCATATCAATGCCTTATAGCATACAATGCCGCTATTGTTCAAACATTTACCTCTATCAATTTTGTCATTGCGGCTTGTGGAACAGATTACTCACATGAATTTATGGAAAGCTTTCCTCTCATTACTAGAACCTATCTCAAAATTCCTTTTAAGTATAGGCCAGCACTTAGTCGTCATTCCCGCGAAGGCGGGAATCCATGTTTCCCAAGGCTTCGAGTGGACCCCCGCCTTCGCGAGGGTGACGGATTCTTCGTGAAATACCTATTTTGAGATAGGTTCTAAGGAGTTAATAAATAAGATCACATCACTCGTCATTCCCGCAAAGGCGGGAATCCATTTGAGGAATCAAACCCCCGTTTCCATATGAAACCCTGGATGCCCGACTAAGGACTTCGGGCATGACGAATAAAATTTTACGCGTATTTACTTATGACCTTCTCATTAACTGGGAATTACTTATTTTTCTCTTTTAGGGAAAAATTTCAAGTCAGACGGCTTTCCTCACTATCCCTGCTATCTTTTCTATCGCAGCCTCCTCAAGTTCGGGGTACATTGGCAGTGAAAGCACTTCCTTTGCCGCCTTCTCTGCGACGGGAAAATCTCCTCTTCTATAACCCAGGAACCTGAGTGCCTTCTGCAGGTGTAGTGGAACCGGATAATACACAACCGACGAGATACCGTTTTCCTTCAGCCATTGCTGGATCGCATCTCTCTTCTTACTCATGATCGTATACTGGTGAAATATATGGTAAGCTCCTTTTCTTTCAACAGGACATTTTATTGTATCGGACAGAATACTCGTGTAAAGGGCGGCATTTCGTCTCCTTTTTCTGTTGTATTCATCGATGTGTTTAAACTTTACGAGAAGGATGCCTGCCTGTATTTCGTCCAGCCTGCTGTTAAACCCGACCCTGCTATGTCTGTAAGACCCGCTCGATCCGTGGTTCCTCAATTCCCTGATCCTATCGGCCACTCTTGATTCATTGACGACTATCATGCCGCCGTCTCCATATCCGCCAAGATTCTTGCTCGGATAAAAACTGAAGCACCCCGTGTCCCCGAAACTTCCGGTCTTTTTCCCGTTTAACCTCGCGCCAAAAGACTGCGCACAATCCTCAATCACCTTCAGCCTGTATTTCTTTGCAATTCTCATGATGCTTCCCATATCTGCGGGGTTGCCGAACAGATGGACGGGCAGGATCGCCTTCGTCCTCTTTGTTACACTTGCCTCTATCCGTCCTGTATCGATATTCAAAGTGTCCGGTTCGATATCGACAAAGACAGGGGTAGCGCCCGTATACAGAATCGACTCAACGGTTGCAAAGAAAGTAAACGGGGTGGTAATTACCTCATCTCCTTCGCCAATGCCCAGTGCGTCAATCGACAGGTGAAGGGCATCAGTACATGAGGCGACACCCACTGCTTCCCGGACGCCATGATAACGTGCCACCTTTTTTTCGAAATGCGAGACATTCGGCCCAAGGATATAGTGGCTGCTTTCGAGTATCTCTGCGAGAACATCAAACAGCTCATCCTTGATTGCCCGGAACTGCTTCTTCAAATCGACCATCGGAATCATCTTCTGTCACCTCTATCTCTGCGTCTTAATCTTATCTGTTATCTCCATCACCACTTTGAGTGCGTTCTTCCCTTCAACGGCCGAGACCTTCGGCCTCTTCCTTTCCTTCACGCAGCAAATAAAATCCTTCAGTTCTTCTTTAAGAGGTTCCTTTTTTTCCGGCTTTGTTATCTCAACCGATATCCCCTCCCCGTTCCTGAAATGGCGTTTTATCTCCGAGTTCTGATAATCAATTGCCACGTAAGAATCCTTCCCGAAAATCTTCAGCTTCCTCGTCTTTTCAGGCGAGAGGCGACTGACCGTGGCAAGGGCCGCACAGCCATTTTCAAACTCAAGCCACGCTTTTGCGACATCGATCTTGTCCGTGAGCACTGCCGCCCCGACCGCCCGTATCTCTTTCACCGGTAAGGTGACGAGACTCAGCATAATGTCCACATCGTGGATCATGAGATCGAGGGTAACGTCAACATCGGTTCCCCTTCCAAGAAAAGGTGAGAGTCTTTCCGATTCCATAAACATCGGATGACTGATCATATCAGAGGCGGCAAGCACGGCGGGATTATACCTTTCAAGATGTCCCACCTGAATAATGACACCCCTTTTCTCCGCCTCCCTGATAAGCCGGTCAGCCTCTTCCACGTTCTCCGTTATCGGCTTTTCGATCAGCATATCTTTTCCCGCCCCGAGACAATCGAGGGCGATAGCATAATGCGTCGTCGTGGGCGTTACAATACTCAGGGCATCGACATTCGGGAGGACATCCCGGTAATCATAGTATGCCTTGACCCCATATTTTGCTGCGATCGTGTCAGCCCTTTTCCTGTCGATGTCCACAACGGCAACGAGTTCCGTTTCTGCCAACTCGGAAAAAATTCGTGCGTGGTGCTGTCCGAGATATCCAACCCCGATGACGCCTACCTTTAACACCCCAAGAACCTCCTCTATTCTTCCACTTCCCATGTATAGGATGGAGCAGTGTCTGAGCGGATTCTTTTGCCGATAGTCGCCTCGCCTGTTCTATATTAATGATAATGAGGCAAAAGCCTCGGAGGTCCCAGTCCGCCTTAGGCGGATCGGGACCGAGAATGAGCGAAGAGACTGCTCTATCCTGTATATGCTAAAGACATCTGATCGATTGTTCAAATTGAATTAGTCACTCTTTTCACTTCTTCAAGTTTTCTTAACGCCCTGCCTGAATCTATCGACTCCGATGCGACACCGAATGCGGTCTTAAAGTCCTCTGTCTTTCCGGCTGCAATGATGGCAACAGCTGAATTCATGAGTACGATATCCCGCCTTGCCCCCTCTTCGCCGTGAAGTATCGAGAGGGTGATCGCAGCATTCTCTTCCTTGTCGCCGCCCCGGATGTGTTCGATATCATTCTTCCATATGCCGAAGTCTTCCGGCTCGATATAGAAATTCTCTATTGCGCCTCCTTTAAATCTCGATATCTTTGTTCTGGCTGATACGCTTATCTCATCAAGACCGTCCTCCCCGTGGACTACCATTGCGTCAACAGCACCGAGATTACCGAGGACCATCGCAAGCGTCTCAGTGAGTCTGTTTGCAAATACTCCGAGTACCTGTCGCCTGGCGCCCGCAGGGTTTGTCAGGGGACCAAGGATGTTGAATATCGTCCTTATGCTTATCTCGCGGCGCGGGCCGATCGCGTATTTCATCGCCGGATGGAACAGCGGTGCGAAGAGGAAACCAAAGCCCGTCTCGAAAAGACACTTTTCTGCTTTTTGAGGAGGTAAATCTATTTTCACACCAAGCGCCTCGAGCACATCGGCGCTTCCCGAGCGGCTTGAGACAGAACGGTTCCCGTGCTTTGCGACAGGTATCCCCGCACCCGCAACCACGAGGGCGGTTGTGGTCGAAATATTGAACGTATGAGACATATCTCCACCCGTGCCGCACGTGTCGAGGACTCCTTCGGGTGCTTTAATAGCCGTTGCCTTCTCCCTCATGATCTTGGCTGCCCCCGTTATCTCTTCCACAGTCTCGCCTTTAACCCTCAGCGCGGAAAGGAGTGCACCGATCTGGGCATCAGTTGCCTTTCCCTCCATTATTTCCTTCATGCATGCTGCCATCTCGCCCTCTGAAAGGTTTATGTTATCGACAAGCATGTGTATCGCTTCCTTAATCATGAAAGTTTCCAAATTTCGCAGGACTCTATAAATAAGGTTATTTGCACGTTATTCCTGAAAATACCCGTCTTTGATCCGCCTCGGTCCGCCTGAGGCGGAGAAGGGGTTAGGGGAGATTTTATGAATTGTAACTATAACCATTTGTTCTTAAAATCCCCCTTAATCCCCCTTTTCCAAAGGGGGAAGTCTATGGCATCCTCAGCTCCAAAAAATTCCGTAGCAAGTCTTTACCGACTGTTGTCAAAATCGACTCCGGATGAAATTGCACGCCTTCCACAACAAACTCTCTATGTCTCACACCCATTATCTCGTCTGAGTCAGTCCATGCTGTTATCTCAAGACAGTCAGGAAGTGTCTCCTTCTTTATCAGGAGTGAATGATACCTTGTCGCCTCAAACGGATTCGGCAGACCTTCGAAAACCGTTTTTCCGTCGTGGTGTATCAGTGACGTCTTTCCGTGCATAAGCCTCGGAGCCCTTATGATGTCGCCTCCAAAAGCAGCTCCTATCGCCTGATGGCCGAGACATACACCGAGGATCGGAAGCCTGCCCGAAAAATGCCTTATCGCCTGAACGGAAATGCCGGCCTCGTTCGGTGTGCAGGGACCGGGCGAAATCACGATCCTGTCAGGCTTCAGTTTCTCTATCTCCTGAATTGTGATCTTGTTATTTCTGAAGACCTTTATATCCTCACCGAGTTCGCCGAGATACTGCACGAGGTTATAGGTAAAAGAATCATAGTTGTCGATCATCAATAACATAAAGAAAGTTAACTCAGCTCCTTCTCCGCCATATCTATCGCCTTCATCATGCCCATTGCCTTGTTCACAGTCTCACGGTATTCCCTCTCCGGGATGGAATCCGCGACCAGTCCCGCACCGGCCTGCACGTATACTTTATTGCCCTTTATTATAAGTGTTCTGATCGTGATGCATGTATCCATGTTTCCGGAATAACTGATGTAGCCGACAGCCCCCGCATAGGGACCCCTCTTTATCGGCTCAAGCTCTTCTATTATCTCCATGGCCCTTACCTTCGGAGCTCCGGTCACCGTACCCGCGGGAAAACAGGCCCCCAGGACATCAAAGGCGTCCAGCCCGTTCTTCAGGGCACCCTCCACATTGGAAACGAGATGCATCACATGGCTGTACCTTTCAACATCCATCAGTTCCGTGACTTTTACGGAACCTGTCTCTGCGACCCTCCCTACGTCGTTTCTTCCAAGGTCAACAAGCATGATATGCTCCGCTATCTCCTTGGGGTCTTTCTTGAGCTCTTCTTCAAGGGCTTTATCTTCTTCTTCCGTCTCGCCTCTTCTTCGCGTACCGGCAATCGGCCGCAGGATTATCTTTTTGCCTTCGAGCCTGACCAGTATTTCCGGCGATGAGCCGACAAGCTTTGCATCACCCGTGTCAATGTAATACATATAAGGGGAAGGATTGATGACCCGCAGCGCCCTGTATATGTTGAAGGGATTTGTATCAAGAGGCCGCTCGAACCTCTGCGACAACACGACCTGGATAATATCTCCCGCCATGATATAATCCTTGCTCTTAGTCACAGCTTCTTCGAATGCCTCCCGGGTACTGTAAGATGATGTATATCCGGAAAGAGAAGGGTGATCTCCGGATTGGCTCAGGGTGGCAAAGGAAAGGTCATGGGTCTTCCCTCTTCCTCTTGTCTTTCTGCTCACAGGTTTTGACTTCTTCAGTTTTTCGATAATATCCTCTATTTTGTCTTCCGCCTCTCTGTAAGCGTCTTCGGGAGATTTATTATTAATATGTACATTCGAGACGACCTTTATCTTGCCCTTGAGGTTGTCGAATATGATCACGGTGTCTGTGACCATAAGAAACATATCGGGGAGTCTGAGTCCGGGCTTCTTCCTGTCGGGGATATCTTCAAAAAATCTGATCATATCATAGCCTATGTAACCGACGAGACCGCCGTAAAACCTCGGCAACCCCGGGACATCGACAGGCGTGTACGCCCTGATCTCTCTCTTTATCACTTCGATGGGGTTCTCTGTCTCAAATTTCTGGGAGCCCGTATTCAGGTCCCTGATTTCAACCTTTCTTCCCCGGCTCCTGATCGTCCTGGACGGCCTTGATCCGAGGAAGGAATAGCGCGCCCACTTCTCACCGCCGATCATGCTCTCGAGCAGAAAGGACGGAGACCCACCCAGCTTCAGGGCCGCCGAGACAGGAGTTTCAGTGTCGGCGAGTATCTCCCTGTAGACGGGGATCAGATTTCCCTTTGATGAAAGGGTCCTGAAAGTCTGGAAGTCGGGATACTGCATATTGACAAAATCCGCCCTTTCTATTAGTATTTTTAAGTAACGTTCATTATAGCTTAATTTTTTGATATAAGTTAAGAGTTACCTATTAGAAGTTAAAAGTTCATAGTTAAGAGTGAAAAGTTTAAGACACTAAATTTTTCAAAAATTTTAACTTATAACTTTTAACTTTTCACTTTCTGCTGCGGGAATAGCTCAGTTGGTAGAGCACAACCTTGCCAAGGTTGGGGTCGCGGGTTCGAGCCCCGTTTCCCGCTCCATCTTGAAAATAGTTAAGAGTTTGAAGTCAGGAGTTAAGAGTTAAAAGTTGAGAGTTTTTTGTCCTTTCACTTTCAACTTTTAACTTCTAACTTTTAACTCTTTAGGGCGGCGTACCCAAGTGGCAAGGGAGAGGTCTGCAAAACCTTTATGCAGCGGTTCAAATCCGCTCGCCGCCTCCAAGAAGAAGTGGCTCGAAGAGTGAGTGGTCGATCTTCCGCTTGTCGAAATATTCTTTTTCGAGTGTTTCGATGTAAAACCTGTCAAGCCCGCTGTTGTTGAGGAAGTCCTCTCTCAATGAGATATCCCGGGTCTGCAGTATAAGAGGCAGCAGATGGTTGAGATAAAAAGATTCTTTCCTGAGGTCTATGAAGACCTTATCGAATAACTTCCTCGGTACTTCTCCGGCAGCGCCCTTCTCGCTGAGTTCCCTCGCGATGTCTTCCCTGATCTTCTCCCGCCCTTTTTTTGTGTCCAGACCGGGGAAGAAACTGCGCATCCGCTCCCTGAGGGCGGTATGAACCAGACGGTAAAGCCGTTCCTCATCCGCGATGTTCTTCACTTCTCCCACAATATCCCTGAGGGATGCGTCTCCAGCCGAAATTTTCTTTATACCCTTTGATATCAGGTTGATCTTTCTCCTGCCGTAGCCTGTAATATACTTGTTACCGAGAAGCTCTTTTATGAACATCTCGTCAAAGAGTTTTATGTCCAGTTTATCAAACTCTTTCCTGTTGCCGATAAGACTCCTCAATGAATCCTCGGTGAACTCAATATTTTCCATAAAGGCTATCTGGCTCAGCAATGTCGCGACATTATCATACCTGTCGAAGTATGTTGCAATCGAGGTGAACTCTTCAAAGAGGCTGAAGTCGTTCGTTTCACGGGCAATCTCGTCACAGGCCCTCACGGTATCAAGGAGGATCTGCTCAAACCCCTTGTCACCCTTGGAATCCGCAGCCTGTTTCGCTTTTATCAACCTGACTACGTCTTCATTTATGATGTGCCTCTTGAGTGAAGGGTCTTTGAAAAACAGGCTCTGGAGAGTCGCGCGTGTCTCCCTGAGATATTCCGGCTCTTCGATCTCCTGGATCTTTCTGCCCCGCAACAGAAGATCGTCGAGCGTCTCGAAAAGGACACTCGGTATATTATTCCTTATCCCGAGGGCGCGCAGCCTCCTGAGCCTTGCAAACTCCGAAGGCTGAAGAGTGTCTTCCGAAATCCCGCTCAGCAGGATGTCCCTGTATTCATCAACAACACGTTTGTTATCGGGATGCCTGTACATGATATCTATCTTCATCCTCTCCTGCTGATAGCGGTCTATATCATCGCCCGAGACGAGATTCTCGATATACAGTTCCTCATTTACCGACAGTGCCCTTTCCCGCGAATAGAAATCTGAGAAAGCCTTATAAAACTTCCGGTTCCCCGCGTGGATGAGTTTGAAGATAAATACCTGCGAATTGTCTTCTTTTAACTCGGAAAGGAACCCTTCGAGAATCTCCGTGTCCATCTCTTCGGCAACAAGTTCTGTTCTCTTGAGGAACTTCCCGACAGCGCCCAGTATCTGTTTCTGCCTCTTTCTATAATTCCCTCCGAAATCGGAAGAGACAAAAAAGTAGTAATTTTTTACCGCATGACCCTGTAGAAAAAGACGGTAAAAAGACTCCATTCCTTCGGTGTCGTTCGTAAATACTATCTTTTCATTTCCATCAAGGAACGCCCCGAACATGATGAGCCTGTTGGCCACGCTTTTCTTTATAAGATCCTTGAACGGTTTCTCCACGCCGAACATATATTCGCAGAAGTTCCCGCCGGTCCCCTTGTAATGGACGCCCTCTTCAGTAATGGTAAATTCATTGCCCTTTGAGAAAAATCTGATGCTCGACGGACCTTCATCGTAGAAATAGGTATTATGGGCGCTGGCACCGCCGACAAAAGCAAAATACTCTACGGGACCGATGCTTCCATGAAGCCGGAGATCATTAATCATGAGAGAAATATATCACAGGATCAGGGAAATATTCTATTGGCTCAGCCTCTTTTCACGGCTGCTTTGGTCCGGATCTTTTTTGCGCTTTGAGAGCGTCCTGAGGTCGGCGAAAATATCCTGTATGCTCTGGTACCTGTCTTCCTTCACTTTCTTGAGGCATCTTATCGCTATCTCATCAAGCCATTCAGGGACATCTTCCACCACATCCATAATCCTTACGGAACCGAGACCTTCCAGGTTTCCCGTCAGCATCTCATAGAGAATAACACCCGCGGAATAAATATCAGCCCTTTCGTCCGGGCCCTCTCCCTTCAAGCTTTCGGGAGAAGCATATGATGATGACTGGGACCTTTTCAGGAAAGAGATATTGTTCCGTGCATCGATAACGATATTGTCCGGACTTAAAAGACCGAAAGACCATCCCGTCTTGTAATCCCGCTGCAGGCTCCTGAGAATCTGGGCCCAGAGCTTAAGGCCGTATCTCGGTTCGAGTTTTCCGCCTCTGATAAAGCTCCTCAGGGCGACTTTCCCTTCGGGGGCCTCCTCTTCCTGAAATTGCACGAGAGATGCGAGTCTGTCTTTCACATCTCTGAAGGCGGGGTTGACTTTCTCTATTTCCCCAAAGACCCCGCAAGCCTTTTCCACCTGTCCCGTTTTTTCGAGCAGCAACGCGTACGTATAAAAGTCCCCGATAGTTGAGCCTTCGGGTCTCTTTTCATAAAGGTAGATCTGAAACATGTCTGCAGCCTCTCTCAGCATGCCTTCCTCCTGAAGAAGCAATGCAGCCTTCTTGTATTCTCCGGCCTCCCTGTAAGCTTTTACCGCATAAATTGTTTTGCCCGCCTGTTGCATAACTTTTGCCACGTCTTTCTTTTTCCCGGCCCTGTCATAAAGGTCGGCGGCTTCATCAAAGTCTCCGTCCAGCATCGCAACTTCTGCGGCGTCTTCAAGATCGCCCGCCTTTTGGTACATCTCCTTCGCCTTGTCTGTCATCCCCAGGTGGTCATAAAGCATCGCGGCCTGCTTATAGTCACCGCCTTTTTCATACAGCGCCGCCGCTCTTCGGTACTCCTTCAGTTTACTGTCATAAATATTCGCAGCCGAAACAAATTTCCCCGCCTTTTCATAATCGTCAGCTTCTTTCCTGTAGTCTTCCATAACGGTAGTTTTCAGCTTCTTTGCCACAGTATGTCTGTAAAGGAATCTCACCAGAAAGAATAAGGCGATTAGCAGGGGAATGATGATAATGATAAGAATCGCGTAAAGTCCTTTCGTTGCCTTTTCTTCAGGGAAACCGGGATTTGATGCTGCCTCGCCGGCAAGCAGAACGCCTGTGTGCCATATGAAATTGCAGAACGGAAGTATAACCAAGAGATACCTCCAGGCTTTGGTTACTAATACGGTCATTAGTAAGACTACATTGTTACTATTCTTGTCATTGCGTCCGCTCAAGCGGTGTCCGCAATCCTTCCGGGTTTTACAGAAAGATTCCCGATCCGCCTCAGGCGGAGGAATGACATCAATGTAGCCTTACTTTTGCACTTCTTGGTAAGTATATTATCATAACCTCGGTGCGATAGTTGTGTGAATGTAAATGTCTGTATCATAGTGCTGATATTGCCGAAAAAAATGATTTTGGCTATGATATCTTCATGAAGCGTTTTTTAGTCTTCATAATGGTTTTCGTCATTTCATGCGTGGCCGTTCATTCTGATGAGATCGACGGCAAGACATCTCTTCAAAGAGGAAAGAATCAACTCGAGAGAAAGAGATTTCAGGACGCCATTTCGAGTCTGTCCCATGCGGAAAAGGAATTCCCGTTGCTGGGGGATTATGCGTTGCTGTGGCTCTCTGACGCTTACCGTGAAATTGGTAACCACCCCGAGTCTCTGAAAGCTGTCCGCAAACTCCTCAAGAAATATCCTCTCTCTCCTCTTGCAAAGCGGGCCCGGGTCGGAGAGATCAGGGAGGCTGAAGAAGTTTCTGAAGAAAGTGTCGGGCCTTTATACGAATCCTACCTGGAAACCTTCCCGGATGACTCACAAATGACATTTCTCTATGCCCTGTGGCTGAAGAAAGACGGGCAGAAAGACAAGGCAAAGTCGATTTTCAAAGACGTCTATACAGACGCAGGTCCTTTTTCGGGAATGGCATACGACGAGCTGAGTCCTTCGGATATAACGGCAGAAGACCTGGTTAAAAGGGCCTCAAACCTCATAAGGACGGCGGATTACAAGGGTGCAGAGTCTGATCTGAGGTCCGCGATAAAAAAAGATGACGGAAGCCTGAAGAATCGAATCCTGGTGAACCTCGGTCTCTCCCTTTTCAGACAAAAGAAATATCTCGAAGCTGCGGATGTGTATAAGAGTGCCGGGGAAAGATACTGGGAAATACGCTCCTTATACCGTGCGGGAGAGAAAGAGAAGGTGAATTCCGCAGTTGATGAACTCTCCAGGGGGAGGGACGGAAGGTTCGGCTCCATCCTCGTCGCTCTCGCTTCAGACAGAAGAAGGGACGGAGATATTAAAGAAGCCTTGAATATATACCGGACCGTTATCGACCGGTATCCGTCAGCGAAAGAGGATGCTCTGTGGGGGATGGGATGGACATACCTCCGCTCGGGTGAATACAAGAATGCATCCGGTATCTTCTCAAGACTTTACAGAACCTACGGCGACTCCAAATACCTTTACTGGCAAGCCAGAAGTCTCCAGAAAGACGGGGGGGATGCATCCGGGCTTTACAGGACGATTCTGGGGAAAGAACGTGAATTTTACAGCATCATGACGTATGCCCTGAATCGGGAATCCGGAGGCGCAAACTGGAAATTCGTCAAGGAGATAACGCCGGCGAAAAGCACGCCCGCTGCGAAACAAAAGATGGACCGCGTTGAAGCACTGATTGAACTCGGCCTCTCAAAGGAGGCTTTATCTGAATTGATATACGCCTCAAAAGATGTGGGCTCGATGGAGGATATTTCATATCTCTGCTCAAAATTCGAGAAATTGGGAAGTTACAGCTATTCGGTCAGACTTGCATCGAGGACACCTTATACAGAAGACCTGCACTCCTACCTCTACCCCCGCGTACACTGGGACATCATTGAACGTCTTTCGGCGCAGTACGGTATAGACCCGATGCTGGTCCTTTCGGTCATAAGGGAGGAGAGCAGGTTTGATCCCGGGGCAAGGTCTGCCGCCGGAGCGCTTGGACTCATGCAGCTAATGCCAAAGACCGCGCACCGTTTTGACAGTATGGCAAAGGTCAGCTTGAAGAATTCACGCGATATGCTTGAAGTGAAGAATAATATCGGGATCGGTGTCTGTTATCTGAGTCATCTGATTAAAGAATTCGGCAGTTACACATATGCCATTGCCGCATATAACGCAGGTGAAGACATAGTGCGACAATGGCTTAAAAAAGGACAATATAAGTCTGCCGATCAATTCATAGAGGACATCCCTTATGATGAGACGAGAAACTATGTGAAGAAGGTGTTGACTTCTTTTTTTGAATACAAGCGCACGACCGCAACAGGAGACGGAGCGATAGAAATCCCGGTCGGAAAATTGTAGACATTGACTTTGGTGTTCTGGTATTTTAGGAACGATGGTTTTGAAGAAGACCCTCTTTGACGACGACCAACTTATGGATCAGCCAAAAGACCTTAAAAAGGAGATTAAGCCATTGGAAAAACTGAAGAGTCTTGAAGACAAGATCTCAATAGCGATAGAGAGAGTCAAAACCCTTAAGGAAGAAAAGACGGTAACGGAGAGGAGGACCAAGGAACTCGAAACGCTGCTGGATGAAAGAAACCAGGAAGTGGAGCAGCTCAGGTCCGAAAAGAACGTCATAAAAAGTCAACTCGAGGCTCTCCTCAATGAGATTGAGGCCCTCGAACCGGAATAAGGCATATGGGTAGCACAGAGGTCTATATTCTGGGCCAGAAATACACAATCAAAGGAGACGCGCCCGAGGAATATATCAGGGAACTCGCATCTTTTGTAGATAAGAAACTGAAGGAAGTCTACAATACCGCTCCCAATATTACTCCTGTTAAGGCATCTATCCTGGCGGCACTTGATATCGCCGATGAGCTCTTCAAGATAAAAAACCAGCAGGAAGAGATGACAAAACACATCGAGGAAAAGACAGAGACGCTGGCCTCGTTATTCGATTAAGTCGATTTTTCTTCTTCGTACCCCGATTTTAGCAATTTTTTAAAAGTGAATATGTTTTATTTGGAATAGCATTCGGGTCTTCGTCCGCAGATCTCGCGGAATTCATCCGCCTAGATGGATACCGCTAATATATCAGTCATGCCAGTAATAGATTTCAATCGGATCATTTCGAGAATGCACTCGTAAAGTAAATCACTTGTATGAAACGTTCATCGAGTGCAACCAACCAAAATCCCCCCGTACCCCCCTTGAAAAGGGGGGGCAGCGGGATTCACTGATGAAGAAGCTCTGGAGTATAAGGATGAGGGCGTCCAGAACGACAGGCGTCAAACGGCCGGACGGAGATAACAGGAAAGAAATCCACATCTCGGGCGCCGAAGGACTTCATGAAGCAGCAGATATCCGGAAGGTCGTTAAGGAATATGTTGAAAGGGCATTAAGCCATCCGAAAGGGAAAGTTGACAAGATCGTCCTTACGATTGAAGATATCAGGCAAAAACCCCGGGAAATTTCTTCACTTCCTCTCGCTACAGTGAGGTGTCAGAGACCTGTCGAAGGAGAAAAAGTGGCGAGACGATTGCTTCAGTCATTGAGTATTTCGGGAAGGGCGGCGGACAATGCTTTTTCGTTAATAAGAAAAGGAGGGATGACGGGAGCTGCCGTTATTACCGGAGGACGCGGGATTCGCCTTGAGCATGACAGGCAAAGGGGCGTAAGGGTTTCGCGTCTCGGTCTCAGCCGGCCGGCATCAAGATCTCTTGCTTCAAGGCTTTCCCGACTTGGAATTAATACGGATACGGTCAGGGAGGCCCTCACTCTGGCGTCAAAGGTTCTGTCTTCGGGGGAGATAATAGCCGAATTATGTGTATCTGATGACCCGGACTATACAACCGGTTATATCGCATCAAACAAATTTGGATATGTGCGTATACCGAATATTAAATCCAGCCGGAGCAAAGAAGGAGGAAGGGTTTTTTTCGTGACAGAAGGCGCCGGCATCGAAGAAATAAGCAACTACCTCGAAAGAGTTCCGGTGATGATACGGGAAATAGCTTCCTGCAGAGGTATGACCACAGTTGATGAAATCCTTGACAGTCCTCATCAGTAACCCTGCTGCAAAAAAGACGACGCGGGAAAAAATAGAAAGGGCCGTCCATTTTCTCAGGTCAAGAGGATATGAAATCGAATCTCTCCCGACGAAACAGAAAGGTGACGCCGAGCATTTCGCGAGAGAATCTCTCAGGAAATCACCATCCTTAATCATTGCGGCAGGCGGGGACGGCACCTTCAATGAAGTAGTAAACGGTATGGCGGGTTCGGAAGTCCCACTCGCTATCGTGCCGTTGGGGACCACGAATGTCCTCGCAAAGGAGTTGGGTATTCCGGAGAATGTGGAAAGCGCATTGGGAATTGCTATCAGCCGTACTCCCAAAAACATCTCCCTGGGAAAAATAGTCTTCACTCATCACTCATCACTCGTTACCCGTTACTTTCTTTTAATGGCAGGGGTCGGTTTTGACGGCGAAGCAGTTCATGGAATAAATGAGACGATCAAGAAAATTTCGGGCAAGGGCGCCTATTTTTACAGCGGATTCAGAACACTCGTCAGGTTTCATCCGAGCCGGCTCACTTTAAGCATCGATGGCAAGAGTTATTCAGGGTATTCCGGGATCATAGGAAACGCCGCCAAATACGGAGGGAATTTCCGTATCACACCTGATGCAAGTCTTACCGACCCCGTTTTGTATGTCTGTCTCTTCGAGGGGAGAGGACGCCTGGACATTTTAAGGTACGTCTTCGGCGTCACAACGGGAAGACATCTCGGATTCAGGGACGTAAGATATTTAAAGGCAGAGCATGTTGAGATAAACGGCGATGCACATATACAGACAGACGGAGATTATCTCGGTAAGACACCTGCAAAGATAGAGGTAGTGCGCGATGCCCTCAAGCTGATTTTTTGATTACACCCCCGCCGATGACCGTATCATTGTCATAGAACACTGCACTTTGGCCCGGCGCAGGCGCCCACTGGGGTTCATCGAAGACGACACGAACGATTTCACTTGATAATCCCCCCATCCCCCCTTTAGCAAAGGGGGGTAAGGGGGGATTTGCTTTTACATATATTGTTGCCGGCTGGTCCTTCATCGTTGAGCGAACCTTTACGGATGCCCTGAATTTAAATCCGTCCTTATCACTCTTTGCCGCAAGATGAAGGGGGGGTGCAATCCAGTTGAGTCCTTCAACAAGAAACTCCCTTTTCTCTGCATCTTCACGGGGTCCGGCATAGACGGTATTTTTTACTACGTCAATATCCACCACATAAAGAGGCTCCCGTGAGGATATACCCATGCCTTTTCTCTGGCCCAGCGTATATCCATGAATGCCCGTATGCGTCCCTATCACCTTTCCATTCGGACCGACGATCGGACCCGGATTCTTCCTGACAGGAGAAAGCCGCTCAATGAATCTCAAATAGTTTCTGCCTTCGATGAAACATATCTCCTGACTTTCAGATCTTTCCGCCGCCGGCAGATGAATCTCATTTGCAATTTTTCTGACATCGCTCTTGGCGAGGCAGCCAATGGGCAGGATCAGTCTTTCAAGTTCTTCCTGTGTCAGAGAATATAAAACATACGACTGATCCTTTTTCGGGTCGATTCCCTTTTTAAGTGAAAAAAGTTGTTGTTGAGTTTTCTCTCTGCCCTCTGCTCCGTGCTCCGCCTGCGGCGGATTCTCCCTTACCGGTTCAATTCTCGCGTAGTGCCCGGTTGAGATATGGTCGGCGCCCTTTCTTTCCGCCTCTTTCATAAGGAAGGGAAACTTGATAAACCTGTTGCATAGAACACATGGGTTAGGGGTCACGCCCGAAAGGTATGAGTTCACGAAAGGCTTCACTACCTTCTCCATGAAATCAGCTCTCACGTCAATTGTGCTGTAAGGAATTCCTATGAAGTCTGCCGTTCGCGATACATCTCTCACAGCCTCAAAAGAACAACATGACTGAATGTCGATTCCTCTGTCCTTGTCCCACATTACAAAGGAGACTCCCTCCACTTCGTATCCTTTCTGCTTCAGGAGATATGCGGCGACTGAGGAGTCGACCCCTCCGCTCATTCCGATTATTACCCTGGACATATCTAGAATATAACAGATTGACCTCTCACCCTGTAACTACTACAATAAGCGGAGCGAAATGA
Source organism: Thermodesulfovibrionales bacterium (assembly GCA_963727725.1). Taxonomy (GTDB): domain Bacteria; phylum Nitrospirota; class Thermodesulfovibrionia; order Thermodesulfovibrionales; family SM23-35; genus CAVSHJ01. Next base: position 26,681 of record CAVSHJ010000005.1, read on the forward strand.
AAAACATCGTCCTCACCGGTTTCATGGGAACAGGCAAGACCGCCGTAGGGAAGGAGCTCGCCCGTCTCCTTGATATGAAATTGATAGACGTGGACACGGAGATAGAGGATTCAAGGGATATGACTATCAGTGAGATATTTAAAAAATTCGGCGAGCCGGTCTTCAGAGAAATCGAGACAGATATGATAAAGAAAGTATCCCTGAATAAGGATGCCGTTATTTCCACCGGCGGCGGCGCCGTATTAAGGCAGGAGAATATGGAAACTCTCAGGGGAACAGGAATTATCGTCTGCCTCATGGCGTCACCGGAAACAATCCTCCAGAGGACAAGCAGTACGAGCGACAGACCCTTGCTCCATGTAGAGAACCCTCTGGAGAAAATCGGAGAGCTCCTGGATATCAGGAAACCTTATTATGAAAAGGCGGATATAGTTATAGACACGGACGGCAAGACCCCGTTGCAGATCGCAGAGGAGATTGTGGAGAAAGTGAAGGGCTGGTGAGATGCAGGAGATCAGAGTTGAGCTTGGCGAAAGAAGCTATAACATTTCGATAGGGAATAACATCCTTGACGGTATCGGTGATGCCCTGAAATCACTTGACCTAAGCCCGAGGGTCGCTGTCGTGAGCAATCCGACTGTTCTTGAGCTTTACGGCGAACGTGTATCAAATTCGATAAGGGAAGCCGGATTCGATCTGCTTACTGTGACCATCCCCGACGGTGAGGAATACAAGGACCTGCTTTGGCTGCAGCATATATACGACGAACTCCTGGGTCATAAACTCGACAGATCATCGGCACTGATCGCGCTCGGAGGAGGCGTCATAGGTGACATGACCGGATTCGCAGCATCCACCTATATGAGAGGAATCGCATATATCCAGGTGCCTACAACGCTCCTCGCCCAGGTGGACAGTTCCGTCGGAGGAAAGACGGGTGTAAACCATAAGCTCGGGAAAAACATGATCGGCACGTTCTGGCAACCCCGACTTGTGTGGGTCGATATAGAGACGCTCGGAACGCTTCCGAGGAGAGAATTGTTGGCCGGTCTGGCCGAGGTGATCAAGTACGGCGTTATTTATGACAGAGAATTATTTGACTTCCTTGCAGACAACAGAGACAGGATCCTTAATCTTGACAGTGCAACGCTGACTCATGTCGTTCAACGTTCATGCGAGATAAAAGCGGAAGTGGTGGCAAAGGATGAGCGGGAAGCAGGGCTGCGCGCTATCCTCAATTACGGACACACGATAGGCCATGCAATTGAGACCGTCACGGAGTACAAGAGATTTCTTCACGGTGAGGCAGTCGCAATCGGGATGTACCTTGAGGCAAGGCTCTCCCGGATGCTGAACCTTATCGACGAAGGGCAGGTGTCAGAGATTAAGGATGTCATTGATTCTTACGGGTTGCCCTCGGAAAAACCGGCCAATATCAATGCGCACAGTATTTTCCTGTCGATGCAGCTCGACAAAAAAGCAGTCGCCGGAGAGCTGAAATTCATCCTGCCGGAAAAAATCGGAAGTGTAAGGATATATAAAGGGGTGAGTGAGGATCTGTTACGTGAAATCCTCAGGTCTCCGGGTTGAACACCTTTTCAGGCTATCCGCAACAAGCCGGCCTATCTGATAACAAGATTCAATCCCTTGCATATGACCCAGGCGAGAACCGTGCATGCCGGCAGTGTAATGATCCATGCGAGAACAATATTCCCCCCTATTCCCCATCTGACCGCCGAAAACCTCTTTGACGCCCCGACACCCATAATAGTGGATGAAATCACGTGTGTGGTCGAAAGCGGCAGACCCATCCTGGAGGCGACCTCGATAACCGTAGCAGCTGCAGTCTCTGCGGCAAACCCGTTAATAGGCCTGAGACTGACAAGACGCATACCAAGGGTCTTTATGATCCTCCAGCCTCCTGCGGCTGTACCGAATGCCATCGCTGTCGCGCACATGACAATGACCCAGATCGGCACATGGAAATCCGGAAGATGGTAATAACTTACCAGTGCCATTGTGATAATGCCCATCGTTTTCTGGGCGTCGTTGCCCCCGTGACTGAACGCCATATAGGCTGCCGACAAGATTTGAAGCCTGCCAAAAAGTTTACTCACAAGAGACGGCGTAGAACGTCTGAAGAGCCACGTGAGGAGCGACATTAGCAGGATGCTCAGTATGAACCCGATGAGAGGCGAGAGGATCAGGCCGAGCAGAACTTTGTAAATGCCCTTCGAAATAATGACACTGAATCCTGACGTGGCTATCGCGGCGCCTACAATGCCTGAAAGCACGGCATGACTCGAAGAGGTGGGAAGACCCAGATACCATGTTATCAAATCCCAGACAATGGCGGCGACGAGCGCAGAAATGACCGTGACCTGCGTCACGGACGCGGCCTGCACAAGTCCCGCCCCGACTGTCTTTGCCACGGCGGTACCGGATAAGGCGCCTACCATATTCAAGACTGCAGCCATTAAGACAGCGGCCTTGGGAGACAAAACCCGCGTTGATACGGAAGTGGCGATAGCGTTCGCAGTATCGTGAAAACCGTTTATGAAATCAAATACTATCGAAAGGGCTATTACAGAGAGGAGCAAAAAATAGGTCTCATGCATTTTTGAGGACTATGGCTTCCAATATGTTGGCGACATCCTCACACTTATCAGAAGCATCTTCGAGATGCTCATATATCTCTTTCCATTTAATAATGAGAATAGGGTCCTGCATCTCATCGAATAAGCTGACCGAGTGCATCTCTGAACCCCCTGTCCATTCTGTTTTCGAGCTTGTTGATTTCGATCGAATATTCCTGGATATGCGGATAATTCTTTTCTCTGAGTTTCTTTATAGCTTTTTCTACAAACTCGACAGTCGTAAGAAGGTCTTTCGACATGGTAATGGCCCATTTTGTGGATTCTTTCATTTTGAACACCGTGAGCCTGTCAGCCGCAGCCCAGATAAGGTCAAGGATATCATCCAGTGTTGAGGCCAGGGCATGGATATCTTCCCTGTCTATGGGAGTAACAAAGGTCTTGTTCAGCTTCCTCATAATATCATGGGTGAACATGTCCCCTTCCTGTTCCAGTTCGTGCACTTCTCTTGCCCAGGCTTCAAGGTTGCCGAAATGTTCCATAATGCCTACCAAAAGCGTGGCGGCATGGGTGACATTCGCCGCAGCCTTTTCGAAAATCGCAAAAAAATCGGTCTCTTTCGGAAAAAGTTTCATTACTTACCTCTCGGAGTAACGTTAGAATATAAAAAATTGATCTTAATGTCAATAAATGAACTCCTATTATTTATTGCATTAGAACAGAAAATAAGTTATAAGTATTGCATGGAAACTCCGAGACATATACTCGTTGTTGACGACGAGGCCGACATTGTCGAACTTGTCTCATATAACCTGAAGAAAGAAGGCTTTCTTGTGGACTCCGCCTCGGACGGTGAGACAGCCCTCGCGAAGATAAGGAAAGGCAGATATGATCTTTTGATCCTCGACCTCATGCTTCCCGGGATTCAGGGAGTCGAACTCTGTCGCATACTGAGAAATGATCCGAAGACCGCCGGACTGCCTGTTATCATGCTGACCGCAAAGGGAGAAGAAGTAGACAAGATCCTCGGCCTTGAGATGGGAGCAGACGACTATATGACAAAGCCGTTCAGCCCGAGGGAACTCATCGCAAGGGTCAGGGCGGTCCTCAGACGTTCAAGAGAAAAAACCGTACCTGAAAAGATGTTAAAGATAGGAGGACTCGAAATTGACAGGGAGAGATATACTGTTTCCATAGGAGGAAAACCTGTAAAATTGAGCGCAACCGAGTTTAAGCTCCTCCTTTTCCTCGCCGAAAGAAAAGGGAAGGTATTCAGCAGAGACCAGCTCCTGGACGCGATATGGCGGGATGAAGGATTCGTGGAACCGAGAACAGTTGACGTCCATATCAGAAGATTAAGGTCTCATATCGAAAAAGACGCTGCAAACCCCAGATATATAAGAACGCTGCGCGGCATAGGCTATTTCTTCAATGGGGAATAATGAAAAGTGTTCTCTTCAGAAAAGTCTTTATCGCGTATATAGTCATCACATCTCTGCTCCTCGTTTCGCTTGAACTCTATCTCTCAAGCACGATAAAGAACAATTACATCGGAAACCTTAAAGACAGTCTTATTGTACAGGCCCGTCTGATCGCCGATCAGATTCCCTCTTCCCCTGCACATAACCTCGACGACTTCTGTAAGAGATTCAAGGAAAAAACGGGGGCAAGAATTACCATCATTGACAACTCCGGCAAGGTGCTGGGAGACTCGGATGAGCCTTCGGACTATGATGGAAAACCACTCGAACAGACCCGAGATTCAGGATGCCGACATCAGTGATGTGGGGAGTTCTATCCGGTTCAGCAAGACAGTCAGGAAAGAACTGTTCTATCTTGCAATCGCGGTCGGCACGGATACGGACAAGAAATTCCTCAGACTATCCGTACCTCTCCACAACGTTGACGCCGCAGTTGACAGGATTCGAAAGAAGATCATTTTCGCCTCCCTCGCGGTCTCTCTTGTAGTCTTCGCATTTGCTCTCCTTCAGACGAGGAAACTCACAAGATCTATCGGGGAGATCTCAGCCTTTTCAAAAGAAGTTGCGGCAGGAAATTTCGGGAAAAGACTCTTCCTGAAAGAAAGAGATGAACTGCGGGAACTCGGAGAAAGCATAGGCACCATGGCCGGGGAGCTCCGCGCAAGGCTTGAACAGAGCGAGGCGGAAAGACAGAAGATCGAAGCGATCGTGAGAAATATGTCCGACGGACTGATCCTGGCTGATACGAAAGGCAGAATACTCCTTGTGAACAGCGCCCTCACAAATCTTTTCGGCATCGGATCGGATATTGAAGGCAAGACCCTGACGGAGGCCCTGAGAAATACCGAGCTTGCGGACCTTGCCGCTCGTGTCGCCGGGAACAGGGAAAGGATATCCGGTGAAATCGACATCACTTATCCGAAAGAACTCTGTCTCATGGTAAGGGCCGCGCCTTTTTATTCCCGCAGTGCGCACGGGAGAGACATTGGGAGTGGTTCTGACATTCCATGACATTACAAGATTGAAAAAGCTTGAAGAGAGTGAGAAAAGATTTTGTAGCGAATGTCACCCATGAGATAAAGACCCCCATCACGGCGATAAAAGGATTTGCAGAGACTCTTATCGAAGGCGCGCTTGATGACAAAGACAACGCCCTGAAGTTTCTTGAGACTATAAAGAACAACAGCGAACGGTTGAATTCTCTGGTAAACGACCTCCTCGTCCTGTCAAGGATCGAGCTGGGAGATATCACGATAGACAAAAGAGATGTAAATATTGAAGAAGTTGTTGACTCGGTTCTCGCAACCTTAAGCGAAAAAGCAGGCAGCAAAGGACTCTATCTGAAAAAGCAGCTATCCTCCGGACATTACAGAGATACAGGGCAGACAGGGACCGCCTGATCCAGATACTGATCAACCTTGTGGACAACGGAATCAAGTTTACCGAGAGAGGCGGGGTGAAGGTTGAAGTCCAGGGGAAAAAGATAAAGGATGAAAGTGGAGAAGAAAAAGATTTCGTGGAGATAGCGGTAGAAGACACCGGCACCGGTATCCCCCGGAAACACCTTAGCCGTCTCGGCGAGAGGTTTTACAGGGTTGACCGGGCCCGTTCGAGGGAACTCGGCGGCACAGGTCTCGGCCTTGCGATTGTCAAGCATCTCGTAAAGGCCCACGGCTGGGAAATGAAGATCGAAAGCACGGAAGGACAGGGTACAACAGTCCGCCTCATCTGCCCTGTCACGTAGTCCCGGTACTATTTTGGTACATTTAACGCTTCTTTTCATATGTTCGAGTTTTTCCGTGCCGTCATTCCCGCGAAGGCGGGAATCCAGGTTTCTTTGTTTTTTAAAGACAATGGATTCCCGACTACTACCTCGGGAATGACAACGGGTATGGATTTTCTTAAGAGCGGTTATGTCAAGGGCTTTATGTCACACTAACACTAATAACCCATCGGACACCATTTTTCTACGTCATTCGATATCGTCTATCCGGCCTCATAACAATAATTCGCAGATTAAATGCTGAGGCTGAGCGTAACCAAAATTTAATCTCTCCTTAATATTCCTGTAACATTCGAAATGGCATTATTATCTGCAATTGGGAAATGGAATACATTTGTGTCCGACTTCCTATCATTTAAAATTTCTAAAGCAAAAGGAGGGAAAAGTATGAAGAGAAGTTTGTCACTGGTTTTGAGTCTGTGCTTGTTGTTTTTGTTGTCGGGTATGGCAAAGGCTGAAGAGATTACAAACCCGATCCTGAAGAAGCTCGTGGAAAAGGGAATTCTCACGAGCAGGAAGCGCTTTCTGTCATGCACGACATGGAGAGGGAATACGGCGGAAAACGAAAAAAAGGTGGAACAAAAGATCGAACAGAAGGTGACCGAGGCAACGTCGCTCACCGAAAAGCAAGGGTCTCGCAAAGATTGAGAAAGCGCTGGGGGGTATCAAAATCGGGGGCCTTTGGTATCTTTCCTATGGCTACGGGTCAACAGCAAGGCCGACAACCGGCACAGACGTATATAACAGGTTCGACATAAAACGCGGTTATCTGACTGTAGAAAAGGAATTTTTCCCCTGGTTCCAGGCCCGGATAACATCCGATGTGACTACAGTCAAGGAAACGGCAAGCAACCTTGACGGCTCGACGGCCTTCAGGATCAAGTACATTTATGGAAAATTTATAGCGCCGGATATCGCGTTCCTGACCAAACCGAATGTTGAATTCGGTATGGTCCACATTCCGTGGCTTGATTTCGAAGAGAACCTGAACTATTACCGCTTGCAGGATACGATGTTCCTCGAAAGAAACAACATTTTCAATTCAGCCGATGTCGGCTTGACATTTACATCCCTCCTCGGGGGATACATGAGTGACGATTATCAGAAAAACGTTAATAGCGCATATCCCGGTCGCTACGGCAGCATTCAGGGGGGAGTGTATAACGGCACGGGATATCACGCAAGTGAGAAGAACAGAAACAAGGTTCTGGAAGGAAGGGTAACTATCAGGCCTTTACCGGATATTATCCCGGGACTTCAGTTCTCCTACTTCGGCATAAACGGAAAGGGCAATACGGCTGCCGAGCCTGATTGGACCACCAACCTCGCTTTCGGGAGCTTTGAATCCGAACCTGTTGTTGTGACAGGTCAATATTATTGGGGCACAGGCCAACAAGACGGCAGTAACGATACCAAGAAAAATGGCTATTCCTTTTTTACGGAGTTGAAACTGTTTAACATGTTCAAGGACCCGATAAACAAGTTCAGCGTGATCGGCCGTTATGATCATTTTGATCCAGACAGACATGTGGAAGATGACGAAAACAACAGATACATTGCAGGCGTGGCATATTACCTGGACCAGCCGCACAAAAACATGATTCTTGTCGATTACGATACGGTTGATTATAAGCAGCCCGGCAAATCCAATGACAAGAGAGTCCAGTTGACACTACAGGTTGCATTTTAGTACGGGATAAAGATGCTTTGCTAACCCTCCGCCCTCCCTTCCCCTCGGGAGGGCTTTTTTTTTGTACAGGCATTGTGCTCTAATAAATAATCCTGATGAAAGATTTTCTCTGGGGGGTTGCCACATCCGCTTTTCAACTCGAAGGCTCTCCTGATGCGGATTGGGCATCATGGGATGCGATCCTTGGTGCAAACCCGAACGTTACAAACCATTACAGCCTCTACAAACAAGACCTGGACCTTCTGAAAGAGCTGGGCGTCAATGCGTACCGCTTCTCGGTAGAATGGTCCAGAATACAGCCTAAGGAATCGGTCTGGAATGACGAGGCGATCTCTCATTACCGGGATATCGTCGACATTCTCATCAGGAATAACATCGAACCGATGGTCACTCTCCACCACTTCACCCATCCTCTGTGGTTCATAAAGAAATATCCGTGGCATGAATCTGCTTCAATCGTAAAATTCCTTGATTACGCAGAACGGATGGTCTCCATCCTGAAAGGGGTGCGCTACTGGATAACCTTTAATGAGCCGTATGTACTTCTTCTCGGCGGCTATCTCGAAGGATGTATGCCGCCGGGGGTCAGGGATCTGTCCCTGGCTATGAGCGCATTAAAGAATATCCTGATATGCCACGGAAAGGCTTATGACAGCATCCACGCCTCTGTTCCGGATGCGATGGTAAGTGTTGCACATAATATGGCCGCTCTTGCACCATGGGGGAGATGGAATCCCTTCGACCGCTTACTCTCAAAGCTGGCGAAATACTTTTACAACCATTCTCTCCTCGATGCTTTTTTGACCGGGAAAGTGTATGTAAAATTCCCTTTCAAAAAGGCATCGGAAATTGTTGTTCCCATTAAGAACAAATTGGATTTTTTTGGCGTGAATTATTATACGAGAGTGCATGTCCGGTTCAACCCGTTTAAAAGAATGGGGATTGAGCTGAGGCACAGGGACATAGACGGCTACGGCCTGACGGATATGGGATGGGAGATCCACCCATCCGGACTCGAAAAGGTATTGAGATACGCTTCGAAACTGGGCGTACCTCTGATAATCACCGAAAACGGCATAGCCACCCGTAATGACCGGAAAAAGATAAGGTTCATGAAGGGACACGTAGATGTATTGGAGCGATGTATCAAAAACGGCATGGATGTGAGGGGGTATTTTTACTGGTCTCTTATTGACAACTACGAATGGCTCCAGGGGCTCGATGCGCGGTTCGGGTTGTACAAAGTGGATTTTGATACCCTTGAGCGCACGCATACGGATGCAGCGATATATTATTCGTACCTAATAAAAAACAGGGATTTTCATTAATAAGCGTCTCATAATAGTCTGCATATTTTTGCCGTCATTCCCGCGAAGGCGGGAATCCAATTAACCGAAAATGGATGCCCGACTGAAGACCTCGGGCATGACGCATAAGGGGAGAAAATCTGTGAATACTATTATGAGACTATAATTAACGTCTGTTTATATCCTGTTGTCGCACTGATCTCTCATCGAAATCTTTTGAAATGCTTTTCCATCTCCCGCCGGGCATGATCAATATTCGGAAGTTTCTTTACTTTGCTTAGTTTGATATTCAGACGCGAAGTGTAGGGTTCAAAGAGTCCGACCGCTTCGTCTTTTCTTACCAATATTTCCAGCGGCAATGATGATGTTTGTTCAATGCAGGAGAGAAATTTATCAATAAATTCTTTCCTGCCGCTTGTTTCCCCTGCAAGGTGTGTATCGAGAATAAAGCCTGAGTCGTGGTCCATAATCATGATCGCGTAAGGGAAAAAGGGCCTTTCACCCTCCAACGCAGGGGTAGGTGTGTGGAAGAAATCGATCTCCCATACTGCGGCGACAGGTGTCGCAGCCCTTTTCAGCCTCTGTATCCTGACCTCATCTATGGGCTCACTGACACCGCCGTCCTTCTTCTTTAAAGGAGCCGGCTCCATCCATTCATCTTTCCAGGATATCAATCCATCCCTTTCTTCAGCCGTCCTGATAAAATACCGGTTTTTTTTCGGGGACAAGATTATTCTTTTGCCCTTTTGAACTTCGAGACAGACATTTATCGCCTGCTCCAATACGACGGTCATAAAAAGCACTTCATTTCTGTTTAAGAACCATGGGAAATAGCCGGGTTTATAGCTTCTGAAAACAGGCCATGCATTTTTCCCCCTGAATTTCAACCGGAGGTCGTTGATAATCTCCATGTCGTCTTCCTGGACGCCTTGTCTGTTCTCAAAAGACAGCATCAGGCAGTCTTGAATATAGAGGGCCTCGGGGTTGCCGGGCTTTATTATCCCCTTTTGTATCTTCAGATATCCCTGCAACCCTTCCGTCCCGTTATAGACCGCAATTGCCAGCATCTCCCCCAGTTCACCCATGATGCAGCAATATCCGATTTCACCGGTTTGCGGGTTCTGAACCCCAAAGATATCCCTCTCGCTCATCCATTCCCACGGCTCTAACTTCTTGAATGCAACAGCGGCCTCATAAAGTTTCTTCCATTCATGCAAAGACGGTCTTGGTTCTTTCATGTAGATTCCTTTCCGGTTACTACTCAAAATCCCTCTCTTGTCATGAGTCGCCCTCAGGTCGTCATTCCCGCGAAGGCGGGTCTATGAACTCGAAGGGACTCCATGTTTTTCAAGGCAATAAGTCTTTACTTCTTGGCAGTCCAAAAATAGCGGGTTGAATCTAATGGCTTGGTGCTGCCTTCTCCTTCTTGAGGAGTTCCTTCAGACGACCCATACTCACCGGTTCCCTCTCGAATTCCATGGACTTTACCACCCAGTCCAGGACCTTTTCCCGATATGCCCTCCTGAGAGATGCTACATTTATTCGGCCCTTCTTCCACTTTTCGAAGCCTTGTCGAGCCTTTGTTGTCCCTATCTCTTTCATCGTTGTTTTCCTCTCCACTATTTTGCCACTTGTCAGCGTTGATGGCAATAGTCGAGCTTTGGAGATTCCGCACAGTGCGGATATTCATTCCGATCTCGTTCGAACACTAAGCTCTCGATCACCTCTCCATAACTTCCTGAAATGCGCAGGATCATAATTTGATATAATGGTGAGGAGTACTGCTTGATTTAGACACTGAAAGAATAGCTTAAATTTTCTGAGAGCGGACAAAATTGAATTGTGGAGAGGTATAACTTGCCTTATGATTGCCATGAAAATCGGGATCTAAAGGAAGCATTTCACAAGGACCCTCTACCATTCCAAGGCGCTGACCCTAAGAAAGCAAAATGTATATTCATTGGTCTCGATGCAAATTTTGATAAGACATAGAGAAATCTGAGATATTTTGTGACGTGTTGAGCTATCTGCGGAATGGTTCCGAATTCTGGAGAAATAGAGGAATTCACCATCCTTTTCTTTTGGATCAATATAGAGGAAATGGCCGATTTTACCATGAAACTTTTAGGAAGATCGGATTTACGCCGAAACATGCGGAGTGCGTGTCTTTTGTTGAACTGCTCCCCTTTCCAACATATGGCAAAAGCAATTTAAAAGCAAAGGACTTGGCTTCAGATGAAATCCAGGAACACTTACGAATATTAAATGAAATTATAGCATGCGGCGATCAGTTCATATTCATTCCGAAAACAGTTGGACGATTGCTGAAGATAGCGTCCAAGCATTTTTGTTGGATGCCGGATCAACCCACTCGTGACATTGATGGACAGTTGGATTCGCTTGAGCGATGGCATAATGACGTTAAAGACTGTGTTTACTGGCATTACCATTTTTCGTGCTGGGGACGATGCAACAACGTGAAACAAAGACAAATTGTAGAAATTAGAAAAATTTGCATTAATAGCCCTAAATAAATACGCCACAAATTATAGTAGATGGCAGACACTTTGTTCATTTCTTTTCATAGTCGTTAATTTTCACCATCATCTATTTGCCAGACTTTGTAGGTAGTCTGCAATTTTGAAGGTTGCTACGTGTCTCGAACTGCTTCGCAATGTAGCGTCCGCATTACCTGGAAGGGGTGCTCGAACCAGTCCGGATGTCTTTTTGATTCTTCCACAGATCAGTCTCCGGCAGGCGGTATTCGAGGTAATTGTTCGAAAAAAGGTTCTGGTTATTCCAGAAGGATAATGTAATCTGTTTGCCCATGACTCTGCATCATTTTAAAGTGATGCCCGGTGACAGTCAAGAGAGTTCTAAAGAAGGCTCACTTTTTTTACTTCTTCAGGGTTTGGTGTGGGCCGTCATTCCGGCGATCTGTTGAGCCGGAATCCAGTGACTTTGCCTTAGAGTCGCTGGATGCCGGATCAAATCCGGCATGACAAACGACTAAACTGAACAAATGACGATTACCTATCAACAAGGTTCCCCGAAGAACCCTTTTTTTAACAGAAATTTCATCTCTCCGTCATGATCCCGTAATAAAAAAAACTTATAATTTTATTAATGCTGTTGTGTGATTTTCATATTCACACGAAATACTCTGACGGTTCGGTAGGGTTGAGAAGAACGGTTGACCTCTTCGGACAGGCCGGTTTTGATGCTATTGCCATTACCGATCATGTCGTGAGCGGAGACAATTCATTCGGAAAACTCGCCCACCGGTTCAGGTTCTCTGTTACGGAGGATAATTTTGATGACTACATGTCTCATGTCGGACAGGAGGCAGAAAGGGCGTGGGACAAGTATGGAATGCTCGTAATCCCGGGAGTTGAGATAACGAAGAACCACTTTTCTTCCGAGAAATCGGCCCATATCCTTATCCTCAACATTAAGGAATTCATTCCTGCCGACTGGGGTTATGAAAAGATATTCCTTAACGCAAAGCAGCAGGACGCTCTGATCATCGCCTGTCATCCGCACTACAGTTCGGAAATAGTTGTACGGGATACGCTTTTCCTATGGAAAAACAGAGAGAAATACGCCAGATACATCGATGCCTGGGAAATCGCAAACAGGGATGACGTTTTCAACGTGATAAGCCTCAAGAAATATCCCTACATCGCGAACAGCGATTTCCACAGGGCGCGGCATATTTACTCGTGGAAGACGCTGCTGAACTGCGAGAAGGATATCAAGTCGATAAAACAGTGCATAAGGCATAACAAGGGAGTTGCAATAACTCTCTTCAGAAACTGAAAGGAGGGAAGGATATGGAAATATTCCGGATTTTTGCAGGAATAACGGTTCTCGGGCTTGTAGGGTATGGATTTCAGATATGGGCGGTCAGGTCAACATTGCACGGAATAGGTAAAGGTAAAGAAATTTTTTCTGTGCCTGTACCTTTGCCTTTGCCTGGTGTTTCAATTCTGAAACCTCTCAAAGGACTTGACGACAATCTGTTCGACAACCTCGAAAGTATATGTATCCAGGATTATCCTCAATACGAGGTCATATTCTCTTTGCAGGATCACAATGATCCTGCATTTAAGGTGGCGAGGAAGATAAAGGACAAATATCCTGACAAAGATATAACCATCATAGTGGAAAGATGCAATGCCGGCCTCAATCCGAAGGTGAACAATCTAATCCCCGCCTACAAAATTGCAAAATTTGAACATGTCCTCATCAGTGACAGCAACGTGATGGTGAACAGGAATTACTTACAGGATATAGTTAGACATATGGAGGACCCTGAAGTAGGTCTTGTGAGCAATATTATAAAGGGAACGGGCGGACGCACTTTCGGTGCAATCTTTGAGAACCTTCACCTGAATTCTTTTGTTATGGGGAGCGTATGTTTCCTGGATAAATTTCTCAAGATGCCGTGCGTAGTGGGAAAATCCATGCTCATGAGAAAACAGGACATAGAGGCCATCGGTGGCTTTAGGGCTGTAAAGGATGTGCTTGCCGAGGATTACCTTATCGGAAAGAAGCTGCATCAGAGGGGGAAGAAGGTCGTTCTGTCCAATCATATCATCAGCGAATGTAAATGAATACTGGGGCATAAGAAAATTCCTTAACAGGCATACCAGGTGGGGAAAACTGAGATGGAAAATCGGCGGCATCAGATATTTTTCCGAATTGTTCAGCAATAGCCGTGTTCATGTCTTTTCTTCCGTTGATCCTGTGGGAGCCCTCAAGGATAACCGTATCCTTTGCACTCCTTGTGAGTTCGATAAAGGTCCTGGGTGATTTTTATATAGGCAGAATAATAGAAAAGACAGAGGAAAAAGATGAATCAGGTGAGGATAGTGCCTGCTCCCTGTCTCTTAATCCTCTCTGGTATTTCCTTTCGCCAGTCAAAGACCTGATCGTAGGACTGATCTGGTTCGTGCCTATTCTTTCCACCACCGTCGTATGGAGAGGGAACAGATATATGATAGGCAAGGATTCAGTTTTATCGCCGTGCCCCGGGAGCGGCATATGGTCATGGAGGTACAGATTTTTTGCTGCGATAAAGGCGAGATTCGCCTGAGATCAAGTCTGAACGCATATCACGATTTGCCGGTGATAGCTTGCCATGTCAACAGATTGGAGCCTATCTCAAAATTCCTTTTCGCCACAGTCTGTGTTCGATCGTCATTCCCGCGAAGGCGGGAATCCATGTTTCCCAAGGCCTTAAGTGGCCCCCGCCTTCGCGGGGGTGACGGATTTTTCACGAATTACCTAATTTTGAGAAAAGTTCCAGCCTTTTCAAATTTAACCTTATCTTCATAATCCTGTAATACTGCTTTGTTACGATGAAGAAAAAAGGAGAAAGAAATGGATATGATAACGACAAGCCAGGACATTTCGAGATTAAGATTCCTTGAAACCACATGTCCTTATGACGGCAACACCACCTGCAGGGCCTCACTTACATCCATGAAGATTGATGAATGTCAGAGACGACGCTGGTGCGGCACCGATGACTATGACAGTTGTCCCATGTTTCTGTCCAAAGTATTGAGGGGAAGTTGATATGGGGAAACAATCGTTGAAGCGGGTAATCTGCGGAAGTAACGGAATCTTCATCTGTTTGTAACATTCCTGTAACAATCAGTGTGGTACCCTAAACAGGGTAATTATGAGTTTGGATAGAATTTTTACGATATGTCCATACCTGATAGGAAGTTCCGAAGGAGTAATCTGCAGCGCTACGGGCGAACTGGCCAGAAATATCCCTGATATAAGTCCTGATATCTGCATCAGCAGACACTTCGAAGTCTGCCACCTTTATCTCTTGAAGCTTCACGAGATTGATATCGATTCCTGTATAACCTGTGGCTGGAGCCCTACGGGCCACTGAAAATATCCGTTTGCTTTTCACTGTCTATCCCTTCCTTCAGTCCGTATAAGAAGGACTTGCAACAACGGAGCTGATTTCAACTGTAAATCAACGTTCAATCCACTTTACTATCGTATTACGCCTTTCGAGAAATAGCTTGAACTCTGTCGCGGGTTCAAGTTTGTAACTTGGACACCACATTTTGATAGAATACAACCATCATGCCGCCGATAAGGATTGCAAAGGAACTGACTTCGGGCATTCATTATCTTACCTCATTGAGTCCTATATGAATGAATGGAAACAGAACATATTTTTTGTCCTTGTCGAACCCCGGGAACCGGGTAATATCGGCGCATCCGCACGCGCTATAAAGAACATGGGGTTCAGAAACCTTTGCCTCGTTAAGCCTCCGCCTGAGATGTCGGAAGAAGGGAGATGGTTTGCCCGCAACGCTCATGATGTACTTGACTCCGCAGAGGTCCATAAATCCGTTGAAGAGGCAATAAGGGACAAGGCTGTTGTCGTGGGAACGACCAAGAGAGTAGGGAAGAGACGCGGGGTGATATTGCCTGTTGAACAGGGTACGGCAAGGATTCGTGATGCAGCTGCAAACAATAAAGTCGCTATCCTCTTCGGGAGGGAAGCGCAGGGGCTTAACAATGATGAAGTGGATCAGTGCGGCTTTCTGCTCAAGATCCGGAGCAGTTCGATCCAGCCCTCGCTGAACCTTTCACATGCGGTCCTGATTATCGCCTACGAACTTTCAAAGCATGGTCAGGAGATAGGTGATACATCCGGGAGGGTTAGGAAGAAGAAATTTGACAACTCAAGCCTGATTGAAGACCTCAAGACACATGAAGAGATCACACCCTTATACGAAAGGATATCCCGGGTCCTGGAACTGCTTGAATACATACCGAGGGGCGACAGGAATCTCATGAAAAATATCATTGTCAATCTTAAGCACTTCATCGGCAGAGCCGGGATGACGGAAAAGGAACTGAACATGATTCAAGGTTTATGCACACAGATAGAGAAGAAAGTGAGGGGATAGGGATGTCTTCCAGGATACTGATAGCGGAGGATGAGGAAATAACATTAAAGCATATCCTCTCCACACTGGAGAGAGAAGGGTATGAGGTGACAGGTGTGCCCGATGGCAGGAAGGCCCTGGAAAAGATAGGGAATGAACTCTTTGATATCCTCATCGCCGATATTAAGATGCCCGGGCTTACGGGAATTGAACTCCTTGAGAAAGTCAGAGAGAGGCGTCTCGAAACCGAGGTGATCATTATCACGGGTTATGGCAGCATCGGTTCTGCGGTCGACGCGATAAAGAAAGGGGCGCGCGATTACATTACAAAGCCATTTGATCTTGACGAACTGCTTTTAAAAGTGAAGAAGATCCATGAAGAGAAAATTCTTAAGAAGGAAATTATGGCCCTGAAGATATCCCTCGGCGTGGACAAGAAGATTACCAGTGTTGCAAAAAGCCAGAGCATGAAGAACATACTGGACGTTGTTGAGAGTATAAGGGACTCGAGCTGTAATGTTCTTCTCACGGGAGAGAGCGGGGTCGGCAAGAGCATGATCGCAAAGATGCTGCATTTTACGAGCGGAAAGCGGGACAAGCCCTTTCTCTCGCTAAACTGTGCCACACTGACCGAAAACCTTCTTGCCAGTGAGCTGTTCGGATATGAAAAAGGTGCGTTTACCGGAGCGGTGAAGACCAAACAGGGACTTCTCGAGATCGCTGATACGGGTACTTTTTTCCTTGACGAGATCACGGAGATGTCCACTAATTTACAGGCGAAACTGCTCAACGTCATCGAAGGCGGCGAATTCTTCAGAGTGGGCGGCACACGGCCCATCAAGGCCGATGTCCGGTTTATCGCGGCCACCAACCAGAATGTTCAGACCCTCATATCCGAGGGGAGGTTCAGGGAAGACCTTTACTACAGACTGAACATTATGGAGATCCATATTCCGCCTTTGAGGGACCGCAGAGAGGACATATCGCCGCTGAGTATCTATTTTCTTCAGAAACATCTGCACAGTTACAACAAAAATATCACAGGATTTACGGGAGAAGCGATTGACATCCTGATGAATTACAGTTTTCCGGGCAATGTGAGAGAACTTGAAAATATTGTCGAACGTGCGATAATTCTTGAAAAAGGTTCCGAGATAACGCCGGAGAGTCTTCCCCAGAGCATAAAGATGTTCCATATTGAAACACTTGAACCGGACAAGATCAAGCTTAGAGGAGCTGAATCCCGATAAGGTTAGATCTTTGGAGGAATTGAATAAGGAATACGCGGAAAACGTCGTAGAGATGCTGGGAGGTAATAAATCAAAGGCCGCAGAACTTTTGGGCATATCAAGGACAAGTCTCTGGAGAATCCTGAGAGGCGAATAGTGTTCAGCACCGTTCAGATCTGAAACACTGATTTTACCCACCTTTTAACCTTTCCTTTTTAAATCAAGCAGTTACATGTCAGGCATCTTTATTGCTTTTACTAATAAGCGAAGGAGGTAAGAGATAAAGATGAAACATAAACTTCTATTTGTTACTTATAAGGACAATCACGAGGATGAAGGGCTTTCCTATGTCATGGAGCTCGCAAAGACGCTGAACAAGGATCTGACCATTTTCCTCATCTGGAAAAGGCGGCTGTCAAAGAAAATCGAAAATGTGCTGACTGCTGCAACCTTTGCCGAAGCCGATGAGCACGAGACAGCACGGGAGATGATCGCCGGGGATACCCGAAAAAGAAACGGGAACGGTGATCCGAAACTCAAGCCTTTTGTTGGAAAGTGTCATGAATCGGGTATTGAAGTGGATATCCAGTCGTTTCAGCAGGATGTGTTTCCGACCATAAAGAATTATTTCAAAAGTAGAAACGGCGTTGACATTGTCCTGCTGGGTCCGAATGTGGCAGGAAGTGGAAGTATCAGCGCAAGGGAACTCAAAAGACTTGCAAACACTATATCACGACCGATTGTAACCATAGCGAGATAGATACTTGCTGGCGGATACAATCGGCTGAAAGGAGGTTTTGTTTAATGTATTTATATTTACCCGTAGCTTTGACCAGCATTAATATCCTTCTCCCTATCGGCCTCGGTCTCTTGGTTGGTCTGTTGTCCGGTCTCTTCGGGGTTGGCGGAGGTTTTCTTATGACCCCGCTTCTGATCATGTTGGGCATCCCATCAACAGTCGCTGCTGCGACGGACTCAAACCAGATCGTTGCCGCATCAACTTCAGGCACATATGCCCACTGGAGAGTCGGGAATGTGGACTTCAAGATGGGTCTTTATCTGCTGGTGGGCGGATTTGCCGGCGGCCTCGTCGGCGTTGAGTTTATCAAGATACTCAGGGCGATGGGAAATGCAGATTTTGTGATCAAGATAACCTATGTATTGATGCTTGGAATTGTCGGCGGATACATGTTTATTGAAAGCCTTTCAAGCATGAGGAAAAAGGAGGTCAAAGAGGTTGGGGTTCAAAAGGAATCCAGGATAGGGATGTTCCTCAAATCTCTTCCTTTTCAGACACATTTTGAAAAATCAGGAGTGACCCATTCGATAATGGTGCCGATATTCCTGGGCTGTTTAGTGGGGATACTTGCCGCGATAATGGGCGTCGGCGGTGGATTCCTTATGGTTCCCATAATGTTTTACATTCTGAGGATGCCTATGCATGTCATTGTGGGTACAAGCCTTTTCCAAATCTTATTCACCTGTATTGAAGTTACATTTCTCCAGTCCTATACAAACCACACAGTTGATTTTACGCTTGCGGTGCTTCTGCTGATAGGTTCGACAATAGGCGCGCAGGTTGGGGCGATTTTCGGACGCAAATTAAAAGGGGAACAGCTCAAAATACTCCTCGCCATAATAGTTCTCGTTGTTACGGTAAAGATAATTTTTGAGCTGACTCTGACTCCGTCAATGCTTCTATCCCAAGCAGGAGGTCACTAATGAAACATCAGAGTTCACTATACAAAACTTTCGTCATTTTCCCCTTGCTGATCGTATTCTGGCTGTTTATGTCCCTGGATACGGCATCCGCACAATTGACGGCAACGGCAAATCACAACCACATTACGGTCGACTTTTTCTACCATGGAAGTACGATCAGTGTGAGAGGCATCTCTGACCCTAATACCGACCTGGTTATCAAGATAACGTCCGAGGAGGGTCATCAGACCCTGCGGAAAAAGGGGAAGGTAGGAGGTTTCTTGTGGATGAACGTGGGAGAACTTCAGGTCGAACACGCACCAAATGTCTATTTCCTCCACAGTACCGGGAAGATTGAAGATATATTGAGCCGTGATGAGATGAACAAATACGCGCTGGGCTATCCGGCCCTCGAAAAGTATGTGAAAATGAACGCTTCAGATGAAGCGGAGAAGGACCGGTGGTTTAATGAATTCGTGAAGTTCAAGGAGTCTTCGAACCTTTATGTAACAAGCGCCGGGAAAATATCCCTGACGGAAAAAGGCGGGGCGCAGGACTATTACATACTGACTGAATGGCCGTACCAGGCCCCTCCCGGAAATTATACGGTTACCGTGTATGCAGTGAAGGACAAGAAAGTGGTTGAGACAGCGACATCAGGTGTCTTCGTGGAACAGGTGGGCATGGTGAAATCATTTGCAAACATGGCAAAAAATAATGCGGCATTATACGGGATTATAGCAATTCTCGCTGCGCTGACCGCCGGTTTTGGCGTGGGTCTGGTATTCAGAAAGAACGGGGGGGCGCATTAACCATGTACAACAATATAGTAGTCGCATTTGATGATTCCGAATTCAGCAAGGCTGCGCTCTTAGAATCTTCCCGCTGGATAAAGAGGCACGGCGGTAAGGCGGTACTGGTGCATTCCGTATTCTTTGATGAAGAAGAATTCGTTATTGATCCCGGCCAGAGGGAAAAACGCTTTGAGTCGGGTAGAAAAGTATGTTATCAGATGCAGGAGAAGGTATCGGCGGAGGTTGGTCTTAACGGAGATCTGGAGGCGCTGATCTGTGAGGGTGAACCCCATGATGTCCTTGTGGACATTGCAACCGCAAGACATGCGGACCTTATTGCCATAGGTACTCACGGGAGAAAAGGTTTAAAGAAACTGTTCCTCGGCAGTGTTACTGCGAGGGTTATCGTAAGCTCCCCTTGCGATGTTTTAGTGGTCAAGAAGCCTTGCGAAAAGTGCACTGGGAAATATGAATCCATTCTGCTTTCTTTTGACGGCTCGGACTTCAGTAAGAAGGCGCTTGAGCAGGCATGCGAACTTTCGAGGATAGACGGATCGCAGATAACCGCTGTCTACGTGATACCGAGATATGAAGAGATGATAGAATTTTTTGCAACAAGTTTCATAAAAGAAAATCTGCACATTGATGCGGAGAAAACTATGGAGAAGGCGAGAGTGATAGCCAGGGATCGCGGTGTGAAGATAAATAGTGAAATAGCGAAAGGAGACGAGGCGGAAAAGATAATAGAGACCGCGAACAGGTTGAAAACCGACCTTATCGTCAGGGGTTCTTATGGATGGACAGGAGTTAATAAGGCGATTATGGGGAGTGTTGCAGAAAGAGTTTTTATCAATGCTCCCTGTCCTGTATTGGTAGTGAAATGAAAGGAGAAAAAAGCATGAACGATTACAGAAAAGTTCTTATTGCCGTGAATGGGTCCAAGGATGTCTTTGTTCAGGGTCTGAAACTTTTGGGTTCCGAAAAATGTTCGGTGACCGTTGTTAAGGTTACTCCGCCATATGAAGGGGACCTCAGCCTCGTAGGTGTAAAGGACATCGAGCACGTATTGGCCGGGTTTTCAGAAAGAGATATTTCCGAAATAGAGGATACGGCGAAGGCCGAGGGCATATCCCTGAAAGTGCGGATTGAAGAAGGGCAGATTGCTAAGAAGATCGTTGAGATAGCTAAGGAAGAAAGCAGCGACCTGATCATAATGGGAGCGAGCAGCCATAACAGCATTAAAAAACTCTTTTTCGGCAACCTGCTGGATGACGTCACACGCCAGGCCCCTTGTCCCGTACTTGCTGTGAATACCGACAAGGTGTCGTGTCCAAGTAATTTCTACCACGACCTGCGGGTGTACTGTGAAAATAGAGAACGGGAACGACAGGGAGTCGCAGCTATAAAACCCAGGTTGTACTAAAATTTATTGCAAATATTACAGCATGCGGTCACTGCCGCATGCTCCTGCCCGGTCAAATCAAAGCGGCCCGCGGGGTGAACGAAACACTTCTCAAGCGTATCCAACGGTGGTTACTTGCAGGGGTTATGAGCACTCAATAGCACCGCCCTTATATGTCTTTGGTTAATAGGTATCACATTGTTAATTCTGGTTCAGAAAGTGTTCGCCTACCGACCACGTCAGGCATGGGAACAAATCGGCACAACCGGCACAAATAAACGGGAGTGACTCTCCGGTATAGAAAACATGGAGGGAAATCTCATATAGAAGTCCGGCATTATCGAATGCTTATAAACCTTGTCATTACTTGCCTGTCAAATGTCATCAAGAATTAACATTCCGTTCATAATCCTGTAAAGAAGGCGTGCTTTAATATATTCAGGAAATACTTTAAAACAAGAGGAAACAACATGGACTTACCTGAGATCCCATACAGAATCCTGTACCATGACAAAGGCTATATCCGTTTGGAAGTACCGGTCATCAGGAGACTTTCATGGGCATATCTATTTGAGAATTTGAGGAAGGCCCACTCATTCCCTGTGCCGTCAGGCATCAAGAATTTCTATGTCAACCCGCTGACCGGCAGCATTGTAATTACATATAAACCGGATGACATAAATATTCTGGAATATATAAATAGAATGGCTTCGAGTCCCGATATCAGAGAGATCATTCAAGGAGAAAAATATGAAATGCCCTCACCTGATAAAATGGTTGACCTTCGCATGTAAGGCCAAAGAGAACCTGTATTTTCCGAGCTGTTTCCAGCTTGACGAATACTGTAAGACAAAAGATCACAAGAAATGTCCTTTTTTCAGGAATATAAATGCAGGAAGAGAGATTGATCAATTAGTCTCCGTGTCCCGCCCATAAATTTAACATTTCTTTCATATTGCTGTAACAATCATTCAGGTATCTTACATCGAAGTGTTTTGTCTTGTGTTCGACTGAAAAATACAATTCAATTTAAGGCCATAAGAATGAAGACATTAATTGTAAAATCCCTCCTCTCCTCCCTTTACCAAAGGGAGGGAATGGTTCGACAGGCTCATCACGACATCTGTCATCCTGAGCTTGCCAAGGATGGCAAAGGGGAGTGCGGGGAGATTTTTTAATAATGATGCCTTACTTATGCACTCTTTACCGCTACTGCAATGACAACAAAGGGGGTGAGATATGTAACATAATTTTAACGGAAATGTAACATTGCTGTAACAATTGAAGTATATTCTAAATTACTAAAGAAGGAGTCACTATGAAAACATTTATGAAACTTGTATTGGCGATAGCATTGGTTCTGTCATTCACGCATGTCGGGGCTGCTGAAACCCTGAACGGCGCAGGCGCGACATTCCCCTATCCTGTCTATTCCGCATGGGCTTATGACTACAATAAAGCCACCGGTGTAAGACTTAATTATCAGTCGATCGGATCAGGAGGAGGCATCAGGCAGATCACCGAAAGGACAGTTGACTTTGGAGCTTCCGACGCCCCGCTTGAGCCTTCGCAGCTCCACAAGGACAAACTGCTCCAGTTCCCTGCCGTCATCGGAGGAGTTGTCCCTGTTGTCGATGTGGCAGGTGTTAAAGCAGGCCAGATGAGACTTGACCCGGACGCCCTTTGCAAAATATATCTCGGAGAGATCAAATACTGGGACGACAATAAGATCAGGGCATTGAATCCCAGGATGAGCCTGCCTCACAACGAGATCACCGTTGTCCACAGGTCGGATGGATCAGGTACGACGGCGATATTCACTACATACCTGAGCGGTGTGTGTCCTGAATGGAAGACTAAAGTGGGTTCGGGCACTTCTGTGAAGTGGCCTGTCGGCATCGGCGGCAAAGGCAACGAAGGAGTCGCGAACTATACCCGCAGGATGGCTTCATCGATCGGCTATGTTGAGTTCGCCTATGCGTTGCAGAATAAACTGGCTTATGTGCTCCTGAAGAACCGCGCGGGAAACTTTTGTTGAGCCGAGCTTCGCGAGCTTTGAGGATGCCGGCGCTACAGGCGATTTCAATCCGAAGAATGATTTTCATCTGTGGCTTACGAACGCACCCGGGAAAAATGCATGGCCGATTGCAGGGGCGACCTTCATACTTCTTGCAAAGGAAAAGACCGATTCGAACAGGAAGGTCGTCAAGTTCTATAACTGGGCATTCCAGAACGGCGATAATAAGGCCAAAGAACTTGTATATGTCCCGCTGCCGAAATCCTTAAAGGAAAAGATCAGGTCATACTGGAAGGCAAACGGTCTGTTATAGGCGCTTATACCGGAAAGGGCAGGCTGAAATGCCTGCCCTTTTTGTCGGTACAGTGAAAAAGCATTATTGTATAAGAAGTCCATTGGGCCATACACTTGCCGCAGTCCTTACAGCGGGAGGTACATGATTCGAAGCCACTTGATGCGTCTAAGACTCGCCGGGCATGACGAAAAAGGGAAATACTCATATCAAGTGTGTTATTTTCATGCGACGTTTAATATACGTCTCCGATAAGGAATATGTAAATGTCGACAAAATCCGGAAAGAATCCCTTTGATCTCATCTTCTCGTCCATCACCGCCATTGCGTCATTTTCTGTTGTTCTCTTTATAATCGGAATCACTTATGTGCTCGTTTCAGAATCTTCCCTGGCAATACACAAATTCGGAGTTATCAAATTTCTTATGTCGACCGACTGGGACCCTGTAAGAGAATCTTTTGGCGCGTTGACCAATATTTACGGAACCGTAATTACAACGGGCCTTTCGCTGATTATCGCGATACCCGCGGCAATAGGCATTGCGATCTTTGTCACTGAGATTTCCCCCAATTTTCTGAAAGGCCCCATCGGTATGGCTATCGAACTTCTGGCTGCAATCCCGAGCATTATTTACGGCATGTGGGGGCTTTTCACCCTCTCGCCGATAATGGGCAATTATATAGAGCCGTTCCTGAAAAAGATTACAGCCGGCGTGCCTCTTGCAGAAACCCTTTTCACCGGAACACCCATGGGGATAGATATTCTGACTGCAAGCGTCATATTGAGCATCATGATAATTCCTTTTACCGCGAGCATATCAAGGGATTCCTTTAATCTCACTCCTGCAGTGGTAAAGGAATCCGCCTATGCCCTCGGAGCGACAAAATGGGAAGTCGTCAAGAATGTCGTTTTACCCTATTCAAAGCTGGGTGTCTTTGGAGGGATAGTCCTTTCCCTCGGGAGGGCCCTGGGCGAGACCATGGCTGTTGCCTTTGTGCTCGGCAACAACCACAGGATAACCACGTCTCTCCTCGACGCTGCTGCAACTATTACCGTCACCCTTGCAAATGAATTCACGGAGGCGGATACGGATATATACCTGTCATCGCTTTTCTATCTTGCCCTGGTGCTCTTTGTGATGAGCTTCATCACTCTTGCCATAGCGAAATTATTTCTCCTGAAAGCGGAGAGGAAGTATTCACGATGACAAGAGAGCAGATGAGAAAAATAGAAAGTGGTATCGCCCTGACACTAAGCACTCTTGCTGCATTTGTGGGTCTTCTCTGGCTGTTTTTCATACTCGGCGATGTGCTTGTGCACGGCATGAAGGCGCTTAATCCGGGTCTGTTCATAAACGACCCGGCGCCTCCGGGTGTTGAAGGAGGCGGTTTGAGAAACGCCTTTGTGGGACAATTGCTTATAACACTGTGCGCCACACTGATGGGAGTTCCTGTCGGCGTGCTCGGAGGTACGTTTCTTGCCGAATATGCCAGGGGCAGAAAGATCGCAAGGATTATAAGCGTACTGTCCGATATCATGGTAAGCGTACCTTCGATCGTGATAGGCACTTTTATTTACGCGATACTCGTCAGACCTGTCGGCCACTTTAACGGCTGGTCAGGTGCTGTTGCGCTTGCGATAATCATGATCCCCGTGGTCCTCAGGACGACGGAAGATATGCTTTCTCTTGTGCCGTGGACGTTGAGGGAGGCTGCCTTCGCCCTCGGCGCTCCATATTACAAAGTTATTATCCAGGTGGTTTATCGCGGGGCCGCAACAGGCATTTTGACAGGCATTCTCCTCTCTATAGCCAGGGTGGCCGGAGAGACTGCACCGCTGTTGTTTACTTCGTTTAATAATGCTTTTTTTACGCTGAATATGAAACAACCCATATCTTCCCTGACAGTCACCATATTTCAGTATGCCATGGGGCCCTATGATAACTGGCATGCACAGGCATGGGCAGCGGCATTTGTCATCACAATTTTCGTACTCATTGTTACAATACTCGGAAGGCTCATTATCAAGTGGAGGTACAGATAATGCCCGGAATGGTCGAGATAGAAGTGAAAGATCTGAACTTTTATTATTCAGGAAGTCTCCGCGCCCTTAATAAAATAAACCTGTCGGCCCACAAGAATGCCGTTACCGCATTAATAGGCCCTTCAGGCTGCGGGAAAACGACTCTTCTCCGCTGTTTCAACCGCCTGCATGACCTCTATCCTAAAAACAGGTATGAGGGAGAGATACTGTTTCAGGGCGAAAACATACTTTCGGGGGGGACGGACCTCATCAACCTGAGAAGCCGCATAGGAATGGTCTTTCAAAAACCGACGCCGTTTCCGATGAGCATATTCGACAATATCGCATACGGGCTTAAACTGAAAGGCATTAAGAAGAGAGCCGACCTTTCGGAAAGGGTGGAAAAAGCCCTGAGGCATGCAGCTCTCTGGGACGAGGCGAAGGACAAGCTCAATGCAAGCGCGTACGACCTTTCGGGAGGACAACAGCAGAGACTCGTTATTGCAAGGGCGCTGGCTGTTAATCCGGAGGTGCTCCTGTTCGATGAGCCGACGTCTGCACTTGATCCGATATCCGCTGCAAAGATAGAAGATCTTATGGAAATGCTTAAAAAAGAGATTACAATTATAATAGTGACTCACAACATGCAGCAGGCGGCCAGGATATCGGACTATACTGCTCTGATGTATCTGGGGGAGTTGATCGAGTTCGGGGAGACGGACACAATATTTGTGAATCCCCAGAATAAACTTACGGAAGAATATATTACGGGGAGATTCGGATAATGACAATCTTTGATGAAGAGTTAAAGGCGCTGAGAGAAAAAGTCTTAAAACTCGGGGTAATGGTCGAAAATGCGATACGCGATTCTGTAAGGGCCCTCATCGAGAGGGACAGCGAACTGGCGAAGGAGGTCATCAAGAGAGACCATCTGATCAATGCTCTCGACGTCGGCATAGACGAGGAATGCGTCAGACTCATAGCCCTGAGACAACCGATGGCAAGAGACCTCAGGTTCATAACCACTACAATGAAGATAACGACAGATCTCGAAAGAATGGGAGACTTCGCGGTGAATATCGCCGAGAGGGCGATCGAGTTGAATGAAGAGCCTCTTTTAAAACCTTTTGTTAACATACCGAAGATGGCGGAGGTTGCCCAGTCAATGGTAAAGGACACCCTCGATGCGTTTGTTACGGGCTGTTCACGATTGCCTTACGAAGTGATAAAAAGGGACGATGAAGTCGACGAACTAACCGTACGGAATTTTGAAGAACTCCTTTCCTTCATGATCCAGGACCCGAAGATTATTCCGTTGGCTGTAAAAAGGACATATATAGCAAAATACCTCGAAAGAATTGCTGACCACGCAACCAATATTGCCGAGATGGTTATTTATATGTGCAAGGGGAAAATAATAAGGCACACGGAGATGCCTGAAGAATAAATGGGTTGACCGTTTCCGAAGTATGGAAGGACATTATGAATCAGGAGAACCCGAGCCTGTTGAACTGCCGGTCGACGGGACACTCGACCTGCATACCTTTCAACCCGCACAGGTAAAAGATTTACTCTCCGACTATCTTGCTGCCTGCAGAGAAAAGGGAATTCTCGAAGTGCGTGTTATTCACGGCAAAGGCACCGGCACTCTTCGGGAAACTGTCCATTCCATCCTTAAACGTCTGCCCGGAGTCTCTTCTTTCAGACCGGCGGGAGAAGACGCGGGAAGCTGGGGTGCAACAATTGTAATATTGATACCGATGGAAAAATGAATTCACAAAAAGGGGAGGAAGCAATGGACGCGATTGAATGCATAAAGACAAGAATGAGCATCAGGAAATTCAAACCGGACCCTGTGCCGTCAGAGATACTCATGACTGTTATCGACACGGCAAAATGGAGTCCCTCGTATAAGAACAGTCAGCCCTGGGAAATCGTAATTATTTCGGGCGGGAAAAAGGAGGAGCTGACAAAACTTCTTGTGGAGCTTTTCGAAAAGGGAGTCAAACCTAGCACTGATATTCCTCAACCGCTCTCATGGCCCCCTCCCATAGAAGCAAGGATAAATGCCCTTATGAAAAAAAGGAGTCAACTCACGGGCAAGGACATGAATTCTCCGGAGGTCAGAAAAAAATCCAAGATAGCGAATTTCGGGTTCTATGGAGCGCCCCACGGCATATTCCTGTTTCAGGATTCATCCCTTACACCATGGTCTGTTTTTGATATGGGTCTTTTTGCGCAGAGTCTGATGCTCGCGGCACACGCGCACGGACTCGGGACGGTCCCGCAGGCGTTTCTTACAGATTATGCGCAGCAGACAAAGCATTTTTTGGGAATTCCCGAATCGAAAAGGCTCGTCCTCGGCATATCCATAGGATATCCCGATCTGGAATCACCGGTGAACAGCTTCAGGCCGGACAGGATGGACACGGATAAGATCGTGAGAATAGTTCGATGACCTCCAAAATGCATTGGACAGGAATGAATGCAGGCACATGTGCATCAAAACCTCTCCGATGCAGGATTTGGGTATCTATAACAGCCAATCAGCTAACATCAAAATACGCGGTATACCGGATAAGTGACCGCCTACAAAGGAGCTGCCGGAGCGCTTTTGCTGCACACATGCCTGCATGAGAAAGACTGAGATGCATTTTGGGGGATAATTGACTTCCAAAGCTATACCGGAAGGGCGGGCAAGATACTATGTTCTCACAACAAGAAGGCAGCCAGAAGGAGAACTGACTGCCTTCACAAGGATAGTGATAGGGGCAGCCGGAGGAGGGTCCGGCTGTCCCGAGGGGATGTGAAGCCATCTTACACTGCAATAAGACCGCGCCACTAAATTTGTTTTAAGATAAAATAAATTTATGAAGAAATGATGAAGGGAATGTGAAAAATCGATGAAGACGTTGCCTCTTTACAATGACCGGGATTTATCGATGCCATCGAGCAAACGGATAAATTCATGCAGTATCTTTTTGTTCCTCTCCGATATATCAAGGAATTCCACTCCGATGTCGTAATGCGCCTCCTTCCCGTGTTCCCTGCGAAGGCATGACGCGATCCTTCCGACAAACTTCATCGATTGATCATTGGTTAACATCATCTCCATAGGAAAGGTATCATCTATATCCAGCGCCTGTCCGCTTTCTATCAGCATCCCGCCCAAACCGATTTTTTTCAATATATAATTTTCGTAGAAATTCAGAACCGCTTTCTCGGGGTGTTCTATCTTGAACCTTACATGCAGTCTCGTGCCGCCGATTTTAGTTACGTCTAACTCCTTACGGAGTTCTCTCTCATGATCTTCCATAAAACTTTCAATTTCACTTACCTGCCCTTCCGAGAGACCGAGGAACTTCAGTCCCGCCTTGTAAAGCGGAACAACGTTGCCGTGAGCGTCTATCAGGCTTTCACTTAATAAAGACCATACCACAGCTCCCCTGAGAGACAGTACCTTTCCCTTCCCCTCTATTTTCAGCGCATATTCGCTTCCCAGATTGGGTCTCTTGTCAACTGTGACAGCAATGCCGCCGACGCTTATGTCATGAATTTTCACGTTCCTGGCAAATGTCATCTTGCCGGTGACTTCGAGGATATCTACAATAAATCTCTTATGTCGTCTTCTTTCCGGCATTTGATACTAACATAGTATATTTGGAACGAATAATAAAGTTTAATCTTTCACTTCCCGTATCCCCCTCCGCCCGGGGTCTCGATAATGATTGAATCTCCCCTGTCTACATCGAAGACTTCCCGGTGTCCCAGTACCTTTATTCTCCCCCCGGCCTTTTTGTGGAGATTTCGGCCCCTCTCGCCGGGTCCACCGCCTTTTGCACCATAGGGCGCATATACCCGTCTTTCCGAAAGTATCGAGACCGTTGCAGGTTTCAGAAACTTTATCTCCCGTGTGACGCCGTCCTCGCCGGGAAACTTTCCTTTTCCTCCTGAATTCTTCCGCAGGCCGAAGCGCTCAAGTCTTATCCCCGGATGCCTGAATTCAAGTATTTCCGGATCTGTTATCCTTGTGTTTGTCATATGGACCTGTACTCCCGAAGCGCCCGGACATCCTTCAACAGCGCCCGAGCCGCCCGCGATGGTCTCATAATAAGTTGATTCACCTTCTACTCCGAAGAGAAGATTATTCATCGTCCCCTGGGACGCTGCAGCAATCCCGAACGCACCGAGGAGAACGTCCACAATCCTCTGGGAAGTTTCGACGTTGCCTGACGCGACCGGAGCCGGATAAGCGGGGTTCAATAATGTCCCTTCAGGAATAACGATTGTAACCGGTCTGAGACAACCGCCGTTAAATGGAGGCATCTTTATAATGAGGGGACTCCGAGAGAAGTTTTAAGGTATGGAAACCGCCTTCGGGGTCGAGAGCGACGACATCGGTAAAGGTCCCGCCTCTGTCGATCGCAAACCGCCATTTTGAGAAAGGTTCATTCACGGCAGTGAGAAATCAGCGGGAAACGAGCAAAGTCCTCCTTCCCTATCCCTGGCTGAGCCATTCCTTAAGAATGCTCACAGCCTGTTCGCTCAAGTCCAGTGCGGGAATTTCTCCGTCCTCCGAAAGTTGCGCCATGACTTTCCACATTTGAGTTCTCACAATTCCGTGGGTATCCGCAAAGCTCTGAAGATTTGCCTCCATTTGCGGGATGACCGCCATCATATCCTTCGAAGCCTCCTCGGATTTTTCCAGTCTCGCATATGACACCGCCCGTGCAAACTTTGCCATGGCATAATCAGTCTTGAATTCC
This sequence comes from Thermodesulfovibrionales bacterium, assembly GCA_963727725.1. Taxonomy (GTDB): domain Bacteria; phylum Nitrospirota; class Thermodesulfovibrionia; order Thermodesulfovibrionales; family SM23-35; genus CAVSHJ01. Next base: position 56,686 of record CAVSHJ010000005.1, read on the forward strand.
AGAGCCTTTGTGAAGTCTCCCACGGCGTTCTCAAATTCCTCTTTCATCATATGCACCAACCCCCGGTAAAAATATGCCCTGGCGCTCTCGCTATTTGTATTGAGCGCACTGGTAAAATCATCGAGGGCTTTATCGACTTCCTTGATTTTTACATAGGCCACACCCCGGCTTAAATGAGCGATGTAGGGATCTGCCCCGGCTTCGATAGCATTCGTGTAAGCTTCAATACTTTCTCTGTCTTTGCCCTCAACGAATAAAAGCTGTCCTTCTCTCAATAGTTCCTGCGGGTTCATCACAACCTCCTTTACATTTATAACTATAACCGATTTCCCCGGAGGAGGAAAAGAGCAACTGTCCGACAGGTTCTTCCCATTTCTTGGTTCCTGTATGTCATTCCGGCGGTGTGTTGAGCCGGAATCTAGTGACTTCTGCCTTAAGTCGCTGGATGCCGGATCATCCGCCTGAGGCGGACGGCATGACGAAAAAGAGCCATTTTCACGTGACTTTGTGTACGACAGCTCATGTCGATTCCTTCCAAGTCGCCTAAAGCGGAGGGAGTCCACAACAATTTCCGGCGTCAACCATTTGAACTCAGTTCATTAATAATGCGGGTATGGTGTAGAATAGTATTAGATAATCGATAAAGGTAGTGATTGAGGGGAAAGGACAGCATGAATGTTGATTTCAAAATAAAGGGCACTTGTTGCATCCACCTTGAAAAAAGAGTCGTAGAAAGGATCAGTAGAGGAAATCCTTTAGACAGACGACCTGACCTTGTGCTATGGATCTGCCATTTTCCTCTGCCTTCTTTATCCGGTTTCCAGTGTTCCGTAGCTGCAGAAGCAGCCCTATGCCCGCACAGCGGTCCTTACTGCAATAACTGATTTTCGCACAAATCCGGATTGCACAGGCGAATCCCTTCAACTTTTATCCGTGGACTCTCTTGCAGCTCGCAGACCTTCCTTTATGACCAGTACGAACACGACAGTAAAACCGATAAGGACACCCACAAAGTCTATCAATTTCAGCAACGCGAGAACGATAAGTATAAGGGCGATCATAAAGAATCTGAAGAGACTGAGGAAAATAACTTTTCCGCCCGGTCTGTTTGAAGCCATAAAATCCTTCAATCCCCAGGCGAGACCTCTCAGGTTTGCGAGTCCGAGTGCTCCGCCGACAAGAATGCTCAGAGGAAGTTTTCTCCACTCATACAGGGCTGATAAGGCAGCAAGGCCGATGAGTATAATTGTTCCGTGTCTATGAATTCTTCTTACCAGATCCATTGTCCGGTTGCTTCGCCATCTTAAGGAGGTCCAGAAAGCCTGCTATGATACCAAATATCGTGAAAATAAAAAGAAGCCAGGGATAGGTCCTGACGTGAAACCATTTCTCCGCAAGATAATCAAGTCCATATCCGATCAGACCGCCGATTACGGTGGAAATAACAAGATTCAATCCTACGGTGCTTGCTTCAAGGAGCTGCTTGAATAAAGGTTTTTCCGCCATATCTGTCCCGGATAACTAAATTGTAGCACAGAACAGAGATAAAATAATGAACGGCATATTTCATGAACGGATACGGCAAGGTCTTATTTCCGTAATTGGCAGATGCGGGACTTGAGTTCAGTCGGGGATACTGATGTTAGCGACATAGATCCCTTGACATGGCAACCTTTAAGAAAATTCGGCCATTGTCATTCCCGAGGTAGTAGTCGGGAATCCATTGTCTTCAAAAAAAGAGACTTGGATTCCCGCCTTCGCGGGAATGACAGCAAAAATACTCGAACATGTGCAAAGAAGCGTTGGGCTCATTATGCGAGGTCTGTTTCGACTATCGTATTTCTGTCAGAGATTTATATGCCGCTCTCACAGTCTTTTCCACATCTTTCTCTGTGTGCGCGAGGGATATGAATCCGGCTTCAAACTGCGAAGGGGCTATATTTATTCCCCTTTTGAGCATGGCAGCGAAGAATCTCGAAAATTTTGCAGTATCGGAAGTCTTTGCGCTCGTGTAGTCAATGACATCGGTATCGGTAAAATAACAGCAGAACATGCTGCCTGCCCTGTAAAATCTTGTCTTCACACCGGCTGATCTGGCCGCGTCTGTCAGTCCCTGCTCCAGTGCGGATGCCCTGTTTTCAAGCTTTTCATAGGTCCCTTTCCTTGAAAGAATCTTCAGGGTCTCTATGCCTGCCGTCATTGCAAGGGGATTACCTGATAAGGTGCCCGCCTGGTAAACAGGTCCTTCGGGTGAGACCATTGACATGATTTCCTTTTTCCCGCCGTAGGCGCCGACCGGCAGACCTCCACCTATAACTTTGCCCAGGCAGGTCATATCGGGTGTAATTCCATAGCGTGCCTGCGCACCGCCGTAAGCAACCCTGAAGCCGGTCATCACTTCATCGAAGATAAGCACAATTCCGTATTTCTTCGTGAGTTTCCCTAATGCCTCCAAAAAACCCGGCTTGGGCAGGACACATCCGATGTTGCCCACCACCGGTTCGATAATAACACATGCGAGAGATCTCCACTCTTCTTTGATGGTTGTTTTAAGCGCAGCGATGTCATTGAAGGGGAGTGTTACCGTATTTTTTGCATATGATTTCGGGACTCCCAGGCTGTCCGGGACTCCAAAGGTCGTTGCTCCGGAACCGGCCTTAACAAGAAGTCCGTCGGCGTGCCCATGGTAACATCCTTCAAACTTGATAATCCTGTCCCTTCCCGTAAAACCCCGTGCTAACCTGATTGCGCTCATAGTGGCCTCTGTGCCGGAATTCACCATCCTCACTTTATCCATCGACGGATAGGCACTAAGGACAAGCTCTGCGAGTTCGATCTCGAGGCGCGTGGGAGCGCCATAGCTCGTGCCCTTCTCAACCGCTTTCTTAAGGGAGTTCACTACCTTCGGATGGGCATGTCCCAGTATCAGAGGTCCCCATGAAAGCACATAATCTATATAGACATTCCCGTCGACATCATAAATCTTCGAGCCGGCCGCTCTTTCTATGAATATCGGGTTTCCGCCAACGGCCTTGAATGCCCTCACGGGACTGTTCACACCGCCGGGGATGAGTTTACATGCCTTTTGAAATAAGATGTGCGATTTCTTCCAGTGCATTAGAATAGCCCCAAAACTGAGTTACTCTATCACAAAAATTTTTATGTGTCAAAAAGGGCGTCCGTTATGCTATAAAAGTAAAATTCATTTTTCAGGAGGATCAGATGAAAAGGCTTGCCGTTTTAATGATAATCATGTCTTTCCTTTTAGTATTTTTTGCGTGCGCAAAAAAGGGAGGAGAAAAGGGTCCGTATCTCGCAAAAGTCGGTAATGCTGTAATTACGCAGGACGATTTTGAAACAGAGTTCAAGAATCTGCCTCAGTTTGCACAGACTCTTTTCCAGGGTAGTGCGGGTAAGGAGCGGTTTCTCGACGAGCTCATAAAAAAGGAGATGCTCTACCAGGAGGCATTAAAGAAAGGTTTTGATAAAGATCCAAAATATCTTGCAAAGGTCGAAGACTTCAAGAAGCTCACCCTTGTGAGCATGCTCCTCGAAAAAGAGATAGAATCCAAAGGCAAAGTTACAGAACAGGATGCAAAGAATTACTATGAAAAACACAAGGAAGATTTTGCCGCCGTCAGTCAGATCAGGGTAAGCCACATCCTCGTAAGGACAGAAGACGAAGCAAATAAAATTTTGGAGGGGCTGAGGAAAGGTGAGGATTTTGCGAAACTCGCGAGAGAAAAATCGGTTGATACCCGCACCGCAAAAAATGGAGGAGACCTTGGCTACATGTCAAAAGGTCAGATGATGCCCGAGATTGAAGCGGTGGCTGTAAGACTGAAAACCGGGGAAGCGAGCGACCCGATAAAGACAAAGGCCGGGTACGAAATCATAAAGGTTACCGACAAGAAATTGGGCAAGCCGATTGAATTTGATAAGGTGCAGCGCGTGATCATGCAGCGCCTCGCGGCAGAACAACAGAAAGAGGCTTTTGATTCCTATGTGGAGCAACTGAAGAAGAGCTACAAGGTGGAGATAAATAAGGAAGCTCTCTCTAAACTTTCCGGCGGAGAAGAGCAAAAAGAGGGACTGCAGGAAAACCCGGCACAATCCGGAGAGACAAAAGAGGCGCCACAGAAGGCAACAGAAGAAAAGCGGAAGAAAGATTAACCCCGCAGGGCCGCCGGTTTGATTGTCTTTCCATAAGATATATCGGCAGACGGGCAGGACAGGCGGTTTTCATGCCTGTCCTGCCGACAACATTATACCGGCCGATTCCTTTGTATGGAGAAATTTAAAGTCCTCGACGTATCAGGAGACATTGGCCTCGAGGCTTATGGAGCAACGGTAACAGAGGCATTTATAAATGCTGCTGCCGGAATGTACAGCCTCATCACAAACCTCGAAGCAGTCCAGGAAAAGAAAACCGTCACCGTCACGGCTGAAAGCCCTTCGCTTGACGGTCTCCTTGTTTCGTGGCTGAATGAGCTGATCTTTCATTTTGATACCTACGGTTTTATAGGGAAAAGAATTACGATCGACGAATTCACCCCGTCCGTTACACTCCTTTCCCGCGGAGGGACGGGCGGAGAAGGCTCTTGCAGGATAAGGGCCACTGTTGCCGGAGAAGAATTTGATCCCGGGCGTCACGAAGGCAAACTCCTCATTAAAGCTGCAACATACCACCGTCTCAAGGTGGAAAAGAAAGATGACCGCTGGGAAATTGATGTTATATTCGACATATGAATTGATGAGCTTTACCGCAAAAGCTTAAAGGGGGATGATATGGCTTTGGAGAAACTCAGGAGGATCGATTCGACAACGATAGAAGTTCCGGTTGACTATAAACCGGGGATGAGAGTCAACGGCATTATCTATGTCGATGAGCTTCTCGAAAAAGACCTTGAGGTTCAATCGATAGATCAGGTGGCAAATGTCGCAACCCTGCCGGGGATAATTAAATCATCAATGGCAATGCCTGATGTGCATACCGGTTATGGATTTGCAATCGGCGGAGTTGCCGCTTTCGATCTCGATAAAGGAATCGTCTCCCCGGGCGGAGTCGGTTACGATATAAACTGCGGTGTCCGCCTCCTCCGGAGCGACCTCACAAGAGAAGAGGTCTTACCCAGGGTCAAGGACCTCGTCGGTATGCTCTCCAGTGAAATACCGTCAGGAGTCGGCTCAAAAGGAAAGATCCGCCTCGATCCGCAAAATGCAAAAAAGATCCTCCTCAGAGGTGCGAGGTGGGCTGTTGAGCAGGGTTTTGGAGACGCCGAAGATCTCGAAAAAATTGAATCCGGGGGGTGTATTGAAGGGGCCGACCCCTCTCTCATAAGCGATAAAGCATATGAACGCGGGAGGGCCCAGCAAGGCACTCTCGGTTCGGGCAATCACTTTCTTGAGGTGCAGTATGTTGATGAGATCTACGACGAAAAGGCAGCGAACATCCTCGGGCTCTTCAGAGACCAGATTACAGTCATGATACATACGGGTTCGCGCGGCTTCGGGCACCAGGTATGCACTGACTTCCTCGAAGTAATGGAAAGGGCTATCAGCAAATATAAGATAGAATTGCCCGACAGGGAACTCGCCTGTGCGCCTTTTGAGAGCAGGGAGGCGAAAGATTATCTTGCTGCGATGAGAGCCGCAGCGAATTATGCATGGGCAAACAGACAGTGTATCATGCACTGGGCAAGAGAGGTTTTTTTGAGAGTCTTTCACGCCTCCCCACACAAGCTCGCGATGAGACTTGTCTACGATGTAGCGCATAATATCGCAAAGATTGAGGAGCATGAGGTCAATGGCGTGAAGAGAAAACTCGTTGTCCACCGAAAGGGCGCTACAAGGGCATTCCCCCCCGGCCACCCCGAACTGCCGGACATTTACAAATCACTGGGGCAACCCGTGTTGATTCCCGGAGATATGGGAAGGGCATCCTTTGTCCTTCTGGGTACTCGGAAGGCAATGGAAGAGACTTTCGGTTCAACATGTCACGGCGCAGGCAGAGTCATGTCCAGGCATCAGGCGATAAGGAAGGCGAAGGGCCGCGCAATATGGAAAGAGATGGAAGATAAGGGGATTATAGTCAGGTCCGCCGGCAGGGAGACGCTCGCAGAAGAGATGTCCGAGGCATACAAAGACATATCGAATGTTGTAAATGTGGTGCATAATGCCGGGATCTCGACAAGAGTCGCGAGACTCCGGCCCATCGGGGTAATAAAGGGATAACAGAAGTTAAGGTTTTTCAAGTTAGTGTGGTGCGTCATTACGGCCTTGTATCAAGTACGGGTAAACTCCAGCCGGTATCCGGTGATGTTGCCTTTAAGTCGCTGGATGCCGGATCAAGTCCGGCATGACAAACAGAAAGGCATTCAGTTGTCAAGGCCGTCATTCCGGCGGATGCCGGAATCCAGTGACTTTGTTTAAAATACATTATGCTGTTCTCTGAAGAACCTAATGTTGATTATTTTAATATCAGGTACTCCACGATCGCCCCTAAGAAAATAACAGCGCAGCACGGTATCATCATCTTGTAGATCCCCCACAAATCAGCCTTGAAATAGTCCCTCGTGAGGATAAGGCATATATGTGTGGGAGAAAGAAGGACGCCCAGGAACCCCGAGGCGAAGGCAAACGATATTGCACCGATCGACGCGCTACCCGCGAGACTTATTACCAGCGGGAATGTGCTTCCGACGAAACCTACTGTTAGACCTGTAAGCATCCCTGTAACAAACGGAAGCAGAAAAAGTACCGGGGACACGGGGATGCCTTCTCTCACAAAAAACCGGCTCAGGTTATTGACCGCCCCCGAATTTTCCATCGCCTCTTTAAAGAACATGACGCCGACTATCAGGATTATCACCTCAAGTGAAAATCCGTGTCTGAGAGCGGTAAGAATCGAATTGACTTTGTATTTGTAAAATAAGAAAAGGATTACGACCATGGCGATCAATGCATAATGCAGTTCTATATGCAACACAAGGACGAGGAAGAGAACGGTGGATATAGGGACGAAACTCCATAAGCCCTTTTCCGGAAAGCGTTCCGTCTGTACCACTCCCTTGAGGCCGTGCATGGAAAACATAAAACCTGTCAGGACCAAAAGGGCTGCATAGCTCAGATTCACCGTAATAAGTGTATAGAGCTCAATCTTTGAAACAGCTGATGCAAGCAGAATCCCCGGATAGAGCGGCAATATGTATTCCCATGGATGCCTGAACCAGTAGTTGATGAATCCTTTTTCCTCCGGAGTAATCTTCACATCCCGGGTTGTTTCCGCCACCATCGGCGCAGAAAAATAGGCGCCTCCGACCGAAGGGATAAGACCTATCAGGAGAGGCATTGATATGGTTACTATCTTTCTGTTCCTGAATAGCGCTTTTACTCCATTCATCATTCCTGTAAGCACGGCATGCTCTCTGAGGATCATCTCAAAAATTCTGATAAACGCCAGCGCAAGTATAAGTTTTATGGTAACGGAGTTCAGCACGGCCCCGCTGCCTGTTTTAAGTATCGAGGCGGGTGACATGCGGTATAGCAGAAACAAAAGTGACGCGGCAATCAGCATCACAAGGCCGATGTTAAGCTTCTTTCTAAGAAGAAAGAGTATCACCGCAAATACGGCGGTAAGCCTCGCCAAATCGGTCATTCAACATTTTATCACAACCGTTCACCCGGCAAGAGGACGGAGCGGCGCTCCCCCGAAAACAGATAATCTACACCACTGTTGTAAAAAGTATACAAATCAGAGCCGGCAGTTCGCGCAACAGCCTTTCGCGGAGAGTTCCGATTTTAATAATAATTTCAAACTGTTGCGAAAAATAGAATGCCTTTTCTCACTGTTTATGAGAATCTGGCCCTCTTTTTGCTTTTTGATTGTTTTGAATCTAGACAATTTTGTCGCGGTTCGCACAAATTGCTTGACAAAGCTACATAAGTAATGATATAAATTTGGGCAGATTTATATGCAGGGAACGGACAATTAGAAGTGCATAAAGGAGCGTGCAATTGGAAGAGACCTTCATCGGAGGTCTATACCTTTTGAAGGGGAGGTGATAGAAAAGGAGTTAAGAAAGTATAGGGAGAAAATAAAAGTATGCAAAGCCGCCATTGGCGGATAGAAAGAGTGCTAAGAAACTCTGAAATGCAAAGAAGGAGGGTTAGCAAGTGAAAAAATATCTAGCAGTGTTATTCGGCGTTCTTTTCATATTAAGTTTTTCTGCTACCGCCTTTGCAATCCATGAGGAGATGCCTCCAGAGGAGGCAGTGGTTGCACAGGGACCTGCAAAGATCACGCTCGGCGGTAAGATCATAGTGAGGGGCTGGTATTTCGATAATGTCGATGAAAATGCGCTACCCCAGAAGCCCACAGTTGGATCCCAGTCCGAGGCAATTTACACCTACAATGCTTATTTAACAGTAGATGCCAAAATCAGCGACAATGTCGAGGGGTTCATGGAACTCGAAACGTCAAACAACGACGGGAACAATAGCGGCGTGTTGTATCCGGGCGTTGGTAAACCGGGCGGCCCCGAGGGTACTTATGACACAAAACCGAACGGCGATCTGCGTTTCCGCCAGTTATGGATAATGTATACAGGCTCCGGTCTCCTCGGGATTCCGGCAGGTATCAAGGCGGGTCACATGCCGATCACACTCGGTGAGAAACAGTTCCTGAACAACGAGAGATTCGGCGATGACGCCATCCTCGTGTGGGTTGACCCGACAAAAGAGATGCACATTGTTGCCGGTACGGTCAAACTCGTAGACAGCAGTAGTGTCACTATCGGAGAAATAAATCATACTGACGACCTGAACGGTTACGTCCTGCTCGCAACTTACATGCTCGACAAAGACAATACAATCGGAGCCAACTGGACTTGGGCCCACAGCGACGGTAATCTGCCTTCTTCCCCGTTTGCTGTTCCTAATGTCGATACTCTGAATTTCCATAACTTCGGTGTACATGCTCATGGAAAGGTTGCGGCATTAAGCTACGCGTTAGAGGGCGACTGGCAGTATGGTAAAGCAAGGGGTGTTGTTGTAGATGATTTTGGCGACACTGCATCTCCGGCGTTTCATGGTTGGGGAGCCTTTGCAAAATTGGGCGTTATGCTCGACCCCATAAACCTGAGAGCATCAGCTGCGATGGGTAGCGGTGACAGTGGCAGATCAGGCAACATCAATGAATTCCAGACCCTCCAGGGAACGGATGCTACCGGCGCTATCGCAAGGTTCCCTCATTACACCCTCATTTATGAGCGCCTGGTAAGGACAACTGCTGCTGAAGCAATAGTGACAACCTTCCCGGGAGGCAATGTGAGAACGACCGGTATCGCGAATACCACATATTTGAACGTCGGCTTTGATGTGAACCCTGTGAAAGAGTTCGGCGTGTCTGTCGACGGTTACTGGCTCAGGGCGACAAAAGTCGGCGAATGGAAGAACTTATTGGCAGATGCCGGAGGATCCGGTGGTGTTTCGAAAAACGCCGGTTGGGAGCTTGATGCAAAGCTCAACTACAAGATCGCAAAGAACCTCACCTACTTCGTAGAAGGCGGAGTGTTCTGGCCGGGCAAATTCTATAAGGACGCACCTCTGCAAGCTAATAATATCCTCGTAGACGGAGTAGTTTCAGTTCCGGTCGCCAGAAAGACGGTCGGTATGGCAGTTCACGGGTTAATGCTCGAATTCTAATTCAGACATATGAAGTTGTAAAAAGGGCAGCCCTTGGGCTGCCCTTTTTATTTGTCTTTCAGGGCCTCCTTTTGCTAAACTTAATCTGATTTGTTGAATCCGGCGCACTGCCGTCGATTTTGTTCTTATTCCATGAATTATAAGAAGATCCTTAGAGAACTCAAGAATAGGAAAATCCTTGTCATCGGAGATCTGATACTCGACCACTACATCTGGGGAAAGGTGAACAGGATATCCCCGGAGGCGCCTGTCCCTATTGTGGAGGTGACTGACGAGAATTTCCTTCTGGGAGGCGCATCAAATGTTGCACACAATATCGCAGCCCTCGGCGGTCATGTAACTCTCGTCGGTGTCGCGGGTAATGACAGGGGAGGAGAAATTCTCAGAAAGATGCTGACTGAAAAGGGCATAGAGTGCGGCGGTGTCTTCTGGAGCTCACGCCCGACGACTGTCAAGACACGTGTAATTGCACATAGCCAGCAGATGGTGAGATTCGACAGGGAGGACAGTGCCAGAGTTGAAGGAAAGGTGCTGAAGGGCCTCGTGGATTACATACACGGCGAGACATCGATACACGATTCGGTGATCATATCTGACTATAGAAAAGGTGTCATATCGTCCGACCTTGTGAGAGAGGTCCTCAGAAAGACAAGACCGAAGGATATTTTTGTCGCTGTTGATCCGAAGGTCGGTCATTTTCACTGCTATAAGAACGTCTCGCTTATCACACCCAACGTTTCCGAGGCATCGATCGCATCAGGTATTGAAATCAGGGACGAAAAATCACTTTTACGTGCGGGGAAAACCCTTTTAAGAAAGATACCGTGCGACGCCGTATTGATCACGCGCGGGGAACACGGCATGAGTCTTTTCACAAAAGATAAGGTAGTACATATCCCTACCGTGGCAAAAAATGTGTATGACGTCACCGGAGCGGGAGATACAGTAATAGCTACCTTCGCTCTCTCACATGCCGCGGGTGCGGACATGACAGAATCGGCGGTCATCGCAAACCATGCAGCAGGCATCGTCGTCGGAGAGGTCGGCACCGCAGTTGTCACGCCGGAAAAACTGCTCAACTCGCTGGAGACAAACTGCGGAGAATAAGGGAATCTTCCTGCTCCTGATCCCTGACTTTCATAAGAGAACAGGCTTGTATATAACAAAAGAGACAATCCAGTATGAACCTGTAGCGCAGTAGCATTATTCTCGGGCGGTCTTGACAGCACACTCGCGATCCTGGTGGTACTCAGGCAGGGTATTTCTGTGAAGGCCATAAAGTTTCAGACTCCGTTCGACTGCGGGGCATTAAAGGATCCGGCCTCTGTTGCAGACAGGTTCGGTTTCGACATTGAAATCCGAAATCTCGGTGAAAAATTTTTTGAAGTCGTGAAGAACCCGGAGCACGGCTACGGAAAAAATATGAACCCGTGTATCGACTGCAGGATAATGATGCTCAGGGAGGCCAGGGCATTTGCGGATGGCGCGGAAGCGGACTTCATCATAACGGGCGAGGTGCTCGGCCAGAGGCCGATGAGCCAGAGAAAAGATATGCTCTACCACATTGACAGAAAGGCGGGGGTTACGAACAAGGTGATAAGACCGCTCAGTGCGAAACTCCTGAGAGTCACGGATGCCGAAGCCGGAGGAATTGTGAACAGGGAGATGCTTTATGGCTTCAGTGGCCGCTCCAGGAAGCCGCAAATGGTCCTTGCTGAGGAATTCGGACTTGCAGATTATCCGTCACCCGCGGGAGGATGTCTGCTAACTGAACCTAATTATGCCGCCAGGCTCAAGGAACTCATGGCTTTTAACCATTCTCCATCTCTTAAAGACATTGACCTTCTGAAAATAGGCAGACACTTCAGGTACTCTCCGCTGTGTAAAATTATCATCGGCAGGGACAAGACGGAAAACGGGATTATAGAGTCCCTGGCGAGGGATGAAGATGTCCTGTTAAAGGTGAACAGCCATGGAAGTCCGTTAACACTGGTTTCAGGAGAGATCACCGAAGAGGCTTTAAAGGTCGCAGCCTCTCTCTGCGTACGGTACTCCGACGCCAGGAATAATTTCAGCGTGGATGTGACCGACGTCGACGATCCGGGATGCGTGCTCAGAGTTTCGGCCGCCTGCGATGAACTGATCGATTCACTTAGGATAGAGAAAAAAAAGACCGGAAAGAAAGCTAAAGCCTCACCGGTATCCCCTTAGCCCTCAGGTATTCCTTCGCCTCCCTCACAGTATATTCCCTGTAATGGAATATCGATGCCGCAAGAACGGCATCCGCCTTCCCCTCAGACAGAGCTTCATAGAGGTGTTCGAGCGTCCCGGCCCCTCCCGAAGCTATGACCGGTATAGAGACCGTTTCCGATATTGTCCGTGTGAGTTCAATGTCATATCCGTCTTTGGTGCCGTCCTTATCCATACTCGTTAACATTATTTCACCTGCGCCGAATTCTTCCATTTTCCTTGCCCACCGGACGGCATCTATGAGTTTCATTTTTCTCCCGCCGTGAGTGGAGATCGCCCACAATAACTCCTCTTCGCCCTCCTTTGTCAAAGGGCGGCGGGGTGTGATTTCGGGCGGTTCAAGGCAGACTTCCCTCAGTGAATGATCGGAAAACCAGTCTTCCCCCGTTGCGTCAGACATATTACGGGAGACCCTTTTTGCATCAATCGCAACGACGATGCACTGACTGCCGAATCTCTCGGCTGCCCGTCGTATGAAATACGGATCTTTAACAGCAGTAGTATTGATCGAGACCTTGTCACTTCCCGCGTTCAGAAGGTCCCTTATATCATTGAGCGACTTGATGCCGCCCCCGACTGTAAGTGGCATGAATACGTCTTCTGCGGTCCTCATCACCACATCTAAAATGATCTTTCTCTTTTCATGAGAAGCGGTGATGTCAAGAAAAATGAGTTCGTCAGCACCCTGTTCGTCATAGAACTTCGCATTTTCAACAGGGTCACCTGCATCGCGCAGATTTACAAAACTTACGCCCTTGACCACGCGGCCGTCTTTCACGTCAAGGCAGGGTATTATCCGCTTGGCTAACATGCATTGTCTCCTGCAATCTTGATAGCTTCCTTCAGATTCAATGTCCCTGCATAAATTGCCTTCCCTGTTATCACTCCCCAGAGATTCTTTATCTTCATAAGGTTCTTTATATCATCAATCCCCGATACGCCGCCCGAGGCTATGACAGGTATTTGTATACTCTCAACCATTTCTCTTACCGCCCCTAAATTCGGCCCTGAGAGCATACCGTCCCTGCTGATATCGGTATAGATTATTCCCGCTATTCCAACGAGTTCCAAACGTTTTGCCAGCTCACGCGCATTAATGGAGGTGACTTCCTCCCATCCTCTGATTGCGACCATCCCGTCTTTGGCGTCTATGCCGATCAGTATCCTCCCGGGATACTTCCTGCATGAATAGGTCAAAAACTCCGGATCCTCTATCGCTGCCGTGCCGATGACAACTCTGTCAATGCCCGCTGAAAACAGGTTGAGCATATTACCGATGTTTCTTATCCCCCCTCCGACTTCCAGTGCGATCTTCACCGAATCCCTGATTTTTACTATCGCATTAAAGTTTTTTTGACTGCCGGTGAATGCGCCGTCGAGGTCAACGACATGGAGCAGTCTTGCACCATAAGACTCCCATCGTTTTGCTGTGCTCACGGGATCATTCGAATACGTGGTAACCTCGTCTCTCTTGCCCTGCAGAAGTCTTACGCACTGTCCGCCTTTCAAATCTATGGCTGGAATAACGAGCATGAATTAATATAACATAATGGGAGACCATGAAAATGAACTGCGGTTATCCTAAAAGGATCTTCCTCCGGCCCTTCGCTGTAAAGAAGGGAACCGGCAGGAGTGCCTCGTCCCGAAGCGGTCTGCCTTTCGGAAAATTATGTATGAGCATAATTATCTTGATTACGGTGTTTCTGGTCCTGACTCTTTCCTCTGTCCATGCCTCCCCTTTCACGGTCCCCGAGAAATTTGTCTATGATCTGACCTGGGCGGGTATCAAGGCCGGTACAGCGTCACTGGAGTCAAGAAACGACGGCGGCAGGATAAGAATGATTTCGACTGCACAGTCCGCAGAGTGGATATCTGTTTTCTATACTGTTGACGACAGAGTCGAAAGCATTGTTTCTAAAGACCCTTATCGGTCGTCCGTCGGGCTGCCGGTGAGTTACAGACTCAAGCTGAGGGAAGGAAAGCACAGGAAAGACAAGGAGGTTATGTTCGACCACGAGAAGAACAGGGCGAAATATGTGGATCACCTGGAAAAGGAATATAAGGAAATTGACGTCCCTCCTCTGGTCTTTGATCCAATATCAAGTTTCTTTTATCTGAGGACTCTCAGGCTTGTAGTTGGTGAGCCTGTATATATAACGATGTTTGACAGCAAGAAGGTCTATAATGTTGAGGTACAAGTCTTGAGAAAAGAAGAAGTGACCATTCCCGAGGGTACATTCGATACAATAGTGGTCAAACCATTAATGAAATCAGAAGGTATATTCTACCGTAAGGGTGAAATATTAATATGGCTCACGGATGATGCAAAGCATATCCCGGTCATGATGCAGACAAAGATACCGGTCGGACATATTACCGCAACCCTGGTGCAGGGCGCCTACTAGACTTTTTTTGCTCCGTTCACGTTCTTATAATTACTTTTTTATAATCTTGCAATTGTATATACTAGTGAACAAACATGCGTGTTATTGAAAGAATAGTAGGATTAACAAAACCTTACTGGCCGAGGATCTTTGCCGGGATCATACTGAGCCTTATGGTCTCCGGCATAACGGGCGCAATCGCATGGTTTGTGAAGCCCGCGCTGGACGAGGTTCTGGTCGGAAAAAAGTACGAATACCTTAAGCTTATTCCGGTCGGCGTCTTCCTGCTCTTTTCGATAAAGGGTCTTCTCGGTTTCTGTCAGACTTATCTCATGAAGTCTTCGGGGACGAAGTTGGTGCGGGAAATGAGGAACAGATTATATAGTCATATCTTGTCTCTGCCGGTGGGATACTTCAACAGGGAGTCATCGGGAGTAATCATATCCAGGGTCATGTATGACGTGGATACGCTGAATGGCCTGGTCTCCACCGTGGTCAAGACATTTGTCGTTGAAGTGCCGACAGTGATCTTTCTGTTGGGTGTTGCACTTTACAGGAGATGGGATCTCACTTTAATGAGCCTGATACTTTTGCCTCTCATAGCTTACAGCGCAAGAAAATTCGGCAAGGGCGTGAAAAACAAGAGGAAAGAAGCCCAGAGAAAATTGTCGTTCCTCACCCACAGGATCGGGGAGAGTGTCTTCGGGACGAGAATAATCAAAATCTTCAACCGCGAAAAGATGATGGAAGACAAATTCAGGAGCGACAACCAGAGGTACTACCGGGAGATGTTACGTGTAGTAAGGCTTAAAGAGTTTACCAACCTCATCATCGACGTAGTTACGGGCGTCGGGATCGCAGTTGTCTTGTGGTACGGAGGCAGTATGGTAGTCAACGGTACCATTACCGCCGGAGTATTTGCCTCTATACTGGTAGCCATCTATATGATGTTTGCTCCTATGAAGCGCCTGGGAGACGCATACGGCGTCCTGCAGGAGACAAGGGCGTCCATCGAAAGGATAGATACTCTGCTGAATGCGGAACATGAGAAAGAGGGCCACATAACGCTGGATGGGTTCAAGAAATCTATAAGGTTTGAACATGTGTCCTTCGCCTTTCCGGGAAATAGCACGCCCGTGCTTACGGACGTTGACCTGGAGATAAGACGGGGAGAAGTTGTTGCCATAGTCGGCCGGAGCGGCGTCGGTAAATCGACCCTCGTTGATCTGATCCCGAAGTTCTATGTGCCTTCAAGCGGCGTGCTGACTATCGACGGCATCGATATTAACGACATCGAGATACATACCCTCAGGGAACAGATGGGTATAGTGAGTCAGGATATTATCCTTTTTAACGATTCCGTCAGAGAAAATATAGCCTTTGGAAAACCGGGGGTCTCGGACTCAGATATCATCGAAGCGGCCAAAATGGCTTACGCCGACGAATTTATTCAGCGAATGCCTCAGAAATACGGCACGCTCATTGGAGACAGGGGACTGAAGCTGTCAGGCGGTCAGCGCCAGCGAATAGCCATAGCGAGAGCGGTCCTCAAAAACCCTCCGATACTGATACTCGATGAAGCAACATCTTCGCTCGATTCGATCTCGGAGGCGCTGGTCCAGAAGGCACTGGATGAATTGATGAAAGGCAGAACGACTATAGTCATCGCCCACAGGCTGTCGACCATCAGGCATGCCGACAGGATTCTGATTATTGAAGGCGGAGAAATAGTGGATATGGGAAAGCACGAAGAACTCCTTGTAAAGAATTCGGCATACAGGGCACTGTACAATGCATTTCTGTAAAGAGATACTGTCTAAACCCCCGTCGAAGGAATAATGCTGCCGGTTTCGGTTGTTATTGCCACCCAGAACGAAGAAAAAAATATTCGTGAGGCGCTTCAAAGTATCAAAGGCGCGGCTGAAATTGTGATCATTGATGCCTTCAGTACGGACAAAACGGTTGACATATGCCGGGAATACACGGACGGGATATACCAGAAAGAATGGCAGGGATACGCGAAGCAGAAACAGACAGGCATTGAACATGCAAAGAGCAAATGGGTGTTCATCCTCGATTCGGACGAAAGGTTTACCGACTCTCTGTGGGAAGAGATCGGAGACATTATCAGCAATAACGAGAAATACAGCGGCTATTACGTGCCCAGGAAAAATTTCTTTCTCGGCAAATGGATACGCTATGGCGGCTGGTGGCCGGATTATACCCTGAGGCTTTTTTTGAAAGACAAAGGGATAATGCAGGACAGGAGCGTTCATGAGAAAGTTATTGTGCAGGGCGGGGCAGGCTGTCTCAGGAACCATCTTGAACATTATACATACAGGACCGTTTCAGAGTTCATAAAGAAAATGGATATCTATTCCGCCCTCTCTGCAAAGGAATTAAAAGAAAAAGGAACGCGTCCAGGCGCCGTTAAATTGGTCGTGCATCCCATGTTTACTTTTTTCAAGATGTTTTTTTTCAGGTTCGGGTTCATGGATGGTACTCACGGACTGGCGCTCGCAGTGCTATACAGCTACTATACATTTCTCAAATATCTGAAATTGTGGGAACTCTCGAACAAATAGATCACAAAGAGTAAATGTGAAAACATTATTTGCCGCACCACATCCGACGGACAACAACTCCGCTTTTGAAAGGCACCGGGATCTTCTGGCTGTAGGCTTTATCGCACTTTACTGTTTCGCCTATGCCGCAATGAGACTTCTTATCTCACATTCCATGGAATTGAGCGAAGCTGAACAGTTCCTCGATGCCTCCGTCTTTTCCTTCGGTTATCGTCAGCAGGCGCCACTTTACAGTTGGATAGTCAAAATGGCTGCTTCGTTATTCGGAATGAATATGGTGACGATCACTGCGGTAAGATATTCTCTGCTTTTCTTATTCTATTTCTTCCTTTTTCTCCTGGCCCGTAATCTCTGGGACAGTAAAAAATCTCTTATCGTCACAGGATCAATGCTGCTCTTCCCCACTTTCTCTTACGAGGTCCATCGTGACCTGACTCACACAGTCCTGGTCTCGCTCATAGCTGTAATCATCTGTTTCCTGTATGTACGGATGTTGCGGGAAGCGAAAACAGGCTGCTATCTGCTCGCGGGTATATTTGCCGGCCTCGGAGTCCTCTCCAAATACAATTTTATCTTCTTCCTGACGGCGTTTCTGCTGGCAATTCTTTCTTGCAGGGAAGGACGCCGGTTGGTCTTTGATAAAAAGATATTCCTTTCCATACTGTGTGCCTTTCTGGTTATTCTTCCACACTTCGTGTGGCTCGTACGGCAGAATTTCATGTCTGTCCATTACGCTCTGGCCAGATCGAGGACCGGCGAACTTGCCTTAGGCACACCGTTCAGGATTTTTTATATCGTAGCCATTACCTATCTGGAGGTCCTGATATTTTTTCTTGTTTCAATGGCTTTCTTCGGTTTCTCGGTCTTGAAGAATGCCGATAAAGACGACCCCTCATCGGGTCTTTTCCGACGGGTTGCTGTATTCGGCTTGATGGGGCCCCTCATTGTTATCTTCCTTCTACGAACAGACAATTTTTCGAGCCGCTGGCTTGCACCCTTCCTCTTTGCTTTGCCCCTGGCCGCATTTTCGGCGGTCAAAATGGACAGAACCAGGGGGAGGTTCAGGCTTTTCGGCTTCCTGTGCATATTCATTGCTGTTTCAGTGCTGGCTGCACGGGCGTTCATAGGCTTTTTCCCTGATGAGGCGGGTAAGGTTGAACGCATTCATATACCTTATGAAGCCCTATCTCAACAATTGATGGACAGACTTGGAGAAAACGGGATTTATGACGTTCGTGATTTTGCCGTCATTGCCGATTTCCATGACAACCATATCGCAGCAAATCTGATGGCATGGATGCCTGCAAAGAAATTTGTAAGGCTCAGAAACTTTGCCTCTGACAGGTCTGTTCGGGAAAACGTCATGGAAAGTGGAGGAATCTTTGTGTGCCACATCTCGGATAAAGGGATAAAAACTCTGGAAAAGTTTGTTGCAGAATTTTCCCCCTCTTCACCCATTATCATGCTCAAATCACCATATCTTCATTCTTCCAAGTTTCCTCCCTATGTCATAGGCGTAGTCATAATCCCGAAAAGACAAATTCACGCGATAGAGCCCACGTATCCGGAATCGGTCGTGAACCGTTAACCCAATAAATACAGTGCAGTCTTTCTCTGCGCAGCTTCCGGTCAATGCATTTTTTGGGAAGAGTAATAAACTTTGTCACGCTCCTTTTCAACCATCTCCGGATAGCAATTTCTTTTTTACTTATAAAATCAACACGTTGTAAAAAAATATTATTTGGCATAGAATTTGTTGTGCAATCGAAAATGAAAGAGTTGATAGAAGGAAGGATAAAGATACTTTTTCTGATTTTTCTCGCCGTCGATATTCTCTTAATTCAGTCAGTGCCGGTTTATGCATCTCAATGGTATTTTGCCGCCTCCAAGAAGAACAGTTATTATTTTGTTGACTCTGAAAATGTGGAAATTAGCGGCACAAATGTGACTTTTTGGGTGATGAGTGTGAATCCGGAAACCGGCAAGGTTCTGTCAACCAAAAAATGCACCATAGACTGCGCAGTCGACATCATCGCAGTGAGAGAAGCCTTAAGGCATGGCTTTGATGGGACCTCCGTGGAATCTTATAAGAATAACCTCGACTGGTATGTTATTCCGCCTGACTCTGCAACAGAATCTATTGAGAGATTATTATGTTCGGACGGTGAACCGAGAAAGGACGTAAACAAATATCTTATGAAACTCTTCTCAAAATAGTAAGGACGGCATCGCCGATTTCTTCCTATGGACAGTTTCTACTCCCTACTTTTTTGGTGCAGGAGAGTTTTATAAAGGTCCAGAATCCGCTCCAAGTACTTTTCAAATGAAAATTCTTCCGCCAGCTTCCGCGCATTCATACTCATTGTTTCCCTCATTTCACAGTTATCCATCAGAAATGTTATCTTTTCCGCAATCGCGCCACAGTCCTCCGGCAGCGGGACGACAAATCCGTGCATGCCGTCCCGGATGATCTCCGCGGCGCCGCTGAGTCCTGTTGTTATGACGGGGAGACCGCTTGCGAGCGCCTCAAGATGGACATTTCCAAAGGGCTCGTATATCGTGGGGAACACAAAAATATCCGAGGCAGCATAGTATTTGTGGACCTCCCTTTGCGGTCCGCAGAAGATCACTTTCTGCCTCTTTACCAGGTGTCTGTATTTTCTTTCAGGTCCTTTCCCGACGATCAAAACGGTCAACGGAGAAGCAACAAGTTCGGCGGCTTCCAACAGAAACCTCAATCCTTTTCTTTCAAAGCCTGAACCGACAAATAATGCCAGAAAGGCGTCATCGGGTATCGAATATTGCTTTCTGATTTCTCTTCTGTAGAGATCTCTGTTGAGAGGACTGAACCGGTCAAGGTCCACGCCGTTATATACCACCTCTATGTCTTTTTCATCCACATCGTAGTGTTCGAGGATATTCCTTTTTACAAGTTGTGATATGGCTATCACTTTCCTGAACCTGTGTCCGTTGAATATCATCCTTTCCATGAGAAGGATCGTCCGGTGATATGGGTTGAACGCAATCGAGAGTTTCCCCCAAAAACCCGTTCTCTTCCATCTCTGTCTCAGCCATTCGACATGGCATCCGTCACCCGCCCGGTAGATATCCTGGCAAAGGGTCTTATCATGGCTCTGGACGATATCAAATTTTTCTTTCTTCAGCAGTCTGCAGGCAGACAGGGCGAAGCTGAGATCGCGCAAGGTCGAATTGAAAGTGATAGCGGGCACTCTGTGGGAATATATGTTTCCCGATTGAGGAGCGCCTTCCCATCCGATCGCATAGATATGGACCTCATGTCCTGCATCGGCAAGCCTGGTAACCAGCTTTTGGGAAAAACTCTCCGCTCCCCCGTGAAAAATATATTTCTTTCTAATAATGGCTATCTTCATGCACGCCCGTCGCAGCTATTCCAAAGCCAAGGATAACCGCGAGATGTGGAATATAATGAACTTCGAGCATTGAATGAAGTATATAGTTACCGATCAGGACCGAGACGCAGGATACAAGGAAATAGCTTTTGACTTTCGACCGCGGACTTGTCTTCCTCCAGAAGTCCCATATCGAGAAAAGAATGAGAGCGACATAGGGCAGAAAACCTACCAGTCCCTGATGGAACAAGATCTTCAAAAAAGTATTATGTGGTCCGATAGGCTGATACACACCGGAGCCCTGATAAGTCTCGGTAAGCGGGGCCCTCTTATAAGGAGTTCCTTTGAATGGTTCGTCCTGATGAAAGATACGCTCTCCGTAGCCCCAGCCAAAGACAGGTCTTTCACTGAAGGCGTAAAGAGCGGGCAGCCATGCATCCATTCTCTTGTTGATCGTAGATAACTGTTCAGGTAAAAGAGACATCCGCTCCCTGACTGGCAAAAAGAATGTCCATGACAGGGTTCCAACCAGAAAAATAGATACAAAGATAATTGAAAATGCCTTCTTAAGGCTGAATCCTTTCTCTCTGGAAAGGTAGACCGTCCATACGCAGATCATACTGAACAAAGCTATGTATCCGCCCCGTGAGGTACTCAGTATCAACGCGACAACAGAGTAGATAAGCGAGATAATGAGAAATATCTTCAGCCATCTCCGTTTCCATATGAAATAAAGGATAAATGCAAAGGGGAGAAGCGCGCACAAATATCGCGCGAATTTGTTATGCCATGAGTGCATCAACGGAGTGTCGGGTTTTAATACATCGATGCCGTGCATAAGATAACTGTAATAGCCGATAGAGACAATCAGAAGGGCAGTGAAAAGCATAACGTGGGACGCCCTCACAAGCCTCTTTTCTTCCGTCATAACAGTCGCGATGACGGGGAATAGCAGAACAGATCTCAGAGGTTCATCCTTGAGCTCCGTGAAAGAAAAGAGCGGATCGATTGAGAAAAAAACGGAAAAAATGCTGACCCCCATTGCGGTCCAGAACAGAATTGAGACGGGTTCCTTGAGCAGATAGAGATTTTCTCTGTATTTAAGGGTCAGCAGCCACAGGCCAAAATTTCCAAATATAAGGATATTCCTGATACTCTCACCCTTTGTGAGAAACATGAATATTATGAAAATATAAACGCCAAATTCGATAATGGTATCTATCGTCTTGTATCTGTTCCGGATTTCACTCACCCCTTGAGAAAGGATTCTTGCCGCCATAGGACCTATGCAGCGTCTTCAACTATCCTGATCAGCTGCCTCGTTCTCACCTCATAAGTGTGATTCCTGAGAACACAGGCCTTCCCGGCCTCCGCAATCTTTTTTCTTTCCTCATCATTTTTAAGATAATATCTTATCATATCCACCATCTCCTCTTCCGATCGGAAGGTGACTATCTCCCCGCCGGGCTCCAGTACATCTTCGATCCCGTCAACGTGCCGGCACATATAGAAAGCCCCGCAACCGACGGCGGTATACGTCCGTGCACTCATGGACTTTCTTATATGCGGCATCGCATCGAATGCGAGAAATATTTTCGAGAACTTCGCAACCTTTGCATATTCTTCACCCCAGACAAATTTACCCCCGTAGGACCTGCCGAGCTTGCCTGCCAGCAGGGAGATTGTAGATAGCTTCTTCGGAATTTTCGGCCCCCACCATTTGAACCTGAAACCTTCACGGATTACCCGCTCAAGATATTTCCTCCTTGGAATATACTGTGGTTTTGAGCCTAGGTTCCCTACAAAAGTTATATCTGCGGAGAAGACTTTCATATCTTCGCCGGCGATCTCTCTTATTCTGAAAAATGAAGGCTCAAATGCCTGTGTCAGCCAGAATACGCGCTCCGCACCTAATATCTTAAAGTCTTCTACCAGACCTTCTGCCATGGTAAAAAAGATATCGGCTGCCTTTACGTATGGCGGCAGCCAGTCAGGAATTACCGGGTCAGGATACCATTGTATGACCTTCGTGAGGCGCCTTAATTCCTGGAAGACTTCCGCAGGAAGCTCATTTTTTGTATGGATCACGAAATCAGGTTTATTACCTTTTACCGCTTCTAAAACTCTATCCGGCAGGTTTTCGGCCAGGGACGAATCAAATGGGATAACGCTATGTCCGTTCTTTTCGAAACCGGCTTTATAATACCATCCGTTATTCCACGGCCTGCCAAATTCAGTCAACAAGAGAATCTTATATTCCTTCATAAGGGTCTTTTCTCATCGATTAATTTTTTGAAGAGGTCCTCATAAGCCTCTACCGTATTTTCTATAGAGAAGATACCCGCTCTTTCTTTCGCCTTTTGACAGAGATCTGTTCTCAACGAGGTGTCTGCAATGAGAGTTCCCAGGGCGTCAGTGAGCTTACCGATATCCCCGGGCGGCACAAACATCCCGGCATCACCTATTACTTCACGGTGTGGAGGTATATCAGAAGCCACTATCGGGAGTCCTGCCGCCATCGCTTCTATTAACGCACCACCAAATCCTTCCCAAAGTGAAGAAAAGCAGAAGATATCCAGTGATCTCAGGAAAACGGGGACCTTCTCAGGATCTATAGTGCCTGTAAATATGCAGTTGACCCCTGACTGCTGAACCAGGTTCTTCAACCTGAGTTTGAGAGGGCCGGCGCCGGCGATCGCGATACACACACCGGTCAAGCCCGAGGCAGCTTCAATCAGAAACCTATGGCCTTTTTGCTCCGTCAGATTACCGACTGTCCCGACTATCAGCATATCGGCCGGGAGATTCAAGATCTCCCTGGCCTTTCGCCTTGATAAAGTCATATCGAATTCTTTCAATGAGATGCCATTGTAAATCACCTTTATCTTGTCAGGTCTCACTTTGTCGTATTTCACAATATCAGCAGCAACGGCATTTGATACGGCTACAAGTGCGTCGCTCCGCAAACTCAGGAAATAATTAAAAAACCGCCTGTGGAGCTTTGGCTTATCCGGAAACTCGTAAAGGTTGTGGAAAGAGGGAATGATGACAGGGACTCGGGCGAGGATGCCGCCGATCCTTCCGTAGAGATTTGCATGGTACTGGTAAGTCCTCAGGATATGGACACCTTCCCTCTTTATGAGCTGATAGAGAGCCGTGACCGCTCCCAGGTCGAAACCATGGCCTGTCATTCTGCCCAGGACTACCACTCTATAACCTGACCTCTGCAATTCGTCCGCGATCCTGCCACCCTCATTTATACAACAAACAACACTTGTGAAACGATCTCTATGGAGACCCCTCACCACCTTTAAAAGCATATTCTCAGCTCCGCCCACCGGCAATTTACTGATTACATGGAGAACGTTCAATGCTATTCCGTCCGGCATGCGCTCACTCTCTCACGGTTTTCTCAAACGCCGCGCTTTGTCTCATATTCTGTGCATCCTTCTCCATAATTCGACAACCATTAATAACCATAGCTGTTCGGATATGTTCAGGTCCGTTGTTTTGAATTTCCCGATCGCCTGATGAATGCTCTTCAGATTAAAGATATCCGTTGAAACAAAATCTTCCTTCGAAAAGATCTCACTCAGGAGATTACCGTTCTCCCTCAGCCAGTATTTCAGCGGGGGGCTGAACCCCATCTTCTTCCTGTGGATTATCTCTTCCGGAAGATATTCCCGAAGAACAGATTTAAGGATATATTTTCCGCCTTCTTTGAACTTGTATTCCGGGGGCAGCGTGTTGGCAAACTCCACCAGGCGGTAATCCACAAAAGGATTTCTTCCTTCAACCGAATGAGCCATCAGGGCGAGATCGGTCTTGGTCAGAATATAATCCGGCAGATATGTCTTGAGGTCAATCCAGATCATCCTTTCTTTCGTATCATGGATTTTTTCGAAATCGCCATTGACCCCGACAAGGTCTTCTATAGTTATTGTCTTTACAGTACGGTAAAAATCCGGCGCCATGAGGAATCTCTTCAGACTGTCGTCGAAACCATTAAACCTCAGCAGATAGGCGTTCCAATAGCCCATGGCCAGCTGCTCTGCAATCCGCTGCAGTCTTCCCAGGAATCTTTTCTTGTTGATCTCCGGACATAATTTTTTAAGGAGCTTCATTCTGATATGAGGCAGGAACCTCAGTATGTCCCCGCGCGCATGGATAAAATATCTCTTGTAACTTCCCAGTATCTCGTCTCCCCCGTCTCCCGAGAGTATCACCTTCACATAATCAGAAGTGAATTTCGAAAGGTAGTACGTCGGGATATATGACGGGTCTCCGAAAGGTTCGTCGAGGGAGCCGACGATACTCCGAATTCCATCAACAGTCAAACCCGGTATCTGAAATTCGTGGTGGGTAGTAGCAAAGAGGTTTGAGACAGCCCTGGCATATCCGGATTCATCATAACCCTGCCTGTCGAATTTTATCGTAAAACTATTGATGTTCCGTACCCCGTTCTGCCTCAGGAACGTGACAATGGCGCTGGAATCAATGCCTCCGCTGAGATAAACACCTATGGGTACATCAGAAACAGTCCTTAAATAAACTGATTCAGACAGTAATCTTGTATACTTCTCTTTTGCGTCGTGAAAGGATATTCCCGTCTTTTGGATAGAACTGCGGCTCCCAGTATCTCGTTGACTTCAGTTCCATTGTGCCGAGGTTAATTTCAATCAGCTCACCCGGAGATATTTTCCTGACGCCTTCGATAATAGTTCCCGGTGACGGGATATATTTCAGGGTCAGGAACTTGTTGAGAGAATCCATATCCAGTCTCCGGGGGATCAAATGCATCATTCCCTTGACTTCCGAGGAAAAAATAAGCGTGTCTCTGTCAAAAAAATACTTTAAAGGTTTTACGCCGAGCCTGTCCCGCGCGAGGATCAATCTGTCATTTTTTCTGTCGAAAAGGGCAAAAGCGAACATGCCTCTTAATTGATCAAGGACACCGGTTCCCCATTCTTCATACCCGTGGACTATCACCTCCGTATCAGACCTCGACCTGAATATATGGCCTCTGGATTCCAGGACCTTCCTGATCTCCATGAAATTATAGATTTCCCCGTTGTAGACGATCCATACAGATCCGTCTTCATTGCTCATGGGCTGGTTCGCTGATCCGGTCAGGTCAATGATACTTAGTCGCGTATGGGCCAACAGGGAGTGCCATTCTCCCTCCGGCAATAAATCACCTGTGGAATATTTATGCGTCTCGCCTTCAAAGACAGCAAGCCCCGTATTGTCGGGGCCCCTATGACGGAGCGAATCCATGCAAAGGGAAAGTTCCTTTTTGGCAATGAGTCTGCTCTTCGAAAAAAATCCAAAGATACCGCACATAAATTAACCGTTCCCTTCTCTGTCCGCCAAACCTGTCAGCTCCATCTTCTTGCTGTATAAAATTTGATCATTTGCAGAAATTTTTCTCTGTTTCCTATATGCAGCCTGTCCGTATAAAAATCTAAGAGTTTCTCTTTTTCATTTTCTGAAAGAGGGAGTTTAGGGTGATTCAGACCCGCAAGGTCCTTTGCAAGGTTCTTTAATCTGAAAGGCCTGTTTCTCCTCATACTGTCAATATCTATAAAGCCGGACACAACCGTATCTCTCATCAGGATGTGAGACAGATGGGCGTCCGCGAACCAGTACCCGAGGAGATGAAATCTTGCCACCTCAGCAATTATCTTTTGATACGTTTCCCGGGAAAGGACCCCTCTCTCCCTCACAAGTGTATCGTACAGAGATTTTCCGCCCACTCTTTTCATCACAAAAAATCGTATCCTCCCTCTCCTGAACATCCCGTATGCCGCTATATCCGGCACTTTTATCCCGTTTGAAAGGAGATTCAGGGAAAGGAGATATACCGACCTGGCCTTATCCGAAAAGAAGGAATAAATTTTGTACTTAAGGGTCAGGGGATAAAGGATTTTGAAAAAACAGTCCGTCGAGCTCTCATAGAATAAGCCTGTCTTTTTTACTGTTGGATATAACATGAACCCGGCCGAAGCAAGAATCTCAGCCACTTTCTTGTTCATGCCCCTGAAGGGTCTCAGAATAGACGGATATTCCTTTACCAGGTTTAACACATTTATTACAGAGGGAAAGACAGCCTCGTCACAGTGAAAAGATCCGATATCATTCTTGAAGTATTTCATCGCCCCTCTAGTGCCCCTGAAACCGCCCCTCTCCATAAAGGACTTCTTCATAAACTGATTCAGTAAGATCCAGCATCTTACCGGGAGAAAATCTTTCCTTCACCGTAGACCTTGCATTACTGCCGAGCTGCCTCTTGAGACCCTCGTTTTTCAAGAGTATGGCTGTCTTCCCCGCTAAGTCTTCAGGGTCTCCTGACTTGAAGAATATTCCGTTGATGCCGTCAACGATAAAATCCCTGAAGGTCGGTATATCCGATACAACCACCGGCTTCTCCATCGCCATAGCCTCGATGAGCGCGGTACCCAGTCCCTCCAGTATCGACGGATGTACAAAGATATCAATAGTCTTCAGAACTCTCGGTATGTCTTCCCGATGGCCTAAAAGGATAACGTTATCTCTCAATCCTTTTTCCACATGGGACAGGTACAGACTCCTGTCGGGTTCGTTCAATCTTCCGGCAAACAATAAAATACAGGGGTGTTTTCTGCATATGATGTTGAATGCCTGCAAGAGGAAAGCCTGTCCTTTCACCTCCGTAAATGTTGACGTATTTCCAATAACTATCGTTTCCGGCGGGATATTGAGTTCTTCTCTGAGGTCATCAACTCCGGGATCGAAATCTCCGACATCAACGCAATCATTTATGACCCTGATCCTCTCATCTTTCAGTCCGCGTCCTGTAAGCACATTTTTCACATTATCGCTGACTGCTATGATCCTGTCGGGCATCGAATAGATCAGCCGCGTGAGGGGATCTCCGCCTATGGGGTACAGATTATGCCGGAACCTCACGAGACGACTGCCCGCAATCCTGGCCGCTATCCCGCCGGCCCAGCTGTCCACAGAACTATGGGTGGAGACGATCTGCACTTTTTCCTTCCTGATAATGTTTATCAGCCTGGGGATCGTCGCCATATGCGCCTGTTTGACCATGTTCAGTTCGTAGACTGCGAGACCATTCTCTTTCAGCTTCTGCGAAAGCATGCTGTTTCTGTGACATGCGATAATAACTCTGTGTCCTCTCCTCTTGAGACCGGCAGCCTCTGCCAGGACCCTGTTTTGCTGACCGCCCCATTTCTTGAGGGTTTCTGTATGAAGAATTACCATTATGTCCTTGAACTGTGCCTTAAAGCCCGATAATCCTCACCCGCGTTTCTTCGTCAGCATATCGCGGTAAAGATTCTCTATCCTGTCGAGCATATGACCTTCTGAATGCTCCTTTTCAGCAGTATCTTTCGCACGCTCGGTCATTCTTGATAAAAGGAGAGGATTTTCCAGGATCCTAATGACCCCTGTCGCAAGCGCCTCATGGTCTCCCGGAGCAACGAGTATGCCGGTTTTCTCATGCTTGATGACTTCCGGCACACCGCCGACCTCCGTAGCAACCACGGGCACTCCCGCAGCCATCGCCTGAAGAATGCTCTGGGGCAACCCTTCGGACCAGGAACTCAGGACAGCAACATCAGTAAATGAAAAGACTTCCGGAATGTCTTCAATAAAACCCGTAAATATGACATGTTCGGATATCTTGAGAGTATTCACCAGGGATTCGAGTGCCTTTCTTCTCGGGCCGTCACCCACTATCAGGAATTTTGCACCCGGGAAAGCATCCGTAACTCCCTTGACAGCTCTCAATGTGACTTCATGCCCTTTCACGCTTCTCAGAATTCCCACATTTGCTATAACGATAGAATCCTTATCCAAGCCGTACTTGATCCTTGCCCCGGGATTTCTTCTCACACGAAAAAAGGCCGGGGAAACACCGGTTGGTATGCTCACCACCTTGTCCGCAGGAAAACCGCAGCGCCGCGTAAGAGTCTCTCTCATGTTTTCACCGCAGGTGATATACATGTCGGGCAGATAATGGACGAAATTGAGAAGGCCCCTCCTGAGGGGAATGTTGAGGTGCCTTGTCCTCACGAGTATGCGCACACCGGATATCCTTGCGGCAATGCCGCCGATCCAGGAATCGACACCGCTATGAGTATTAACGATATCAAAGTTCCCGGCCTTGAGAAATTTGATCATCCCGAGAATGCTCGGCAGATCGTAAGGCCTTCTCATCGGGAGAGTATGCACGTCGATTCCCAATCTGATTACCTCGGCTTTGATCTTCGCGTGCTCTCTGCACATTACCGCAACGTAATGCTTTCTTTCGGACAGGCCGGCAGCTTCTGCCAAGACTCTTTTTTCCTGACCTCCAAGGTCGTCAGACCACTCTGTATGAAGAATTCTCACTTTTTATGAAAGATATTCAGGTAAGCTTTGCTTAAGTAGTCCCTTGAATGAATAAACAGCTTTTTCCCAAGCGTGGAAGGACCGATATTGCCGATCGTGATCCGCCTGATTCTCCAGGGTTCTGTCAGCTGAGTATTCGTTCCTTTTTCCGTAGTAAACATCATATTGTATCCCGCAAATTTCGCAGCCGCCACATAGCTTTCATCATATATGCCGAAAGGCCAGCAGATTGCATGACATTGCCTGCACAGCTTCTCTTCGATCGTCTCTTTCGATATCCTCAGTTCCTCTTTCATGATATCCGTTCGCTCTGCGCGGTCATTATACAGTTTGTCATATCTTCTGTGTGTATGGGTGTGAGACTGGATATCTACAAGTCCGGAACCCACCATCTCTCCGATTTCCTCCCATGACATCATGACTTCAGCCGCTGACCCTTCTTCTACCATTTTCCTGCACTCGTCATGAGGAGGGAGACCGGTGGCGGTTCCCTCATCGGCCTTCCGCCTCCTCCCCTTTTCCGGAACCAGACCGGTAATCACAAAAATCACAGCCTTGAATCCGTATTTCTTCAGCACGGGAAAAGCGAATAGCCAGTTATCAAGCCAGCCGTCATCAAAAGTTATCACTACGGGTTTTTCAGGCGGCATTTTTTGAGCGTTCAGGATATCCATAAATTCGGCTGTATCAAGTGCCGTAAAACCATGTCTGCTCAGGTATTCCATGTGAGACTCAAATCGCTGCGGAGTTACATTTATAAAATTTCCCCCGGGATTCACATGATGGTACATCAAGACAGGGATAGCAAACTTTTTCTTCTCCATACTGCAATTATAAATTATAGGTCATGGAAGCAGAGAGTGTAAAGCGCAGCAATGCGGGGCGATGTATTTCGGCGCACTATGAATAGTTCCCGATGAATCCTTTTTGATCGGTTGTTGACCGTCAGGGCTCAAACATTTTATAATTTTATGAATTTATTTCTTTAATTTATAGACTTTACAAAATTTTCAGGGAAAATCGGAGGTCTCATGCACATCGGAATTATCGGTGCAGGATATGTGGGGCTCGTCACCGGGGCCTGCTTTGCTGAATTCGGCTTATTTGTGACCTGTGTTGATAAAGATGAAAAGAAGATAAATTCACTGAAAAAAGGACTCATCCCTTTTTACGAACCGGGACTCGACGATCTTGTCAGGAGGAATATCAAACAGGGCAGGCTCAGATTTACCACGAAGACATCGAAGGCTGTCGAATCCTCGCTCGTCATATTTATCGCCGTAGGCACACCCCGAGGGGGAGACGGCTCTGCCGACATGCAGTATGTGGAAGAAGTCGCCAGGGAAATAGCTCTACACATGGATGGATACAAGGTTATCGTTACGAAGAGCACTGTCCCGGTCGGCACGGGCGGAAAATTGAGAGCGATTATTTCCGGGAACCTGAAGGAACAGACTGACTTTGACATTGTGGCAAACCCCGAGTTTTTAAGGGAAGGTTCTGCAATAGAGGATTTTATGAGGCCGAACAGGGTGATCATAGGAGCAAAGAGCCCCCAGGCTGTCGCGATAATGAAAGACCTTTATAAACCGCTGTATCTGATAGAGGCGCCATTTGTTATAACGAATATCGAGACAGCGGAGTTAATAAAATATGCGTCCAACTCTTTTCTTGCGACAAAGATCTCCTTTATCAATGAAATGGCGAACCTCTGCGAGAAAGTCGGAGCTGATGTGCATATGGTCGCGAAAGGAATGGGCCTCGACCAGAGGATAGGTTCGAAGTTCCTCCATCCCGGCCCCGGATATGGCGGTTCCTGTCTGCCAAAGGACACCAACGCGCTTTTGAAGATCGCGGAAGGACATAATGTGAAGCTCGGAATTATCGACGCGGCAATCGGGGCAAATGAGGACCAAAAGAAACATATGGTGAAAAAGATCAGAGATGTCACAGGTATTCTGAAGGGAAAAACAATCGCGGTCCTCGGCCTTTCCTTCAAGCCGAATACTGATGATATCCGTGACGCCCCCTCCCTCTTTATCATTAGAAGCCTCCTTGAAGAAAAGAGTAAGATAAGAGCTTATGATCCGGTTTCCATGAAGGAAGCTAAAAAGATTCTGCCTCAGGTCAAATACTGTGAAGACTCATATGATGCCGCGAAAGGTGCTGACGCGCTTGTTATAGTCACTGAATGGAACCAGTTCAGAAACCTTGATCTTGACAGAATCAAGAAACTTCTCAAAGAGCCATATTTCTTTGATCTGAGGAATATATACGATCCGCAAAAGCTCAGGGAAAAGGGATTCAGGTACTTTTCTGTGGGCAGGGGTTAGAAAATGGTAAAATTAAGTAGTGAAGATTGTATGCCAGAACAGGAAAGCATACCATGATTATCATATTGAGGAAACGGCAGAGGCGGGAATCGCACTGCTTGGGACAGAGGTAAAGTCCCTCAGGGAGGGAAAGGCTAACCTGAAAGACAGTTATGTCATAGTTAAAGGAGGCGAAGTTTTCCTCTTCAACTGTCATATCAGCCCTTATAGTCATGGGAACATAATGAACCATGACCCGCTGCGAACGAGGAAACTCCTCATGCACAGGGAAGAGATAAGCAAGCTGTCCGGTAAGGTTGTTGCCAAGGGTTTTACACTGATCCCTCTTAAGATATATTTTAAGGATTCCTTTGCAAAGGTTGAAATAGGACTCGCAAAGGGCAAGAAGCTCTTTGAAAAAAGGGATACAATAAGAGAAAGAGAGGCCAGGAGAGAAATCGAAAGGGCCTTGAAAAGCCGTTAGTCGTGAGGCGTAAGGAGAAAAGTTAAAACGGATGGCTCTGACACTTCACAATTTACGTCTTACGATTTACGGGAGAAAGGGGGCGAAAGGGCTCGACGGGGGTTACGAGGATCAGGTCGCATGTCGTGGTTCCGTCACCACGTAAAAAGGCGGAAACAAACACAAAAGCCAATAACGAACTGGCACTCGCTGCTTAATTAACTAAGCGCGCGCTACCCTGAAATCGCCTGTGGTTCAGGGCTGGCGTCGGTAAGCAGGCTGGCCCCGGGGAGACTCCCCTGGTTCCGGGGCAAGATGAAAGGGGATGGGATTTCGGGAAGCCATCCTGCCGGCAGACCGGGATCCGAGAATAAATAGGCAGGATAAGCATGTAGAAGCCTGATAGTAGTACTTTCGGACGCGGGTTCAATTCCCGCCGCCTCCACCAAAATTGTTTTTGTTGACTGAAAAGCAGATATTGCTCAAAAATTTATTTGAATTGACAGGTCATTGAATTATTCCGATTCGATATCCGCCGGACTATTCCAAAAACCATCTGTTAAGGGTACACTAAGATATCAAAAACAAATTTGTTCACAATATCTGCTTTCATTTTTTGGATGAATAAAAAAGAGGCTTTCACCTGAAAAGGATATTTCTCATCTTCTTATCGCTATCGTTACTGACGGCAGTATTTGCCTTCGCTCAGAAGAAAACTGAGGTCCTGCTGAAATTCAGCAACCAGGGAGGTCTCATGCGCATAGTCTTCGAGGCAGAGGAACCTTTCATTAGTAAAGCGAAAGTGACTGCTTCGTCCTCCCGGATAAAGATAGAATTTCCGGAGCCCTTTAGTATCATGCCCCAGAAAAATTTGCCCTTTGAGCTGGAGGTGTCAGAAAAATCGCTTGTGGTCACACCCAGAGAAAAGGGGGAGATAAAATTTTTCAGGCTCTCTTCGCCCGCGAGACTTGTATTCGATATACAGAAAAAAGAGTTGCAGTCGGAGAAGCAGCCGGTCGTAATTCTCCAAAAAGTTTTTGTCATCGACGCGGGGCACGGCGGCTATGATTTTGGCATAACCTATGGGAATGCGAGTGAAAAAGACATCTGTCTCGATCTGGCCAAGGATCTCGGCGCGGCCCTTTCAAAGAGAGGAAAAAGAGTTTTCCTTACGCACAGGGTGGACCAGTATCTCAGGATTGCCGACAGAATCAATCTTGTGAACCAGAAGAATCCCGATATATTTATCAGCCTGCATTTTTCTGCGACGAAAAATTTTACTATTTATAATCCGAAATTCGAGGAGCAGGGCACAGACGAAGCGGTTGACATTTACAGTCTTTCCTCACGACAAAAGAGATTTGTCGACAAAAGCAAGGCACTGGCGGATGCTGTCGGAAAAGCGGTAAAAGACGAGTTCAAGGTTGATATCATGCGAAGGGAAATGCCGGTACCTGTTCTCAATTCTGTGGGAGCACCCGCCGTTTTAATCGAATCTCCGTCACCAAGATTTGTGGTGTACGATAAGCAGATGAAGACAAGACTGGTGAAAGCGATTATCAACGGTATCGTAGCGTACGGGCAATAGAAAAAGCTATGAGCGTTAAGAAAATAGCCGGTATAATTTTTCTGGTTCTGCTTTTTGCCGCTGGTGTCACAGGCGGGTATTTATATTTCGCAAAGATGATTCCCAGAGAAAAGCCACCTGTGGAAGAGACAGCCGGAATACCGGCGAATACAGAAGATATTATCTCCCTGAGGATCTATTATCCCGTGGGCTACCAGCTCCGGATGGAGGAGAGAAGACTCCCGAGAAGAAGCGGGGAGATGGCAATTGCAGAGGCTACGGCACAGGAATACCTGAAGGGCTTGAAAGGGCCGACGGGCGCAGAGATGTCCGCTGTACCGAAGGATGCAAGACTTCTCGGCATTTATAAAGGGGCGGACAGGGTACTCTATGTTGATCTGTCTGACGAAATCCGCAGAAATTTTCAGGGAGATGTCTTTACGGAATATCTCCTGCTGAAAGGCCTGTATGAAAGTCTGATTTCAAATGTTGAAGACGTGCAGGATGTGAAAGTAATTATAGAAGGCAAAGAGGCGGAGACACTAGGAGGTCATCTCTATCTCTTATACCCCCTAAAGGACATGGTGTCTTATGGATATTGACGGGAAAAACAGACCAATCGGTGTTTTTGACTCGGGAATAGGCGGACTCACCGTATTGAGAGAGATCATAAAGGAACTGCCCGCGGAGAGCACAATTTATCTCGGGGATACTGCGCGTGTACCATATGGAACACGTTCGGCCGAAACGGTCGTGAGGTATTCATTCGAAAACACGAGATTTCTTTCTTCGAAGAACATCAAACTACTTGTAGTTGCATGTAATACGGCCTCTGCTGTAAGCCTTGACGCGATAAGAAACAGAATCTCGATCCCGGTCATCGGGGTCATCGAACCCGGAGCAAAAGCCGCAGTAAGGGCGACAAATAACAGGAGAGTCGGTGTTATCGGGACCGAGGCAACAGTGAGAAGTAGTTCCTATACAAAGGCCATTAAGGCTATTGACGAAAGCATTGAGGTATTCGGCCTTTCATGTCCTTTGTTCGTACCCCTGGTCGAGGAAGGCTGGACACAGGGGCCTGTAGCCACTTTGGTCGCCAGGGAGTATCTGGGTGACATGAACGAGAACGAAATAGATACTGTAGTGCTTGGGTGCACACATTACCCATTATTGAAGGAGGTCATCGCCGGGGTTATGGGTGAAGGCGTCACCCTCATAGACTCTGCTGTCGAGACAGCCCATGAGATAAAAGCCGCCCTCAAAGTCCTTGGTCTGAACAGTGAGCAAAACAATTCCCCCATGAGAAAATTCTATGTTACCGATTCTCCTGAAAGGTTCCTGAAAGTGGGAGAAAGTTTTCTCGGTCAGAAGATAGTACATATAGAAAAAACCGACCTGGGTAATTGAATGCCGTCGCAAAGAAGCTCTGAAAATATTCGAATCATAGAATTTGCCCGCAGGCTTGTACGATTGAATTTGTCCGTGCAACAATTTGAAAATAATAAATAAATCATTAGGGAGGATAAATGAGACCTGACGGCAGGAAGAAAGACGAGATACGTACTGTAAAGGTGCAGAGGAATTTTATAAGTACGGCTGAAGGTTCTGTCTTGATTTCTATGGGAAATACGAGGGTGATATGTACAGCCACGATAGAAGAGAGGGTCCCTCCTTTCTTGAAGGACCAGAAGAGAGGGTGGGTGACCGCAGAGTATTCCATGCTCCCGCGGGCCACCCAGACAAGGACATTAAGAGAGGCGACTCTCGGCAGGATAAGCGGGAGAACGCACGAAATACAGAGACTAATAGGCAGGGTTCTCAGGTCTGTCGTTGACCTCACGCGCATCGGGGAAAGGACAATCTGGATAGACTGCGATGTCCTCCAGGCAGACGGAGGTACCAGAACAGCATCCATAACAGGCGCTTTCATGTGTCTGTCAGACGCGCTGAAATATGCCCTGAGGAACGGCCTTATAGATAAAAATCCGCTGAAGGACTATCTTGCAGCCATAAGCGTGGGCGTTGTTCGCGGCGAGCCGGTCATCGATTTATGTTATGCAGAAGACTCCATAGCAGAAGTGGACATGAACGTCGTTATGACAGGCAGTGGAAACTTTGTCGAGATCCAGGGTACTGCAGAAGGTATACCGTTTTCAAAAGAGGCGCTGGACCATCTCCTGAAGCTTGCCGGGGACGGAATAAATCATCTGATCGATATCCAGAAGAAACTCGTGGAAGGAGGACTTACCAGTTACTAACAAAGGGGCGCCGGTTATGCTACAATAAAAACAAGTATTTTCAATCTCTTATTTCCCTGGTAGCGCCTTACGGCAGCACGGTAAAATCTGGATTATAGAAGGGGACTGTTTAGGAGTGAATAAATTGAACGCATACAGAAGTCTGTTTGTCTGGGTACTGATTGGCGTTATGATGATACTGCTCTTCAATCTGTTCAACTCTCCCAGAAAAGGGGAGCAGGAGATGATATTCTCTGATTTCATGACCAAGCTTGACGCCGGTCAGGTCGACGAAGTCACCATAAAGGGGAGCGTCATAACCGGAGAGTTGAAGGACGGCAAGAAATTTAAAACATATGCAGCGGAATACCCTGACCTCGTAAAAACCTTAAGGGCCGAGAATGTAAAGATCACCGTCAAGCCTGAAGATCAGAATCCATGGTACTGGAACCTCTTTTTCTCATACGGCCCCATAATCTTACTTATCGTTCTTTGGATATTCTTCATGCGCCAGATGCAAACGGGCGGCAACAAGGCGTTGTCTTTTGGTAAGGCAAGGGCAAAACTGGTCTCTGAAAAGACAGTCAAGGTAACCTTTGCCGATGTCGCGGGGATAGAGGAGGCAAAAGCAGAAGTCCAGGAGATTATAGATTTTTTGAAGGACCCCCAGAAATTCCAGAAGCTTGGCGGGAAGATCCCCAAGGGCGTGCTTCTGGTAGGCGCGCCCGGTACGGGTAAAACCCTTCTCGCAAGGGCCATTGCCGGTGAGGCGGGAGTGCCGTTCTTCTCTATCTCAGGCTCTGACTTTGTCGAGATGTTTGTGGGAGTCGGCGCATCGAGGGTAAGGGACCTTTTTGATCAGGCAAAGAAGAGCGCTCCCTGCATAATATTTATCGATGAGATAGACGCGGTCGGGCGGCACAGGGGCGCAGGTCTGGGCGGCGGCCATGATGAACGCGAGCAGACCCTGAACCAGCTCCTCGTTGAAATGGACGGGTTCGAAGCCAATCAGGGGGTCATCATCATCGCAGCTACTAACAGGCCGGACGTCCTCGACCCGGCACTTTTAAGGCCGGGAAGGTTCGACAGACAGGTGGTCGTACCCCAGCCCGATGTGAAGGGAAGGCTGGAGATACTCAAGGTTCACACAAAGAATATCCCTCTTGATGAAAATGTCAGCCTTGACGAGATCGCGCGGGGCACACCCGGTTTCTCCGGCGCAGACCTTGAGAACCTTGTGAATGAGGCGGCCCTGCTCGCGGCAAGAACCGGAAAAAGCAAGGTCGAAAGGTCCGATTTCGAGTCGGCAAAGGACAAAGTGCTTATGGGCGTGGAGAGAAAGAGCATGATAATCAGCGATACCGAGAAAAAGAACACTGCTTATCATGAGGCGGGCCATACTCTTGTCGCAAAGCTGACGCCGGCGACTGACCCGGTCCACAAAGTCAGCATCATCCCGAGAGGGAGGGCACTCGGGGTTACGCAGCAATTGCCGATAGACGACAGGTATACCTATTCCAGAGACTATCTGATGAATGCCCTCACAGTTCTGCTCGGAGGCAGGGCTGCGGAGGAGATCGCATTGAACCACATGACTACGGGTGCCGGCAATGATATCGAGAGGGCGACAGAGCTTGCAAGGAAAATGGTCACGGAGTGGGGCATGTCGGAAAAACTGGGGCCGCTTGCCTTTGGTAAGAAGGAGGAACAGATATTTCTCGGAAGGGAAATAGCCCAGCACAAAGACTATAGTGAAAAAACCGCGGTCGAGATAGATGAAGAAGTCAAGAAGATAGTAATCGAGGCTTATGACACAGCCAGGAATCTCCTTACGGAAAACCGTGACCTGCTTGAGACATTGGCAAAGACACTCCTTGAGAAGGAGACCATGGATGGGGCAGAGATAGATGCACTCATCCGGGAAGTGGAGTCAAAAAGGGCAGTCCGGGCTTGAAACTTTCCTGGTCAAACTTCTCGTTAGATTTTTCCGAAAAAACTTATGTCATGGGAATCCTTAATGTTACACCGGATTCCTTTTCTGACGGCGGCCTCCACCTTGAGAAATCCGCAGCGATCAGGCGTGCTTTGCAGATGCTTGAGGAGGGCGCCGATATTATCGATATCGGAGGCGAATCAACAAGACCTGGTTCGGAGCCTGTTGCCGTCGAAGAAGAGCTAAGGCGGACGATACCTGTTATTGAGGCGCTCGCAAAGGAGATTTCTGTTCCGCTTTCGATCGACACCTGCAAGTCGGAAGTGGCTAAGATAGCACTTGACGCGGGGGCTTCGATAGTTAACGACATAAGCGGATTGAGATGCGACCCGCAAATGGCGAAGGTTGTTTCAGAGCAAAAGGTTCCTGTCGTGATTATGCATATTAAGGGTGCACCGAGGGATATGCAGAAAAACCCTGTTTATGAAGCGTTAATGCCGGAGATAATGGATTATCTGAGAGGTGGTATAAGATTGGCGCTGGAGTCCGGGGTCCCGGAAGACAGGATAATAATTGATCCGGGTATAGGTTTTGGCAAGACATCGGAGCACAACCTGGAAATAATCCATGACCTTTATGAATTCACCTTATTGGAAAAGCCGCTTCTCATAGGCCCGTCGAGAAAGGCCTTCACAGGCAGGGTCCTCGGAGGTGTGCCGCCTGAAGAGCGTCTTGAAGGCACGGCGGCAGCGGTCGCCATTTCGATAATGAATGGTGCAAATATTGTCCGTGTCCATGACGTGAAGGAGATGGTTAAGGTAGCAAGAGTTGCGGATGCGATAAAGAGAATGAAAATACGTAATGAAGAAATGAAAGAAAGGCATAGAGGTCTTTCCATATGAAACTTCTCCTCTTTTATGCGCATAAATGGTGGTTCAAGACCGCTTCAAAAAGCCTTCCGCAGGCGCCTGATATCGACATGGAAGACTCCGTGGAAAATACCGTCGTGGTCTTCTTCCATGCGGAAAAGGATGATGAGGAAAAAGGCAAAGGTCTTCTCGACAAACTGGTCAAGAACATCAAGTGGCTTGCGGGCAAGTTCAGTACAAGAAATGTAGTTATCCATTCGTTTAATCATCTTTCATCGAGCAAGGCGTCTCCTGAATTTTCAGAACAGACTCTAAAACGGGCTGCGGAACGGCTGCAGAATACGGGCTATACGGTGATGTGCACGCCTTTCGGGTACTTCAATGAATTTATGATCCACGTGGGAGGAGAAAGCCTCGCAAAGGTTTTCAAAGAGTTGTAATCAGGTGAGACTTTTCATGAACTTCAAGGCAGCAGAATTTATACAGTGACGCAGGCCGGTCGGAGGCGGCCCGTCATCAAAAACATGGCCGAGGTGGGCATCACACCTTGCACATATGACCTCGGTCCTCTTCATAAAAAAAGACCGGTCGGTATGAGTTCTTATATTGTTTTCCGATACGGGTTCCAGGAAGCTTGGCCAGCCCGTCCCCGAATCATATTTTGCGGCTGAACTGAAGAGATCCGTACCGCAGCATACGCATTGATAAATGCCTTTTTCCTTACGGTCATGGTATTTGCCGGTGAAAGCCCTTTCGGTGCCTTTTCTCCGCGTAACCTGATATTGCTCGGGCGTAAGGAGATTCTTCCATTCTTCGTCAGTTTTAATTACCCTGTCCACTTCCTCCATAATCCCCTTGACAGCAACAAATATTTTAATCTTCTCGCGACTCTCCATTTGAGCCTTCTCTTATATTCCTCCCAAGGGGTAAGATTTATCCCAAAAAATCCGGGTACGAACTAATATGACGGCATATGTTGTTGGATTGAGCAAAAAGACTATCCGGAAGACTTCAGTTTTTCTATCAGCTGGCCCGTCTGCACGGCATCAGGAGCCTGCGGAGACAACCTGAGGTATTCTTCAAGCTCCCTGATCGCGCCTTTTTTGTCATTCAGGTCTAACGCGAGGACAATGCCGAGGTTCCTGTGAGCGTTGATATGGTTTGGATTTATGGCTATGGCCTTCCTGTATTCTTCCGCTGCCTTATCCGGCTTTCCGACGGACCTGTAACACGTTCCCAGGTCTACCCGGACGTTGACGTTCTTCCCGTCGAGCGCAAGGGCTTTCCTATATGCATCTATCGCCTCATAAAATCGGGAAGAGTCCATCGAGATATCGCCCAGTTGAATCCACGCATTCAGATTCCCGGGGTTCTGTCTGACCATTTCCTGAAGTTGCAGTATCTGGTTCTGAACACGTTCAGCCTCGGCCGGGGAGGGTGTCCGCATCCCTGGTTCTTCTTTTTTCTGGCAGTTAGTCAGCAGGAAAAGAAAGCCTAAGCACACTATGAGCAACCGTTTCATTCGAACTGTGCGACTCATTTACTCCTTATTCTAGCAGATATGAATCCGGATTTCATTCGCCCGAATTCACTTTGTCGCCCGGG
The DNA here is from genome assembly GCA_963727725.1 of Thermodesulfovibrionales bacterium. Taxonomy (GTDB): domain Bacteria; phylum Nitrospirota; class Thermodesulfovibrionia; order Thermodesulfovibrionales; family SM23-35; genus CAVSHJ01. The sequence goes on from CAVSHJ010000005.1 coordinate 96,361, forward strand.
ATCGGAAGGCAAAATGCCCTGCCCGAAAGGCATATTGCCAGAAATATTGTGCCTGTCATTTGAATTAATAACTTTAAAAACAACTTAAAATCAATCAGTTACAGGATTGGCATCTGTTTTGCAATTTCTTAAGTGGGTCAAACGCCGCATATCCTCTGGGTGATGACAGCGGCATCTTTCTGAAAGGGCAGTTTTCGCTGCCCTTTTTTTTGATCTACTTATATCCTGATCCGAAAATATTAGCCCTTGACGCCGCAGTCTCCGGTTCCTCCGGATTTCTTTAAAAAAAATTACTGGTGATGCAAAAATCTCAAGAGGTAATAGACGCCCGTGATTACGGCAAGGATAACGAGAACCAGAACAGCAATAAAAAACCTTCTGCTCCTGTCTTCCCGGCGCAGTGACACTCGCGCCGCAGCGGTTCCGGTATTCCGGTAGTCTTCTTCTTTCCTGTCGGCACCTTCTGTGAGTCCGTTTTCGGAGTCCTTTTGAGGGGAATTCTGCCTTTTCTTACGGATTTCCATGAATTCGGATACTTTGAACTCCTTGTATTCAACCTCTATCGCCTGTTCCGGCACTTCTATTTTCCCCCCGCATCTGCTGCACACATCTTTCTTTTGGGATTCATTACCGCAGTGAGGACATTTCATTAAGCTCTCCTTAAAACATAAGATGCTGCCTTATCCGGATCCACCGCAGATATAATAGTCCACTCATGATTCGGGTTACAAGAATTTATTCGCCGGATTCGCACATTATAGTTTCCCCGGACATTCTGACGCAAAATTTCCAAATATTATACGCTCAAGAATATGATAAAATTAAAAAAATCAGGATATTTCGGAATATTGATGAAAAAGAAGGACAGTATAAAAATCAGGTCCAGCCTGCACAGGGAGATAGAGTCCGAGATCGTGACAGGCGGAAAGAAGTATTTGATCCTGACAGAGGATATTGATGCCCTGAACCCGGTTACTACCACCAGGGTCTACCTCGGAGGAAAGATAATATTAGCGAGAACCCTCGACTGTAAAGACATACCGAGGACTTCTGCACGGGAGAAGACGGTCATTGAAATGGTGCGCGGGCAGCATGAAGCGATCGCCGAGATGCTCAGAAAAGGAAATGTGAAGAAACCGAAGTCTCCTTCACATTTCCTTGAAGAAGTGAGGGTATTACTGCAAAGAAAAGACAACAGGAGTGCCCTCGAACTCCTGACGCAGGCCCTGAAAAAGTATCCCGATGACCCGTTTCTTCTTTCCTATTTCGGTTGCCTTGAAGCGCTCATCAACAAGAACTATGCCGACGGGATCGATCTCTGTAAAAGAGCGATCGAGTTACTGAATGAAAAAATACCTTTTGGGCAGGAGATCTTTTATCCTACATTCTATCTCAACCTGGGAAGATCGTATCTCGCTGCAAACAAGAGAAACGGCGCTACAGAAGCCTTGCAGAAGGGTCTCACGTTTGATGGAGAAAATAAAGATCTCCTCTGGGAAATGAAGAAACTCGGCATCAGGAGAAAGCCCGTTGTCCCGTATCTGAAGAGATCGAACCCGCTCAACAAATACATCGGAATGATACTTCACAAATTAAGCGCAACGTCCGGCTGAAGACAGAGACATTGTAATTGCTGCGATCAACAACCAGACCCTGGACCATTGAAAATAATCTTGAGGATATTGTAAGATAATAATTTTTGCCATGGAGAAGATTATAATAAATTGAGATCAGGAGTTGAAGAGATTGTACAGAGGAAAACGTTGACCTATAACAAGAAGAACATAATCAATATCGTCTTTCCTATTATCGGAATTATAATAGCTATTTTACATAGTACCTGCGAGGATTCATGTGCATACTTAAGGGGTTCGATTTTCGGTATGGCACTCGATTATATCGGCCTCTTCTACATGGGAGCCTTAATCATTTCCCATCTGCTCAGGAAAGAACTGATTTTTCTGTCTTTGCTCTCAGCCGGTATCGGAGCCGAGTTGTACCTTGTGGGATTCCAGTTGATTAAAGGTGTGTACTGTTACTATTGTCTTGCCTTCGGAGCAATATTGATCCTTCTCTTTTTATTCAATTTTGAACGTTCGAAAAAAATCATCATAACCGTCTCTCTCGTGATAGGTTTTATTTTCTTCTCTCTGCTCTTTGAGGGGTCGGTAACCCCTGTTTACGCGGAGGATAGGCCCATGACTTCCTTTGGTAACGGCCGGATAAAAGTTCGGATCTACACAGATTACTTCTGCAATCCCTGCAGGGCCGTCGAGCCGGGATTGGAGCCCGTAATAAGGTCACTGGTGAAAAAACGGAAAATAACTGTTGTGTTCATTGACACGCCCGTACATCCGCATACCCCTCTATATGCGAAGTATTTTCTTTACGCCCTGAATGAAAATAAGGATTTCAATAACGCCCTTCATGTGCGGTCTGTGTTATTTGAAGCGGCGAAACAGAACATAACAGAGAACGAAAAATTGGACGATTTCCTCCGGCAGAAGGGGATAAAAGTGAAGTTTTTTGATACGAAAACTGCTTTTTCTGTCCTCAACGGTTATATAATGGAAGATGCAATCAACGCCACGCCGACCGGTGTTATCTATGATACCGGGGGAAAAGAGAAATTCACGGGACATGATATTATAAAGGCGCTTGAACGGCTCGAATAACTCCCGTTCCTCCGGTCTCAGAGAAAACATTTGTTGCTCTTATTCGAAGCTTACGAATCTTCTGGGGTCTATCTTCCTTGCGACTTTCGATGGAAGTATGCCGGCGAGTAATGTCGTCAAAAAAAGAACCATAGTTACTGCGGACAGATATAAAAAAGGAATTCTAAAATCTATTTCCCACCCGAAGGATATTTTATTGACCACGTAGACCAGAATTATGCTCATGAGCGGCCCCAGTAACGAACCAAAAAAAATACCTGCGAGTCCCACAATCCCGGCCGATAGAATAAGGGTCTGCTGTATCTGCCTCCAGCTTCCTCCCAGATATCGTATGACACTTATCTCCCTTTTTCTTTCAAACACCAGGGCTAAAAGCGCGTTTATCACTCCTATCAGTGAGACCATAATCGAAATGAACTCGATGGCATAAGTAATGGCAAAACTCTTGTTGAAGATATCCATCACCTTATCTCTAAGCGTCTGATTGTTCATGATCTCGAGAAAATACCCGGGCGGGATTTTCTCTCTCAGTCTGTGGATAAATTCATCGACATTCGCATCCTTCCTGAGATAAACACTCATCTGCGTCATGTCATCCAGGCCCCAGTATTTGTTCAGCCATTTCCGGTCAATATAGATAAAACCTGACGTTGTAGCGTAACTCGAAAAAATGTCATTCACCCTGAATGCCACGTTGCCGGCCGGGGATTTCAATTCTACGGTATCACCCTTTTTCAGTCCGTACTTTGCACTTAAGTACTCAGAGATACCGGCTACAGGCTGGTCGCCCTCCATCTCTTTGAGTATTCGCTCATATTCTCTGTCGGTGTATCTCCTGTGCAGATATTTCCTCTTGACCCCAACATCCGCGAAACCTGCTACCACTTTCCTGCCGAACAGTTCGGTCTGCAAGCCCCTGAATCTGTCTACCCCCTCTACCTCGGGAAGACCTTTCACTGTCCCAAAAATTTCGTTTGACATGGGATAGAAACAGTAATTTGCCTTACAGGATTCGGGCTTTATATAGACATCCGATGTGATATTCTTATGGATCCACCCCTGAAGTGAGCCGCGCAAAGAAAATATAAGCGTCAGTATCGCGATAATCAGGGCGCTGCTGATAGCAACACTCATTAAGGCAACGGAGAACCTGTAGATATTCCCTCTCATGTCCCCCAGGGTAATCTTCCCTATTGCCCCGAATATCCGCTCAACCGGCCTCTTGATGATCCTGAGGATGACACCGAGATAGAAAGGCGAGATAAATGTAAAGCCCGCGATGACAAAAAGTATTCCTCCGTACGCGAAAAATGGGAATTCAAAAGGCATATGACGGTAATCGAGATACGATACCAACGCCCCCGAAAGAATAAAGAGGATACCCGCAAAGGCAGCTATTTTCTGATATCTCCTGTATCTGCCTTCGAACGAACCTTCCCGTGAACTCTCATTTGGCCTGATTTTCGAAGCCTCAAATGAGGGGACGGCAGACGCAAGAAGCGATATGAAAAGACCCAGGAGCAGGGCCATCAGCGCATCGTGTCTTGTGATCAGGTAACCGGAAATGGATACGGCGCTATACATAGTCGAGATCGTCTTTTCAACGGCGATGACGGAAAAATATGCAATAATCTGTCCGAAGAATATACCGAGCAGGGAACCGATCAGTCCCAGAACCAGTCCCTGGACTGCAAATAACATGACAACGGTTTTTTTATCTGCACCAAGACTCCTGAGAATTCCCATCTCGGTCCTTCTTTTTACGACCGAAATAAATACCGTGTTATACAGAAGGAAAATACCGACCAGAACAGCGATCAGACTGACAAACTGGAGGTTATAGCGGAAAGACGCGACGAGCGACTTCTGGTTTTCAAAAATCTTTTCCTTCTTTTCAATACTGAGGTCAAACGGCAGTATCTTTCTTATCTCTTCTGCTCTCTTTTCGCCTGTTGCAAGATCGATCCCCGAAAGATAACCGGTCTTGCCGAAAATCTCCTGGAAATTTCCGATATCCATGACCACCATATTTGCGAGCAGAGAATCTGAACTAAGGACATCTATGACCTTCAGGGTATACGCTCTGTCATAGACCAGGGCCTTGAATGTGTCCCCTTTTTTCAAAGAATACTGATCGGAGAATTTCCTGGTTATAAGGATGCCGTTGGGGTCTCTGTAGAAATGTTCGATATCGATTTTTTGGGAACGGGACAGTCTGAGAAAACGCATGGCTTTGACCGTATAAATACCATTTATGTCGATGGCCTCCTTAAATGCCGGGACGTAGCCGAACGTCTTTAAGAAAGGGAAACTGTTCTCCTCCAGAGCGCGGACTTTCCCATATACCTCTTCACTGAAATCTATTCCCGATGTGTCAAAGATTTCATAGTCGGCATAAGGGCTTATTCCTTTGATGTCGGCTTCGAAAGAAGTTATTGCACGGTCGGAGGCCACCTTTACGCCTGTAAAAAGCCCTATACCGAGTGCAATCCCTATGACCGACAGAAAAGTCAGAAATTTTTCTTCCCTTATATTCCGGATGACCAGGATTCTGATCAGCTTGAGGAATCTCATTCAGAGAGTACCCCGTCCCTTATCCTCGCCGTCCTCTTTGCATAGTCAGCGATATAGGATTCATGGGTAACAAGTATTACCGTCTTTTTTGTCTCTTCTGTCAATTGCCGGATGAGGTCCATTATTATCTTCCCTGTCTCGCTGTCCAGGCTGCCCGTCGGTTCGTCTGCAAGGATGATTTCAGGGTCATGGACAAGTGCCCTTGCAATGGCAACGCGCTGCTGTTCGCCGCCTGACAGTTGATATGGATAATTATTTTCTTTACCGCGAAGACCCACTCGATTTATAAATATATTGGCCTTTTCATCATTTTCAGCTCCGTTCAGAAGTAAAGGCATAGATATGTTTTCCAGTACAGTGATGTTCGGAAGAAGGTTGAAAAACTGGAATATAAACCCTATCTTTTTCCTTCTGTACAGCGTAAGCTCTTCATCTGCATATGCCGATATGTCTTCCCCGTTCACCACAATTCTGCCTTTTTCCGGCCTGTCCATCCCACCGACAAGGTTCAACAGCGTTGATTTCCCTGAACCGGAACTCCCCATGATCGAGACAAATTCTCCCGTTTGCAACTCCAGGTTTATCCCCTTAAGGACCCGATGATCTCCATAATATTTTTCCACATCCTCGAGTGTTATCATTCAGTACCCTGTCATCTCGATATACGCCCTTCCCTTTACTGAACCCTCCACTTTGCAGGCGCCCTCCCAATAATAGTTTCCGGTCGAATCATATGCGAGGACTTCCTGGTCTTCCAGAAGAGGGATAATCCTCACGACCAGCTTTTCAGACGGTATCCTTATTTCCCATTCCGACGGATATCTTGCGCCCGTGCTCCTGGATGTGTACCGCGCTAAAACGTTCACCGAAAAATCATCATTTGAAATACGCCTGTACTTCCCATCCGGATAGATAAATGTCCCGGATGAATAAGGATCAATCGAACCATCCTTGTTCCTCAATATGTACAACATTATTTCACTCCTGCTGTCAAGCTGTATCGCAAACCAGTCCCATCCCGCCTGTCGTCTCCCCAACCCTCTTGAAGATATTTCTCTGTCGAACCAACTCTTGCCCTTCACTTTGAAGACTCTATTGCCCATTTTCAGTTTCCCCTGTGTTTCCAGATTTGTATAAGAGAAATAGAGAGATGCTATGAGAGGCGACTCCTCTGATTTTCTTGAATATCCATTTTCTCCGTTCAGAACGACGGGCTTAACCGGTATCAGCTGCAGGTCTATCGCTTTGTCTTCGTCCGAAGCCCTGATATGCATTTTACCGGTCGTGCCATCCAGCACATTCTGTCCAGTCCATACATCCAGCCGGTCATCCTTTGCACCGGCAAAATCATATACTCCCGTCTCCGCTTTATCGGAGAAAAGAAACCTGTTCCCTGCTATGTCAGAGACTGCAAAGTGTGAGATATAGATACGGTTCACACCGAATCGTGACCTGTAATTCCTCTTCTGGATATTCACGGTAAAAAAAGTCAGCTCATATCCGAATTCCCGTCCATCCGGATCAAAAAGATGCCCTGTAAAATACCACCACTGGACCCTGTAATCCTTTTTAAAGAAAAAATCTTCCGGAAATTGCGGTCTGGAACCCTTCGTAACGTCAAGGTACTCCTGCGCCTGAGAAACAGAGCAAAAGCATATAAGAAAAAATATCGCGACAAGCCTTTTCATGAGTTATTCATTCTATTATAGATAACCCTTTATCCGTTTGACAGGCGCGATATGTTGCCTGACAGGAATCCGCCTTTGTTGTCAGCACCTCATGCTTTCCGTAAAAATAAGTTCTATAATAATCGCAAGAGTTAGGTTATCTTGAGATGAACATTGATACACTCAGATCTATCGGGAAGAAACTGCTGAAAGAAATTCCTCCGGTCAACAGATTTTCTAAAACCGCTATCGGCATAGGCGCTTCCGGCGACAAGACCTATCCGATAGATAAAATTGCAGAGGATATCGTCCTCTCGGGACTTGAAGAATCAGGAGAAGCGCTTTCAATCATCTCCGAAGAGATCGGCATTAAGGATATAAACGGCGGAGGCAGGAAGATTCTAATAGACCCCGTTGACGGAAGCAGAAATGCGGTGTCGGGTATCCCTTTTTACTGCACCTCAATAGCAGTTGTGAATGGCAATTCAGTGGGTGATATTGAGCTTTCCTATGTCCTGAACCTTATAAACGGCGATGAATTCTACGCTGAGAAAGACGGAGGCGCATTCCTGAACGGTGAAAGGATTATGACTCAGAGGGATGATGAATTCTATCTCGTCGCATATGAGGCACAGTCTCCGCAGAAAGACGTTCCCACGATAATGCCGCTACTGTCAAAAGCAAGAAAGACGCGATGCCTTGGTTCCACCGCCCTTGATCTCGCGTACCTCGCGTATGGTGCGATCAGTGTCTTTGCCAACCCTTCACCTTCAAGAAGTTTTGATTTCGCAGGCGGATGGCTGCTCGTGAAAGAGGCGGGCGGGATTTTTACGGATATGAAAGGCAATGCTATCGAGACAGTTGAAGTCAGCCTCAGAAAATCCACTCCGCTTCTCGTATCGGGTAATAAGAGCCTTCACGAGAAGGCATTGACACTGCTCGGCAAAACGGCAAGGTGAGCAGGTTTTCGATGCCTCTTGTCCGTTTCGTTTAGGGGCCTCAGCGACCCGTAGCGTGGTTATGACGGTCGGTGCTTGTGTGCCGATCCGGGCCCTCGTTGAAAAAGGCGTAATGTCGAAAATGTTTGCAACGCGTACATTACTCGTTACCTTGACGAATTGTCCGGGAACATGATATCCTTTTAGCAATCCTGGAAGTTTTTGCATTTACACGAAGCCACATAGATTCCTAGCTTTGTAGCTTTTTTGTTGAGTCCTCCTGAGGTGAGCAAGATGACACAAGGCACTGCAGCGGTAACATCTTTGTTTATCATGCATCCATCCATCCTTGGCACTGGATTCGGGACCCTTGCTGAGGTGACAACATCAGCTTTGAACCGAAAAGAGCCCGAAAGACCCGGAGCAATTAATGTAGTTAAAAATTAATGTACGATAGGGATCCCCCCTGATGAACAGGGTGCTCCTCTACAAAGAGGTAAAATGTCATTCAGACAAAATTATCTGGAAAAAATAGAACTGAGAAGACAACACAGGATGGCAGCTGGTTTAGTCTCTGAATGCTTTCCTGAAGTCTCGGACATCGTAGTTCGTATGACATACTACCAGAGGGCGATAAATCCGGTCCTGATGATTCGAACTGTAAATTTCTGGCCATCTCGATATGCCTATTTTAATATGGATTGCATGATAAAAGGCTGTACTGACGGCGGCTTTGATCTGACTTCAGTGATTTCTAAAATGGTCAAGAACCATAAGAAGTCCACAAAAGGGCAGCTTTTTTGCAATGGCAATATCAACGCCCTTGCCCATGGCCATGCAACTGTTGCTTATCAAATTACTGTAAGGTACAACAAGAGCAATAAGAATTGAAGACATTTAAAGGAAGCTTTATATGGGCAAACTGAAAAGAGTTAACTATCCTTGTAAACTTTTAGGGAAAAAGGTTCAACTGACTTTGGAATACGTCCAGCACACCATTGGTATTAAACCTTCCTTAGTAGGTTTTCAGTGTGATGATTGCAGCACCTGCGGCGTGGGCAACGAGGAACGTCCGGGAATTTGGACTTTTGATTGGTCTAAGTGCGTGCAGCCGGATATTGCGAACAGAAATACTTAAAAGTTGATTAGCTTCTGTCTGAAATTTAAAAGATTTGGTCTGCAAGATTTCTTATCTATAAGAAAAAACACTTATCATATATGCCCTATCTTGTCTGGAGCGCGTTCCTGAAACGACAGCTTTGAGATGAATACGTTCAAGACGCGATGGGAGCTGACAGGGAGAATAGAAAGAGAAGGCTCCCTCCACCGGAGGAAGCCTTCCTCAGCTATATTAGAGTTTGACGACGTTGATTGCTTTGGGACCTTTAGGGCCCTGTTCGGTATCAAAGCTGACCTTGTCACCCTCGGCAAGGCTCTTAAATCCAGAGCCCTGGATGGACGTATGGTGGACAAAGACATCACTGTTGTCTTCAGCAGTAATGAAGCCAAAACCTTTGCTGTCATTGAACCATTTCACAGTTCCTTGTGTCATTTTGTTTACCTCCTTATGCATAAACTAAAATCTCAGAAGGAACTCAATAAAAGAGGCCACAAAGCTAAAAGTCTTTGTGGCCTCTTGTGAACGCAAAAACTTCTAAAATCTTGTTCTTAGCATATCATGCCTTTATCGGATAGTCAAGGCAATTCGATAATGGGTAGTATCCTAATTTAGGACACTACACGATAATGACAGCATATCCGGCGGAGAATCGGCTATGCTTTCTTTAAAGACTTCCAACTGAAAACATAAAAGCAGGATAATCTGTTATACTCAAATGTACTCAAAACATATATAGAAGAGGAATGGTCGGATCGGGAAACTGATAAGCTGATTTCATTGCTATGGGGTCTGAGATAACAATTTGAAAGAAATTATTTACGGAAGAAATCAAAGGAATTGCTATGAATAATGAAGAACTGTTTGAAGCTGCAGAGAAGGGTAATCGCTCAAAGGTGAAGGTCCTCTTGAAAACGGGTATTGATGTGAACTCAAGGGATATGATCGGGCAAAGCGCTTTAAGCAGAGCTCTGTTTGCCGGACATAACAGCATCGTAAGAATATTATTGGAAAGAGGCGCCAATATAAACGCAAAAGACGATTTCGGAGAGGCCGCTTTGCATAAGGCCTGCTATTTAGGTCGAAACGATGTTGTCAAGTTGCTGCTGGATAATAAAGCGGATGTCAACGTAACGGATGCCCAGGGCAATACCTCCCTCATTATAGCTTCCGAAATGGAAGATAGTTCAATCGCAAAATTATTATTAAAGGGCAAAGCTGACATCCACTTAAAAAACGACAACGGTAATACAGCCTTGAGTATGGCCAGAAGATTAGAGCACACAGCGATGGTGTCATTGTTCAATCAACATCTCCTCCTCTGATTGATCCTGCTAAAATTACTTTTTATCCCTCAACCCTGCACCGTACCGCCTGTATCAGTCCCCTCTATCTTTTCCCCTTCCTCAGAAGGTTCGGACACGGGACTCCCGGCAGACGGTTCAGCCTGCCCGGCGGGCTCCGCAGGAAATTCCGTCGAGTAGTAATAAGCGAATATCGCGGCGATGATTATTAGGCCCAGATATGTTTGGAAGATATAAGAGATAAGCTGATACGGGAAGGACAGAATTGTACCTACGATAGGTATTAACGTGAATGGATAGCTGAGGAGGATGAGAAGAAAGAAGGCGACTAGATATCCAAGGAAAAGGACGGCGTAGAGCCAGAATGCGTTAGGGTTTCTGATCAGATAACGGGTTGCCTCCCTGACTGATTTCGCAGGTCCTGTATCTTTAAAAAACAGGGCAGCCATTCCATAAAGTGCGACTGAAAGGATCCCGAGTATAAGGAAAAGAGCGATAACGAACAATATCAAGGAAAAGAAAGTGCCGAAGAAGAGGGCGAGCGTCGAATCCTGAGTCTGCGCGAATGATACCAGAGCCGCGATACCTCCTCCCAGAATGCCAAGGAAAAAAAAGGCGACGATGGAAATAACACCTATTACGGATGTGAAGCCGAGTAAGCGGAGAAAAAGCCTCTTCGCTTCATCAAAGAATATACCCATATGGAATTTCAGTGACCTGTCACTCAGCGACCTTCCGATGATGCCTATCGAGCCGCCGAAAATATAGATACCGAGTAACGCGACCAGGAGAACATATAACAGGATGCTCGTCAGAATGATGAGGACGAGTCCAAGATATCTCGATAGAATATCGGAAGGCCCCCTGAGCATGCCCAGGATATCCCTCACGTCCGTTAACCCTGTGAGGTCAATTCCGAATATGATGAATGCTATGGCAAGAGGCAAGCCCACTATTATGAAGGCTCCGATGGCGCTTATAAACACCATGCTGATCTGAATAAGCACAAGCTGCCAGTTCCTGTTCACTAACCTGAAACCGTCTCTTATCGCCTCAATGAAAGTCATTCATATCCTCTTCGGAGTTCTTACGCAATAACGCTTTCCGGTAACTATGCCGTATCCCCCTCAAGCCTGTTGTATTGAACAAAGTATACCACATTCTCTGCTCTCACCCTTTATTTCAACCTGAGAGCAATCCCCCTTGCGAAGTCCGCCAAAGATTCATCACGCGCCCCGAAGACTATGTAGTTATCCCATTCATTAATGCGCTGAAAGAGCAGCGTTCTTTCGCGCAGGACCTCCGCTGATTTACCGGCTCTCCTGATTTCGTCCGATAAGTCTTCGCTTGAGATGTCCTTTATCGATGTGCCGCCGGTATAATATATCGGAAGTAACATCAGGTGATCCTCCCTGCGGAGATTTTGTGTAAACGCCCCGATATACCCCTGTTTCATCAGGCGGGTAGGCCCGAAACCATGAGGCTGAAAGACGTAACAGACCCTGTTACGGATTCCCATCACGGTTTCCATAAGAGATGATATCTTATGGGGGTTATGGGCATAATCATCCACAACGAGATGCCTGCCGTCATTAAGATAGATATCAAAACGCCGCTCAATGCCCGAAAAATCGGGAAGTACACGTGCAATATCCCGGAGTGAAATTCCCATCTCCGAAAGCAGAGCAATACATGAAAGGGCGTTATAGAGATTGTATTTCCCCGGCAGGGAAAGCCTGAAGGATACATCATGCAGCATGAAACTTGTGCAGAAAGGCTGATGTTCAATAACCTTTGCCTGATATTCCGAACCGGCATCTATGGAGAATCCCGTCGCTTTCCTGAAACGGCACCGACTCAGATTCCTGTCATCCCGGTTGATGACCACAATCTCTTTTGTGTTTCCGCCGAGAGTCTCGAACATCCGGGCAGTCTGCTCAATCGAGTTATGGTCGAGATCGAGGTTGGCAATAATCGAATGTAAAGGGTGATAGCGAACGATGGAACCGTCTGACTCGCAGGCTTCCACTACCAGGAGGTCCGATTTCCCGGCCAGAGCATTGCCAAGGTCGCTCCCGTCCCTGAACTGTTTCACCCTGCCACCGCCTATAAAGTTGGGTTCCAGACCAAGTCTCTTAAGAAGGAACGCGAGCATGCCTGCGCTCGTAGATTTCCCGCTTGTGCCGGCAACAGCGACTGTATTAAACTCCGTCACCAGCTCACTCAGATACTCCGGACGGCTTTTCATAATGATGCCCATTTGCCTCGCTCTTCTTACCTCGGGTTGATCGTCCTCAACGGCCGTGCTGAAAACCGCGAAATCAAGCGACGCGTCAATGCCCGTGCCGTCCTGGGGCACAATGGTTATACCCTTGCCTTTTAAAATATTGCAGATCGGATGATCAGGATTTCTGTCGAATAAACGGTCTGAACCGGCAACGGTATGTCCGCGGTCTGCCACAAAACTTGCGATGGCTGAAACTCCGCTGCCGCCGATGCCTGAAAAAAAAATTCTTGACATGAATTTTTATTCTAAGACAAATGCATGCAAAGAGCAAAGATGGGTTGATAAATGACCTTCGGAGGGGGTATATTATTAGTTAAAATTTTGGGAGGTGTATTGTGTTTATGGATCTTATAGATACGGCGTATGCAATGGGGCCGACACCGGGGGGAGCCGGGCAAAGTGGCCCGGGGGGACTTTTGGGTAGCCTTATACCCCTTGTCCTCATATTTGTTATCTTTTATTTCCTGCTCATAAGGCCGCAGCAGAAAAGGACAAAAGAACACAAGACCATGATTGACAGCCTCAAAAAGGGGGACAAGATTGTCACGTCAGGCGGTATCTACGGGGTAATCGAGGCCGTTGGTACAAATACTGTCACCATCAAGATCGCCGAAAATGTGAAGGTTAAAATCGGCAAGGCTTATGTTGCAACGCTGAGAGCAGGTGCGGATGAAGATTGAATAGAATCTGTCCATAAACGAAGTGTATTTGCCGTTCCCGCACTCCGCCTGAGGCGGACGGAATGACAGCAACTCATCGAGTTTATAAACAGATTCTGCCGACACGTTGAGTTTTGGGATAGCGTTCATTTTACTAATGATCTTAGGGAGGTTGCATGAAAAAAAAGGTTCTCTGGAAATTGATCCTGATAGGCGTGACAGTCGTTCTTGCGGTCATCTTTTTCCTTCCCAACACGCCGGCCTTTAAATATATGCCTGAATGGTGGAAAACAACTATGCCTGACAAAGGCATAGTACTCGGCCTTGACCTTCAGGGCGGGTTACATCTTGTCTTCCAGGTCGAAGGAGATAAGGCTGTAGAGATAACTACAAGCAGATACGCAGCGAGATTGCGGGATCTCCTCGCAAAGAAAAAATTGACAGCCGACGTTAATGTAAGCGGTGCCGATATCACGATGAGTCCATCGAGTGCCGAGATAAGACAGGTGGTGGAAGATAACTTTCCCACCCTTGTACCGGCTGAGACAGGCAGCAAACTCGTATACAGAATTTCGGATAAAGAGGCTCGCAGGATAAAGGACAGCGCGGCTGAGCAGGCCCTCGAAACGATCCGTAACAGGATCGACCAGTTCGGCGTGGCAGAGCCGACAATTCTCAGGCAGGCCGAAAATGAGATTGTTGTCCAGCTTCCCGGCGTAAAAGACCCCAAACGCGCCATCGACCTCATCGGCAAGACCGCCCAGCTCGAATTCAAGCTCGTGGATGATGAATCCAAGGTCGCTGCTGAACTTCCTCAATCCATCGCGCCGGGCGAAGAAGAAGACCTTTTAACAAAGTTTGCCGGAAAGATTCCGCCCGATGACGAAATACTCTTCGAGAAAAGGATAAACAAGGAGACCGGTGTTGTCAGAAAGATACCGATTCTCCTGAAGAAACAGGCGGTCCTCACCGGAGACCTTCTGAGCGATGCAAAAGTGAATATTGATACAAGGTTCAGCGAGCCCTATGTCTCAATATCATTCAATGACGCGGGTGCAAAAGTCTTTGAAGAGATAACAGCCGAAAATGTCAAGAAGAGACTTGCGATAATCCTTGACAATACCGTCTATTCCGCCCCTGTTATACAGGAGAAGATATCGGGAGGCAACGCCCAGATAACAGGCCACTTCACAATGGAAGAAGCAAAAGACCTCAGCATCGTACTGAGGGCCGGCGCACTTCCTGCACCTCTTAAGATGCTTCAGAACGTGACCGTAGGTCCTTCACTCGGCATGGACTCTATAGAAGCAGGCAAAAGGGCGGGTCTTATCGGCACCATAGCAGTTATCATATTCATGATATTCTATTACCGGCTTTCAGGCGTAATCGCTGATTTTGCCTTGCTTTTGAATATAGTCCTGCTCCTCGGCGCAATGGCGTCACTTAACGCCACCCTGACCCTCCCGGGTATCGCAGGTATAATACTTGCTATCGGCATGGCAGTGGACTCGAATGTGCTTATGTTCGAGAGAATGCGTGATGAACTGAGGGCAGGCAAGACGCCGCGGTCTGCGGTCGATTCAGGATACGACAAGGCGTTCTGGACGATCTTCGACTCCCATGTTACCACACTGATAACAGCGGCGGTGCTGTTTCAGTTCGGCACAGGCCCGATAAAAGGTTTTGCGGTGACACTGAGCCTCGGTGTTACGATAAACCTCTTTACTGCCCTTATCGGCACGAAGTCGGTCTTCGACATAATAAACAGCAAACGCGACTTGAAGAAACTGAGCATATAGATAGATTTACCTCTAAGGAGAATGCATGATAGAACTGATAAAAAACCCTAACATAAATTTCCTCGGCAAGAGGAATATCGCCTTTATATTTTCAGGAATACTTGTTGCGATCGGCATCATTGCGGTAGTACAGATAGCGACCGGACGAGCAAATCTCGGGATCGATTTTGCCGGCGGGACCGCCATACAGTTCAAGTTCGAAAAGCCCGTTGCCCTGCATGCGGTCAGGCTTGCGCTCGAAAAAGGAGGACTGAAGGACTTTGACCTCCAGGATTTTCCCGCAGTAAACAAGATGCTTATACGGGTTAAAAAAACGGAGACGGAACTCGGCAAGGTCTCAGATACTGTCACAAACATTCTCAGTCAGGCATTCCCCGATAACAAATATGTGATTGACTCATCGACTTCGATAGGGCCCACGGTCGGGAACAGACTTAAGGCGGACGCGGCAAAGGCCATCGCATTCGCTGTGGTCGGGATACTCCTCTACGTCGCTTTCAGATTTCAGTTCAAGTTCGGGGTTGGCGCAACCATCGCCACTTTCCACGATGTCCTCGCTGTGCTCGGTTTATTTTATCTCATGGGAAAGGAAATCAACCTCATCCTGGTCACGGCGCTTTTGACAATCGCCGGCTATTCTCTCACAGATACTGTAGTCGTGTTTGACAGGATCAGAGAAAACCTGAAAATAAAGCAGAGAGAAAGTGTCGAGACGGTCATGAACAGCAGTATCAACGAGGTCTTGTCAAGGACGATCATAACCTCGGCAACGGTTCTCCTCACATCTCTGTCGCTCTTTTTATTTGGCGGTGAAGTGATTCACGACTTTGCACTCGCCATGATACTGGGGGTGATCGTCGGCACTTATTCTTCCATATTCGTTGCAAGCCCGGTTGTACTCGTATGGGGAGGGAAGAGGC
Source organism: Thermodesulfovibrionales bacterium (assembly GCA_963727725.1). Taxonomy (GTDB): domain Bacteria; phylum Nitrospirota; class Thermodesulfovibrionia; order Thermodesulfovibrionales; family SM23-35; genus CAVSHJ01. Next base: position 112,301 of record CAVSHJ010000005.1, read on the forward strand.
CTTTCGCAAAAAAATAACGTAAACCCCGTAAGGTGAAAAGAGTAAAGTGTAAGGTGTCGTTCATAAGTCATAAGAACATGTTCAAGCTTTTACGCTTCACTCCGCCTGAGGCGGATTGCGCTTCACGGAATTACGGCTATTAGATGCACAGGCGCTGGCTCGTTAACAGGACCAATCCGGAATATGTAACATATTTATCGAAAGCTGCATCTATTTCTCCCGTTCTTGCACAGATATTCATAAACAGAGGTATAAAGACTTCAGGAGAAATCAGTTCCTTCCTCAATCCTCACGTCTCTCAGTTATCCAACCCCTTCGACATGGAGGGCATGAAAAAAGCTGTCGACAGAATAGTGACAGCGATAAGAAACGGCGAGAAGATACTGGTTCATGGCGATTACGATGCTGACGGTCTGTCGGCAACAGCAATAATGCTCCTGGCCCTGAAAATGCTCGGGGCTGATTGTCGCTCCTTTATCCCTAACAGGATGGAACACGGATATGGTTTTACCACGCCATCCGTGAGAGAGGCAAAGCAGAAGGGCGTTTCCCTCATAATAACCGTTGATTGCGGCATAACCTCATTTGAGGCAGCAAGTCTTTGCAGGAAAGAAGGCATCGACGTCATCATAACCGACCATCATGAACCGGTGAGAAACCTGTCGCCAAGCGCAAGGAGCAAAGAGTCAGGAGAAGACAATTTTTTGCTTCCTGATGCCCTTGCTCTTATCAACCCTAAAATCTCCAATCTCAATTCTCCGGCCTCAAATCTGTCCGGGGCCGGCATCGCGTTTAAGGTTGCCCATGCTCTGGCTATGGCCCATGAGTCACAGTTCCCTGTACACGACCTTTTTGACCTGGCTGCCCTTGGCACAATGGCGGATGTCGTACCGCTGACAGGCGAAAACAGGCTCATTGTAAGAGAGGGGTTACGCCTGATCGAGAGAGGGGTTAGGCCTGGCTTACAGGCACTGAAAAAGGCTTCGGGAATCGATGGAAGAGGGATGAAGACAGGCATCCTGCTATTCACGCTCATCCCCAGGATCAATGCCGCCGGCAGGCTCTCCGATTCCGGCAGGGTTCTCGACCTCCTCCTCGCTGATTCCGAAGAGGAGGCGACCGACATAGCAGTATGGCTTGACGATATTAATTCGGAGAGACAGCAGATAGAGGAAAAAGTATACCGGGAGGCTGTCTCTATGCTCTGCCGGCGGGAAATAGACCCCGTAATAGTCCTTTCATCGGAGGGATGGCACAAGGGCGTAATTGGCATCGTAGCATCAAGGATCGCAGAGGAATTTTACCGGCCCACGGTTATCCTTTCTACGGAAGGCTCCATCTCCAGGGGTTCAGCAAGAAGCATCCCGCCTTTTGACCTTTATCAGGCCCTCTCGGACTGTAAGAAATTCCTGAAAGGATTCGGCGGTCATAAACAGGCCGCAGGGTTGGAATTGGAGTCCCGGAACATTCCCTCTTTTTCAGAATCTATGAATAAGCTTGCGAATGAGATGCTCACCGAGGGAGATTTTGTCCCTTTACTGGAAATAGATGCTGATGTCGACCTGACCGATATTACTTTCGATCTCACAAGGGAGTTTGAGATGCTTGAACCTTTCGGGTTTGGGAATCCTGCACCTCTTTTGGGCTGTAAAGGACTGGAAGTCCTCCACGCCCGCATTGTCAAAGACCATCACCTGAAGATGAAACTCGGGCAAAAGAACCAGTCTATCGATGCCATAGGGTTTTCCATGGCATCCCATTTTGACAAACTTGGGACCGCAAATATCGTGGATGCGGTATTTATTCCAACAGTGAATGAGTGGGAAGGCCTCAAATGCCTCCAGTTGAACCTCAAGGCGCTCAGACCAAGCCGATAACCGTAAATCGTAAATCCGTAACGCGTGAAGCGTAAGGTGTGAGGAGTTAAGAAGCAATAAAGGAACCATGGGAATATCCCGGTTTCCTCTCTTCATTCTTTACACTTTACGATTTACGCTTCACGCTTTACGATCTTAACTCGTCGTTTCTTGTAAATTGTATAATACAGTTATGAATAAGGCCCTTATGACCATTGACGCCCTGCTCGAAAAGGTCTTTGCCTATCAGCCTGACGCAGATGTCGACGTACTGAAACGCGCATATATTTTTTCGAGCGAAGCCCATTGCAGCCAGAAAAGGATAGAAGGCTCACCTTATATAGAACATCCCCTTGCGGTCGCTTCTATTCTCGCGGACATGAAAATGGACATCGGGACCATTGCGGCAGGTCTCCTGCATGATACTGTAGAAGACACGGAAACAACAGTCAAAGACATAAGAGATCTTTTCGGGAAAGAAGTCGCCTTTCTCGTAGAGGGATTGACAAAGCTCTCCAAGATGGAATTCATGACCAGAGAAGAGGCCCAGGCGGAGAATTTCAGGAAGATGCTTTTGGCGATGTCCGAGGACCTCCGCATAATACTTATTAAATTTGCCGACAGGTTACATAATATGCGCACGCTGCAGCATCTGCCCGCAAATAAACAACACAGGATAGCTTTGGAAACCCTCGAAATCTATGCTCCGATAGCAAACAGACTTGGTATCGGCTGGATGAGGACCGAACTTGAAGACCTTGGTTTCAGGATCATCATGCCGGACCTCTACAACGAACTCGTCAGAAAAGTCGCGACTAGAAAAGAAGAGCAGGAGGAGTATCTGAAAGAGGTCACTGCGATTGTGATGAACAAGCTGAAAGAGGAAGGCATTCCCGGAAAAGTATCCTGGAGGATAAAACATTACTACGGCATTTATCAGAAGATGCAGGCGCAGGAGATCACCTTCGAACAGGTACACGACGTTCTCGGCCTGAGGATAATAACCGACACGAAGGCCGACTGTTACGCTGTGCTCGGCCTCATCCATTCCCTCTGGTCACCCGTGCCCGGCAGATTTAAAGATTATATCGGCGTCCCGAAATCAAACATGTATCAATCCCTGCATACCACCGTCATAGGGCCCGGGGGGGAGAGGGTCGAGTTTCAGATCAGGACATCGGAGATGCATATGATCGCAGAGCATGGCATAGCATCTCACTGGAGATACAAGGAAAAGGGAAGGATCGATGAAAAGGGTGACAGGTACATTTCCTGGCTCAGGAAACTGATACAGAGCCAGAGAGAACTCAGTGATGCAAAAGACTTTCTTGAGGCGGTGAAAGGCGAAGTTGTTCCCGAGGTCATCTATGTATTCACCCCGAAGGGAGAGATAAAGGAGATGCCTGTGGGTTCGACTCCCGTTGACTTTGCCTATAGCATCCATACGCAGGTGGGCAATAAGTGTGTCGGTGCAAAGGTGAACGGAAGGATCGTGCCTCTTAAATTCACTTTGAGAAACGGCGATACGGTCGAGATAATAACTTCTCCGGCACAAGGTCCGAGCAGGGACTGGCTCAAATTCGTTGTGACCCAGCGGGCAAAAGGCAGGATAAAGCAGTGGATAAAGGCAGAAGAACGGAAGCAGAGCATCGAGCTCGGCCTTAAGCTCCTTGAAGGAGAACTGAGAAGACATGATCTCAGCGTGTCTGTCCTCAAATCAGATGAAATGCAGAAGGTACTGAAATTCTTCAGTATACAGTCTATCGAGGACCTCCATGCGTTCGTTGGCTATGGAAAACTGTCGGCACATCAGATCGTGAACAAGTTGTTGCCGGAAAAACCGGTAGAGGAAGTTCCTGTCACAAAGGTCCAAAAGCCCATGAAAGAGCAGAGAGGCATCACGATCAAGGGAGTAGACAATGTCTTATACCATAGGGCAAACTGTTGCTTTCCTATTCCGGGTGACAACCTCATAGGATTTGTGACCAGGGGAAGGGGTGTCACAATCCACCGAAAGGACTGTCCGAACCTGGACAGACTCGCAGTCGATAATGCGAGACTCGTTGATGTCGAATGGAAACCGGAGGGTGAAGCGACCTCACCGGTAAGGCTGTTGATAGAAACCATTGACAAACCGGGGATACTCGCAAGCCTCAGTGCCCTTATATCGTCGGTAAATGTAAATATAAGCAATATCACTGCGAGTTCGACAGAAGACGAGAAGGCACATATCACCTTCATCCTTGCTGTCAGGGATAAGAGTCAGCTCGCCGCATTAACCCGGAAGATAGCGCAGCTTGAAGGCGTCTTGAAGGTCAGCAGATGAAGCCGCCTGCCGCCCGCTGAGTCATCCCGGACAACCGTCTTTTTTCTTTTCACGGCCATTCAAAACACGGATAAGTCCTTATTGTGTTATAATAATCCATAAAATGGCTGATCTGAGGATAGGATGTAGTGGTTTTCTCTATGATCATTGGAAAGGCAATTTCTATCCCGATGACCTTCCAAGAAACCGCTGGCTTCAATATTACAGCAAGCATTTCTCCACAGTCGAACTCAACGTAACGTTCTACCGTCTACCCGATCGGGAGACTTTCGCAAAATGGTATCTGTCAACACCTGAGGATTTTATTTTTTCACTCAAGGGAAGCAGATTTATCACACATGTGAAGAAGCTGAAAGATTGCGAAGAGCCGATCGAAGCCTTCTTCTCCAGGGCATCGGTACTCAAGGAAAAACTGGGTGTCGTTCTGTGGCAGTTCCCTCCCACTTTCAATCTGGACCTGGAACGTTTCAGGGAGTTCCTCGAGGCATTGAGACCTTACAACCTGAGGAATACATTTGAATTCAGGAACAAGACATGGATAAACAAAAAGATTTTTGCTCTACTTGAAAAGCAGAAGGCGGCTTTATGCATGGCTGACCATCCCGATTTCCTCGCGGACCTTCCGGTAACGTCTGATTTTATATATATAAGAAGACACGGTAAAGAAGGAAGCTATGCCACGTCGTACAGCACCGAATTATTGAAGAAAGATGCGAAATTCATCAAGGCGCATCTGAGACAGAAAAAAGATATCTTCGTCTATTTCAACAATGACGCATCCGGCTATGCGCCGAAGAATGCGGCAGAACTCGTCACGCTTGTCGGGAGAAAAAAGAGGTAGTTATTTCCCCCAATCCATTCTGTATTTTTTCCTCTTGTAAAGATATTTTTCGGCTGAAAGGGCTGCAATACATCCATGAGACGCTGCAACTACAACCTGCCTCACCTCCGTGCAGGTCACGTCTCCCGCTGCAAAAACGCCGGGCACTGATGTCTCCATGGCAGGACTGACAGGAATGCAACCGTCTTCTCCGGTCTCAATCGCCCCGTAGAGAAAGTCAACAATAGGTTTACTTCCGTGAAGATATACAAATACCCCTTCTATTTGCAGTTCAACTTCTTTTTTATCCGGATCAAGCATCTTTATCTTTTCGACCAGATCACTCCCCTCTATTGAGGTAACGGTATGACCTAACATTACCTTCAAGTTTGGTTCGCTTAAGGCAGGATGATCTGCAACATGAAGTTTTTGCGTTGGAGATATAAGATATACCGTCCCGGCAAATCGTGTTAGAACCCCGGCCTCTTTTACCGCCTCTTCGGAATTTCCGATCACACAGACCTTCATCCCTCTGTAAAAAGCCGCATCACATATTGCGCAGTAGCTGACCCCCCTTCCGAGAAATTCGCTCTCCCCGTTTATACCGGCTTTCCTGCCCATAGAGCCCGTAGCTATAATCAGAGTCTTTCCGCCGTACGCCCTCTCCATTGTAATTGCTTCCTTTATTTCATCCGTGACATTGACGCCCACAATCTGCGCCTCCACATATTCTGCACCGAATTCTATCGCCTGTTTTCTCATAAGGTCGAGTAGTTCCTTGCCTGATAAAGGGCCTGAAAGCCCGGGATAATTCTCGATCCTGTGCGAGTAAGCAAGGGCGCCTGCGGTCGAAGATTTGTCGAGTATCACGGTCTTCAGTTTTCCCCTCGCAGCATATTGAGCTGCAGTGAGACCCGCCGGCCCGCCGCCGATTATCACGACATCATAAATGTCCGCTGTTTCCTCCATCAAATCCTCCTTATCCTATATCATTCATGGAATTAATCGAGATGATGCGGTCCATATAAAATTCATCGTGGGTCAGTCCATATGTAACTGAGATAGTTCAGATGTTTGGAAAAAATTTATTTTTTGATACCTTAGTGTACCTTTGACAGATGGTTTCGGGAATATTCTTAGTATATATAGCACAAAGATAATTTCAGTAGTCTATCAAGTTAAATAAATTTTTGAGAAATGTCTGAACTATCTACCCCAGCAAAATATCCAGAAGCCTCTCAAGCTCCTCAAAGGAATAATATTCTATCTCTATTTTACCCTTCTTGCCCTTATTAAATATCCTGACCTTCGTGCCGAGACTCCTGATCAGCTTTTCTTCCAATGACGAAATCTGAGGGTCTCTGGCAGCTTGTCCCTTCGCCGGTACGGAGACCTTTTTCGACAGAAATTCGGCTTCTCTTACGCTCAGCCCCTTTTTGATTATTTTTCTGGCTGCGTCTATCTGGTTGGCCTTTCCCTCCATTGCCAGTATCGCCTTTGCATGTCCCATACTCAGGGAGCCGTTATAGAGAAAAGATTTCACCTCTTCCGGCAACCTCAAAAGCCTCACGTAATTCGCAATCGTTGCCCTGTCCTTGCCGACCCGGTCAGAGAGGTCATCCTGGGTCAGACTGAATTCCGTCATCAATCGGCTGAAGGCTTCTGCGGCCTCAATGGGATTCAGGTCTTCTCTCTGGATGTTTTCTATGAGCGCGATTTCGAGAGAATCTCTTGAAGCCACATTCTTTATGAGTGCAGGTATTTTTTTCAGCCCTGCGAGTCCCGCCGCCCTCCATCTCCGTTCACCTGTAACAAGTCTGAAGGTACCGTCTCCGACACGCGAAACGATAACTGGTTGCAGTACTCCTCTCTCTCTTATGGACGCTGCGAGTTCCTTCAGGGAATCGTCCTTGAACATCTTCCTCGGCTGCTGCTCGCCGGGGAAGATGCGGTCAACGTCGAGGTTGATGACCTCTTCTCCCCTTTCGGGGATGAGAGATTCAAGCCCTTTACCCAACGCCGTTTTCATGGAGTATCTCCTTTGCAAGGGATAAATAGCTCTGCGCCCCTCTTGAGCGAATATCATATAAAATTACCGGTTTCCCGTAACTCGGCGCCTCTCCGAGGGTGACGTTTCTCGGGATTACCGTATCGTAGACTTTATCCCCGAAGTGCTTCCTGACCTCTCTGGCGACCTCCTGGGATAAATTGTTTCTCGGATCAAACATAGTCAGGATTATTCCTTCAATCTCAAGGTCCGGGTTAAACGAGCCTCTGACGCGGCGCAAGGTCTTTGTTAAAAGCCCGAGTCCCTCGATGGCATAATATTCGCACTGCACAGGGATTATAACAGAATCGGCCGCAACAAGTGCATTTAATGTCAGCAATCCCAGGGAGGGGGGGCAGTCGATAAATACGTATCGATATCTCTCTTTGATGGAATTTACCGCATCGTCCAGGATATTTTCCCTGCCTTCTCTGCCCACAAGCTCAACCTCAACTCCAAGGAGGTCTATGGTAGATGGCAAGATACTCAGATGTTCCATCGAGGTTATTTTTAAGGCTTCGGCAATCCCGCATCTTCCGGTATAAACGTCGTAGAGGCTGAAATCGAGGTTGTCCCTGGATACACCGAGGCCGGACGTTAAATTCCCCTGGGGGTCCGTATCAATGACAAGGATTTCTTTCTCGGCGAGTGCAAGAGATGCAGCAAGGTTGACGGCGGTTGTTGTCTTTCCGACCCCGCCTTTCTGGTTGACTATTGTTATTATCTTTCCCATGCTCACATTAAGGTCTGAATGAAATTATTATACCAGTTTATGAGCACGGCGGGCGCGAGGACGTCCCGAATTCCATGGTAACCTGTTTGTGATATAATTTCTTGAAAGCAGAGGGAGAAAGGTCCTTTTCAATAAGAGTATTTCTAAATTTCCGCGATGTTTCTGCCGGTTCCGCGACGGCAGGGAAAAGGGGGTTAGAGATGATAAAGGATATTCACTGGCTCGGGCATGACACATTCAAGATTACCGGGGAAAAAGTCATATATACAGACCCGTTCAAGATAAAAAGGAAAGACACCGCAGACATAATTCTCATAACTCATGAGCACTTCGACCACTGCTCCCCTGACGATGTTAAAGCAATTCAGGGTCCGGATACCGTTATTGTGATGCCTGCCGACTGCGCGAAAAAGGTATCGGGGGCTATCAGGACCGTGAAGCCCGGCGACAGGATCACCGTTGAGGGTGTTGAGATCGAGGTTGTACCGTCATATAACACGAACAAGCAGTTCCATCCAAAAACGAATGGCTGGGTCGGATATATCTTCACTGTGAAGGGTCAACGGATTTACCTGGCCGGTGATACCGATTATATTCCTGAAATGAAGAATTTGAAGGCAGATATCGCGCTTCTTCCGGTTTCAGGCACTTATGTAATGACCGCGAAAGAAGCGATCAAGGCGGCTCTCGACATTCAGCCGAAAATCGCGATACCGATGCACTACGGTTCGATTGTCGGCTCGGAAGATGATGCGGAGACCTTTGCTGAAGGATTGAAGGGAAAGATCGAAGTCGTAATTCTCAAAGAAGAATAGTGAGAATAGAAGACATCAGGGCAAGGGTAAAGGGACGGATCGGAAAAGAGATATTCTTTTATGAGACGGTAGGTTCGACAAATACCGTAGCTGCCGAGCTCGCTGAGAAGACCCGGGAAGGCGCGGTTATTCTCGCCGACTACCAGCAAAAAGGCAGGGGAAGACTCGGCAGGCTCTGGCTGTCACCCCGGGGTATAAACATATATATGAGTATCATCCTCAGGCCCTATATGGAGCCGAAGGATACGACCCTCATAACGTTAATGGCCGCTGTGGCCTGCGCGCTCGCACTCAGAAGTGTAACCGGTATCTCAACTACGATAAAATGGCCAAACGACCTGATGGTCTCCGACAGAAAGATAGGCGGGATTCTTACAGAAATGAAAACGGCCCGGGAAAAAATAATTTCGGTGGTCATAGGAATAGGAATAAACGTAAACGGAGATCCGGATTCATTTCCGGAGGAGATAAGGGGAATAGCGACATCAGTGAAAAATGAAACGGGTAAGCCCTTTTCACGGGAGAGAATTATTGCAGAAATCCTCAATGAAATGAACAGGTGGTACCCCCTGATTAAAGGGACCTCCAGAGAGGCGCTCCTCTCGGAATGGAAACATCTCACGTCCACTATTGGCAAAGAAGTCATGGTCATCGTCGGGCAGGAAACGTTCTCAGGTTACGCCGAATCCATAGACAATGAGGGGCTGCTCCTTTTAAGGCTCCCGTCCGGGGAACTGAAGAGTATAAGTTCAGGGGACCTGACAATACTGAGATAGATGCTGATCGCGATAGATATTGGTAACTCATCGGTAAATATAGGTTTTTTTACCTCGGCCGGCCTTTTTGTGCAAAGAATTGACGCCTATCCCCTTTTGTCTCAACGGGAATATCTGGCTCTTATTAATAGATTTATAAAAGAAAAAAATATAGACAAAACGCCGGAAGGAATTATAATATCTTCTGTCGTGCCGGGCCATACCCGGGTCCTTCGAAAAGCCGCGGAAGGACTGATATCCAGGGGTGCGATGATTCTAAGCCACAAGACGAAGACAGGCCTTACCTTTGATGTCCGGCACCCTGAGAAAGTGGGCCCGGACAGAATTGCAAATGCGGTTGCCGCATATGAATTGTATAAATGTCCGGTGGCAGTTGCGGATCTCGGAACTGCGACGACAGTGAGCATAGTAGGGAAAGACGCAGTCTTTCTCGGAGGCACGATAATGCCGGGAATAAAACTGATGAACGAATCACTCGCGAGAGGCACTGCAATGCTCTTTCAAGTCCCGCTCAGAACGCCGGGACCGGCTTTGGGAAAGGATACGACAGCAAATATTCAGTCGGGCTTATTCTACGGTACGGCAGGCGCTGTGGAGAAGATCATTGGGGAAATAGAGAAAGAGCGTGGGTTTAAGCTGAAAGTTGTCGTCACCGGCGGGTACGGTGCACTGGTTTCAAATCTCCTGAAGAAAAGGCACAAATTGAAGCCTCATCTGACACTCGAGGGATTAGAGATCATATATAAGAGGAACCTGGATGCATGAACTGAGGAAAGACATCCTGCTCGGCAGATGGGTCGAGGTCCTTTCGGAATCTCAGGCGCCTTCAGATTATCAAATACCTTCTCAAGACGGAGAAGGGGGAAGCGGCTGCGTTCTCTGTCCCGGCAGAGAACATGATACCCCGCCGGAAATAACTTCGATAAGAACGCCGGGTACGACAAAATGGTGGGCAAGGGTCCTGCCGAGTTTCAGACCCATGTTCCAGATAGAAGGGGATTTGGGAAGAAGGGGAGTAGGAATCTACGACAGGATGAACAGCATCGGCGCCAACGAAATTATTGTCGAATCCCCGGAACATAATCTGAGGCCTGAGGACATAGGGCTCGAACAGATGATCCGGGTGATAACCCTTTACAGAAACCGCGTTGCCGACCTTCAGAAGGACTCACGGCTGAGATATATTCTTATTTACAAGGACTCTGGAAAAGATGCCGGTGAGATCTTTTCACATCCGGTATCATTTCTGATGGCGACACCCGTAATCCCGATGGTGGTCAAGGACGAGCTGGACAACGCAAAACAGTATTTTGCCTATAAAGAGCGGTGCATATTCTGTGATATAATTAGGGAAGAACTGGGAGTTGGCGAAAGGATAATCCTTGAGACAAGAAACTTTGTCGCCTTTTGCCCGTATGCGGCTCAGTTGCCGTTTGAATCGTGGATAATCCCGAAAAGGCATTCTTGTGCTTTCCATGAGATAACATATGATGAGATTGAGGATATGGGGCTCATACTCATGTCAGTGCTGAAAAAGCTGAGAAAGATATTCAATGAACCACCTTTCAACTACTTTATTCACACGGCCCCGAATATGGTACCGAGGAGAAATCACTGGCATACTCTCGGAGAAGACTTCCACTGGCATCTTGAGATCATACCGCGGATCATAAGGACAAGCGGTTTCGAATGGGGTTCGGGATTCTATATCCTGCCCACATCACCTGAAAATGCCGCAAAATATCTAAGGGAGGTTGGATAATGGAGATCAAGAGTATTCTTTTCCCGACAGATTTTTCTGAGGGGTCGGCTCAGGCGCTGCAGTACGCTGTGGATATGTCGAAACGATACGGGGCGAAGCTTTATGTTATTCACGTGATCTATGATATCGCTAAGGCCACAGGATGGTATGTCCCGCATGTCTCGATGGACGAGATGTATAAGGACATACAGGAAGGGGCGAAAAAGGAGCTCGAAAGGTTCGGGGTCGAGGAACTCGCCGGAGTAAAGAATGTGGAACGCAAAGTCATGACCGGCGTCCCCCATGAGGAAATTATAAATTTTGTGAGTGCCAACAAGATAGACCTCATAATCATGGGCACTCACGGAAGAAAAGGAATCGACAAGATACTTTTCGGAAGTACCGCTGCACAGGTGGTAAGACATGCCCCGTGTCCGGTGCTTACGGTAAGACTTCCGGTATATTAGGATGGACTTATGCGCGTATACCTCTCCGAGAACGCATTCATAGATCTTCTCCTCAGCTCTGCGGAGGTATATAAGAAGGAATGCTTCGGCTTCCTCCTCGGATATAAACTTGAAGACAGGTTTATAGTTGAGCATGCCTTCAGCGTCCAGACGGCAACCAGGCGGCATAAGGGAGTCGAATACAACCGTAAGAACCACAGGAAGATAGAGCCGATACTCGCGCGGTTCAGCAAGTTACAGAAGATAGGCGATTTCCATTCCCACACGCAGTTCGGACCTACAAAAGGACTTCCCATACCGAGTGACGAGGATGTACACAGTATGGCGCCGGAACATATTTACCTGATCGTCGCGATAAACAATAACGAAAAGACACTGTCCTGGGGCGAAAACAGGGACGGTACAATATCGGGATCGGTCAGTGATTTCTTTTTCAAGATATCAGCCCATTTTCTTAACGGAGATGTTTCTGTAAAAAAAGCAAAAATACACTGTCCCTTTCCGCCGGGGTTCTGAATCCAAGAAAAATCGGGGAATGGGAGAAACGGTGAAGAATATGTCTTATATCACCGGGACTCCGATTCCCCTTTTGTTTTACCCGGCCCGGCAAATACCGCTATTGTGGTAGAAGATGAGACTAAGCACTAAAGTTCTTGTGATAGGCGGCGGCCCCGCGGGTGCCACGGCTGCGGCGTGTCTCGCCGAACGTGGTCTGGACGTGATACTCCTTGAAAAAAACCCCTCCTTCGTGAAACCCTGTGGCGGAGGGCTCTCCCTCAGTGCCTTTGATAAACTCCATATCCCCGAGACGGTCATAAGAAAAAAAGTTAACGGCATAAGGATCGTTTCGCCGAAAGGAAAAACGCTTGATATAGACTTGAAAGGTGGGGGCTTGGCAATCGTTCAGCGGGGAGATTTTGACAGGGTCCTCAGAAAGAAGGCGGAAGACCGCGGGGCGAGAGTAATCAAAGGGGAATTTCTCACAATTCTGGATGATAGAAAATGCAGGGTTGAGGCAAATCTCGACGGGGAAAAATGTGAGGTAGTCCTCGGAATATATTATCGCCTCTGACGGGGTCAACTCGAAGGTCAGGGCAGCCCTGGGAATAAGATCCTCTCCTTCCCTTTTCACGATCTCCGAACAGATAAAGGATTTGAACGTCGATTCCTGCGAATTCTGGTTTGGTTCATCCCATGCTCCTTTTTCATATTCATGGGTATTTCCCTCAACAGAGGGAATTTCGGCAGGCACCGGCTGTTTCATGGCAGGAACAATCAATGCCTTATTTGAGAAGTTCAAGGCAGAGAAGGGGAATTACTGGGACAGGACAGCAGTGGGTATACAGAGTACCACTGTGGAAGGGTGATTTGTATAATAAGAATATGGTCATTTTTGCGGGCGATTCGGCCGGCCAGGTGCTGCCCCTTACTTACGAAGGCATATATTATGCGATGAGAGCCGGAGAGTTTGCTGCAATGGCTATACTGGAAGAGAGTGTGGATAATTACAGGAAAAAGTGGCAGGCAAGGTTTCAGAAAAGGTTCAGCCTTATGGCCAAACTCGGAAATTATTTTCTGAAGGACGACGCATCTGCCGAAAAACTTGTGTCTCTGCATAGAAGGCCCGAGATTCAAAAAGCATCTCTAAGGTTGTGGCTCGGAAAAGACAGCAGCAGGAAAGGCCTGGCAAGTTACATAGACCTGTTCGGGAAATTCTTGAGTTGAACCTGAAGAGATTCTTTCTTTATTCTTCCGTAGTACACGTGTTAGTTATTGCCGCGCTAATATTCCTCGTTCATCCGGCAAAAGAGAAGAAGACCGGAGGTGAATTCTATACCAGCCTGGTTTCTCCCGAGGAACTCCTGCCGCCCAGGCCAGTAACTCCGCCTCCCCCCGGAATAAGGTCAATGCCGGGGAGAAGATCTGTCCCATCCCGCCCATCCGCAAGAATCAGGCCTGCGCCGTCAAGACCCCAAGCACCTGCCCCGCCGGAAGTCACCGGGACTGAACCTCTCGCAGGAGGCAATGAGAATGTCCTGCCGGAAAGGGGGACGCCTTCGCCCCGGCCTCCGTCAGCTCCTTCAAGCCCGGAATCGGAGGGTGGCCCCAAAAACAACACAGGTGAGGGACAGAAACAAGCCGGGCCGGCGCCTTCATTAAGAGAAAGACTGTTTGATAGAAATATCATCGGCGATCTTGCAAAAAGAGACGTCGCAAAGGAAGAAGAAAAGGAAAAAAAGGACAAAAACTTCACCTTTGATGCCAGCGAATACAGATTCCTCTTATACAACACCCGGTTAAAAGAGCGGATAGAGAGTATCTGGGTTTATCCTCCATATGAGGCAGAGCACGGGATTTACGGCGACCTCCAGATACGGTTCACTATAAAGAAAAACGGGCAGCTCGGTTCTGTCGAACTTTTGAGGACATCCGGCTTCAAGAGTCTCGATGATGCTGCGATAAAGGCATTAAGAGACGCCGCTCCTTACTGGCCTCTGCCTGATAAATGGGGGATGGAAGCATATACAATAGAAGGCCATTTTATTTATACTATTTATGGGTATTTCATACGATAGGCGTGGTTCTGCAGCCCGAATTGGAGCAAAAAGTGAAGCCAAGACTTTACCTGAGAGTAGGAGACGTGGTGAGACACCGGCATCATCACGCATGGGGCTCAGGAGAGGTGGTCGAAGAGAGACACTCCGTCCTGCCGGGCGGGATATGTCTCGTCAGAATAGTTTTCGAGGACGGGATAGAAAGGTCCTTTATCAATGATCTCAATCACGAGTGCTGCTGCTATTATGCAGGCCTCAGAACCGAATTTTAAGAACAAGGTTAAGTTTTTAATGTAACACTCTATTATAAAAGAATTTTCTTGACAAAATACCCATTCAATGCTTTAATCTCTCTAGATGGGTCCTTTTACATGTCTTATTGAAATGGAGACGCCCTCCATTCTGGTTGTCGATGACGTATCATCGAACCTTGAACTGATGGAGGCGGTTTTCATGAAAGAGGGGTTCAGGGTCTATACAGCTCTGGGAGCAGACGCTGCAATCGACCTCTTCATGAGTCACTCAATCGATCTTGCCGTACTGGATGTCATGATGCCCGGGGTGGACGGCTTTGACTTATGCACCAGGCTCAAGGACATATCGGGGAGAAGGTTTTTCCCTGTTATACTCCTGACAGCCCTGACCGACAGACAAAGCAAAATAAAAGGCATAGCGTCAGGGGCGGACGATTTCATCAGTAAACCCTTCGATAATTCGGAACTCATGATGAAAATAAGGTCCTTGCTGAAACTCAAGAGGCTGAACGAAGAACTTGACCATTCAGAAAATATTATCCTCACACTTGCAGTCGCAATGGAAGCGAGAGACCCTTATACAAAAGGGCATTCGACGCGTGTAAGTAAGCTCTCGGTGGATTTTGTGTCCTTCCTCGGCCTTCCTGAAACAGACCGCAAGGAAATGAAAAAAGCTGGCATACTTCATGACATAGGAAAGATCTGCCTCAGTGAGTCTTTGCTCAGAAAACCGGGCACCTTGACAAGGGAAGAAGTTGAAATGATCAAGACACACGCCGTGCTCGGTGAAGAGTTATGCCGGCCCCTCGTGTCGATGAGGAAGATCCTTCCTTCCATACGTCATCACCATGAAAGATGGGACGGCCTGGGATTTCCGGACGGACTTGGAAAAGACGAGATTCCACTTATGGCAAGAATACTGGCTATCGTAGATTCCTTTGATGCCATGGTCTCGGTACGTCCATACCGTGATCGCAGGTCTGTGGGCGTCACCCTTGAAACGATGAAATCAGAACAATATGATGGCCAGTGGGATTCAGAATTGCTGAGATATTTCCTCGATATGATGTGGGCTGTGGCTGAAAAAGGTTATATGGCAGATGCTTAGGATCGCCATCGCAGGCGGAAACATAGGCGCCAGCGCTCTCATCTCCCTTCTCCGGGGAGACACGAACACAGAGCTCGTAGGAATTTTCGAAAAGAAACAGGATTCTCCCGGTGTAATTCTCGCAAGGAAATGGAATATACCCGTATTTGATGAGGTAAAGTCACTCTGCGCTTCCAACCCGGAAATGGTCATCAATGTAACGGGAGACTATGCTTTCAGCAACGAGATACGTGAAGTCTCCGGGAACCGGATAGAGGTAATAGAAGGGACGGGGGCACGGCTCCTCTGGGAGATCATCGAAAAACAAAAGAGGGCGAGGCTGGAGACTTTCAAGACAATAGAAAACCAGAAAACTATTTTCAGCCTGATGTCGAGGCTCGTCGGGGTTCAGGATAATCTGAACGACTTTCTGGAACTCGTACTCGAAAAGGCCCTTGAGATCACAGAATCTCCCGCGGGCAGCATCGCAACTTATGAGAACGGTGTGATGGGCTTTGCCGTGTCAAAAGGGTTGAGCAAAACGTTTACGGAGAACAGGTCCTGGAATGTTATGCCCGGCGGGCTTACGGATTTAGTCCTCCGTAACAGGGAGATTGTTTCGATCGGCGATACGGTAAGAGCGGATTATACAAGAAACAACCCGGCCTTATTAAGTGAGAAGATCAGGGCGCTCATCGCCTGCCCCATACTGTCAGGGGACGAGGTTGCCGGAATTCTTTACATAGACGACTTTAAGCCAAGACAATTCTCCGACAGGCAAAAGGCATCTCTGAACCTGCTGTCAGGCCTCACAGGTATTTCTTTCGAGAGATTTGCGTTAGTAAAGAGGATGGAAGACCTGAGACTCGAGTCTTTTCACCTTATGGAAGCCTCGCGTGAAATGGTCCTGATAACGGACCTCGCCGGCCTGATAACTGTTTTCAACGAGCAGGCGGCGACTATACTCGGTTATTCCGGTCAGTATCTCGCGGGCCGCAATATCAGTGTACTCATAAGGAACACCGACTGGCGAACAGTGAAGAACGAGCTTGACACAAGATCTGTTCTCAGTAATCATGCTGTCAGCCTCTATGGGTCAGGCGGCAGGGAGATCGATGCCATTTTGAATGCCCTTGTGCTTAAGGACTCGGAAGGAAAACCGGCGGGCCTCATCTTTATTCTTAAGAGCTTGAAAGAAGAGAGAGACCTGAAGAAGGCGATTGAAGAAAAAACAAAGGAGATCGAGGACCTCAAAAGGAATCTCGAGAAAAAGGTACTGCAAAGGACGGAGGAACTCGGCAAGATAAACAGGGAACTCGAGTACGCCAACCAGTTGAAAAGCAGGTTCATCGCAAATATGAGCCATGAACTGCGGACTCCGTTGAATTCGATCATCGGCTTTTCCGATGTGCTCCTCGACAGCACTTTCGGCGCCCTTTCCGAAAAT
Source organism: Thermodesulfovibrionales bacterium (assembly GCA_963727725.1). Taxonomy (GTDB): domain Bacteria; phylum Nitrospirota; class Thermodesulfovibrionia; order Thermodesulfovibrionales; family SM23-35; genus CAVSHJ01. The sequence continues at coordinate 129,225 of CAVSHJ010000005.1, forward strand.
CAGGAGCGTTATATCAGGAATATATATTCCTCGGGGAGACATCTGCTTGAACTCATAAACAATGTCCTCGATATCGCCAAGATAGAGGCCGGCAAGTATGAAATGGTATACGAGACATTTCTGGTTGACGACATAATAGGCGAGGTGATAAATATCATGAAGACCCTCGCCGAGAATAAATTCATAGAAATTATGGCTTCGATCGGTGAAGGCATTACCACGATAACCGCGGACAGGGTGAAACTGAAACAGATACTGTATAACCTTCTTTCGAATGCAATAAAGTTCACCCCCGAGGGCGGCATGGTGAAGGTAGATATTGCGAGGGGGCGGAATTTCGACAAACCTCATGCACGGCCGGCAACCGATCTCGAATTTATCAGGTTCTCGGTCTCGGACACCGGTATAGGCATCAGCCCTGAAGACAAGGAAAGGATATTCGACGAGTTCGAGCAGGCAAACGCCTCACTTTCGAACAGGTACGGAGGCGTGGGTCTCGGTCTTGCGCTCACAAAAAAGCTGGTCGAATTGCACGGGGGAGACATAACAGTCGAAAGTAATCTCGGCGAAGGAAGTACGTTCATATTCGGGATACCGGTCACGTCGCCGGTTGCAGAGGCGGCGGGCACAGAGAACATTGAAGCGGTAAGTCTCAATTTTCCGTGGATGAAAGAAGAAGCGCCCCTCATTCTTGTTGTCGAAGATGACTTTGCCACCGCGGAGCTTCTTACCCTCCATCTGACACAGGCGGGATATAAGGTCGCCCATGCATTTAACGGCGAAGAAGCCCTGGAAAAAGCGAGAGACCTCCAGCCTTTTGCGATAACGCTGGATGTTCTGCTCCCCAAAAAAGACGGGTGGGAGGTATTGCAGGAGCTGAAGAGCGACTCAAAAACGGCAGAGATACCCGTAATCATACATTCCATAGTCGACAATAAGGACCTTGCCTTTGCACTCGGTGCGACAGACTATCTCATGAAGCCCCTTGATAAGGAAGCACTTCTTTCAAAGCTTGAAGAGATAACCATCGCCAGAGGGAAAAGGGTAATGCCGATCTCCGTATTGATTATAGAATCAGAAGATGATGTGACGAACTATCTGAAGGAGATTTTTGAGCCGCAGGGTTTTCTCATTTATACGGCGCCGAGTGGAAAGAGGGGGATAGAACTCGCGTCAGCGCTGAGACCCGCAGTAATACTTCTTAATTTCACTCTGCCGGACATGATAGGGTTCGATGTGATAAAAGGCGTAAAGGAGAACCCTTCAACAAAAGATATCCCCATATTCATCCTCACGGAAAGAGATATCTCTGTTGAGGACAGGATAGCCCTCGTGGGAAAGATTGAGAGAATCGTCCAGAAGTATAATTTTGACACAAAGGAACTGATCGGGCATATCAAGGAACTCGAACTGCTGTACCCGAAGAGGGCCGGGTTGATAGATGATCTCACAGGGGTATTCAGCCATAGGTATTTTCAGATAAGGCTCGCCCAGGAGGTTGAAAGGGCGACAAGGTATAAGCTTCCCCTCAACCTGCTTCTTCTGGACCTGGATTTCTTCAGCCGGTACCTGAAGACGCATGGAGAATATTATGGCAACATCACTCTGAAGAAGGTCGCCGAACTGCTCAGAAAAAACATAAGGGGCTCCGACGTGGTCGTGCGTTACGGAGGGGATTCCTTTGCTATCATACTCCCCAATACCGTTGTCACCGCGGCCCTTTCCATGAGTAACAGGTTCAATGCGATCATAAAGAACTACCCCTTCATTTTTGAGGATTCCCAGCCCACAGGTCATATAACTGCAAGCATCGGCCTCACCTTCCTTGACGGTCAGGCGACGGAAGAATTCGTCTTGTGTGCGGAAAAAGCTTTGGCGCACGCCTTCCAGAAGGGAGGAGACAGGGTTGAAGTCTACTCCAGAGAACAGTATGAGAGAGAAGAAGTCGAGCAGCACTGAAGCTTTTTATGATACGTTCGAAAGTCCGGTGGGCAGACTTTACCTTGAGTTTACCGGGAAAGACCTGGCCGGAATCCATTTCCGAAGGCCCGTGGGGATACCCAGAAAGGGACATGCGCCTTCCCTTCTCATGAAGGAACTCAGAGAGTATTTTGAAAAAGGCAGGGAAGAATTCACGCAGAGGATATCTTTTGCAACAGGCACTGAATTTGATAGAAAGGTATGGCTCGCCCTTAAGGAAATTCCCTATGGAGAGACCAGGACATATAAATGGCTTGCTGAAAAAATCGGGAAACCGAATGCCTTCAGAGCTGTAGGCCAATCGCTCAGCAGGAACCCGATACCTGTCCTGCTGCCGTGCCACCGTATTATCGAATCTGATGGATCACTCGGAGGATATTCGGGCGGGATAGATATAAAGAGAAGACTGCTTGAGATCGAATACTACAAAAAATTGGCCGGGAATGGATAGTCCCGGGATAGTCATTTTTGTTACCGCACCGAAAGAGGATGAGGCTGCAAAGATCGCACAGGCACTTGTCGAGGCCAGGCTTGCCGGGTGCGTCAATATAATCAGGAATGTCCGCTCGGTTTATCGCTGGCAGGATAAGATTGAAGACGATACCGAAGTCCTTATGATAGCGAAGACGCAAAGAGATCTTTTCGAATCCTTTATGAAGAAAGTGAAAGAACTCCACAGCTACGCAGTGCCTGAGATAATCGCTATGCCGATTGTCGAAGGATCAGAAGACTACCTCAAGTGGCTGAAGGAAGTCACGGACTGATCAACGTCCAGTATGAAAGCAGCGTTCTATCAATATAACCCTCTCTTTGGCAAAAAGGATGAAAATCTGGAAAAAGTCTTTTCTGCTGTGCAGGATGCCGATACGGACCTTCTCGTCCTTCCGGAATTCTTTGCGACAGGATACCAGTTTATCTCAAAAGAAGAAGTGGAGGAGCTTTCAGAGCAGATCCCGGGCGGACATACAACTCAATTCCTCGCAGAATTATCCCGCCGGAAAGGCTTCCATATTGTAGCAGGAATTGCGGAGAGAGACGGAGACAGATTTTTCAACAGCGCGGTTCTGACAGGCCCCGATGGGTTCCTCGGAGTATACCGCAAGACTCACCTCTTTTTTGAAGAGAAACTCTATTTCACGCCGGGGGATACAGGCTTCAGGGTATGGAATACAAAAATAGGACGGATTGGCGTCATGATATGTTTTGACTGGCTCTTTCCGGAGTCTATGAGGACTCTTGCGCTGCTGGGAGCAGATATTGTCGCACACCCTTCAAATCTCGTGCTGCCTTATTGCCCCGAGGCAATGCCTTTCAGGTGTCTTGAGAATAAGGTATTCGCGGTCACCGCAAACAGGACCGGAGAGGAAAGGAGAAAAGAAGGACAGATCCTGAAGTTTATCGGTCAGAGCGAGATTGTTTCGCCGGAAGCCAGGGTTCTTGTCAGGGCGCCTAAGAATGAAGAGGCTTTACTGGTTGCCGAAATTGATCCCCGGGTCGCCAGAGACAAGTCTCTCAACCCCATGAATAATATCTTTGATGACCGCAGACCCGAAATGTACATTTTGAACAATAACCCTCCTATTCCCCCCTTTAAAAAAGGGGGGTAAGGGGGGATTTGACTCTCTTCTGGCAATGAAATTGAAATCTTCTGCATGGCCGGATAGTATGGATGAAGCAAAGGTCGTTCAGGCGGCCTTGAAGGATAAAGTAAGAATTGTCCCCCTGAAAGAAAACCCCAAATTCATCGCGGGCGTTGACGCAGCATTTTTCGGAGACAAGGTTATCGCAGTTGCCAGTCTTTACAATTATCCTGATCTGATAAATCTGGAAGACGCGTTTACAATTCTGAAGTGTCCTTTCCCTTACATACCCGGCTTTTTGTCCTTCAGGGAGGGACCTGCAATCATTGAAGCATTGTATGGCCTGAAGAGCACGCCCGATGTGGTCCTTGTCGACGGCCAGGGGATAGCTCACCCGAAGAAGCTCGGCATCGCATCACATATAGGTGCTCTTCTCGATATACCGACAATAGGGTGCGCAAAATCAAGATTGGTAGGGGAATATAAAGAGCCGAAACCCCGGAGAGGAGCTCGCTCCGCCCTCAAATATAACGGCGAAATCGTGGGTTCGGTTCTGAGGACAAGAGACAACGTCAAGCCCCTCTTTGTTTCACCCGGTCACAGGGTTGATTTAGACGATTCTATCGAGATCGTGCTCGGTTGTGCCCGCAAGTTCAGAATACCCGAGCCTCTGAGGAGAGCAGACTTTTTATCAAAGAAATTGAAGAAGGAAATTGAGCGCCAAAAGTGTTTCAGCAGGTCAGGTGCAAGGCTGCAATGACCGACTCGGTCTTTCCGCCTCCACCGGTCTTCGACTGGAGACTGTTGAACAGATCAACCGCCTCACCTGTCCTTGCCGCATAGACCTTAATCCCTTTTGATTCAAGATGAGCAACCGTCTCTTTCGGGACCCTCATCACTCCTGATGCACCTGTACCCACTACAAGAATATCGGGCCGGGCTTTGACAACATCTCCGAGGTCCTCAATCTGCAGATTGTGACCTTCCTTCCTCCACCAGGAAGAATCCACTCTGTTCGGATAGATGATCACGTCAGAAGTATATCCCTTGCCGTCAATGGTAATATTGCCGAAGGAATAATGCTCAATCTTCATTTCACACCTCTCCGGACCGCATATAGAAATCTCATGCGGTTTTGATCCTTGTCCCGTTCAGACCGCACAATCCAATTTTGGATAATAATATCTGCAATGTCAATGCATGCGGAGCAGATCCGATCTGCGGGATGATCTTTTAAGTATCCTTTTCTTTATCTTTCAGTGTCTCATATTTTGTGCTGCCACAGTAAGGACAGACAAAGCATTTGAAAATCAGAAGTGCATACCAAGTGCTTATCCCGCCGCATTCCTTGCACTTGACGGTGACCATGCCTTCCTCTTTCATTTTTCTACCTCCTGTCCCCCCAGGCGTCATTAGAATTTTTTCAATCTATTTCTCTTATATTGTTTGCTATAGCTACCTGCTAAAATATTGCCTTCGCTCAAGAAGATCCTTGCTCTAAATTAGTCCAGCACTATAACCGGACTCTGGGAAACCGAACAGTTGCCACAACATATAATTGTTAGCATTAGCTTACAATAGGCGCCCTTTGTTGTCAAACAAAAAGTACGCTATAATGAACAGATGAAGCCGCTGGGAGAATTCTTGAGAGGAAAGAGAGAGGCCAAGGGAATGTCACTTCGTGGGGCGGCAAAAACCTCGGGCATCTCCCATGTGCATATCAGGGACATCGAGGAAGGCAGGAAATCCCCGTCGTTTGACAAGGTGATGAAACTCTTGCGTGCTTATATGGTCGATACAAATGAGTTTCTGAGAGAAACGGGATATCTTCCGCAAAACGTCGAACCGCTTGAGACTGAAAGTCTCTATAGGATTCCCGTCATCTCGTGGACTATCGCTGAGAAACTCGATAACGTGCGCTATTCGTTACGGCAGGAGGATGCCGAAGAGTGGATCGCCTGCGATGTCCAGGGCCAGAATGTGTTCGCCTTAAAGGTGATGGATGACTCCATGCAGCCGGAGTTCCTTGAAGGAGATATCATAATCGTCAGTCCGCATGAAATACCGGGTCATGACGACTTTGTGATCATTAAGAACAGCCACGGGGCAACAGCTTTCAGGCAGCTCAAGAGATATGGCAAGACGCAGATTCTCCACCCCCTTAATCCGAAATACCCTGATACGGAGTTTTCGGGAAGACATCAGTTTAAGGTCGTCGGTAAGGTTGTGGAGAAAAAGAAGAGGTATTAAACGGGCTGTGCTACAGTTCTGCTACAGTCGAGTCCCCAGAGGGTTGCCTTAATGCCGAAAAATCGAGTAAAATCAATTACGGGAGTGCATAGGGCTCTGGTGTCCCTCCTGGACTTCAAATCCAGTGTTGCCTGTTACAAACGGGCAGGGTGGGTTCGATTCCCACACACTCCCGCCAAGTTTTTCCAATAAAACCACTCACCTTCAGGTCATAAAAAATCACCGAGCTTTGTTAATGATCAGCCTCGGTCCTAGCGATCAGATAGTCAGTATCCCCGATGACGCATAACGGCTGGCGGTATAAAAAGTGAGTCTGCGCCCCACGATCTCCCGATGGGTTTTTAGCGCAATAGCCGGTTTATTGTTGTTTTCAGAAAGATGTGACAGACATGCCCATTTCAGCCGGGTGCCGGCCTGGAGCAGCTCAGCGGCCTCTCTATTGGAAAGATGTCCTTTCGGACCTTGAATGCGCTTTTTAAGAAAAGCCGGATACGGGCCCCTGGAAAGCATTAAGGGATCATAATTACTCTCGATGAAAACTGCATCAAGAGAGGAGATCACCGCAGGCAGTTCCCCGAATGCGTGTCCGAGGTCAGTCAGTATCCCAAGCCTTTTGCATCCGGATGATATGACAAATGCGACGCCGTCTACGCCATCGTGCGGCGTAGGTATTGTCTGAACGGCCACATCTCCGAATTGCAGCTTCCCTCCCGCCAGAAAATAGTTTATGTTGCTCAACTTTCCCAGCCTCTTTTCCGTTTCGGCCTTATACAGAGTCTTCGGAGTGATATATATGGGCAACCCGTATTTCCTCTGGTAGACGCCCGCATAATTGATGTGGTCAGCGTGATCATGTGAGATTATTAACGCGTCCACGTTCCGGATATCGCGTTTGTATGCTCCAAGCCTGGTCGCAGCCCTGACACCGCAAATACCCGCGTCAAACAACAATCTGACGCCATCTGCCTCCACATATATGCAGTTGCCATTGCTTCCCGACTGAAGGGAAATTGCAATCACGGTCTATACTCGCACAAGTGAGAAACAGATTACAAGGGACAACAATAACTGAAGTTATCCCATTTTTTTCGTCATTCCCGCGAAGGCGGGAATCCACTCTTTTCAAATCAGCAAACTTTTGTACAAGTCCAGCCATTCGGGATTTTGTTCTTCAATAAGCTTGAGCTTCCATACTCGATTCCATTTTTTCATTTGCTTTTCCCTCGATAGCGCTGTCTCGGCGTCTCGCATAACCTCGTAGTAAACGAGCCGATGCACCCCGTATTTCTTTGTGAAACCATCAACCAAACCGTTCTTATGTTCGTAAACTCTCTTCGTCAGATCCGTGTCACTCCTATATACAGGGTGCCTCTTCGTTGGCTGGCCAAAATGTAAACATAAAAGGTTTCTTTCATACCTAATGGGAAACATGGATTCCCGCCTTCGCGGGAATGACGGCTTTTATCTTACTATTTACCTGTAAAAAGTTCCCCCAATTTTTAAAAAGCAAACCAGACCACTTCGCAAATCCATCTTTCCCTTTTACTTCATAATGTTACGTCCCGAAGCTATCAAATCTTGGGGGAACTCCTTACAACAATAATTCATGAATAATCCGGGCTGTGATAGAATCAATTATGTCCGAAGAAAAATCAAGGCTCGTTTATTCCACCGATAAGGTTATTCCCCGCAAAGAGAATTCCGCCGTGAAGGAGCCGCAGCCGACGGCACATCCTTCGAAGCAGGTCTGTGTCCGTCTTGAGCGGAAAGGACGCAGAGGGAAATCCGTGACCCTGATTGAAGGTCTCCGGATACCGGCAGCAAACAAAGAGGCGCTTCTCAGGCAATTGAAGACAAGGCTCGGTACGGGCGGTACCGACAGGGACGGAATCCTCGAAATCCAGGGAGACCACCGGGATCAGATCGTTCCGCTGCTTCAGGACATGGGTTATAAGCCCAAACGCGTCGGAGGGTAGGTCACTTTTTTATCGTCACGCTCACATTATCAAATAACATGGCAGGGAAATTGCCGCCGAAAGACGGGTGAACGGTATTTTCAATTGCAACGACGTTTTTCAATACATCGTATATATTCCCCGCAACCATCACATCCTTCACATGCCCGGCTATGTCACCATTTTCGACATAGAGTGCAGGTGAAACGCCTATAGAAAAATCTCCGTTCGGAATGTTGCCGCTGTGTGCCCCAAGGGCGCCGGCAATGATTATACCGCGGTCAATGGACCGTATGAGGTCATAAAAAGAAGCATTGCCGGGAGATATGCAAAGATGATTGAGAGCCGGGACCGGCTTTGAGGATATCGAACCCCTGAATCCATGCCCGGTCGGAGAGGCCTTCAGTTTACGGGCAAAGTACAGGTCATAATAAAAATTTTTCAGCACTCCCTTTTCTACGATAGGAAAAAGGCTGCACGGAGTCCCTTCGTCGTCGAACGCCCTCGCACCCGGAATCGAATCGTCCAGCGGGTTATTCGATAAAGACACTTTGTCATCAAATATTTTTTCACCTATTTTTCCGGCAACAGGAGAAATATTCTGATAAATACTCACCCCGCTCGTTGCACTTTGAAGTCTCCACGTCAAAACATACATGGTTTCGGGCAAGAAACAGAACCTTCATCTCTTTCCCGTCGGGGATTATTTCCTTCGCCGACTTATTGTATGCCGACGCGAGGTAATCAAGATAATCGTCAGGGGCCTTTCTGAATGTTTTTGATACCAGGGGACGATTCAGGGACGCAGATGAGTAAGGATAAAGAATCTGTGCGTTCAGTAAGTACGCAGAGGACTTGAGGGAAAGGTCCGTACCGGAACTGTTCATAACCCTGATATTTCTCATCGAACGATGCGCCGATATATTTATCTGCCCCTTCGTCCTTTGAGACAGGAGATCGCATACCCTCTCGCATTCTTCGACCATTGCTGAATTTGCGAGGGCTTCGATTGATGGGTCATAGGTGTCAAGGAGAGGTAAATCTCTTGTAAGCGGGAGTTCAAAGAGTCCCTCCACTCCTCCTTTGAGGGAATCAAGGGCATTCCGGATGAGTTCTTCCCTGTTCGTCAGGTTTGTGGCATAGGCAAAACCCAGTGTATCGCTCTTGATAATCCTCAGGCTGATTCCCGACTGGATACTGCTCTCTATGTCCTTCAGGTGAGCATCCTCAAAGGAGACGCCGTCTCCCCTTCTCTCGATAGAGTATACCTCCGCCTTATCGCTCACCTTCCGGGCCATTTCCAGTAACTGTTCCATCATATCCCTCCTATGACCAGGCTGTTGCACAGTATGTGCGGACCTCCGTGACAGGAGCGGATATTCAGCTGTCCCTTTCCACATCCGCCCGTCTGGGAAAATACAAGATCGTTGCCTGCCGCAGTGATATTCTTCAGGGTGTGGTAAAGGTTGCCGCTGATATTTATGTCCCGGACCATTTCTCTTTTCTTCCCGCCTTTCACGACATAGCCGTACTGCGCGCCGAAGGTGAAATTCTCACCGCTCGTCTGGCCGCCTTTGTGATCAAGGATATATAACCCGTCATCGAGCATCGACAGGAGGTCTTCAAGCGTCCGGCCGCCGGGTTCAATAAAGATATTACCCATTCTCACTATCGGGGAATACCTGTAATCCTCTGCAACGCAGTGGCCGGTCAGCCCTTCTCCGAAAGACGCAGCGGTCCTTCTCGAATGCAGACGGCCGACGAGAACACCATCTTTCATCAGCGGTACGCGCCTCGCTCTTACTCCTTCGTCGTCATAGCAGTAGAACCCGAGCTGCCGGGGCACTGTAGGATCATCTGTGATATTGAGCACTTCATTGCCGAGCCGTGCCCCTATCTGCATTTTCTCCCTCATTGTAGAATCCTCTATAAGGTCGGCCTCCGAGAAATGACCGAATGCCTCATGGGTAAAAACCCCTGCCATATCAGGATTGAGCACGACGTTGTAAGTCCCGCCGGCAACGGGTTTTGCATTTAACAGATCCAGGGCTATCGCGGTTTTCTTCTCAAACTCTTCCTCCTTGTTCCTCAACAATGCAAACCCGTGACTCCCCCCGACGCCGACCCTCACATTCTGGATGAGTGTGCCGTCCCTGCTGGTAATCAGTCCGCCAAGGGAAGTAGTAACCAGGTCTTCTCTGACGCCGGTCCCCTCTGTGCTCACAAAGTATTTTTCGCGAGTGACCTCACTGTATGAGATATTTGTAGTGGCGATTTTGTCAGACTTCAGGGGTATGGAATTATAGCTCCGTGTCAATTCAAGTTTCTCGTCGATCGGGATATGCCGTGGGTCTTCGTCGACTTCAGGCAGAAATGTATCCTTTATTACATCCGCTTCTGCAAATCTTACAGGCTGTTTTGCATGCCGTGCCATCAGTGCGGCACTTGCCTGAGCGGTGCTCAGGGCTGTTTCCGCATCATCTGCCCGCGTAAATGCTACAGACGATAGGCCGCCACCTCTCAAAATCCTCACTACGAACCCATCGGTTGAATTTGAACCTATATGGAAAAGCTCCCTGCCGTTAAAAGCAATCCTCGTCTCTTTCTTTATTTCATATCTTATATCCGCATAATCCGCAGTCGCCCTTGAAATTATTGACCGTAATGTGTCAAGCATAGTCCTCCTCTTTACCCGTCCGTTGTCTCCAGAATTTCACGGATATTATATGTATTCCGCAGATATTTTACTATTTATGAGCCCTCCGGACAGGGTTGCGTCACGCTTCGGTCACGCGTCAGATGAAGGAATTAGCATGAGCCTTTCCTAACAAACAAAGGATAATGAAGATGTCCTCCTTTCGTCATGCCCGAGATTTTTAGTCGGGCATCCATTCGTGGCTGAAAATGGATTCCCGCCTACAGACTGCGGGAATGACGGCCTTGACAACTGAATGCCTTCATCATTTGTCATGCCGGACTTGATCCGGCATCCAGCGACTTAAAGCAACGTCACTGGATTCCGGCTCAACACACTGCCGGAATGACGGCCTAAAGAATGCCTATTCTATATAAAAAGTCAGTTCACTTTCAAAAAATTGCTGACATGAGAGAAAATACCGGGGATGGATTATTCGAGCGGATTCTTTTGCCGATAGTCAGAGAGATTCCGGAAATAGAGAGGCAAAAGCCCTCGCAGGTCTTCCGATAGCGTATCGGGAGACCGAGAATGAGCGAGAATACTTCATCCCAGGAGTAATATGAGATCATGAATATTCCGGGCTACCAGTCTTTATAATAAAACTTCACCAGCCTCTCGGGATTCACCCCCAGATGATAAAGACTGATCAGCACGCGGTTCCTTAATGTGCAGTAAAGAACACCCTCCCGTTCCCACCTGCGCGGAGACGTCTTCACCTTCTGCGGGATAATGCAAATCCCGGATCCTGATTTTTTTATCCGTTCCATCAAATCGACATCTTCCATGAGCGGGATTTCCCGGAAACCCTTCATGCTCCTGAAAACATCCCTTTTTATGAATATCGCCTGGTCGCCGTAGGGAATTCCTGTAATGCGCGTGCGGACATAAACAATCTGTTCGATCAGTCTGAATATCAGCCTTTCTGATTTTATGCCGAGATCAAAAGATCCCGCGACGCATTGCAGTTCATCCATTGTCGAGGAGATTGCACTGAAGGCATCTTCCGGAAGTTCGGTATCGGTATGCAGGAATAACAGAACATCGCCATGCGCGAGGGATGCTCCCTTATTCATCTGCTTCCCGCGACCTTTTGGAGACACGCTTTTTACCACGTCCCCGTTCTTTATTCCCTTTATCGTCTTTCCTTCCGTATCTCCGTCAACAACAATCACTTCCAACTCAAAGCCCGAACCCAGGCGATATACATGTTCAATCGTTTGATTGACTATTAACGGTTCGTTCAATACCGGGATGATTACAGAAAATATATAACTCACTTTTCGAAGAGACTCTTGAAATTTGCGGTCAGGAAGATCATTGTCCTCGATCCTGAAAATTCCGTATCCCTGTTTCTGTCGAATAATGCTCTGAGATCGTCGAGCCTGTCCACATCCCGCCATTTTGCCAGGACATGGACCTTGCATTTGTTTCTTCTGAATATCTCCATCGTCTCCGCAAATACCGTTTCCGTTCCCCAATGTATTCCCTGAAATATCTCCGGCAGGAAAGTGTCTTTTTTAAAGCCTGTCAGATAATACCCTCCGTCAAAGGCCGGCCCGAAAACAGCTTCATTGCTCTTTAACCCGTCAAAGGCCTCATCTATTATCGGACCCGGCAGATCGGGGATGTCGCTTCCGATCAATAAGACTTCCGAATATCCTTGTGAGAAGATATCGACGAAGGCATTTTTCATTCTGTCGCCCAGATCCTTTCCGGCCTGCGGCATGTAAAAAAGGTCCTTGCCGAGCCAGTCTGTCATCTTCTCTTTTGCGTCAGGAGGATAAAAACATATCCTGAAAGTGTAGCTTCCTTTTTTCAGTGTATCCAGAAGGTCAGGGACAAAAACCTTGTAGAGGCTGCAAACGGTGTCTTCATCCAGATCTTTTGAAAGACGGGCCTTTACCTTTCCTGTCTCGGGAAGCTTTACAAAGACAAGTATGCATTTACTGGATGACACCGGGGTTACTCAGATTTTTCCGGTTGTTTAACCCGAAAAAAGCGGTTCATTGAAAAGACAGAAGGAGATATGGGCAGCAAAAGCCTGATGGCGGCACCTTTGTGGGCGGCGAGATTCGAATTGACTTCGCGGGCTATCCCCCGACCTCCAGGGCTGACTTTATGCCCTTTACCAGGACCTCATGATCTTTATCCATAATCGTCCGCGCATCTATTATTAAGGAGTCACCCTTTATTCTGGTGATGATCGGCGGGTCGTCTTTTCTCAGCCTCTCCTCAAGTTCGTTGACAGATATTTGATCGGATTTTATCGCAACTACGTAGGTCGGAAGATCCATCTCGGGAAGCGCCCCGCCGCCGGCCCTGGACGAATCCTGCATTATACGAATATCCGCATCTTTTATTTCCGACTTCAGTCTCCTCGCTATCTTATTTGCCCGCGTCTTTATCTCTTCAGGTTTCTGCAGCAGCATCCTGAGGGTGGGAATATTTTCGACCACTTTTTCTTCATCAACGTACTCCATAAGCGTTGCCTCGAATCCGGCGAGTGTCAGCTTGTCAATCCTCAGCGCCCTTGTCATCGGGTTTTTCTGAATCCTCTCGATATATTCTTTCGCCCCCACAATCACACCGCCCTGCGGACCGCCGAGGAGCTTGTCGCCGCTGAAGGTCGTCAGATCGACCCCTGTTTTCACAATCTCTTTGACAGACGGTTCATCATATATCCCGAACTGCCTGAAGTCGATAAGACATCCGCTTCCCAGGTCGAACATGACCGTGACCTGATGCTTCCTGCCAAGCTTGGCGAGGTCTTCTATTGATACTTCATCCGTAAAACCGACGATCCTGAAATTGGATTTATGGATCTTTAAGATCATAGAGGTATTCTCGTTGATCGCCCTTTCGTAGTCATAGAGATGGGTCTTGTTCGTCGTGCCGACCTCACGCAATATCGCGCCGCTTGACGCCATGACATCAGGCATTCTGAAAGAACCTCCTATCTCGACGAGTTCCCCCCTTGAAACAATCACCTCTTTCCCTTTCGAGAGCGCATTGAGACAAAGCAGGACCGCTGCGGCATTGTTGTTCACAATCAGTGCGTCCTCCGCGCCGGTGACCTCTCTGAGAATCCGTTTTATGTGGGTATACCTCTTCCCTCTTTTACCCTTTCCGATATCGTATTCAAGGTTAGAGTAGCTTTCCGAAACCCGTCTGATATTTTCGAGCGCCCGTTCGGACAGGACCGAACGACCCAGGTTGGTATGTATGACAACTCCCGTCGCATTGATAAGCGGGATCAGGCTATAGGCAGAAAGTCTCCGGATGGTATCCTCGATATCATCCATCATAACTTCATCGGAGAGATCGGCAGAAAGACCTTCGAGGATCTCTTTTCTCCTCCTGTCGATTCCCTCCCTTATGCCCTGCAGTACATATCTTCTCGGATAGCTATCTAGCCACGCCAGACCTTGCTCACTCTTCAATATTTCATCTACGGAGGGAAGATCGGAGAGCAGTTTCTGCTTTTCGTTCATGTATTTTTCTAACATAGTAATGAAAATAAGGTCAATGGATTTCTGGTGTCGCTGAAAATCCTATATATGTTAAACTAATTATGCCATGTTTCACGACATCCACGAAGAATGTGGTATCTTTGGCATCTTCGGACACCCTGAGGCAGCGAATCTCACCTATCTCGGGCTTTATGCACTTCAGCACAGGGGACAGGAAGGCGCGGGCATATGCTCATCCGACGGGAGACAGCTCTTTATCGAAAAATCCATGGGTCTTGTTGCCGACATCTTCAGTGAAAAAAGACTGAGAAGACTTCCGGGCTATATGGCGATTGGCCACAACAGATATTCCACAGCGGGTAGCAGCGTCCTCAAGAATGTTCAGCCTATCGTTGCAAACTTTGCCCTCGGGACACTCGCCATCGCACACAACGGAAATCTTGTCAGTGCAGGAGATCTCAGGGCCGTACTCGAAGAAGAAGGTGCGATATTTCAGTCTTCCTCGGACAGCGAGGTCATAGTCCATCTCATCGCTCATTCAAAGGGAAACGAGTTTTATGAAAGAGTGGCTCATGCCGTTTCACAGATAAGCGGTTCCTTCAGTCTGCTTATACTGAGAGAAAAGGAACTCATCGCGATCCGGGATCCTTATGGCGTAAGACCGCTCAGTCTCGGCATGAAAGACGGAGCATATGTGATCGCATCGGAGACGTGCGCCTTTGACCTCATAGGGGCGACGTATATCCGTGATATAGAGCCGGGGGAGGTACTCATAATCAATGAACAGGGCCTCGAATCTCTGAAAATATTTAACAGTCACCGGAAGGCCTTCTGCGTATTCGAATTCATCTATTTTTCGAGACCTGACAGCAACATCTTTGGCGGGCTGAATGTGAATGAAATGAGAAAGGAATTCGGAAGGCAGCTTGCAAGAGAGTCGTCCACGGATGCTGACCTCGTGATACCCGTCCCTGATTCGGGGGTTCCCGCGGCAATCGGTTTTTCAGAAGAGAGTAAAATACCCTTCGATTTCGGCCTCATAAGAAACCATTATGTGGGAAGGACGTTCATCGAACCGAAGAACAGCATAAGACATTTCGGCGTGAAGATAAAACTCAATCCCGTGAGAAAACTACTTGAAGGCAAGCGTCTTATTGTGATCGATGACTCGATAGTCAGGGGTACGACGAGCAAGAAGATAGTCAAGATGCTGCGGGAAGGAGGAGGTGCAAAAGAGGTACATCTGAAGATAAGTTCTCCGCCGACCATCGGCCCCTGCTTCTACGGCATCGATACACCCACCCGAAGTGAGCTCATAGCCTCCACCCATCTCCTCGATGAGATCAGGAAGTACGTAACCGCAGATTCTCTCTCCTATCTGAGCCTTGAAGGACTCAGGAAGATAGTTCCCCAGTCTCATAACTATTGTACCGCCTGTTTTGACTGTGATTATCCCATCAGCTTTCCCGGCGAACATCTCAAACAGATGGAATTTTTGTTCAGGTAAAGTCAAAAGCTTGATGACCTCCGTATTAAGGGACATTTTCAGGGTTAACCTCGGAGTCAGGAAACATGAAAAGGTCCTGATCTTTAACGACACAATTTCCAAAAAAGAAGATGTCAGGGAATCGGATGAGGAAAGAAGGGCAAAGCTGCGGTGCCTCGCTCTGCTTGCCGCGGAGATAGGCAAGGGTTTTTGCAAATCGATTACCTGCTTTGAATATCCGGCTACGGGGAGTCACGGCGCTGAACCGCCTGC
Organism: Thermodesulfovibrionales bacterium; assembly: GCA_963727725.1. Classification (GTDB taxonomy): domain Bacteria; phylum Nitrospirota; class Thermodesulfovibrionia; order Thermodesulfovibrionales; family SM23-35; genus CAVSHJ01. The sequence continues at coordinate 144,917 of CAVSHJ010000005.1, forward strand.
ATCTCTCTGGGGACTCGCATTCGGAGAAAAAGCGGTAGGAATGCTCGAGAAAGAGCGGCTCCTCCGTCCCATCCTCAGAAAAACAGCAAAAGATCCAGCCATCAAAAAAGCGGAAGATATCATTAAAAAATACAAGCATCAAGCGGTTGACTGTGTTATTGCGCTTTCAAATTATTCCACGAGCCATACCAGGTTCAGAGATTTCCTCACGCGGATTTGCGGCTGCAGATATGCAAGTATGCCCCTCTTCGATATCTCAATGCTTGAGGGCTCTATGAACGTGGACTGGAAGGCACTTGCGAAAATGACAACGGACCTGGCAAAGCTGGTAAACACAGCGGAACGTATGGATATCAAAGCCCCGAACGGCACTTCTCTTTCCTTCTCAAAAAAGACGAGAAAGGCGCTGGCTGATACAGGAATCCTTACCGGCAAAGGCTCTTTCGGCAATCTCCCGGCCGGCGAGGTATACCTCGCTCCCCTTGAAGGGACAGCCGGGGGAAAACTCGTGCTGGAGTGGGGTCCTACGAAGCAGCTTGAATCTCCGGTTACACTCACTGTCAAAGATGGTTATGTGGTTGATATCTCGGGCAGGGATGAGTATGCGGGATACATCCGTAAGAAACTTGCCGAGAGGAGAGAGAACGGGAATATTGCAGAACTCGGGATAGGCACAAACAGAGCGGCAAAAAGACCGGATAATATCCTCGAATCGGAAAAGATTCTCGGGACTATCCATATAGCTCTCGGCGATAACAGTTCATTTGGCGGAAATGTCAAGACACCCTTCCACCAGGACTTTGTATTCTTCAGGCCGACCGTTACGTTGATAAGCAAAAACGGCGGCAAGAAGGATATTCTAAAGGCCGGTAAATTAATTATAAAATAGGCAGCCGCATATTTTAGTTTGCAATTATATGATCTTATTAACGGTCTTATAATAGTCTGTTCATTTTCGTCGTCATTCCCGCGAAGGCGGGAATCCAATTTAACCGAAAATGGATGCCCGACTGAGAACTTCGGGCATGACGGATAAAGGGAGAGGATCCGCAAATACTATTATGAATCTGTTAATATGTTCCACACAGGCTAACGCCTGCGGCTAAAAAATATTTGAACATGTTTATATTGATATGCGCTACATAATACTCGGGACCGCAGGACATATCGACCACGGCAAGAGCGCTCTTGTGAAGGCGCTGACAGGCGTAGACCCTGACAGGCTCAAGGAAGAGAAAGAGCGCGGCATCACCATTGACCTCGGTTTTGCAGACCTTGCCTACCCTGACGGACTCACCGTAGGGATAGTAGACGTCCCCGGCCACGAAAGACTCGTGAAGAACATGCTCGCGGGCGCAGGCGGCATAGACCTCGTGCTTCTCGTCATCGCGGCTGATGAGGGGATCATGCCGCAGAGCCGTGAACACCTTCATATCTGTAACCTCCTCAAGATTAAGGCCGGTCTGATTGCTATCACAAAGGTGGACCTCGTGGAGCAGGACTGGATGGAGCTTGTTGAAGACGAGGTGAAAGGCTTTGTGAAAGGCACCTTCCTTGAAGGGGCGCCGATTGTGCCTGTCTCATCAAAGACCATGTTCAACATCGATTCCCTGAAAGACAAGATCAGGGAAGAGGCATTGAAGGTGGAACCGAAACCGACAAAGGGTCTTTTCAGGCTTCCCATAGACAGGGTTTTCACACTGAAGGGTTTCGGAACTGTTGTCACGGGAACGGCCATTTCCGGAAGCATGTCGGTCGATCAGGACGTGGAGATATTGCCGAGCAACATAAGAAGCAAAGTGAGGGGACTGCAAAGCCACGGCAAACCCATCCGGACAGCGTACGCAGGCCAGAGGGTGGCGATAAACCTTCAGGGAGTCGATAAGGAAGAATTAAACAGGGGAGACTCGGTTATGGTGCCCGGCAGACTTTTCCCGACAAGAAAGATCGATGCAAAGGTTGAACTCCTTCCCGACGCGCCGCTCATGAAAACCAAGAATCTCATCCACTTCCATCTCGGCACATCCGAGTCCGTAGCAAGGATCATATTATACGGCAGAAATGAATTGAAAGCCGGTGAAAGCTGTTACTGCCAGTTCAGACTTCATGAGCCGGTTATTGCAATGTCGGGAGACCGGTATATCATCAGGAGGTTTTCTCCTCTGGAGACCATCGGCGGAGGAGAAGTCCTTGACCCGTTGTCGTTCAGAAGGAGTCGCAAGGAAGGCACGGAAGACCTCGTCGTATTCGAAACGGGGACCCTCTCTGAAAAGATCTCCGCAAAGGTGAAGAGGTCAGGTATACACGGCCTCGGGGTGTCTGCGATCGAGGGCTGGATTAAGGCGGAGATACCGACCATCAGGAATTCTATAAAAGATTCCATAGGAAAGGGCGTCCTCATGCAGTTCGAAGACACCCTTGTTCACACCGATGCCTTCAATTCCTTCAGAGATACCGTGAAAAAGACATTAAATGATTTTCATAAGAAGAATCCCCTGAAACCGGGTATGCTCAAAGAAGAACTGAGGGCCGCCTTCGATATCGAACCGCGTCTTTTCGGTAATCTGATAACCTCACTGAAGGACATTGCCATCGAGAAAGAGCTTGTCCGCCTATCCACATTTAGAGCGGCTCTCTCACAGGTGGACGAGACTGTAAAGACAAGGGTTCTCGGACTGCTTGAAAAAGGAGGTTTCCAGCCACCCTCCGCTGAAGAGCTTTCCCAGTCTCTGAAAATGGACCAGAAACATCTGTCGGATATTCTGAAACTTATGACTAAAGAAGGCGCTCTTGTAAGGATCAGCGAATCAATGCATATCACATCCTCCACGTACGAGGATATGATCGGGAATTTGAAGACTTTTTTCGCAAAGAAACCGGAGATGACCGTTGCGGAGTTCAGGGACATCCTGAACACAACAAGAAAATATGCCCTTCCTTTCCTTGAATACCTTGACACACACAAGGTCACACTAAGGGTCGGTGATATAAGAAAGTTACTGCTTAAATAGATTAGCCGATACGCTTAAGTGTGCAGACTGCGTATGCTGCTATGCCCTCGCCCCTTCCGATAAACCCCATGCCTTCATTTGTTTTCGCTTTGATGTTGATTACTTCGGAAGGTATACCGGCCTCCGATAGCGCATTTTTCATGGCTTCAATGTAAGGGAAAAGTTTGGGGTTCTCCGCTATTATGCTTGAATCTATCCACGAGACCTCATATCCGTTCTTGCGGGCAAGCCCGAGCACAAGTTTGAGGAGCCTGATGCCCGAGGCGTCTTTCCACTCCGGATCCGTATCGGGGAAATGCCGCCCGATATCTCCCAGGCCGAGAGCACCGATGATAGAATCTATAATCGCGTGACATAAGACATCGGCATCGGAGTGACCGTAAAGACCCTTCCCGAAAGGGATGGTAATACCCCCGATGATGAGCTTCCTGCCCTTAACAAGCCTGTGAGAGTCATAGCCAAAACCTGTCCGCATAGGTCTAATTCTTATCCTTCACTCTTCCGGCAATTGCTCTATTGAGAAGAAACTCTGCGATTTCCAGATCTTCAGGTGTCGTAATCTTGATGTTTCTGTACGAGCCTGCAACGACCTTTACCTTCCCGCCGTATCGCTCAAGGAGGGCCGAATCGTCCGTCGAATAGAAATTTTCTTTCGCCGCTTTCTCATATGCATCTAAAATCTTCCCGAGGGGGAAAATCTGGGGTGTCTGAATGGCCCACAGGGATTCTCTTTTCAGTGTCTTTTTTATAAAACCAGCCTCCAGCTCCTTGATAGTGTCCTTCACGGGCACACCCAGGACAACACCGTCAAAACTCTCACCCTCCTTCACTGAAGTTCCATGAGACGCGTGCAGCTCCATTATGGCCTTTTCGATCAACACCTTATCAATGAGTGGTCTCACCCCATCGTGTATAAGCACGATGCTTTTCTTATCGTCTACCAACCTGAGGCCGTTATATACAGAATCCTGCCTCTCCTTCCCGCCCGGTGCTATCATCTTCACCTTCCTGAGTCCGTACTCCTCAAAAACTCTCTGTCCGTATTCCATGTCTTCCTTCATGAGTACAGGTATTGTCTCTTCTATTTCATGGACGGACTCCAGTGCTTCAAGGGACCAGACGATAAGCGGTTTTCCGGAGAGGTTTTGAAAGGGCTTTTTGGTTCCCGGACCGAACCTCTTTCCCATCCCGGCAGCCGGGACGATTGCAATAACCTTCGTGTGTCTATGAATTTCCTTCACTGTGTACTTTTCTTTTCATCAGGAGATAAATAAGCAGGCAGGATATAGCATTCAACCTGGAATAAGCAAGGATGCCATGTCCTGCCTGCAAAACATAAGTTTATAAATTACTTTGCTACCTTGAACTCCTCTCTTTCGTAATCCTCTTTCAGCTTCGAGAAAATCATCCTTCCCGCGGTCGTCTGCAAAACACTTGTTACGGTAACATCGGTGTTCTTGCCTATAAGCCTTCTCGCGTTCTCCACAACGACCATCGTCCCGTCGTCGAGGTAAGCAACTCCCTGATTATATTCCTTTCCTTCCTTAAGGATAAAGACCTTCATTGTCTCTCCGGGAAGCACAACCGGTTTCAGAGAATTGGCCAGCTCATTTATATTAAGGACCGATACCCCCTGAAGCTCTGCCACCTTATTCAGATTGAAGTCATTCGTTATGACTTTCGCACTCATGAGCTTCGCCAGAGCAACAAGCTTTGCGTCAACCTCTTTAATCTTTGGGAAATCCTCATCCACTATCCTGACTGTTATGCGGGACATCTTCTGGATCTTATGGAGGATATCAAGACCCCGTCTCCCCCTCGCCCGTTTCATTGAGTCAGGAGCGTCCGCGATATGCTGCAGCTCCTGGAGAATAAACTGTGGAAGTAAAAAGACTCCTTCGAGAAATCCTGTTTCGCAGACATCGGCGATACGCCCGTCTATGATTACGCTTGTATCGAGAATTTTGAGGTTCTCTTCTACACCCTCTCCCCTGAAAAGCCTGAATATGCTGGCAACGGATATTGCCTTGCCTCTGTCCAGGCCGATGAGGAGACCTCCGTATCCGAATACCGCCATTAACCCGAAAGATACCGTTTTTATCCCCTCACCGATAAAGAGTCTTAAAGGCAGTATAAGAAAATACGCAAATAAAAGCCCGCAAGAAATGCCCAGCAGGCCCCCGATGATCACCCCGAGTTCAACCTTCTTGAATTTTATTTCTGAACCTATGATAACCAGACCCGAAACCCCTCCTACCAGGAGACCATAAATTACGTTGTTATATTGGGTCCCGATAAGATACCCTGCGAATACGAAGAGCAAAAAAACCAAGAACCTGAGAACGAGAAACATTCCTATCACCTCCCTTCTCTAGAAAATTATCGGCACCGAGGCGAAGCAAAATGAAAGCTTAAGATACGGAAGCGTCTCTGAATTCTTCACGCCGGACGCTTTCAGGATGCGTTGAGAATGACATAAAACTTCTTGCCGCCTCTGTTTACAAAAAGAAGAACCGACTCGTTCCTCCTGATATTTGTCGCGATCCTGTTGAAACCTTCCAGGTTGTATATCTCTTTTTTATTTATCTCCTTTATGATATCGCCCTTCTTGATCTCGGCATCATCCGCCGGACTTCCGGGCTCAACTCTCACAACCACGACCCCTTTCTCATCTTTGTCGAAACCGAGCTGCCTGACAATCTCTCTTGAGAGATCCATAACGGTAAGGCCGGTGAGCACCCTCGCTTCCGTGTCATGCGGGAGCCGGTCCGGTTGAACCCCCGCGACTTCTCTCGGCAGTTCCGCAATCGTCACCTTAACGGTAAATTCCTTTCCCGACCGCAGTAACCTCAGCATTATTTCACTGCCCGCCCTGCTCTGAGCAACCATATTCCGCAGACTGCTCACATCTCTTATTTCCTTGCCGTTCAATCCGAGGATTATATCACCCCTCACGATTCCTGCCCTTCCCGCAGGACTATCTTTGACGACATCGCTCACAAGGGCACCCTTCGATCTTGTAAGCCCGAACTCCTGGGCCAGTTCAGGAGTCAGTTCCTGGATAGAGACCCCGATCCACCCCCTGGTCACTTTTCCATTCCGGATAAGTTGGTCCATGACAAGGCGCACCATATTGCTCGGCACGGCAAAACCTATCCCCTGATATCCGCCGGTCCTGGAGAAAATTGCAGTATTTATCCCGATGAGTTCTCCTTTAATATTGACAAGGGGACCGCCGGAATTCCCGGGATTTATCGCGGCATCGGTCTGAATAAAGTCTTCGTAGTCGGCAATGCCGACGTTGGCCCTTCCGACCGCGCTTATAATCCCCATGGTGACGGTATGGCTCAAACCGTAAGGGCTTCCTATGGCAAGCACAAATTCACCCACCTGCAGCCTGTCGGAGTCGCCCCACGCCAGTGTCGGGAGGTCATTCGCTGCTATCTTTATTATCGCGACGTCCGTCTTAGGGTCGGCACCCACCAAACTCCCTTTTAACGTCCTGTTATCGAGCAAGGTCACTTTTATTTCATCTGCCTTTTCAACGACATGGTTATTCGTAACTATGTACCCGTCCGGAGAGACGATAACCCCCGAGCCGAGGCTGCGCTCTTTCCATTTTTTTGGCATGCCGAATTCATGGAAAGGGCTGAACAGATCAAAAAAAGGCTCTTCAGAGTTAGGTCCCGTATCACTCCTTACGACCTTTGTTGTCGATATATTCACAACAGCCGGTGAAACAGCCCTGACAATCTCGGAGAATGCCTTACCCGATTCCATCAACTGGTGGGGGACATTCGGTGAGGCAAGATACGGCATATATCTGTTTTGACCCGTGATCCTGCCGAGGCCGTAGAACGTGAGTCCGCCCAACAGAAAGCCTACAAGTAGAATCCCTATGCCGAGAAATACTTTCTTCCTCATACTAATTCATTATAATAATGAAAATAAGACGTTGTAAAGTGGCTGCCCTTGACCAAAGTCCCTTCATTGTGCTAATTTCCAAAGTCCGGCGAATCTTTAGAACAAAAAGAGAGAAAAAGTGTTTCAGGAGGATTTTTGATGCTAAAACGTTATCTATTGGCTCCGGGCCCTACTCCCGTACCTTCAGAGGTGATGCTCGCAATGGCGGCGCCGATCATACATCATCGCTCGCCTGATTTCCTCCCGGTGCTGGATTCAGCAAAGAAAGGCCTTCAGTGGCTCTATCAGACAAAAAACGATGTCCTTATCCTCACCTCAACCGGTACAGGCGGAATGGTAGGAGCGGTAAATAATTTTTTTAATAAAGGCGACAGGGTCCTTGTCATAAACGGAGGCAAGTTCGGCGAAAGATGGACAAAGATATGCCAGGCCTACGGCCTCACGGTAGACGAGATCATAGTCGAATGGGGTTATGCGGTGAAACCTGAAGTCGTTGAAGAGAGGCTTAAGAAAGACAGGGACATAAAAGGTGTATTTGTCCAGGCCTCCGAAACCTCGACCGGCGTCTATCACGATATAGAAGCCCTTGCGTCGATTGTGAGAAGACATGAAGATACATTGTTTATCGTTGACGCCATCAGTGCGCTGGTCGCCCACGACCTGAGGACTGACGAATGGGGCATAGACGTCATGGTCGGAGGTTCGCAAAAAGGGGTGATGCTTCCGCCGGGTATCGCCTTTGTGAGTGTGAGTGAAAAAGCGTGGGCAAAGGCAGAGGCTTCGAAACTGCCCAGGTTCTACTTCAATTTCAGGAAAGAACGCGAGAACCTCGCCAGGAACCAGACGAACTTTACTTCTCCTGTTACGCTTATTATAGGGCTCAACGAGAGCCTGAAGATGCTTCAATCGGAGGGGCTTGAGAATGTCTTCAAAAGACATGCCCTTCTCGCAAATGCGACGAGAAAGGCTGTTCAGGCGATCGGGTTGGAACTTTATCCGAAAGAATCGCCCTCAAACGGGGTGACGGCCATTATGACCCCTCCCGGGATAGACGGTCAGGCGGTATATAAGAACCTGCGTGAACAATATGGCATCACGGCAGCGGGAGGACAGGACAGGGCGAAAGGCAGGATTTTCAGGATAGCCCATCTGGGTTTTTCAGAAAGATTCGACATCATCACGGCAATTGCAGGGATCGAGATGGTCTTAAAAGGAATGGGATATCCGGTAAAGCTGGGCACGGGTGTGGCTGCCGCTCAGGAACTCTTAATGGCCTAAGGGGGATAAATGAAGGTTCTCGTCAGTGATAACATCTCGCCAAAATGCATCGATATATTAAAGCGTGCGGGGCTTGAGGTCGACATAAAGGTCGGGATGAAACCCGAGGAATTGAGGGCATGTATCGGCGATTACCAGGGTCTGATAATAAGGTCCTCGACAAGGGTCACATCAGAGATCATAGATGCGGCAAAGAACTTGAAGGTAATAGGACGCGCAGGCTCGGGACTCGACAACGTAGACAGGACGGCGGCGACCAAGAAAGGTATCGTGGTGATGAACACCCCCGGCGGCAATACTATCACGACGGCGGAACATACGATCGCCCTGATGGTTTCATTGGCGAGGCAGGTGCCCCAGGCTACCATGTCGATGAAAGCCGGCAAATGGGAAAAGAAGAAGTTCATGGGTATCGAGCTGTTTAATAAAACACTCGGTATTGTCGGCATAGGAAATATAGGAAGCCAGGTCGCAAAGAGGATGCAGGCCTTTGCAATGAACGTCATAGCCTATGACCCTTTCCTCAGTGAAGACAAGGCAAAGGCTATGGGTGTCGAAAAGGTTGATCTCCGGGAGTTGTTCCGGCGTTCCGACTTCATCACGGTCCATACTCCGCTCACAACCGAGACGAAAAATCTGATCAATCGTGAGACTCTCGCCATCATGAAACCCGGCGTGAGAATAATCAACTGTGCGAGAGGCGGCATTATCAATGAAAAAGACCTGTATGACGCCCTTGTCGAGGGCAAAGTCGGAGGCGCAGCACTCGATGTATTTGAGAAAGAGCCGCCGGAAAATAATCCGCTGCTCACGCTCGATACGGTAATTGCTACTCCGCACCTTGGCGCCTCGACAAAGGAAGCGCAGGAAAATGTCGCCGTTGCAGTCGCCGAACAGGTCGTCGATTACCTTGTCCGGGGGACGATCAGAAATGCCGTGAACTTCCCGTCGATACCGGCAGACCAGATAGCAAGGCTTCAGCCTTATATAACCCTGGCCGAAAAACTCGGCGGCTTCTCATCACAGATATTCGAAGGGGGGGTCACCGAGATAACGATTGAATACTGCGGGGACGCGTCCACAGTAAACACGGCCCCTATAACGATAGCAGCCATAAAAGGATTCCTTAACCCTATCCTGCTGGAGACCGTGAACTTTGTAAACGCACCGGTTATCGCGAAAGAGAGGGGGATCGAGGTGAAAGAAATAAAGAGTACCGATGAAGGGGATTACCAGAGTATGATCGCCCTCAGGCTGAAAGCGAAGGACAAAGTCACTTCCGTCGCCGGTACTCTCTTCAGCAAAAAAGACCCGCGCATTGTATTCATCGACGACTTTAAAGTTGAGATCGTCCCCGAGGGCGAGCTCCTCTTCATGTATAACAATGATAAACCGGGCGTCATAGGAAATATAGGCACACTCCTCGGCAAGAGCAACATTAATATCGCGAGGATGCATTTCGGAAGGGAAACGCCGGGGGGCACGGCGATCTCTGTTGTCAGCATAGATGCCCACGCATCGCCCCAGATCATCGACAAGATCAGGAAACTTCCGAACATCATTTCAGTAAAACAAATAAGTCTTTAGGCGAGGTACCCGACATGCCGAATGTGATTGTGGTAGGTCTGCAGTGGGGAGATGAGGGGAAGGGGAAGATTGTTGATTTTCTCTCTGAAAAAGCTGATGTAGTGGCGAGATACCAGGGGGGTCATAATGCGGGACATACCGTTGTAATCAATAACGAAAAGTTCATACTTCATCTCATTCCCTCGGGGATCCTCTACAAGGGAAATACCTGTCTTATAGGGAATGGTGTTGTCGTTGACCCTGCCGCATTGATAGAGGAGATCAGGGGGCTGAAGGAAAGAGGCGTTGAGATAAGCGGGAACCTTTTCCTGAGCAAGAATGCGCATGTAATCATGCCTTATCATACGGCCCTGGACAGGGAAAGCGAAAGACTCAGGGGTTCAAAAAATATCGGAACAACGGGGCGCGGTATAGGCCCTGCTTACTGTGATAAAAGCGCAAGGGTGGGGATAAGGGTTGCAGACCTCCTTCAACCGGAGGTATTCAGAGAGAAGTTAAAAGCGAATCTCTTCCACGTAAATTTCCTGCTCGAAAACCTTTATAAAGCCCAGGGCTTCAATGCGGAAGACATATACAGGGAATATACGGGATATGCCGGAGTGCTTTCCGAATATATAGCCGATACCGACATCATCCTTGACAAGGCGGTCTCCAAAAAAAGAAATATTCTGTTTGAGGGCGCCCAGGGTACCCTCCTCGACATCGACCATGGTACTTATCCGTATGTCACCTCTTCGAATGCCGTTGCAGGAGGCGCGTGCACGGGACTTGGCGTCGGACCGACCAGGATTTCCAGGGTCCTGGGTGTAGTGAAAGCTTATACGACAAGAGTCGGAAGCGGGCCTTTTCCCACAGAGATAAAAGATTCGCTCGGCGAGGTACTCCGCGAAAGAGGAGGGGAATACGGCGCCACCACCGGCAGGCCGAGGAGGTGCGGCTGGCTTGATCTGGTTGTACTCAGGCACTCCGTGCGGATCAACGGGGTCACAGGGATTGCGATAACAAAACTCGATATACTCGACGGTCTGGACACCATAAAGATCTGCACATCCTACCGGCGTAAGGGAGCGACATATAAAGAATTCCCGAAAGAGACAAACGTCTTCGAAGAGTGCGAACCCGTGTATGAAGAGGTTAAAGGCTGGGGCACAAGCACTCTCGGCATCAGGGCTTTCAACGATTTGCCGAAGCCCGCAAAGGCGTACATAAAAAAGATAGAAAAAATACTGGGCGTGAAAGTGCACTTAATCTCAACAGGACAGAGGAGGGACGAACTCATTCTGCTAAAAGACCAATTCTGATGAGACAGGCAAGAGGGTATCAACGTCACCCGAGGTTTACAAAAAGGCTTGAAGCCACCTTCAGTTCGGGGAGTCTGAGCTACAGGGGGATATTGAGCAACCTTTCCCATAACGGCCTTTTCATAAGGACTAACCACGGTTTTGCGCCCGGCAGCACTGTTGATATCGAACTGGTAATGTCTGACAATAGGCTCTGCCGGCTCAAAGGCATAGTAAAAAGAACCATCAAGACGCCTATGTCATCAATGAAAAACGGCATGGGTATTGAACTTACAGAAAAAGACGCGGCGTATCTGAATTTTATAGAATCTTTCATCGAAGAAAAAGAAACCGGGACAGAAACACATCCTCCGGAGTTTCAGATGATCTCCTGTCCGGCCTGCGGGGTGAAAAACAAGGTCCTGAACGAAAAGCTCTCTCTCGGTCCCAGATGCGGCAAATGCGGAACCTCCTTACCCGTCAGTCTCTGATCTCGCACCTTTCGAACATCCTTTATCCCGCCCGATGTCCGTTATGCGGAAACGTCTCCGACGTATTCAGTCATTCACCTGTCTGCGGATCGTGCTGGTCCGGGATAAAAAGGTACACCGGCCCGTCATGCAGGGCGTGCGCTATGCCGTTCACATCGGAACATGCCCGGGTCTGCGGACAGTGTCTGAAAAAACCACCCCCTTTCTCCGGAGTCATAACCTATGGACTTTATGAAGGGGTCATCAGGGAGGCGATAAACCAGTTCAAGTTTCACGGTCTCAGAAGACTGGCGAAGCCACTTGGCAATCTGCTGCTCGGTTTTGATTTTCCGGCAGTGGACGGCGTCGTGCCGGTCCCGCTGACCATCAGAAGACTGAGGGAAAGGGGCTTTAATCAATCTCTCCTCATTGCGAGAATTATCGCAAAAAAGATAAGAGTGCCCCTGTTAATTGACGTCCTGGTGAAAAAGAAGGATACCCCTCCCCAGATCGGACTTACCGCCAAAGAGAGACTCTTAAACCTGAAGAATGCCTTTGCGGTGAAAGGAAATGTGAAAGGCCTGAGGCTCCTGCTGGTTGATGACGTGATGACAACCGGTGCAACCGTAACCGGGTGCTCGGAGCAGCTTATGAAATCAGACGCGGAAGAAGTTATCGTACTGACCCTTGCCAGGGCAGGTGTGCTGTGACATATGTGATATAATCTTTCCGATGTCTGATATTGATTCATTCAGAGAAAAGCTGCAGACGTTAGTCACAAAATTCGAAAAGGACAAACCACATTATCTTTCAAAAGGCTATCCCGAGGCACAGGTAAGAATCGATTTTCTGAATCCTTTTTTCAAGGCCCTCGGCTGGGACATCGAAAACAAGGCCCAGAAGCCTCCCAATGAAAGGGATGTTATTGTAGAGCTTTCTCCTGAAACGACCAAAAGACCCGACTATAATTTCCGCATAAACGGTTTCACAAAGTTTTTCGTTGAGGCAAAAGCGCCTTCTGTTGCATTGGACGATGTAAATCATATTCTACAGGCAAAAAGTTATGCATGGTCCACAAGAGAGGTCTCTTTTGTAATCCTTACGGATTTTGAAGAGTTCAAACTTTTTGATGCGTCGTTAAAACCGAATCCACGCTTCCCGACTGAAGGATTGATCTTTGATTTCAAATATACAAATTATATCGATAACATCGAAAAACTCTGGGAACTTATCCAGAGAAAGAGTTGAACAGGGATCATTAGAAGCCCTTTTACCCAGAGACACAAAGAGCAAGAGATTACGTATTCCGCCTGATAAGTCTTTTCTTGAGGACCTGACCGTATGGCGTACAGAGCTTGCAAAAGACGTCCACAAGCGAAATCATGAATTCGACGTAAAGCTCCTGAATGATGTTGTTCAGAAGCTCCTTGACCGGATCATCTTTATCCGTATTGCAGAAGACAGAAACATCAGGCCGGACAGGGAATTATGGGAAATTGTCGCTCAATGGAGAGAAGAAGGCAAACGAAAATCCATAATGACTCATTTGATAAATCTTTTCCGTGAGGTCAACGATGATTTAAACGGTGATATTTTTAAACCTCATGCGTGTGAAACAGCAGATGTGGATTCAAATCTTTTGGCCGATATTATCGAAAACCTCTATTTCCCGAAAAGCCGCTACCGTTTTGATGCTATCGGAGTCGAACTTCTCGGAAGCATTTATGAACGCTATCTCGGCAGTACAATCAGAGTTACCCCTCAGAGGGTCAAGGTTGAGGAGAAACCCGAAGTAAGAAAAGCCGGCGGCGTCTATTACACGCCAAAATATATTGTTGATTATATCGTTAAAAACACAGTCGGCAAAATTGTTGAAGGCAAGACACCGAAGCAGATAGAAAAGATAAAGATCCTCGATCCCGCCTGCGGAAGCGGCTCGTTCCTCCTCGGAGCATATCAATGCCTGATTGACTATCACCTGAGGTATTATCGTGAACATCCGAAAGACGCTCAGACACTTCATCTCTTCCCTTACTGGAAGATATCACCGGAGGAATTCAGTCTTCCAATACATGAGAAGGCGAAGATCTTGAGAAACAATATCTTCGGTGTGGATATAGACCCGCAGGCAGTTGAGATAACAATGATGAGCCTTTATTTGAAGGCGTTGGAAGGTGAAAGAGGGTTGTTGCCCAGGAAACAGCATCTCCTTCCGCCTCTCGGTAACAACATCAAATGCGGGAACAGCCTGATTGGGTATGACATTTTTGATTCCCTCCCCTTTGAGGGGGGAGGGGAAGGGAGAGGGTGGGACGACGATACAAAGAGCCGCATCAACCCCTTTGACTGGAATTCAAAGTCAACCGGATTCGGAGAGATTATACACCCCTCTCAGTCCCTCCTTGATAAGGGGGGAAGTAAAGGGGGGTTCGATGTGGTTATCGGCAATCCGCCTTATGTGAGGCAGGAGATGCTCGGAGAATACAAAGATTATTTTCATAATCATTATGAGGTCTATTACGGCACAGCCGATCTGTACGCTTATTTTGTTGAGAAAGCAGTATCTCTCCTCAAGAAAGGCGGCCTTTTCAGCTATATCGTCGCCAACAAGTGGATGCGGGCAAATTATGGAGAACCGCTCCGCCGGTGGATGAAGACCCAGCATATTGAAGAAATCATAGACTTCGGCGACCTCCCTGTCTTCGAGACCGCGACAACGTATCCGTGCATAATTCGCATACATCAAAGGATTAAAGACGTCATTCCCGCAAGCGGAGCGCGTCGGGAATCCTTCTTGAAGCAAAGATTCCGGACAAGCCGGAATGACAAAAGAATTAACCTTTCCTGTTACCAAGGTAAAGACCCTGAATTTGATAGTCTTACCGATTATGTGAAGGAGAATTCTTTCCCTGTCGTGCGGGCTTCGCTCGATGATAAAGGATGGTCCCTGGTGAGTGAAAAAGCGCAGGCATTATTAAATAAGTTGATCGCAGTCGGAATTCCTTTAAGCAAGTATGTGAAAGGACAAATTTACAGGGGTGTGTTGACCGGCCTTAACGAAGCCTTTGTGATTGATGAGAAAACGAGGGAACGACTCATTGCAGAAGACTCCAAGAGCGCGAAATTGATAAAACCATTTTTGGTAGGGAAAGATATTAAGCGTTATGAACCTCCAGGAAATAGCAAATATTTAATATTCACTCGGCGTGGAATTAATATCAAACAATATCCTGCTATTCAGAGAATATTTATCATCTTTTAAGGATCAGCTCATGCCAAAACCAAAAGATTGGAAAGGCGGCGAGTGGAAGGGGAGGAAGCCAGGTTCTTACAAGTGGTACGAGATTCAAGATGCAGTTGAATATTATGCAGAGTTCGAAAGGCCTAAAATCATGTGGCCGGAGATTGCGGGTAGCGCGCGCTTTGCCTACGATAATTCCAGTTATTATGCAAACAACAAAGTTTTCATCATTCCCGATGGCTCGCTTTATTTGCTCGGTTTGTTGAATTCTTCCCTCCTCCGGTTTTTTATCCATAACAACTGCACCGACTTACAAGGTGACAGCTATAATTTTTCAGGCGTCTTTGTAAGCAGAACGCCTATCCGCACAATCGATCTCAACAACCCCTCAGAAAAAGCCATCCACGACAGACTCGTCTCCCTTGTTGACCGAATGCTCGAACTGCACAAAAAGAAATCTGCCCTTCCTCCATCCGCAGAACGTGAAAAGATTGAACGTGAGATTGTAATAACTGATGAAAAAATAGATGAGATTGTTTATGGGCTGTATGGGATAACGGAGGAGGAGAGGAAAATAATTGAGAAATATTGAGTGTGCCCTATTTGTTTGCGGAACAGCGGAGAGTCAGGCTATTTACTCTCTTTTGCGAGTTCAAGTTTGTAACTTGAACTCCGCGTTTTTGCAAACGCAGCTCGTAGGCTATATGGTAAGAAAGGCGACAGACTGGGTGTGGTCATCTGCCAACCCAGATAATAACGTTCTAATTGAGCCGATGGTTTTATGAAATACTAACTATTTGGTTCAAGTTACAAACTTGAACCCGCAGAAGAAAAAATCATGGTTCAGGTCAGAGACCCTGAACCCGCAATAGACTGTCATCCGGTAAGAATAAAGATATTCTATTCAAGCGACCGCACAGTCCTCGTTATGATATAATCAAGCAAAAGGTGGTGATAATGTGGCAAGCTTCAAAGAGAAAATAATGAAAGAAGTCGAAAAGATACCAAAAAAGAAGATTGCTCAACTTTATGATGTAATTCACCTTTTCAGGATGGAGGTCGAGAGCCCCCAAAAAGCTCCTAAAGACAAACGCATAGAAGCCACAAAATTTTTCGGGATTTGGAAAAATATGTCCCGTGAAGAAAATGCAGTGCTTGACAAGATACTATCAAGGCGTAAGAGAACTTACAGAAAAAGGATTCTGTGAGAAAATATCTCTTAGATACCAATATCATCTCTTATTACCTCAAAGGCATCGACAATCTTAAAGAAAAAATTACCAGCAATATTGATTCCCTTTCCATTCCTATCATCTCCTACTATGAAATTGTAAGCGGGCTTCAAAGCATCGATGCAAACAAAAGAATTAGTGAATTTGAGAAATTCTGCAAACTTATAGATATTATCAATCTCGACAAGGCCAGCATTTTAGCTTCCTGTAAAATTTACGCTTCTCTTAAAAAATCAGGCAGGCTCATTGATGACATAGATATATTGATCGCAGGCATTGCCCTGTCAAATAATCTTGTGATGGTTACTGATAACGCCGACCATTTTGAACGGATCGAAGGTTTGACAGTAGAAAACTGGAAGAATTGACTTTCGGACGTTTCCCTCTTTTGCGGGTTCAAGTTTGTAGCTTGAACCCGCAATAACATCCACACTCGCATGAGAACCAATAGTTTAACCGGCTTTTAACAATGGCGCCACCGGCTTGTGGCGGCGTAGTTCATGCCATAAATCCCAATCACGCTGCAGGTTAAGCCAAAACTCCGGGCCTGTTCCCAGAGCCTCTCCAAGAGCCAGGGCAGAAGCTGCGGTTATGCCTCGGCGGCCGTTTACAATTTCATTGAGACGGGCCCATGTCCATCCGAGATGACGTGCAAAAGCAACTTGTGTTATTCCCAAAGGTTCGAGAAACTCTTTCAGAAGCATCTCGCCCGGGCTTGTTGGCGGTCTTTTTTTTGGCAGCATTGTTACCTCCTAATGATAATCAATTATATCGATATCGATGGTCATTTGGAAACAAATCTGATAAAATAATCGGACATATTTTGAGATAACGAAACGATAATGATTGATCTTCATACTCATAGTCTCTTCAGTGACGGCGAACTTGTCCCCTTTGAGCTTATCAGAAGGGCCGAGGCGATCGGATATAAGGCGATCGCGATTACGGACCACGTCGATTCATCAAATATCGATCTCGTCATCCCTCGGATAGCGAATGCGATAAAGAAGATCAAAGGATTTATTTCTATTGAAGCTATACCCGGCGCCGAGATCACCCATGTGCCGCCGCAGATTATCCCTGAACTCGTGAAAGAGGCGAGGAATCTGGGCGCAAAGATCGTGGTTGTTCACGGGGAGACATTGGTGGAACCCGTTGCTCCCGGCACGAACAGGGCGGCGATCGAAGCGAACGCGGATATTCTCGCGCACCCGGGGATTATATCCGAAGAAGACCTTCTGCTCGCAAAGGAGAAGGGTGTTACGCTTGAGATAACTGCACGTAAGGGACATTCCCTGTCAAACGGATACGTCGCGAGAGAGGCGATGCGGTTTGGCGTCCGTCTCTGCATAAATACAGATGCCCACAGCCCTTCGGATTTAATAACGAAGGCCTTTGCGGCCAGGATACTCCTGGCTTCGGGGATTGAGGAAAAACGTGTCGAATCCGTATTTGAAAATTCAAAATCCATTATCGAAAAGACCCGCAGGAGGGATTGATGCCGAAAGCGATCAAGAAAAGAATACCGAAAAAGACAGGTGACGCGGAGACAGAGGTAAAAGAAAGACTCACCTTTCTGAAGGATGCCCTGAAACACCGCCGGAAGACAGTATTGAAATTCACTGCAGGTATACTTGTCATTCTGGTAATCCTCGCGGGGGTGCTTATCCATTCATACACCGCGCAGAAAAAGGCGAGGACACTTGAGTATGAGGCCTACAAGACTTACTACAGCAATCCTCAGACGCCGTCTTCGGACAGACAGGTGCAATATAAGACGGCATTGGGTATGTTCAGGAAAGCTTATGATACGAGCAAGTCACCGCTTTCGCTTTTTTATATTGCAGCTTGTTATGACGACCTGGGCAACTACGATGAAGCGCTGAAGACATTAAAGGATTTCACCCGGAGATATTCAAACGCTGAAACGTATATTCCGCTTGTGTACCAAAAGATGGCGGCTATATACATAAAGAAAGGGGATACCGGCGAGGCGAAGAAAACGCTCGACACTCTTATCAACCTTAAGGGCGACATCTACAAGGATTTCGCACTCCTGGAATACGCCAGGCTGCTCGAAAAAGAAGGGAAAACTGACGAGGCGGATAAGAAATACCAGGAACTCGTTACAAGATTTCCTAATTCACCTTTTGCAGCAGAGGCAAGAGCAAAACTCGGAGCAGAGAAGAAGGCAGGCTAAGTCTTTCTGGAACGGGTCTTCACTGGTTTCTTCTTATGTTTGAGGGAAACCTTTTTTACCGTCGTACTATGCTTTACAGACTTTCTATGCTTTACAAATGATTTCCTTTTCTGTTTGAAGGACACTTTTTTAACTATATCCCTGTCTTCCCTGTCCGACACAAATTTTTCTTTTGGAGGGAGATAGATTTTTATGCCAGCCCTGAGCGGTATGATCTTCTCCATGTCATTGAGGTCAAGGATAGCCTGCACGGGGATACCGCTCCTTTGCGAAATTCTTTTCAGGGTGTCCGCCTTCCCCGCTGTGTATACGTCGACTGTAAACCTTTTTCCTTCCGGGACCTGAGAGAGGTTCCCGAGAAATGCGTCTTTCTTGCCTTCAGGTATCCTCAGGGAATATTCGCGGGCGTCAGGAGGAGTGCACCATCTTTTCAGTTCGGGGTTCAGCTCCTTAATCACCTCAACAGAGGTTTCCGCGCAATCAGCAATCACATCAAGATCGACAGGTGACGTCAATGTCACTGTGTCGTAGTTGAGAGGCGGACGATATTCGAGGTTGTCAAACCCGTACGTCTCAGGACTGTTTGCTATCAGGCTCGCTGCAATAAATTTCGGAACGTAGTCCTTCGTTTCGTTTTTGATCTGGTTCGTCCCCAGCAGCGACCAATAGTCGTCGGTCTTTGTCCTGTTGAGCGCCTTAAGTATTTTACCCTCTCCCGCGTTGTATGCGGCCATGGCCAGATTCCACGAGCCGAACATCTGGTAAAGGTCACTAAGGTAATTTGCTGCCGCAACAGTCGATTTTACGGGGTCTCTCCTCTCGTCTTTCCACCAGGTTATTGCCAGTCCGTATTTTTTCGCAGTGGATGAAATAAATTGCCAGTATCCTGCGGCACGCGCGGGCGAATATGCATAGGGGTTGAAACCGCTCTCGATAAGAGGGAGAAAAACTATTTCTTCAGGGACGTTCTTTTCCTTGAGTATCTTTTTCATTAACTCAAGATATTGCCCTGACCTGCTGAGCCAGACGGAGAATTTTTCTTTTATGCTCTCGCTGAAAAGAGTTACATTTCTTTCCACTGCTCTTAACGCTACCGCGTTAGAGCCATAATCCGAGTCTATCTTCGGACCATCCTTTATCTTGTCTTCGGAAAGAGTGGATATTGCCGGAACAGTCGAATCTCCAGGCTGATCAGCCGATATATGGTTGGCAGCCGATACAGCGTTCTCGACCTCCAATGCATAAGCGGGAAAAACAAAGAGAAAATAGACAGAGAGTAAGATAAATAGAATGCGCCTAATCATACATACCTTTTTTAACCGAAAACGGTTAGTTCTGTCAAGAAAAAAGAAAGAATTGTTCAAATCAGTCTAAAAACTCCTTTTTTTGAATTCAGAGTCTCGTTCGCATTCTCAAGCACTTTCTATGCCATTAAATCTGATCTCGTAACCGTCAGTTTCGTCGACCAAAAGGCGCACCGCCAGCATCCGCCTTGGGTAATATTGACAATATATGTCGATCAGATTGACGGGTTAAGGCACGGGTGTTGAAGGAGGAGGATAAAAATGGTGGGCAGTCGCAGAATCGAACTGCGGACACGAGGCTTTTCAGGCCTCTGCTCTACCGACTGAGCTAACTGCCCACGGTCTTTAACTTTACACTTTTGACTTTTTAAGTGTCAAGGAGAGCGGAGAGATGAAGACAATTTACACCTCTGATAAAGACACCCAGAGATCATTTGTGATCAGGTACGCATAACACCTGAAAGTCCGCGTCGCAGACATCTTGCTGCCCAATGTTGGTTACCGGAACAAACGTCGCTTCACTGCCGTTTCTCGGTGGCTGTCTCTATCTTCCTGTAGTCTTCATTGACAGAAATTGGTAAAAATTGTAGAGTTTAACCGGCAATCTATAAGAGTTAGCGGCACAGAAAGATTACGTGATCAGCAAGAAAAAGCCTGAGAATATTATTACAATGATACGATTAGTCACGAGAGCCACTCATACACAAACCAAATCGATAAGAGATGATAGGAGGTACAATGAGCGAAGAAGCTGAGATTTTGTGGTACGAAGGCGAGGAGAAATCCGAGGATATCATCGTAGCTTTTAAGGAGTATGAGATCTCGGCAACCCCAAATGATTTCAACATCAACACAATTTTTAACTTCATTGAATCAGGCGTAGTCAAGATTCCCGGCTTTCAGAGAAATTACGTGTGGGATAAGAAGCGAGCATCGAAACTAATAGAGTCGATACTAATTAACATACCGGTTCCACAGATATTTTTGTACGAGCAGGGCAAGAATAACTATTTGGTGATAGATGGTCATCAGAGGTTAATGACCATCTACTACTTTCGAAAGAAGCGCTTTCCAAAAAGCGAGGCAAGAGCGAAGCTAGGAAAGAATATTCAATGAGAGAGGTGAAATTCCGGAGGAAGTGTTGTTTAATGATACGTACTTTGCGGAGTTCAATCTAGATTTAAACGACCCGGCGACTGGGAAAAAAAGTCCACTTCATGGGCTGAATTATTCAACGTTGAGCGACCTCAAGACAAGTTTTGACCTGAGAACAATAAGGAACTACTTTATAAAACAAATGGTTCCCCCTGACGATGATTCTTCGATATATGAGTTGTTTAACAGGCTGAACAGCGGAGGTATAAATCTCAAGCCTCAAGAGATCCGAGCGAGCTTGTATCATAGTGATTTTTACGAGGTGCTCAATGTGATGAACTTGGACGGCCGTTGGAGAAAACTGTTGGGCCTCGTTGATCCTGACATTCATATGAAGGACATCGAAATCTTATTGAGGGGATTTGCCATGCTGTTGGAAGGGAAAAAGTATACGCAGTCGATGGTACGGTTCCTGAATAGTTTTTCTTACAAAGCGAGGGGAATGAAAGCAGAAGTAATAGATCATCTCGGGAAACTGTTTGAAGCATTTCTCGATTCATGCTCCGATCTCGGTGATTTCCCATTTACCCTCAAGACAAAGAAGTTCAACGTTTTGATATACGAAGCTGCATTCGTCGCTGTCTGCGAACCTTTCCTCGACGGGATGGGTAAAGTCATCGTCATACCAAAAGTGTCGAGAACTAAGTTATCAGATTTAAAGTCGGATGACAAGTTTATATCCGCTGCCGAAAAGGAAACGGCAAGGAAGACAAATGTGGATATGCGTTTGGAGAGAGCCAGAGCGATATTGCAATGAATCCGACTATCGTCGACACGATCTACGAGAGAAACATGGAGATCCTTAAGTATTTGGATTCAGGAAAAGAAGTGACATATAGGAGTGACTTTGAGGAACCTCATCGGGTTCGCGGACATCCAGCAGGACGAAGTCTTCGCCGGATTGCTGCATGCGTTTGAGGTCGGCAGGGTAAATCTCTTCGATTTCCAACCTGGCTTCGTTAACCAGTTGCATCAGTTCGGGCATCGGCAAGGGAGAGGTACCTCCTGCAAAATTAGCATTCTAACAGCCTGCCGGCGGTCCCGGGTGGTCGGTTCCCCGTGAGCGGGACCATCCTCGTTCCCGAGAGGCCAGCAAGCAAGACGACAAACCAGAAACTCTGTCCGCTTGCCATCCTGTGTAAGATGTTGGCGTGCCCGACCTCAAAGTGCTGTTATCGCGGGAGCAAATTGCCCAGCGCGTGGTGGAGATGGGAGCGGAGATTGCCCGCGATTTTCGCGGCCAGTCCATCATTTTCGTCGGCGTACTCAAAGGCGCAGCCATTTTCCTGAGCGACCTTGCCCGTCATGTTCCGCTCGACGCCACCTTCGACTTTATCGGTGTCTCGAGCTACGGAAACCGGCCCACAGCGAAAGAGGATCCGGCCGGACACGCCGCTTGGGACTCGAGCGGCCAAGTGCGCGTCACCAAGGACCTGGACCAGTCTCTGGCGGATCGCAATGTCATTCTCGTGGAAGATATCCTCGACACCGGACTGACCATCAATTACATCCAGAAACTGGTGCAGGCACATCAGCCCCGCCAGGTGCGCATCGCCGCCCTGCTCGATAAGCCCTCGCGGCGCAAGCAGCCGATCCAGGCGCATTACATCGGGTTCACCATTCCCGATGCCTACGTCGTCGGCTATGGGCTGGACTATGCGGAGAAGTACCGCAATCTGCCCGACATCTGCGTTCTTGAAAACCCGTAACGCTTGTGGTTAGCGGTTAGTGGCTAGAACTGGTTTCAAAATTCGGTTTTGGGCAGGGCACGGCTTCAGCCGTGCCGCCGAGACCCGCCATGAATGCGGGCTTTAGCCCCTGAGGGTCGGCCTTCTGAACCCTCAAAAGGACTTTTGAAGCCAGTTCTAGTGAATACCTAACCACTATCCACCAACCGCTAACCACTGCAGTAGAAAACCCGGCTGCTATGATGAAAGGGGTGAGCCGAACTGCCTCAACAACAGCACCGTCCTCCCAGGTCGAGCCCCTTCTGCTGGAAGTGACCGACGTGGTCAATACCACGCTCGACCTGGAAACCACGCTGCGGCGCGTGGCCGAACTGGTGCGCAAAGTCATTGATTACGAAATCTTTGCCATCCTCTTGCTCAGCGAGCAGCGGCAGGAGTTGTATGTCCGCTTTCAGGTCGGATATCCGCCGGAAGTCGCCGACCGCCTCCGCGTCAAAGTGGGCCAGGGCATCACGGGGCAGGCGGCGCAACTGCGGCAGGCCGTGCTGGTCGCCGACGCGGCCCAGGAAGATTCCTACATCGCGGCCTTGCCCAACGTCCATTCAGAATTAGCTGTTCCTCTGATCGTCAAGAACCGGCTGATCGGCGTGATCGATATCGAAGCCCGCGAAAAGGGTTACTTCACCGAGGAGCACAAGCGATTGCTGACCCTGATCGCGTCGCGCATGGCCGTGGGCATCGAAAACGCCCGTCTGCATACCCGCACCACGCGCCAGGCGCGTACCCTGCTGCTGCTCAACGAGATTGCCCGCGAGTTGACCTCGATTCTCAACCTCGACGAGTTGCTCAAGCGCATTGCCGAACTGCTCAAGCGGCTGATCGATTACCAGATATTCAGCATTCTTCTGCTGGATGAGGCCGGGGAGAAGCTGCAACACCGCTTTGCGCAACGCTTCCAGGAACGGCTTCATCTGAAGCACGACATAGCGCTGGGCCGGGGAGTGGTCGGCTACGCCGCCCAGGCAAAAGACGCCGTACTGGTGCCTGACGTCAGCAAGGATTCGCGTTACATCCCGGTCAATCCGGAAACGCGGTCCGAGCTGGCGGTTCCGCTGATCTACCAGGGAAAAGTGATTGGCGTCATCGACCTGGAGCATACCCGCCGCGGCTATTTCACCGAGGACCACAAGCGCACCCTGACCACGCTGGCCGCCCAGATCGCCATTGCCATCGCAAACGCGCGTCTGTACGAGGAGATCGCAAGACAGGAACAGCGCCTGGAACGTGACCTGTCGCTGGCCCGCGAGCTGCAAGTCCGGCTGCTGCCGCCATCGGACCCCAAGCTGGCGAATCTCGCGGTCCACGCTAAGTTCGTTCCGGCGCGCGCGATTGGCGGCGACCTCTATGACTTCGTTCCCTACTCGCTGTCGCGCCTGGGCATCGTGATTGGCGACGTGAGCGGCAAGGGCGCGCCGGCCGCCATCTATGCCGCGCTGGTCAGCGGTATTTTGCGCTCCCACGCACCCATCGAGCCCGGCCCGGCGGAGATGCTTTCGGCGGTGAATCTTTCGCTGGGAGAGCGGCGCATCGACGGGCAGTTTGTTTCCATCATCTACGCTGTGTGGGATGACCAGCAACGCACGCTGCAGGTGGCGAATTCAGGATTGCCGCGTCCCATCTACTGCCATGATGGGAAGATCGAGATTGTCGATGCCACCGGTCTGCCCCTGGGATTGTTCGACGAGGCGGAGTACGACGAATTCAGTTTCCGCGCTAAGCCCGGAGACTTGTTCGTCTTCTTCAGCGACGGTATTCTCGACGCCCCTAACCGTCATGGGCAACCTTTCGGACATGCGCGCGTGGAAGAAATCGTTGCCGCTTGTTCCACCAAGTCCGCCGATTGCGTGGTCAACAACATTTTCAAGGCCGTTTCCGAACATGCCGCGGGCGTGGACCCGTTTGACGATCAGACGGTGGTGGCCATCAAGGTTAAGGGCGGTCCGGGCAAACGCAAGTGAAGCGCACCGCCAAACCTGAACTCGTCCGGCCTCCCGCCTTCGCCTACCAGGGCCCGGCCCGCGGCGGAGCGCACCCGGCCTTGTTTTGTGAATCGGTCTCCCTCGAACGGCTCGCGGCAAGACCATACAACGCCGCTCTACGTGTACTCGGCGGCGGCGATCCGCGCGCGGCTAAGCGCATTCGCGCGCGCTTTCCGTTCTGTCCCGCACACGCTTTGTTATTCCGTGAAGGCCAACTCCTCGTTGGCCATCCTGCGCTTAATCGCGCGCGAGGGCGCAGGGTTTGATGTGGTCTCCGGCGGAGAGCTCGAACGAGTTCTGCGCGTAGATCAAGATCGCCGCGCGGCCAAACGCGTCGTGTTTTCCGGCGTCGGCAAAACGGTGCCGGAGATGGAACTCGCCCTCCGCGCCGGCATCCTCCTGTTTAACATTGAGAGCGCCTCGGAACTGGAGACGCTGGCCGAGATCGCCGCACGCGTGAAAAAGCAAGCTGCGATCGCGGTGCGCGTGAATCCCGACGTTTCGGCGAAGACCCATCCCTATATTTCGACCGGATTGCACGAGCACAAGTTCGGCGTGCCGATTTCCGAGGCCGAAACTCTTTACGCGAAGGCCGCCAAGCAGCCGTATCTGAAGGTGGCCGGGGTGAGCGTCCATATCGGATCGCAGATTACGGACGTCAGCTCTTTCGCCGACGCGCTGGAGCGAGTTGCCGACCTGGTGCGCGCCCTTCGGGCACAGGGGCACGATATCCGCTATGTGGATGCGGGCGGCGGCCTCGGAATTTCCTATGAAGGCGCCGCGGAAAACTTCACCCAGCGGATCTCCGCTTACGCTCGAGCTGTGCTCAAACCCTTGCGCCGGTTGAACGCGCATCTGCTGCTGGAGCCGGGACGGTCCATCGTGGGTCCGGCGGGCGTGCTCCTGACCCGCGTGATCTACCGGAAAACGAATAACGGCAAACGCTTCCTGATCGTAGATGCGGCGATGAATGACCTGCTGCGGCCGTCTCTGTACGGTGCCTATCACGAAATTGTGCCAGTGACTCGCAACTCGCGCGAAACCGAGATTACCGATGTCGTCGGCCCAATCTGCGAGACCGGCGACTTCTTTGCGCGCGACCGCGAACTGCCATTCGCAAGCGAAGGCGATTTGCTGGCGATTCTGGACGCGGGGGCCTACGCCGCCGCGCTGGGATCGAACTACAACACCCGCGGCAAACCAGCGGAAGTCTTGGTGGAAGGAACGACGGCGCGACTGGTCCGACAGCGGGACAGCTTGCGCGATCAACTGCGATTAGAGAAAGGCCTAAGCCGTCGCGGCTCACTTACCTAAAGCCATATCTTGGCGTAGAATGCCTTTGTTCTTGGGCCTGGACGTACCCGACGTCCGGCTCTAAGTTCCCGGCAACAAACAAATGCATCTGTGGTCTTCGGAGTAACAATGGAACCCCAGACAATAGGTCGTCAGTTTGCAAGTGCGGGTCTTTGCGTGCTTCTTGCCAGTTTCGCCTGGCCCCAGCAGATGACGAGTTTCGACCGCGGTCGTGCTCAGGTCATACTACAGGTCATCGCCAGCGACGTGCGCAAACACTATTACGATCCGAAGTTGCATGGCCTGGACTGGGATGCCAAGGTGGACGAAGCAAAAAAGAGAATCGACAGCACTCAGTCGTTCAATATGGCCATGTCCCATATCGCCGCCTTGCTTGACACCCTCGACGATTCGCACACATTTTTCCTTCCGCCCCAACACGCATACCAGCACGACTATGGCTGGCAGTATCAGATGATCGGGGGCCATTGTTACATAATCCGAGTGCGACCAAAAAGCGATGCCGAGGCAAAGGGCTTAAAGGCCGGCGACGAGATACTGGCTATCAATGGATACTCGCCCAACCGCGATAACCTTTGGAAGATGCACTATGTGTTCACGATCTTGCGACCCCAAGCCGCGCTCCGGTTGAATATTAAGACACCAGCCGGCGGCGAGCGTCAGCTGGACGTCTTGGCCAAGATTCGCGAGCACAAGAAAATAACGGATCTCACCGGCGGCAACGCAGGGAACGACATCTGGGATCTGGTCCGCGAGGAAGAGGCGGAGGAGCATCGCCTGAAAGCTCACGCCGTAGAGATGGGTGACGAGTTGATGATTCTCAGATTGCCGCTATTCGGTTCCTCTGACGTCGACAGGATGATCGACAAGGCGCGCAAGCACAAGGCTCTGATTGTTGACCTGCGTGGAAACCCAGGTGGCAGCGTGGAAACGCTTAAATCCCTGGTAAGCGGCGTTTTCGAGAAAGAAGTGAAAGTCTGCGACCGTGTCGGTAGAAAGGAGAACAAGCCGATGGTCGCCAAGCCTAGGCACAACCCATTCACGGGAAAGTTAGTCGTGCTTGTGGATAGCCGTTCCGCTTCGGCTTCAGAAGTATTCGCGCGCGTGGTGCAGCTCGAGAAGCGAGGAGTTGTCGTGGGCGACCCCTCATCTGGCAGTGTAATGGAATCTCAGCACTACGACGAGAAGATGGGCACGGATACCGTCGTCTTCTACGGGGCGTCCAACACGGACGCAGATTTGATCATGACCGACGGTAAGAGTCTCGAACACAGCGGTGTAGTGCCGGACGAGCGCGCCGTGCCCGCCGCTGGTGATTTGGCCAGCGGACGCGATCCAGTTCTGGCACACGCCGCCGAAACACTCGGAGTCAAACTGAGTGCCGAAGATGCGGGGAAAATGTTTCCCTACGAATGGCCCCCGGAGAATTAGAGCCGCTCGTCTTCGACGCAAGGCTTGGCTTACAGCGCCTCCAGAAAATTAGTCACCGCCCGCAGCACCGGCTCCGGCTGCTGGATGAATAAAGCGTGCCCAATGGTGCGAAACCGTACATGGGTATGGTGGGGCAGCACCCGCGTGGCCAGCGCGACATCCACGTCAGACATCAGCCCTCCCAGTTCCCGGCTGGCTTGCAAAAGCAGCGTTGGGCAGGAAATTCCGCGCAACACAGCCTCGCCGTCCCAGCCTTCCAGCGCCGAGCCATCAATCGCCATCTCGTAAACGTCGGGATCGTTCTGCTTTACGCAACGCGCCCAGGCCAGCAGATACGCTTCGTCATTTCCGGGAAGTTTGCTGATCGTGATGGGGGCGCCCGATCCCGCGACTTGAACTTCGATCCTGCCGATGCCGGCCGCGATCTCTTCCACCGTCCCGTTTTTGCGCGCAAGATCGCGCAGTCCGGAAAACAGCTTTGTGTACATCGGGCTGGGAACCCGCCCGGCGACAATCATGTTGTCGCCGAGGATGAGGGCGCGCACCAGTTCGGGATGATGGCTGGCCACCCACATGCCCACCATGCCGCCAAGGGAATGCCCGAAGAGGACGGCAGGCCCGGCAACGCGTTCGCACAGAAAACGGGCGACGTCCTCCGAGTACTCGGTGCCGCGGTAGCCGCGAGCGACATGCGCCGACTTGCCGTGTCCGCGAAAATCGGGCGCGAAGATGTGCCAACGCATGCTCAGCGCCGGAATCAGCGGCAGGAACACCTGCCATCGCCGTCCCAGTCCGTGCAACAGCACGAGCGGCGGCCCATTGGCCGGACCCTCGGCATAGCTCACGGCGAACCTCGCCCGCGTCGAATGTCCGCTCGACAATCCCCGGATGGCCCTCGTTCACAATCGTCACCGTCTCGCGTTGCCGGCGTCGTACGTCAGCTTGCCGCCAACCCAGGTCTTGAGCACCCTGACGTCGCGGATCTTCACCGGATCGATGTTGAGCACATCGTCGCTCAACAGCACCATGTCGGCCAGTTTGCCGGGAGTGATCGAGCCTTTCTCGTTCTCCTGGAATTCGGCGTAGGCCGATCCCATGGTGTAGGCCTCGATCGCTTCCTTCACGGTCAGCTTCTGCTCCGGAAACCAGCCCTGCGGATTCTTTCCGTCCAATGTCGCACGCGTCACCGCGGCGTACAGCGTCAGCATCGGATTGAGAGGAGCGACGTTCCAATCCGTCCCCAAAGCCAAACGCACCCCATGACCCAGAAATGTCCGGAAGGCATACGTGCGGCTGGCGCGATCGTGTCCGATGCGGCCCTCAGCCCAGCGCCCGTCGTCAATGGCGTGATAGGGCTGCACCGAAGCAATGACATGAAGCTGGGCGAAGCGGTCGAAGTCCTTCGCTGCCATGTGCTGCGCGTGCTCGATCCGCCAGCGGCGGTCGGCAGGACCGTGGGCTTTTTCAATTTCGGCGTAGATATCCAGGATGGCGGAAATTCCAGCATCGCCGATGGCGTGGGTGCAGAGCTGCAGTCCGGCGGCGTCGGCCTTCATCATGCGATCGCGCATGAGCGAGATGGGGTGCATTCCATCGGCGAGCAAGCCCCGGTTTCCGGGCTGATCGGTAAAAGGCTCGAAGAAATAGGCCGTGGCCGAGCCGAGAGAGCCGTCGGCAAAAGACTTCACGGCACCGAGGCGCAGGTAAGGACCGCCGAAAGCGTGGCGAATGCCAATCTTCACCTGGTCGTCCACCTGGGGAATCAGAGGCGCGGCATAGATGCGCGTGGTCAGCTTCCCTTCCCCGAGCAGCTCGGAGTAGATCGCGATATCGGCGTAGTCCGGGTCCATGTCCTGCACGCTGGTGACGCCAAGCGAAGCTGCATGCCCGAGGGCGCGTTCAATGGCGTGGCGCCGCTGGTCATGCGTGGGCGCAGGAATCACTTTGTAAACCAGGTCTGCCGCGGCGTCTTTCAGAGCTCCCGTGGGATTGCCTTGGGCATCGCGGACGATCACCCCACCTGCTGGATCGGGAGTTTGCGCCGTGATGCCCGCCAGCTTCAGTGCCAGAGAGTTGGCCAGAATCATATGGCCGTCATAGCGACCCACGGCCACCGGAGTCTGCCCGGTCACCGGATCAATCAATTCCCTGCTGGGAAGTTGCGCCGGATTCCACTTGGTTTCGTCCCAGTCGCCGCCCTGGAGCCACTCCCCTTTCGCGGTGATCGCCGCACGCTGGCCAATGCGCCGCACAAATTCCTGCGGGCTGGTCGCGTCATTCAATTGCACGTTGTCGAGCTGGGAACCGCCGGACATAAAGTGCACGTGGGCGTCGTCGAAGCCGGGGAGAAGGCGCTTTCCGGAAGCGTCCAGCACGCGGGTCTGCGCTCCGCGCCAGGCGTCCACTTCCTGATTGGAACCGACGGCGACGATGCGCTCTCCCAAGATGGCGACCGCTTCGGCCTCGGGGCGGGAGCGATCCACCGTCCAGACCTTGGCATTTCGGATGATGAGATCGGCGGCAGGTTTGGTTTGGGCGGCGACAAATGCAACGCTACCGGCAACGGCAATGGCCACCTGTAGAAATCGCTGGTTCATGGTTTTCCACCTCTGGCGGAGTAGTCGTAGAGACGCAGCTTGCTGCGTCTCCTCGCTACGGGATCCGAGACGCGGCAAGCCGAGTCTCTACGGATGCCTCCCGCACGATCACCGCTCTCCCCACTTCAACTTGGTGCGGAGAACTTCGAAGAACGTCTTCTGGAAGCGCAAGAGCTTGGCGGCGTGTTCGGCCTTGACGCAACGCACGGTATCGCCGTCGCGCACCGGCATGCCAACCTGCCCATCCAGACTCAGGTAGGCCTCTTCTTGCCCGGTTTTCACCTGGACTTCGATTTCCACCGTATCGCGCACCACCACCGGCCGGTGGGTCAGCCCGTGCGGAGATACCGGAGTGACGACAAAGGCGCCCACGTCCGGCTTGAGAATCGGGCCGCCCGCCCCCAGCGAGTAGGCAGTCGAACCCGTCGGTGTCGCGATGATCAGGCCATCGGCCTTGTAGCTGGAGACGAATTCCTTGTCGACAAATAGCTCGAAGTGGTTCAGGCGCGAGATCGCGCTCTTGCTCACCACCACGTCGTTCAAGGCCAGGTGAGTGGCGACGGCTTTGTCGCCCCGGACCAGTGAACAACTCAACATGGAGCGCCAATCCTCCAGGTATCGGCCTTTCTCAATCGATTCCAGGGCGGGATAAAGATCGGCGAGAGGAAACTCGGTGAGAAAACCGAGCGTGCCCAAATTCACCCCTAGAATCAGCGTCCCAGCCTGCGAGACGGCACGCGCCGCAGAAAGCAGAGTGCCGTCGCCTCCGAAGACCAAGGCAAGATCCGGATGGTGCGATCCCAAGTCGCCGCGCTCCGCGACGTTATCCCACGGACTATACTTCGTGCTCTCCCGATCCACGACCACCGCGGCGCCGCGCTGTCGCAGCCATTGATAGACCCCGGGCAACACATTGGACAATTCCGCACGCCCAGGTTTCGAAATGATGGCAACGGTCTTGAGTCGAGTTAGGGGCTGCAGATCGCCGGGCATTGAACTCCCGATTGTACAATCACTCGTCCGCTCGCGGCGGGAACTCGGCGTAGAGCAGGAACTCCCGGTTGCCTTCGGCGCCCAGGATGGGAGACTCGATCCATTCCATACCGGCGCAGTTCAGGCTGCGCAGGCTGGCCTCCACTTTCATCACGGCAGATTGTTGCGCCGATTCATCGCGCACGATTCCGCCTTTCCCGACCAGTTTGCGGCCAACTTCGAATTGCGGTTTCACCAGCACCACGATTTGCCGCACTCCAGGCTGCTCCCGATCAGAAAACGCCGCGCGGATTACCGCCGGCAGTACCAGGGTGGCCGAGATGAAGGAAACATCCATGGCGATGAAGGCAATGGCTTCGCTGAGATCGTCCGAGGTGAGATAGCGGGCATTCGTTTTCTCCAGAAGCCGGATGCGAGGGTCGGTGCGCAGCCGGAAGTCCATCTGGCCGTAGCCGGTATCCACGGCGATCACACGGGCGGCGCCGTGTTGCAGCATGCAATCGCTGAATCCACCGGTGGAGGCGCCGATGTCGAGGCAGACTTTGCCGGTGAGATCGAATCGGCCAGTGATCGAGCGCCTTTTCCAGCTTCACTCCACCGCGGCTGACGTAGCGCAGATCCTCGCCCAGCAACCGTAAGGCGGCATCATGCTCGACCGCGGCGCCGGCCTTTTCGATTTTCTGCTCGTTGACCAGAACTTTGCCGGCGAGAATCAGCGCCTGCGCCCGCTCCCGCGAAATAGTTAGACCGCGCTCTACCAGCAGTTTGTCGAGACGTGTCTTCACTGTCCCAGAGTCATGAAGTCGCCGCGCGATGCGGGCCAGCCCTTGATGCGGTGCAGAATGTAGAACCAATTCCGTTAACAGGAGGTTGCAGGAATAAGTGCCCGATTTTCGCACAAAGTTTTGCACGGCTGTGTTGAAAAGTCTGTCCGAATGCACCGTTTCTTGAACTCTGCTCATACAATCGTGCGCCCAGGAAAAAGGTGACAAAAAAGCCGCCCGTGTGGGCGGCTTCCAAAACAAATTTGCGGAACTCACTGCCTGAAAACTTATCCGGCGACCTCTTCGAGCAGCTTCTGGTCGATATCGAAGTTGGCGTGCACGTTCTGCACGTCGTCGCGATCTTCGAGCGCTTCCATCAGCCGGATCATCTGCGTCGCCTGCTGGCCTTCCAGCTTGATGTAGTTCTGCGGAATCATGGTGACGCTGGAAGATACCGGGGTGATGCCCGCCTTCTTCACGGCTTCCAGGACCGCTTCGTAGGCGGCAGGCTCGGTGATGCACTTCCCAGTGATCGCCGTCATCCTGCAGGTCTTCGGCGCCCGCCTCCAGGACGAGATTCATCAGGTCATCTTCCTTGGCCGCGGACTTGGGAATCACGATGTCGCCCTTCTTGTGAAACATCCACGAGACCGCGCCCGCTTCGGCCATGTTGCCGTCGTTCTTGCCGAAGACGTGGCGAATTTCGCTGACCGTGCGGTTGCGGTTGTCGGTTGAAATTTCCAGCCAGCAGGGCCACCCCGCCCGGCCCGTAGCCTTCGAGAACGAATTCTTCGTACGTCAAGCCCGGGCAGTTCGCCGGTGCCGCGCTGGATGGCGCGCTTGATGTTGTCGGCGGGCATGTTCTCGGACTTCGCCGCCAGGATGGCCGTCGCGCAGGCGCGGGTTGCATGTCGGGATCGCCACCCGATCTTGGCGGCCATTGCTGATTTCCTTGATGAGACGGGTGAAGATCTTGCCGCGCTTGGCGTCCAGCGCGCCCTTCTTGTGCTTGATTGTCGCCCATTTTGAATGGCCGGACATAGGAATACCTCGTATCTAAAGAACCGGAATTGCGCTGATCCTATGGACTAAGAGATCGCCCGCGGAGGAGATCACAGGATAGCCTCGACGTAAACAGTTCGAGCGAAGTCAAAATTATAGCATGGGGGCGGGGCCAAAACGGCTGCCTGAGCCGAGAAAGCCATGCAGGCTCATCAGCCAGGTACCGCCGAGAACGGGCATGAGGTACCCTTGTCGAGAATCTCTCATGCCCGCGAACTCCCTCGATCGCCGACTCACCCAACTCGAAGCCTGCCGCTACCTTTTCGGTCGCCACGAAGCCGTCCGCGTAGTAAAGCTGCTGAAAGCACTCGACGCCGCGCGCTTCCCTGACCCGTCCTCGCTGATCCGCTTCCACGAAGCCTTGCTCTTCCTGAGAGCGTTTCCTCAAGGGCCGGCGGTGGTGCGCCTCGCCGGCCGCATCCTCAATCGTTTCCACAAGAAAGTCGAAGCGCTCCGCAAGTCCGGCGCCGACATGAGCGCCTTCGGCCCGCTCGAAGTCTCCGGCATAGCTGGCACGCAGATGGAAGATACGCTTAGCTTCGACGTAGCCAGCTGGCTCATTCAGCGCATGCCTGACAAAGTCGAAGTCGCCTGGGACCACTACGAACCAGGGCGAGAGTTAGGCACCACCGGCCCGCGCTTCATCCCCTTGCTCGAGGACGACGCCTTTGTCGAGGCCGACACTCCGTGGCGCCGGTGGCTCGAAACCGCCGCGGGCAGGAAAAGCGCCAGTCCGGCATGGCTGATGCAACGCTTGGAACGGTTGCCGCTGCCGGTCCAACAGAAAGCCGAACTCTACGAATCCCTGCGTGTGCCCCTGCGTTGGAATCTCGGGAACTCCCGTCTCACGCGCACGCGCAACTGGAAGCCGGTAAGCAGCGTCTTCTATCACGCCGGCCCGCTGATCAGCCGCAGCGATGTCTCTCTCGCTCGCGAATTAGCGAACCGACCGCCAACACTCACCAAGCTCTCGCGCAGGCGGGGCGAAGCAGTCATGGACATGGTCCGCGAGGTCATGCTGGTCCGCTACCGCGAACTCTACGGCACCACGCTGGGAGATCCGGCCTCAGTCGTCCGCGCCGACCTCGGCCGCGGAGTTTCGATCTTCCTCTGGAACCTGCCCCCGGATCGCCGCCTGCCACTGCGCGCCTATGCGGCGGGATTCACCCTGAAGAACGGCGTGCCCATCAACTACATCGAAGCGATCGCGCTCGGCGAGTGGATGGAGGTCGGCTTCAACACCTTCTACACCTTCCGCGGCGGCGAAGTCGGATGGATCTACGCGCAGGTACTGCGCTGCCTCTGTCACCTCATGGGAACGACGTGCGTCTCCGTGTATCCCTACCAACTGGGCCATG
Source organism: Thermodesulfovibrionales bacterium (assembly GCA_963727725.1). Taxonomy (GTDB): domain Bacteria; phylum Nitrospirota; class Thermodesulfovibrionia; order Thermodesulfovibrionales; family SM23-35; genus CAVSHJ01. The sequence continues at coordinate 178,845 of CAVSHJ010000005.1, forward strand.
ACAACGAGGAGGCCATCGAATCGGGCGCCTTCTGGTTCTACCGCAAGCTGGGCTTCCGGCCGGGCCGTCCGGATCTGCAAAGACTTGTCGAGCGCGAAGAACGCAGAATCGCCGCCGATCCAAAATACCGAACGCCGGCCAGAACGCTGCGACGCCTCGCCGCCGGACACGTGTTTTATGAGCTGCCGGGAAGTGAGGTTGCAGCGTGGGATAATTTTTCCACCCGTAGCCTCGGCCTGCGAGTGAACCGGCGAATGGCCCGCGAGTTCGGAGGAGACAGCCGCCGCATTCGCGCCGCCTCAGCCCGTTCTATCGCGCGCGCGTTGGGCGTGGAGACATCGTCGTTGACCGCTTCAGAGCAGGCCAGCCTGGAGAATTTTGCGCTTGTGCTGGCTCTGATTCCCGGTCTCTCTTCGTGGACGCGGGACGAGAAACAGCTCATCGTGCGCATCATCCGGGCCAAGTCCAAGCCGGACGAGATGCTCTACCTCCACCTCCTGCAAAATCACGGCCGGCTGCGCGATTCCCTGCTGCGCCTGGGCTCGTAGGACAGATCTCCATATTGCGCATCCAATTACGGCATGATGACGATGGGCGCGACTGGCCCTCGTTCGCAACCGCCTTTCCACTGGCGCGGCTTCCAGCCGGGCGGCGGGCCGGGGACGGCGGGTCCTGGACCGGTCAGATGGGCGGCGGGGGCTTCGACGGCCCGCCCGCCGGCGGTGTGTTTGTAGCTCAGTCGGATTCTGATCTGCGTCCCGTTTCGCGGAGTGCCGGTCCTGTTTTGTTCTACCGTGACGCTGTCGAAGCGGCTAAGCTCGCGGGTGACCTGGTCGGGAGCCATCCCGTAGAACGCCCTCACGGTTTGGGGGCTGTCCGGGGTTATGTAGTAGATGTAAGGGTCCGGGCTGGTCATGATCAGGGCGGTGGACTGGTCGATGTCGAGAACGGCGCCGGGATAAAGCGAAACGGTCAGGTCGATGGCGGTGGGCGGGTGATCGCGGAGCTGCTTTGCGGTCCAGGCGACATCGCCGAACGGCGTGCCCTCCGAGGGCTTGGTTTTGCGGAAGATGCTGAACGTGACGACGCCGTTATCGTCGGTTACTTTTCGCATGCTGTCCCCGGGTTCCGGTCGGGGTTGACATCGGTGTAGAGGGCGCCAGACGGAGACGCCTTGTAGACTCCGGCCTGCACGAAAAAGCGCTCGATGTCGGTGACCTTCGTGCCGGGCGGGAAGTTGTACACGATGGTTTGCAAAAAAGACCGCTGGGGCCATCCCTGCGCAAGCGTGTTCTGCATGTCGATTCGTGCGCCGGGGGGAATCGGGTAACGCAGCCACTCGGCCGACGGCGGGGATTTCCGCAGCAAGGCCGTGTACTCGGCTGGGCCGCAGACCATCTGCTGGGCGGTCGCCTGCACCGCCAGCACCGCAACCGCAATTCGGATCACCAACGCATGGGAAGTCATGGCAGATAGCATCCCTTCTCGAACTTGACAAAAAGTCTCGGAGAACGCGCGGAGAAATACAAGCATTAAAGTGAGGTGAAATTCTATAATCAGGCCTCACGCCTGTAGACAAAATCAACAAGAGTGGCTCTACACTTCTAGAATTGCCGCGATAAATGGTGCTCTCGACTTAGAAGTGGTTCCAAGAATCGGTTTTGGGAAGGGCACGGCTTCACAGGTTGCCGGAGAAAGTCTGGTTCTGGGTGGCGCAGCGCCGGGGTCCCCAGCACGCCCGCCTTTGGCGTGATGGGGTGGAGGGCTTTAGCGCTGCGATCAGGACTTTGTTTTCATCAGCGGCTTTAGCCGCCGAGGTCACCGATTCGACTGTTCTCCGTTATCATGGATGGTTCTTCGGCGCTCCCTAGTTCATGTTCTCGCAGCGCACAAACTGGAAGCTCACGCCCAACGCCTTCACCGCCGCGATCGCGGAGGTGCGTGCCTCCGGCCAGGAGATTCTCGATCTCACCCTGTCCAACCCCACCGAGGCAGGAATCGAGCCCGATGGGGAGGCGGTGCTGGCGGCTCTTTGCACTCCTGAGTCACTCAAATACGACCCCCAGCCCCGAGGCATGCTGGCGGCGCGCCAGGCCGTGTGCCGCTACTACCATGAGACCCACGGCATCTTTGGGCTCGACCCGGAGCGCCTTTTCCTGACCACCAGCACCAGCGAGGCCTACACCTACATCTTCCGGCTTCTCGCGAATCCGGGAGACGAAATCCTGGTGCCCAAGCCCAGCTATCCGCTGTTCGAGTTTCTCGCCGATCTGGCGGACGTGAAGCCGGTGCCCTACCCCCTGATTTACGACCACGGCTGGCAAATCGATTTTGATTCTCTATACAAGGCGGCCACCCCGCGAGCTCGGGCAGTCATTGCCGTCCATCCCAACAATCCGACTGGATCGTATGTCCGGGCCGACGAGGCTCTGGCGCTCAACGAATTCTGTCGCGACTACGAAGCCGGCTTGATTGTGGACGAAGTTTTCCTGGATTACGCCCTCGACGGTGTGTCGCGCAACTCTTTCGTCAACAATCCCGAGGCGCTCACCTTCACCCTGAGCGGGGTATCGAAAATCTCCGCGCTGCCGCAGATGAAACTGGCCTGGCTGGTGGTTGACGGCCCGGAAGACATGGCGACCGCGGCCCTGGCCCGGCTCGAGGTGATCGCCGATACCTATCTCTCACTGAATGCCCCAGTGCAACTCGCCGCGCCCGTGCTGCTGGATCAGCGCAAGGAAGTCCAGCCCATTCTGCTCGATCGCTTGCGCGTAAATCTCGGCGAACTGGATCGGCAGCTGGTCCTGCATCCCTCATGCACGCGATTCCAGGTCGAAGGCGGATGGTACGCCGTGCTGCGCGTGCCTGTGGTTCAGAGCGATGAGGAACTGGCCATTGACGTCGTGCGCAAGATGGGGGTTATTGTGCATCCGGGCCACTTCTACGACTTCCCCACGGAAGGGCACCTCGTTTTGAGCCTGATCACCGAACCCGCCGATTTTCGCGAAGGCGTGGAGCGGCTGCTGCAGGTCGTCGCAGGTTGAGCTTCTTCTAGCGACGGCAAGGCAGCAATCTTGAAAGCGATCCTCCCATTGTCGTTCCGGGGGAGGGTCGCTTTTGGCCCGCTGGGGGTGGGGGACGTTAGAGGTGGGCTAGTTGCGAATGAGCGCAAGGAATCGCCATCTCAATGCCCTCCCAAAACGGGAAATTCCACGAGAACCGCCTGCCTCCTAAGATTCCTTGACTCCTCCACCGCTTGGCCGGACAATGGCAAACGGGTTACGAACTCCCCCCAAGGACGTTCCCAGGCTCCTTTCGCAGGCCGAACCCAACGCCCCGGCAAAGCCTTTTCCTTGGGGTCTCGTGGAATGATTTCGTTCAAGCGGTTCTCTGTCGGCCTGCGTCTCAGACGGGAAAGGCGGCCGGGGAAAGGAGAATCCAGATGCGGAAAGCCCAAACAGCACATTTTCTGTTCACGGTCTTGATATGTTTGTTCTTGGTAGCTTTGTTGGCCTCCGCGGAGGTCCGTCCAGCTGTGTACTCCAACGGCAGCCTGAAAGGTTCCTACAGTTTCCTGACGAACAAGTGGCTGACCGACCCCGATTCGCAGACGCCGCACGCCATACTTGGCATCATGAACTTTGACGGATTGGGGAACGCGACCGCCGCCCTGACTGATAACAACAACGGCACCGTGATCACCGCCACCGGCACTGGAACCTATTCGGTAGCCAAGGACGGTACGGGAAGCATCAGCTGGACAGATTCCAACGGCGGTCACGCCACGCAGATCATCGTACTTGACGCCGCGGGCAAGGGTTTTCAGGGACTCACTACCTCGTGCACCGGCTGCGACACGAGCGTTTACAGCTACACGGCGGTCAAGATGGGCGCGTCGTCGTTCAGCAGCGCCAGTTTGAAAGGCAACTTCGAATGGATGTTGACGAAATGGACGTCCAGCCAGAACTCGACCGCCGCCTGCAGCTTGGGCAGACTGACGTTCGATGGCGTAAGCAAGGTGAAGGGTACGGGCACGGACGTATCCGGAAGTGGAATCCAAAGCTCTAACTGGGCTGGAACCTATTCCGTGAACCCGTATGGAAGTGGTTCCGTCACCGTGACGGACCAGTACAACAACTCGTTCACGATAGCGTTCGTGCTCAATTCGGCGAACCCGACAACGTCGGTCGCCAAGGGCGCTCAGTTGATGGTGACCGCCTGCAACACCTGTGGGATTACAGGGGCGGTTAATACCGGAACGGCAACGAAACAGTAAGAAGCCGGCCGTGAGCGCATGAGAACGCAGGCGGCCGGAACAGACTCGATCCGGCCGCCTCCCACCCAACTGCGTCCTCAGAGGTCAACGGCACCACGCGCCTCGCCTTTGAGATGAGTGTGAGAACCGCCTAAGCCCTAGAGCCAACAGACCAAGGTTCATTTGCTATTCGCCCCAACCTCGAACCTGTTATCCTGATCGCCATTTTCTGGAGGAGCGCATTTATGTCTATCTCGCGTCGCGGATTCTTAGGCTCGGCTGTCGCTGCTTCTGTGGCGGCGACTCTTCGTCAGAACAAAGATGAGAGCCGTACCGAGACTTCGCCAAACATGCGGAAGTCGATCATCATCTGTGCCTTCAATGGGTATAACTATCTCGACGACGCTTTCACGTTCCTGAAGAATGGCGGCGACACGCTCGATGCCGCATTGCGTGTGGTCAAAGGCCCGGAAGACGATCCCAACGACAGCAGTGTCGGGCTCGGCGGCCTGCCCAACGAAGAGGGCGTGGTGGAACTCGATGCCTGCTGCATGCACGGCCCCACGCGCCGCGCCGGGTCGGTTGGTGGCGTGCGCAATATCAAGAATGTATCCCTGGTCTCGAAGGCGGTCATGGAGCACACCGGGCATGTCATGCTCGTGGGCGAAGGTGCGGAGCGGTTCGCCGTCGCCATGGGCTTCCCGCGCGAGAACCTGCTCACCGATCGCTCCCGAAAAATCTGGTTGCTGTGGAAGGAAAATCATTCCAACAGCGACTGGTGGGGACCGGGATTGGCCTCTCCGGAGTGGAAGGCTCCCGACCTGTCTCCGCAATCGGACCTCTGGGAAGAGCGCCTGCACCTGATGGAAGAGCAAGCCGCGAGAATCGGAATCGAACCCGAATTCCGCATGGCCGCGATCCGGAGCGTGCTGTTCCCGCCCACCGGCACCATTCACTGTTCGGCACTGAACGCAAAAGGTGAAATGTCAGGCTGCACCACAACCAGCGGTCTGGCCTTCAAGCTTCCCGGACGCTGCGGCGATTCTCCCATCATCGGCGCGGGCTGCTACACTGACCAGGACGTCGGTTCCGCGGGCGCCACCGGCAGCGGCGAGGAAAACATCAAGGTCGCCGGCGCCCACACCATCGTTGAGAACATGCGCCGCGGCATGTCGCCGCAGGAGGCCGGCATGGATGCGCTCCGACGTATCGTACGCAACTACAACGGCGATATGAAGAAGCTGAAATTCGTGGACATGACCTACTACATCCTCCGCAAGGACGGCGCCTACGCCGGGGTCTCGCTCTGGGAGGGCTACGCTCCTGGCAAACCACACAAAATCGCGATCCATGACGGCACCAAGCGGGCCGAGAAGACCGTAACCTTGTTCAAGGGGGCCTCTGAGGACTTTCCGCCGGTACCGGAGCTTCCCAAAGTGTAGCGCCGGCAGCTTGCCGGCTGTCCCGAGGGCGTCTCGCCCTCGGCGTGGCGGGCGACGAGGACTCTGGCCGGAATCTCTCGCCCATCCTCTTCCCTTCGGGATGCGATGCGTGCCCGAACGGGTGAGGGCGGTCTCCTTTCCGCTCTTCCCATGGGGTGTACAATTATTGGTATATAGGACCAGAAGCTTCACGGGATCTGCTTCCCGCGTTCGAGGCTTGAAAATGAACGTTCATGTCAGCTACAAGGTCCCCAAAACCCCAGACATTGAAAAGGAAATCAGCCACCAGATCGAAAAAGTCAGGAAACGCCTGCAGGTCTTCCGGCCCGAACTGGTGCATCTGAAAGCCGTTGTAGAGCAGAATTCCGCTCGCGAGGGAACCCTGGTGTCGTTGAACCTGCGTCTGCCCTCGGGCCAGCTGGCGGCGGAAAAGAAGGCATCCAACCCCACCTCGGCAGTGAAAAGCGCCTTTGACGACCTGATGCAGCAGATCAACCGCCACAAGGAGCTGCTGCGCTCCAGCCACAAGTGGAGGCGCTGGCGCGGGGGCGCAAAGGAGTCTCCCGAACCGGGCGTCCCCTTTGAGCAAACCGTAGCCGCGGTCCTGCCGCCAATCATTTCAGCCGATGACGTGCGCTCTTATGTGGATGTCAATCTCTCCCGCCTGGAACGCTTCGTGGACCGGGAACTCTACTTCCGGCGCGCCGCGCAGGATCTTGCCGAAGACGACGTTTCGACCGCCGAGGTGGTGGACGAAGTGGTCGCGCGCGCCCTCGGCGACGGCGACCGCCCGGAAAAACTGACCCTCGAACCCTGGCTTTATCGCCTGGCCATGCAGGCCATGGACGAAATGAGCGCCAGCTCGAGTGAACAGCAGTCTTCGATCCATCTGCAAGAGGGCCGGCGTCCGCAGAATGTCCGTGCCAGCGACGAGCCGGCCCTGCAATTCCACCAGCCCGACGAGGGGTGGACGCGGGAAAGCAGCATTGCCGACCGCCGCGTCGTTAGTCCCGAGCAAAACGCCTATTCCGACGAGATGAGCGGGCTGATCGAAACGGCCTTACGGGGCGCCGACCGCAGCGATCGCGAAGCCTTTCTCCTTTATGGCATGGAGGGCTTTTCCCTGCCCGAAATTGCGGCCATCACCGGCCGCCACCCGGAGGCCGTGCGCGAGTCCATTCAGCGGGCCCGCGAGCGGGTACGCAGCTCACCTTCCGTGGCCGGCGAGTTTCACAAAGAACTCATTACGAAAACTCGTACCTAACATCTCAATTCAGGAGAAATAGGGATGATCACCCGGGATGAAATCCGTGAATTAGCTACTTTTTCCGCTGACGAAAAAACCGGAGCTTGCGCCCTGAGCTTCTACTTTCAGCCTGACACGCCCCAGGACCGTTCCCACCGCAGCGAGGCCATTCTGGCCAAAGACCTGGTCAAGCACGCCCTCAAGGAAGCAGAAGGCAAAGGCAGGAACGGCGGGCTCCACGCCGACCTCGACCGCATTTTGGAAGTGGCCGGCCGCTTGCGTGGACATGCCCGCGGGCGGGCGGTGTTCGCCTGTTCGGCCCAGAACTTCTGGAAAGAATTCGACTTACCGCCGCGCCTGGCGGCCACAGGGATCTTTATTCAATCTCGATTTCAGCTGAAGCCCCTGGCGGCCTTGCTGGGAGCGCAGCCCACGTTGCGTGTGGCCATCGTGGATCGGCAGCGAGCGCGCTTTTTCGATCTGCGGCTCGATGAACTGCACGAGCGCGATGCGATCGTTCACATGCTCTCGCGCAGCGCCGCCAACTATGGCTACAACGGGTATGATGCCGGTCATGCCGAACGCCGGATCTCAGACGAAGCGTTGCAGCACTTCAAGGCCGTTGCCGAGCGCCTGCGCTCCGGCCGCGAGAAAGGCCTCTGGGAAAGGCTGATCGTCGGCTGCCAGGACTCGAACTGGCCGGAATTCGAGTCGCACCTGCATCCTAACGTCCGCCAGCGCGTGATTGGGCGTTTTTCCGCGGACGTGGCCAGCGTCGGCAGCGAGGAAATTCGCGATCGTGCCAATGCGATCGTCAAGAGCTGGACCGAAGAGCGCGGCCGCCTGAAAGCAGAGGAAGCCCTGTCTTTCGCTAAGTCCAACGGGCGCGGTGTTGCCGGCCTGCGCCGCGTGCTGCAAGCGCTCGAGACCGGAGAAGTGCAGACCTTGTTCCTGACGGAAAACTACTCAGCCCGCGCCATCGAGTGCGCCAACTGCGGCCACCTCGACGCCCACGTGGTCCCATCCTGCGTAGCTTGTGGAAGCCCGACGCGCGAGCTGGCGGACGTTACCGATGCCATCATTCCACTCGCCATCCGGCGCGACATTGAACTGTTCTACCTCAAGGACCATGCCGAACTGGATCGCGCCGGTAACATCGCCGCCCTGCTACGCTTCCGCGCCGATCAGAATCGGGCGGGCCAGATTGCGATGGCGTCGTAGCAAGTCAGTAGAAGTGGCTTCAAAGATCGGTTTTGGGAAGGGCAGGGCTTCAGCCGTGCCGCCACGAGCCGCTAAAAATGCGGGCTTCAGCCCCCGAGCGGCGCTTTTCTGAGCTGGCGCGACTTGACTGCCGCTCCGCCACCAGACTATTATCTTCCCCCAAGACAGTATGAGTTCCTGCCTCCGATTCTGTTGCTCCTGTAGTTGCCGCTAAACGCGAACTCCGCGTTGGCGGCTGATCCTGTAAAACTCCGATCCGAAATCGTGCCATCGCAGGTGTCGGTCTCGCGCCTTCGATGGTACAAACCGTTCATCAACTGTTCAACCAAGGAGCGTTTATGAGCAACATTCTTCAAGAAGTACTTGCAGCCAACCAGAAGTACGCCGCCGATTTTGGCGACAAAGCAAAGCTCGCCATGCCGCCGGCGCGACATTTTGCCGTTCTCACTTGCATGGATGCGCGGCTCGATCCTGCCAAGTTCGCCGGGCTAGCCGAAGGCGACGCCCACGTCATCCGCAACGCCGGCGGACGCGCCACCGACGATGCCATTCGTTCGCTCGTTATTTCGTACAAGCTGCTAGGCACGCGGGAGTGGTTCGTCATTCACCACACCAATTGCGGCATGGAGTTCTTTACCAACGAAGTGATCCGCGGATTGCTGGCCAACAGCTTGGAAACCGCCGCCCTCACGGAAAAAGGATTTCAGGATGTTGGGAGAGGCCCGGGATCGCGTGCCGGAGAGTTCATCGAGTGGCTCACCATCCGCGATCAGGAGCAGAGCGTGCGCGACGATGTGCAGCGAATTCGGGAGCATCCCCTGGTCCCAAAGGAAATAGCAATTTACGGCTACGTTTACGATGTGAAGTCAGGCAGACTGGTTGAAGTTCCGGAGGCGGAACGGCCAGCGGAGGTCGCTGCGGCCTGATTGCCCAACCCCGAAAGCCGCTGGAGTGTGGGACTGCGGCTTTCTCGATGCGACCGGTTCCTGCGAGGTCGGTCATACACGGACCAGTTCAGATTTGGCGGTTCCAGCCCTTCGGAAACGTTTCGGCGCTCTGCGGATGATGGAGAACTTCTGAGCTCGGCGCACTCAGAAGTTTTCCATCGTCCAAAATTAGCGCCGATGATCCACGAGTTCCTTGCCGTCGCCTCCCAAGAACCCCACCCGGTATTTCCTTCCGGAAGACGAAAATTCTTCCTGTCTAGAGATTCAGCTCGGTTCGCAAGGTGTCCTCTTAGCAAGGACTTAAGGACTTTGGCAAGAGCGCTGCTCCACTCTTCTCGGATAGGTGAGGAGCAGCCATGAAATGTGTACAGGGGATACCGTACTTGTGGGTGTGGATTCTGGTTTTGGCGTTTGGTTCGTTCCTTCCCGGCAGGGTCAGCGCCCAAAGCAGTGACGTGCTGGGAGAAGTTCAGTTTGAAGGAATGACGAACGTCGAGAAAACCTCCGGCGTTTGGGTGGACGGGCAGTACGTCGGGTATCTGAACGAACTCAAGGCATCGAAGAAAGTCCTGCTTCTGCCCGGTGAGCACACAATTTCGGTGCGTCAAAATGGGTACCAGGACTTTACCCAGAGAGTTGTTCTCCAGCCGGGGCAAACGCAACTCGTTCGTGTGACCATGGACAAGGCCGCTACCGGGCCCATGCCCCCTGACGCTGACCTGGCCACCATCAAGATCAACGTGAACCCTTCCCGGGCCGCAGTATTTGTGGACGGCCGTTTCGTGGGCCACGTGGGTGAGTTTGGAGGTTTGGGGCGGGCCATGCAGGTGGTTCCGGGGTCACACCATATCCGGATCGCCCTTCCCGGGTATGCGACCTTTCAGACCGACATCAATCCCCTGCCCAGACAGAAGGTAGAAGTGAAGACTGATCTGGTCAAGAGCGAGGTTCCTTTGGCAGAGCCGCTACTGAAAGGCGAAACGAACAGCACACCGCGGGCTTCCGAGGCGCGCGCTGCGGCAGGTCCACAGCGCTGAAGTTGAGGCCTTCGATTCCGGCCCTCATCGGCAACACCGGCTGGACATCGAACCAAGAGCCTTGGTCCCCCGCCCCTGAACTTGCGGAAGCGAGTCTTGCCAAGCCATGCGCTGGCGGACGAATGCTGCGACCCGTCAGCGTCCACACTTTGCCGGCGGATGAGATCGGTTTACTTCTGCAATCTGCCTTCTGCCTCCTGACTTCCCGCTACAATAGAGCCGATGATCCACGAAATCCTTCCCGTCGGTCCGCTGCAATGCAACTGTTCCATCATCGGCGATGAGACCACGCGCGAAGCCATGGTCATTGACCCGGGCGACGAGATCGAAGAGATTGTCGCGATCGTCCGCAAGCACAAGCTGCAAGTGAAGCAGATCGTCATTACCCACGCTCACATTGATCACGTGGGCGGCGCCATGAAACTGCGGGCGCTGACCGGCGCGCCCATCCTGCTCAATCAGAACGACTATGCCCTGCTGAAGCTGCTCGATGTGCAAGCTGCCTGGACTGGCATGGCTGCGCCCGGCAAGGTCGAGATCGAAGCCAGTATCGGACACGACGAGTCGCTGCGTGCGGGGAGTCACGCTGCCAGCGTCATCCACACGCCGGGCCACACCGAAGGCAGCGTCTGCCTCTACTTCCCTGCCGAAAAGTTGCTCATCGCCGGCGACACGCTGTTCGCCGGCAGCATCGGGCGCACCGACCTTCCTGGCGGCTCGTTCGAGAAGATCATGCGATCCCTGCACCGGCGCGTGCTGGCGCTGCCCGACGAGACCGTGGTCATCCCCGGCCACGGCCCGAAAACAACCATTGGGGAGGAGCGGGAGGATAACCCCTTCCTGCAGAGCTAATTACGGTTAATGTATGTATATCTCTGTATGTACAGTCTCACATTCGGGCATGAAAGTTGATTAGCTGACAGGCATACGAAACCACCTAGGAGGCGATTCTGGGGCGCGATAGCGTCTCGGGTGACCTTCGGGACCATCCGGGGCGAGAAAATGCGCCTACGGGCTTCCTAGCGTGCTTAGGGGGCATTCTACGCGACGGTCAGGCCGCCGTCGGAGGCTGGGTAGGCCGCTCCAGCGAACCAGATCTCTATAACTGCATGTTATTACGTGTAAGTTGTTGATTTTTCGTTCCCGGTCATCCGCGCACAGGCCGGTCCCAGCGCGACGAGGCTAAGCAGGCCAAGTTTTCCCTGCGACGTGCACCTGTCACCTGTGACCTTGAGTCTTACTTCTGCGTCGGACCCGCCGGAGGCGCCGCCGGCTTCGCGGGCTGTGACTGCGAGGTCTTCGTTCCGGACAGCACCGACGACGGCCCCGTCTTGCGCGAGGCGTAGATCGAGAGCGTGATTGAGGTCACCATGAAGATGATGGCCGACCAGGTGGTGGCCCGGGAAAGGGCCGAGGCCGCGCCGCGCGGGCCGAAAGCTGTCTGGCTGCCCTGGCCGCCGAAGGCCGCCGCAATGTCGCCGCTTTTGCCGCTCTGCAGCAGCACCACCGCGATCAGGAACAGACAAACGAGAATGTGAATCACTGTGATCAGAATTGTCATGACAACCAAGAACTCCACTGGGCCGCGGCCCGAATCGAATGCGATCTTTCGGGAGAAACAATACTCTGGTGCGGAAGGGGGGATTTGAACCCCCACGCCTTTCGGCGCCACCCCCTCAAGATGGTGTGTCTGCCAGTTCCACCACTTCCGCACGTTAACAACTACTTCGATTTCAATATCTTACAGGAGAGCGCCAAAACTACGCCACACTCATTCCAGGCGTTTTGCGCGCCGTGCCACAAAACCCCCAAGCACTCTTCACTCCTACTCAGGAGGGTGGGACAAAGAACATGGGCCTCGGTGCCGCTCGACCATAATCTTATCACGGTGAGCGCCGCTCCCACATCGGCTCACTTGGCGAATGCCTCTTTGTTCACCACGTACGGCATCTTCGTGATGTCGCCGCCGTAGTTCCCTTCCAGCACATCCCTGAGGCCCTGCACGCAGCGTCCGGCCATGCCTTTGTCGGGGTCGGAGGACAGGCGGGTGATCCGCGCCGCGCTGGCGAAGTGCGGCATGAGGCGGCAGCGGTCGGCGATGGCCGGATCGCGCAGCGGTGAGTCGGCGGGCAGCGGTTCGGTTTCGTAGACATCCAGGCCGGCGCCGGCAATCCAGTTTTCTTTCAGAGCCCGGGCCAAAGCCTTCTCGTCAATGACCGGGCCGCGTGACGTGTTGACGAGCATGGCCGTCGGCTTCATCATGCGCAGGGTGGTTTCGTTGATCAGGTGATAGGTCGGAGTCGTGCTCTCGCCTTCGCGCAGCAGCGGAACATGCAGGCTGATGAAATCGGCCGTGCTGAGCGCTTCGTGCAAGGTGGTGTAACGGATCGTAGTCTTCTCGCGGCAGATGCCCCGCAGGTGGCGCAGGTCCTTGAGCTCCTGGATGGCGTGGATGTAATCGCGGTTCTCGAAGGCTGGATCAAAGCACAGGATGTTCATGTCGAACCCGGTGCATTTCTTGATCATGGCCAGGCCGATGCGGCCGGTTCCGATGACCGCGATCGTCTTGCCAGTAATCTCGTCGCCCAGGAACGGCAGGTAGGGATGCCAGTAGCCCCACTGGTGTTCGCGGGTCAGGTGCTCGGCCGGCCACAGCTTCCGCGCCAAGGCGCCGATCAGGAAGAAGGCGAACTCGGCGGTCGCTTCGGTGAGAACGTCGGCAGTGTGCGTAAAGGGGACCCGGTGGCGGTTCGCGTCGCGCGCGATTGATGTTGTCGAAGCCGACCGCAAACTGCGCCACCACTTTGAGCGTGCCATTTCCAGCCGAAAAGATCTCGGCGTCAATGGGATCGCGCAAAGTGGTAATCAGGCCATCAATGCCGGATTTCACCTTCTCGACGATCAAACTCTTGGGCGGAGCTTGCGGTTTGGGATAGACCTCGAGGTCGTATCCCCGGGCGCGCAGAATGTTCAGGGCATCCCCGATGTCGCAGGTCGAAAAAACGCGAAATCTCTGGCTCATGCAGGTCTAGTTGAGCTAGTTGCTAGTTGTTCGTTTCTGGTAACCGTGACCGCGTGGGATGATCGGCAGCCTATGCGCCTTGCCCCGCGCCGTGAAAGTAGCGCCGCCGTCCCGGCGGCCGTCCGCCGGGCGTCCTCGCCCGCCGCACCGAGGGCGAGACGCCCTCGGGACAGCCGGCAAGGTGCCGGCGCTACCCTTCGCCCACCCACTGTAACAATCTCGGCCAACGGCACTAGAGACATCCCCACCCGGCCCGCAATAGTTTATCGCAGCCGACGGACGAACGACTTTGGGAGGGATGCTACGTGCTCTGGGTGTGGCTGCGTCTGGGCCGCGCCGATGGCTTGGGCATGGTGGCGGACATCGAACCCGCGAACCCAGAAGATGACGTCTTCCGCGATGTTGGTGGCGTGGTCAGCGACGCGTTCAAGATTGCGCGCCACCAGAAGCGCATCCAGCGCCTGTTGAGTCACTTGCGGCTGTTCGTTCATCTTTCGCACGAGCATGATGAAAGCCTCGTCACGCATCCGGTCCACCACGTGGTCCATTTCGAGGACGGCTTGGGCCAGTTCGGCCTTCGCTTCCACAAACGACTCCAGAGAGCGGCGCACCATGGCGCCTACGGCCCCCGCCATACGGGGGATGTCCACCGGCAGCTCGACGACCGGTAGCTCGATCAGGTCCATGACGCGCTCGGCGATGTTGACCGCCTGGTCGCCGACCCGCTCGAGATCGGAGTTGATCTTGGTGACCGCCAGGATGAAGCGCAGGTCAACCGCCGCCGGTTGCTGGGTGGCGAGGATGTCAAAGGCCAGCTCATCGATTTCGCGTTCGGCCGCGTTAATGAGGCTCTCGTTTTCGAGCACCATCTGGCAGCGGGCGAGATCGCGTTCGGTATAGGCCTGGCAGGCGCGGTCCACTGCCTGCTCCGCCAAGCCGCCCATGCGAAGCAGTTTTTCCCGGAGTTCGTCCATCTCCTGCTGAAAGCGCGAGCGCATCATCCGAACCTCTTTATCCGAATCTGCCTGTCACGTAATCTTCCGTCCGCTTGTCCGACGGGTTGGTAAAGATCTTTTCGGTCTTGTCGAACTCGATCATCTTCCCGAGAAGGAAGAACCCGGTGAACTCGGCCACACGGGCGGCCTGCTGCATATTATGAGTGACGATAACGATCGTGTACTGCTCTTTCAACTGGAAAATCAGCTCTTCGATCTTGCCGGTGGAGATGGGGTCGAGCGCCGAGCAGGGCTCGTCCATGAGCAGGACTTCGGGCTGGACGGCGAGGGCGCGGGCGATGCAGAGGCGCTGCTGCTGACCTCCCGACAGGCCGGCGCCGGACTTCTTGTGCAGCGAGTCTTTCACTTCGTCCCACAGAGCGGCCCGGCTCAGGGACTTCTCCACGATCTCATTCAATTGCTTGCGGTTGCGGAAACCGTTCAGTTTGAGCCCGGCCGCCACGTTGTCGTAGATCGACATGGTGGGGAAAGGATTCGCCTTCTGAAACACCATGCCGACGCGCCGGCGCAACTGGGTGGCCGAAGTGCCGTTGTACACGCTGAAGTCGCCGATACGTACGGAGCCCTCCACGCGGGCTTCCGGAATGGTTTCGTGCATGCGGTTCAGGCAGCGGATAAACGTGGATTTGCCGCAGCCCGAGGGACCGATGAGGGCCGTGGCATGGTTCGCCAGAACGCCGATGTTGATGTCGAACAACGCCTGGGTCTTGCCGTAGTAGGCGTTCAGATGTTCGACCGTGATTCCGACACCCATAGCTCGCTAAGCTCCCGCCAGAGTCCCGCGCCGTACCGCGACGCGCACCGCGGTGACCGCGGCGACAATCAAGATGATCAACACCAGCGCACCCGCCCAGGCCTGCCGGTGCCATTCGTCAAAGGGCGAGATGGCATAGGTGAAGATTTGCAGCGGCAAGGCGGCGGTGGGCTGATTGATGTCGCGGTTCCAGAACTGGTTGCCAAAGGCCGTGAACAGCAAAGGCGCGGTCTCTCCTGCCACGCGCGCAAAAGCCAGCATGACACCGGTGATCACGCCCGAAGTCGCCGTGCGCAGGGTAATCGAGAGCGTGGTGCGCCAGCGGGGAACGCCCAAACCATACGCCGCTTCGCGGATCGCCTGCGGAACCAGCAGCAGCATCTGCTCGGTGGTGCGCGCGATGGTGGGCACCATCATGATGGCCAGGGCGACTCCGCCGGCCAGCGCCGAGAAGTGTTTCTGCCGCAGCACCACGATGGCGTAGGCCACGATGCCGATCACAATCGAGGGCACACCATTCAGCACATCGGAGACAAAGCGCACGATATCGCCGTAGCGGTTGCGGCCGTACTCGGAAAGATAGATGCCGGCGCCGATGCCGAGCGGCACTCCCATCGCGCTGGCGATGGCGAGGATCACGCCGGATCCCACGATGGCATTGGCCATGCCTCCCCCCGGCTCGCCCACCGGCTTGGGAGTCTGGGTCAGGAAGGCCCAATTGATGGAGCCGATGCCCTTGTAGATCAAATACGCAAAGATCGCACCCAGGGGGAGGAGCACCAGGATCACGGTCAGCACCGCCACTCCGGTCATCAGGCGATCCACTGTACGCCGCCACAGACCCGATGGGTGGAATGCTCACCGCGGCCGAATTGGGATTGATATCAGGCAATGCTTCTCGCCGGTTGGCCGCGCGTTACGCTCCACACCATCAGTCGGGCCAGCGCATTGACCACGATGGTGACCAGGAACAGCGCCAGGCCAATCTCAATCAACGCAGAAAGATACAGGTCCCCGGTGGCTTCGCTGAACTCGTTGGCCAGAACGCTGGCCATGGTGTATCCGGGGGCAAACAACGACTTGGCGATCTCCGGGCGGTTGCCGATGACCATGGTGACCGCCATGGTCTCGCCCAGCGCGCGGCCCAGGCCCAGGATGATGGCGCCGACGATTCCGGCCCGCGCATTGCGCAAGACTCCCATCCGGATCATCTCCCAGCGCGTTGCTCCGAGCGCCAAGACGCCCTCGCGCTGGTGCTGCGGCACTACCGTGAGCACCTCGCGCGTGATCGAGGAAATGATCGGGATGATCATGATGGCCAGGATGACACCCGCCGCCAGCATGCCGATGCCGTAGGGCGGTCCGCTGAAAAGGCCGGTCCAGCCCAGGGTCCGCCCCAGGACGGGCTGGACATAATTACGCAGCAGCGGGACCAAGATGAAAATTGCCCACAGCCCGTAGATCACGCTTGGAATCGCGGCCAGCAATTCGGTGGTAAACGACAGGGCACTTCGCAGCCAGATCGGGCACATCTCGGTGATGAACACGGCCACGCCCACCGAGAGCGGCACCGCGATGACCAAGGAAAGCAGCGAGGAAACGAGCGTGCCGTAGATGAACGGCAGGGCGCCGTACTGGTCCTCGACCGGGTCCCAGTCCGATTGCCAAAGAAACTTCCAGCCAAAGGCGTGCCAGGAGAGCTTCGACCCCACCACCAGTTCGTAAACGATCAAGCCCAGCAGGCAAACCACGGCAACCCCGCAGAGCCGCATCATCCAGCCGAAGGTTGCGTCCGGGATTTCACTGACCTTGCCTTGCAAGAGGGGCGCGTTTTTGGCTTCGAGTTTCAGCGCGGCCTTCGAAGCCCGCTCGGGTTCGGGCGGGGTAAAGCGCGGCCGGGGCAGGGCTTGATGGGACATTCCATTTTGAGGCTAGCAGGCGGTTGTTACAAATCGGTTAAAAAGCGGGGTGGTGCCTTATCTTCAAAACGGCGAATTGAACTGGTTTCAAAGAATCCTTTTGAGGGTTCAAAAGGCCGACCTCAGGGGCTAAAGCCCGCATTTTTGGCGGGTCTTGGCGGCACGGCTGAAAGCCGTGCCCTGCCCAAAACCGATTTCTGAAACCAGATTGGCTGTGTTGACATCCTTGTAGCGCCGGCATCTTACCGGCTGTCGCAGCATCTTGCCCTCGCAGGTGGGGCGGGACGCCCCCACGACGGCCGCCGCGACGGCGGCGCTACGTCTTGCCGGCGCAACCGCAATCCCAAAATACGAGGATGTCAACAGATCCAAACCAGCTCTAGACCAAAAGGCGGGGCGCCGCCGGACACCAGCCTTCGCGACGAGAATGGAACGCGGCGCCAGGTGCCCCAGGTTCGCGCCCGTCTTTTGGGCGCTAACCTGGGTCCTTTAGGCGAGAAGTCGGCGGCACTTCGAAATCGACCGAGACGGTCAAGCGGCGCTCAGCTTTAGCGCAGCCAATTCTCGCGTGGAAGACCCTCGACCCGGGCAAATTCCTTTTCGTTATCGGTGATGATCGTATAACCAAGCGCAATCGTCTGCGCCGCAATGAGCATGTCATTGGCGCCGATTGGCGTGCTAGCATGCTCAAGCCGCGTACGCAGCAATCCGTAGGCCGCGTCGGCGGGCGTCTCGAAGGGCAAAACTTCAAGCGCTCCAAGCACCGCTTCAAGCTGAGCCGAGAGCCGTGGCGATCGTTTTTTGGCTGCCCCGTAACGCAATTCTGCCGCGACGATGATACTGGTGCAAATCTGTGCTTCCCCGACCTTGCGGATGTGCCGCGCTACTTTTCCCTGCGGCTGGCGGACGAGATCGGAGACGGCGTTGGTGTCGAGCAAGTAGCGCATCAGAGATCGACTCGATCAGCGGGTAAATCACGGATGGCTGGGAAATCCTCGTCCAGCGGCGCCAGCGTGGCCAATACCGCCAGCAGCGATTTAGGGGGAGCAGGCTCAATAATCAACCTGTCGCCATCCTTGCGCATGATGGCGTCCGCAACCGGAAATTCGAACTCACGTGGAATCCGCACTGCCTGATTGCGACCATTCTTGAAGAGCTTGACGTGACGTTCCGGACTCATCGCAATTTCCTCAGCATATGCCTAAGCATATGCCAAATGGATTTCACTGTCCACTCCAAGCGGAGAGTCTCCCATGCCACGGCGCAACTTAGCTGGCGATTGTTCACAAGAACGACTTCACCGACACAAATCCCAAGACTGGCGACGATGCCGTTAGGAACTGCCGGACTACACACTAAACGACCAGCGAACCGGCAGCCAACGATGAGGTTGCAGAATCCACATCGCTTATGAGAAGACTGACTCTTATCCCATGCCCACGTTTGCCGCCATTGACATCGGCTCGAACTCCGTTCGCTTGAAAATCTCGCGCTTGCAGCGCGGCCGGCTCAAGGAAATCCACGAGGACCGGGCGGTCACCCGCCTGGGCGAAGGGGCCTTTGGCGGTGGCCTGCTCTCGCCGGATGCGATGTCGGAGACGGTTCGTGTGCTGCGCCGTTTTCATCGCGCCATTCAGGCTTGCGGGACCGACTCCGTGCGGGTGGTGGCAACGGCCGCGCTGCGCGATGCTCGCAATGCTCGCGCCTTTCTCGAGTGGGTGCGGTCGGCCACGGGCTGGACGGTCGAAATCATTTCCGGACTGGAAGAGGCCCGGCTGATTCACCTCGGCCTCAGTTCCCGAGC
>CAVSHJ010000006.1:0-104597 GCA_963727725.1 Thermodesulfovibrionales bacterium
GCGGTTGGCAGGGAACTACGGATGAAGGAACTAAAAGAAACGATGGAGGAGATGAAGGAAGAAACAGAGCGCTTGAAGGCAGAATTAGAAAAAAATAAAAAGCAGTGAAAGAGCGAAACTATCATTGCAGCTTCAATTGCATTTGCACGAGCGAACGCACCTAAGAGAGCAATCGTAATGACCGATCTTACGCGAGATTTCTTCTACACGCTACCACGCAATATTCTCTTATCTTTTTGGGGGCGCAATCTGTTCTGGCATATTTTGGTGATCGGCGCCACGTTGGTCATCGTCAATTCAGGCTTTGACTGGATATATTTCGAGGCGACCAGGCCCTTTGCCGGGTATGCTTTTTCGGCCGTCATTTTGGGCTCACGCGTGCCGGTAGTATTTCCAGTTGTGGCGTATGTCGTTGGTTCTCTCAGAAAGAATCAGCGCGCTATTTATACCGCATATTCAACAGCGCAGGCAGCAGTCATCGGCCTCTTCATCGCTTCGTTCTACAAAGCATTCACTGGGAGACCCGGTCTAAGATATTCCTTGCGCACGCTGGTCGATACCAGCAGAGAGTTTCATTTCGGATTCTTGAAGGGAGGGGTCTTTTTCGGCTGGCCGTCTTCACATACCACCATTGCATTTGCGATGGCGGCAGCGGTATGGAAGTTATATCCAGGCAGTAACGTGACGCGTTGCATTGCTCTACTCTATGACTCGGCACATTGAATAATCTTTTCATGTGCTAAGTTCTTGTGCTAATCTTGAACACAATTTTTTTGATTTGTATTGTTACTAAGTCCTTCCCTTCCCAGAGAGATGCACATTAACAATTCGTTTCTTAGGATCGTTGGATGAAATAGCAATTATTGCATTCTTCTTGCCATTGATGCCGGACTAAATTTGACAGAAGTAGCTCATGAACTCCCTTTCGCTATTATTAGAACAATCGTTCGCATCCGTACCTGTGACTGGGATGAACATGGGTATGGAGATGTAAATCGCAACATCGTCCAGTCTGCGCAATAATTTATAACTTTTTCTTAGCAACTCATAAATAGATTTAATTTGCAATGTTAGCAGTAGCTAAATTATATTAGCACCGCCCGAATCTTCCTCTAACACAGATATATCGCCGCTGATAACAAAGAAGAAGGAGGCCTCAGCACATTGCCATGGTAAAACCTATCTTTGGGCAAAAACGATGTACCCGCACCTATCAACGAAACTGTCCTGTAGCCACTACCTGTCAGGACCAGTCAGGTGACTGACCTCATGCTTCGATGACACCGACTATCGGATCCCCACTGAAGTATTTGTGTGGAAAAATGTCTTATGTCCTCCTGCAAAACTACCTCATACGATCAGTAAGAGATGAGACACGGGCGAGAATAGTTGGCAACGGAAGAGCTGTTGCCCTTGAAAGAAGAGGATTTTACAAGGGGGAGCGGACTGCAGAATGTCGATCAGGCCCGCTTTTTCAAAGCACCAAAGGAGGTGAGAGCCTATGTATTTAAATGGAGATAAGAAGAGAAGTTTGTAAGAACTATAGTAATAGGAGGACTAACCATGAAATTAATGAGGACGATACCATTGATGTTGTTAGTTGTGCTGATGATGTCGAACAACATACTTTTGGCTGCGACTACCCAATGCAGTCCGGAGAAAATAGAAACGAGCATAGAAGAAATCCCTGCCACCGAATCTGTGATAGATGTGGAGAATGCTGGGCAATCTCCTCAAATTATTATCGATGCAAATGAGAATGCCGAGGTTCTGAAGGTATATCAAAGTAGCATGGATCGCGTAAGGGATTCCAAAAAGAACAGGCTGTTTGGCGAAAAGGTAAATACAGGAGGTCTTCCTATCGTCTCATGGCTGGAACAGGAAGAAACAGCCATTGCTCGGACTGGCAAAGAAGTATCCCGAAAGTCGTCATGCCGCTGAAGGATTAGGACTACTCTATAAAGAATTGTATGAACGCACACAGAATGAGAAATATGCGGAGAAGGCAGCAGATATGTTTATACGAGCAGAGAAGTTCGGGATAAAATCCGGGTTGGCAGGTCTACCACAGTATTCACAAGAACTTTCAAGCATAGGTACCCGATCTCAGTTAGACAAGTATTTTACAATGGCTATGAATGTTTATCCGGATAATGGTTATCTCGATCTCCAGTACGCGAAAGGCCTTGCGAGACTCAATAGTAGCAAAGCCGACGAGTTTTTTAATCTCGCAATCTCCAAACGGGATCCAGGCGATTTTCAACCTCTGACATCGTATGCTGAAAATTTACTTGATAAAGGAAAGTACCAGAAAGCTTTTGAAGTTTTACAGCAATGGTCGGATTCTGAAGGGAATGCTTTCTATTTGCACTTCCTGAAAGGTTATGCTCTGGAGAAGTTGCGAAGGCTTAAAGAAGCGCAGGAAGAATATCAAGAATTCCAGAATGCTCAAACGGGGACAACACCTGAGGCGACTCAATTACTAAAATCTTTCCTTCAAATACCCTCTAAATATCGTATCCCAAGGAGCGAACTGCAGAAAGGCTTACCATTTAAGACAGAAGCCCAAGGGGCTATTAGAACTTCTTCTGTCTCGAGAAATACTTCGGCATATTGTGCTGCCGATGATTGGTACTGTAAAGCAAAATATTATCTCATTTGGACCATCAACGGAGAGGCGGAACGAGGCGGCGGCACAATAGGCATGATGCGAGCAGTTGCTTGGAACATAAGAACACGAACATTTTGGCCCTATACGTCAATTTCGTGTGCCGGAAGTCCATTTACATGTACAAACTACGCGTCAGGATATCCTGTGTCGTCCCCCAGTGATACAACCGGCTTGTGGAAAAGATATGTTGGTGTCATCTCAACTGGTAACTATCAGGGCCTCCTTGTTGGTACCTATACCTCGCTATCTCAACAGGTTGCAACAGATGTTATCGTGAATGGCAATGTTCCGGATCCTAATGCCGGTGCCTGCTTTCCCTATGGAAATCCTACAGTTGGAGGCATAGGTGACGGCGGATGTACAGGCACATGTGGGTACAATGCCGGATACTGGGATTCATTTAGACAATCTCAAAGTTCCAATGAATTCCGAGGGGGCAAATTAGTATATAAGAATGTCTC
Source organism: Thermodesulfovibrionales bacterium (assembly GCA_963727725.1). Lineage (GTDB taxonomy): Bacteria > Nitrospirota > Thermodesulfovibrionia > Thermodesulfovibrionales > SM23-35 > CAVSHJ01. The sequence continues at coordinate 3,133 of CAVSHJ010000006.1, forward strand.
CTCAAGTTGCCAGATAGCCACATTGGTACCGATAGGAACGCCGGCAGGAGGTACTTGCGGAGCAAATTGTTTTTCTTTGAGGGGTGTGATATGTCCAAGAACGGGACATCCAAAGTGCTCAGGCAGTTGTAGCGACTATTGCAACTATGACACGTGGACTGGGTGGACTTCCAAGAACCTATCTCCCGTATATGGGAACTTCTTCTGGCACTTTTAGTCTGTCGACGAACCACCGGACTCCTATGTGATGACGGACAGGCTGCTTAAGACGCACGATGACGGGCAACATTCGTCATCATGTCCCCAAGAAGCTAGCCACGCCTGTCGGCGCAGTGTCACTATGCCAATCCACCAACAGACTTCTGTCTGTTGGTGGATAAACTTATCGAACAAAGCCTTGCTTGATAGAAAATTAAAAAAATTGAATAAAGAATTCTTTCGAATTGACTCCCACCCTGCGCCAAGAGAGGAGGGCGTTCCGGCATAGGGAGTTCTCATATTTCATAAAACCGAAGAACCTTTAGAAACCACGGCTGCAGAGTCAGCCATATGGGATTATGACTTACATAGCTGGCACCGAGCCCACACGAACACTCGTTCCGGAATCATCCGAATACTGATTTCGATGTAATGTAATCCGCCCGCAGGACTGGATTCAGACAAGCGACGGATATCTCGTGACTGTGGCATGTATTTGGTTATTCATCAGAAGCTATCAGAAAGGAAGGTATACCGGTTAATGAACAGCGCCGAAATCTAACAGCAAAATCTTGAGTGTTGGTATCGTTCAATGCCTGATATGGAGAAAATGAAATACATAGGATTAATACTTCGTCAGATCGACAGAAAGTTCTCTCTTGGTGTAATTATCATTCTCAAAATTGGCATCTGTATATGTTATTGTCATTCTCCTCTCATCGTTCCAATTGATTGAATCAAGATCACCGACGGCATTTATTATCAGAAGAGGCTTTTTGCGTATAACCAGATCCTTACGAAAGAGATCATATAATTCGGCGTTTTGTTGCCCGACCCAGTTAATTGTGGATAGCAATAGATATCTACCCGAGGGGGAAATATCTATTTGCGGACCAGAAATTTTGAATAGAGTTTCTCCACCAATAGTTAATAGCCTTGCTACCATGCAGTCAGAACCACATCCGTAGACATGTATAATATTGTTTTCTTGATTCCACTTCACATCCCCGCCGAATCCGAGAAGAACATTTTTAACTAGTTCCATCGTCTGTAAATCATAAATTGCTAATACTCTCGGGGGATAAACCTCATTCCACACGAAAGCATATTTCCAATCATATGCCCTTCCATATGCGTAAATATGATGGGGACTGCTAAATCTTGTGAGATTCTGCCACTTATTCCCTTTCAAAACAAAAACATTTCCGATGTGATTCTTATCCTCTATTATCTTCAGTCCGCGATTATCCAATGATGAAGCAGTATTTTCAGAACAAAATGTCTTAGTCGGCAAAATGAATAGACTCATAACGATATAGCTAACGAAAAAAGATAACAAGACATTGCAATTTGTCTTCATGGGCTCCATTCTACATGGAGAGCTAAGGCGTGTCAATGTGTTGTATAAGCTGGGATAGGTCACAACTGATCAGGGTATGCGGCTTTTGTGCATTTAGCTGAACATTCCCTTTCGTAACACTCTTTTGTAGTTATGGTCAGGACCCTGGACTGTTTGGTTCACATTTTTCTGCAAGAGAAAGTTTAGGTTCGCGATAACTTCCTAAAGAAAAAATAGCATTATTAGGTTCCTCAAAAACGTTTGTTCCTGTGAGCAGGTGCGATCTGGCTGATTCGTCAAAATAATTGTTTCATCATTTATGTTCACAGCGGCTGAACTATTCATTCTTGCAACAATAAAGTCCTACGCTGTTTTTTCTCTGCCACTCCTCTGCACCTGAGGCGCATGATCGGGAGTCCTTCCAGTTGTCCGTTTCAGCAAAGTTCACGCATATGCGGTAAAATAATGAGCTAAGTCAATAAATCAATTAAATCAAATTATAAGTTCATGAATCCTGTTTTGTTACAGAACCTCATCACATACGGGCCGGCATTTATCTCCGGCCTGCTCCTCGTACTCTGTTTTCCCACCATAGACCTTTTCCTGGTCGCCTGGGTTGCGCTCGTGCCTTTTCTCGTTTCACTCTACGATAAAAGTCCGAAGCAGGCGTTCAGGGCGGGAATGGTATTGGGCGTCCCTTATTTTTTCGGGACCCTGTACTGGATCTACCATTCGATAAACCATTACGGCGGGGTCTCTCTCATCGGAAGTGTTGCCATCGTCGTTCTGCTCTGCCTCTATCTCAGCCTCTATACCGGCGTCTTCGCTCTGCTCTTCTCGACAACTATCAGAAAGACCAAGCTTCCGGCCCTTCTTCTCGCTCCCGCATTCTGGGTCGTACTCGAGTTTCTGCGATCGTATATATTCACCGGCTTTCCCTGGTCGAGCATAGGATATTCCCAGTACAAATTTCTCGGCATTATCCAGATCGCCGATATCACCGGTATCTACGGGGTGTCTTTTCTTGTGGTAGCGGTCAACGGCGCACTGGCGGATATATTTCTCTTAAAAAAACGCACCAGGGACATGCCTCTTTTTCCTTTGTCATACACCGTCATAGGATCTGCCGTGCTCGCAGTTTTTGTCATTTCGACTGTCGTATACGGGCAGATAAGATTGAGGCAGGAAAGGCCGGGCCAGGAGTTCAGGGCGAGCGTCATACAGGGTAATATCGAGCAGGAAAAGAAATGGGACCCTTCATATCAGGACGACGTGATGGAAATTTACAAGAGCCTTTCTCTGGAAGCTTCTTCCTCCTCTCCATCACTGATCATCTGGCCCGAGACGGCCGTCCCCTTCTTTTTCGGATCTGAAAAAAGATATACGGAAGATCTCGTAGATTTTCAGCGCCGCCTTAACGCATACCTCCTTTTCGGGAGCGTCCTTGTCAGGGGAAAGACAGACCACAGATACCTTCTTTCGAATAGTGCTGTCCTTCTCGATAAGACTGGAAAGGTGTCCTATGCGTATGATAAAATACATATGGTCCCGTTTGGAGAGTATGTCCCGCTGCATAAAATCCTCTTCTTCATCAACAAGCTTGTGGTAGGCATCGGTGACTATACCCCGGGTGACCGGTATCTCAGGGCGGTGACTCCATTTGGGCAATTTGCGACCCTGATATGCTATGAGATTGCATTCCCCGGGCTGGTGAGAAAATTTTATGCAAACGGCGGGGATTTTATGGTAACGATAACAAATGACGCATGGTTTGGAAGGACAACAGGTCCTTATCAGCATTTCAGTATGGCGGTCTTTCGGGCAGTCGAAAACAGGAAGCCCGTGATAAGGGCGGCGAATACCGGAATTTCAGGTTTTATCGACAGCAACGGCAGGATAATTTCAAGAACCGGCATTTTTCAGCGGTTGATTCTCGCAGGAGATGTGAGAACCGATACAACCAGGAGTTTCTATTCGAAGTACGGAGACCTTTTCACTTATGTATGGATCATCTTCTCCGTGGTATTATTGACAAACATATTCGGCAGGACAAGAAGCAATTAAGGAGGGAACATGCTTTTACAGAACGAACTAAAGGAAGACTTGCTGGGCCTCAGGGAAAAAATAGAATCCTTAAGAGGTTATCTTTGATTTACCGGGTTTAAAGGAAGAAATCGAGAAGATCCAGAAAGGCCTGTCCTCCAAAGAGGTATGGTCATCTCCGGACCTGACCCGCGATCTGTCAAAGAGAAAGTCAAAACTTGAGGATATCGTCTCTCATTTTGAATCACTGTCCGACAAACTGACTTACCTTGAAGAATCCATAGGCATACTCGAAGAAGAAAGCGGACACCTGTTCGTCAACGATCTGCGAAATGAGATAAAAGACCTGAGAGATGAACTCGAATCGGTCGAAATACAATATCTCCTTTCCGGAGAGATGGACAAGAATAATGCTATCCTCACTATCCATCCCGGTGCGGGGGGCACCGAAAGTCAGGACTGGGCCCAGATGCTGATGAGAATGTACCTGAGGTGGGCGGAGAGGCATAAGTTTACCACCGAGATTGTCGATCTGCAGTCAGGTGAAGAGGCAGGCATAAAAAGCGCGACCATTACCGTAGCAGGTCCTTATGCATACGGTTATCTGAAGGCCGAGGCGGGTGTGCACAGACTCGTCAGGATCTCTCCTTATGATGCAAGGAAAGAGAAGGCATACTTCGTTTGCCGCGGTCCTTATATATCCGGAAGTTGAAGACGATATCGATATAGAGATTAAGGAAGACGACATAAAGATGGACACATTCAGGGCCTCCGGCGCGGGAGGACAGCATGTGAACAAGACGTCCTCGGCGGTAAGGCTGACGCATATGCCCACTGGTATCGTCGTAAGCTGTCAGAACGAACGGTCCCAGCATAAGAACAAGGCTATTGCGATGAAGATACTGAAGGCGCGTCTGTATGCTCTGAGGCTAAAGGAACAGGAAAAAAAGATAGAAGGTTTTGTGGCAGACAAAAAAGGTATTGCGTGGGGGAACCAGATCAGGTCTTACACCCTTCAGCCCTACAGAATTATAAAGGACCACCGGACTGACCTGGAAACAGGAAATGTGGATGCCGTACTTGACGGTGCAATAGACGATTTTATCAAGGCATATCTGAAAAAAAAATAACAGTATAGCGTATCCCTTCAGTCATAGGTACAACAGCAAGAAAGATTCCGGACATCCACCTAAGGCGGACGGAATGACAAATTCCCTGTACGAAAGCATTTTCCTGTCATTCCCGCAATCGCGGAGGCGGAGCGTCGGGAATCTTTCTTTTAGTTTGTTTTTTTTGTCTTCTCTTCTATTACTATATTTAAAAATAAAGTAGTAGTAATCGTAGTAGGGGCTGTTCATATGTGGAAAATTGGTTTTTAGACCAGATAAAACAGCAGGTTATCCTGTTCATACGGGGGGCAATAATTGAATACAGTTCTCCACGTTTTCACATAGCGGGATAATTAACATTCTATTAAACAAATTTATAACAGATTATCTTGTCTTACCTGTGAGTATTTGGATATAATGTTACACCTTCCTTAAAAGTTATTAACATATGTTAGTAAAATGTTGATAGATTGGGACGCCTATGACCTTAGAAGAGCTTTGGAATAACAGTCTTTCCGGAATTGAAGAGCGGGTGGGAGACAATATTATAGATCTCTGGTTCAGACCGATCAAACTCTCTCAAGTCAAGGAACAACAGATTACGGTGGATATCCCGAACAGGTTCTTCAAAGACTGGATAGAGGACAACTACCCCGACATCATAGCCGACTCCCTGAGGGGCATTTTGGGTTATCCCGTCACCGTGCGCTACCGGATAGCTGCGAAGGTGGACCCGGCGGTGAAGAAGATGGATATGAGGCTGGAGAGCCGGAAACAGAAGCTCGCGAGCAGGGGTATTTATCTTAACCCGAGATATACCTTCGAAAATTTCGTTACCGGTCCGAGCAACCAGTTTGCACAGGCAGCGGCAAAAGCTGTCGCCGAGGCTTCGGGAAGGGTATACAACCCTCTCTTTATTTACGGAGGAGTGGGACTTGGCAAGACACACCTGATCACAGCCATTGGAAATGCCGTGATAGACAAGAGTATGGATGTGTCGATCATCTTTGTATCCGCCGAGCAGTTTACGAACGAGGTGGTCTCGGCGATCAGGCATGAGAAAATGGGAGAACTGAAGGAGAAATACAGGAACGTCGACCTGCTGCTCCTGGATGATATTCATTTCATAGCCAACAAGACACAGACGCAGGAAGAATTCTTTCATACCTTTAATGCCATATATGAGAAACAGAAACAGATAGTGATTTCGAGCGACAGGCCGCCGAAGGAAATAGGCGCGGTCACGGACAGACTCAGGTCGAGGTTCAGTATGGGGCTCATTGCTGATATTCAACCGCCGGAACTCGAGACAAAAGTTGCGATACTCCAGAGGAAAGCGGCGCTCGAAAAGATACCCGTCCCGGAGGAGGTTGCTTATTATCTTGCATCAAAAGTAAAATCTAATGTTCGTGAACTGGAAGGCTGTCTCATCCGGTTGGGCGCCCAGGCATCTCTGACAGGAAGGCCCGTAAATGTGGAGATGGCAAAGAACATCTTGCAGGACCTCATCGAGGAGGATGAAAAACCGGTAACCACCGACCATATTCAGAGAATAGTATGTGAGCATTTTGCCCTTAAATTGTCCGATATGAAGGCAAAGAAGAGGACAAAGGAGGTTGCCTTACCCCGGCAGGTCGCCATGTATCTGAGCAAACAACTGACCAGTCTTTCTCTGAGCGACATAGGGAAGAACTTCGGCGGGAAAGACCATGCTACGGTTATATACGCCTGCAAGCAGGTTGAAGAGAGAAAGGCGAAGGACGAGGTGTTTAACAGGATGATCGAAAGCCTTTTACGGAAGATAAAGGTGTGAGGGAAATTTAAGTGACTGGCTGCGGACGACCGAGGGAGGAGGGATTATGAAACTGACCGTATCAAGGAATGAGATGCAGGAGAAGCTTGCAAATATCCAGAACATCATAGAGAAAAAGAACACGATGCCGATACTGAGCCATTTTCTCCTTAACGTGGGGAAGAAAGGTTCTTCCATCATCGCGACTGATATCGAAACGGCGCTGAAAGAACCTATCGAAGCAACCGTCGAAAAGGAAGGCAAGATCTGTATCCCCGCAAGAAAGTTTTTCGAGATAGTGAGAGAAATGGAAGGGGATTTATCGTTGGAGACAGTCGATGAACAATGGCTTAAGGTGAGGTCCGGCGCGAGCGATTTCAGACTGGCGTGTCTGCCCGCAAGTGACTTTCCCGCATGGCCGTCTGCCCTGGGCGGCGCCGATGTGGAAGAAATAACCGTTGACGCTCCCATGCTGCTGGAGATGATAGAAAAGACCATCTATTCCGCCGGCGAAAGCGATACCCGGTATACACTGAACGGGCTGCTCTTTCATGCGAAGCCGGAGAGCAATTCACTTACCGTGGTCGGGACAGACGGGCACAGGCTTGCATTAATAGTGAGGAAAATAAACAGCGGAGTGAAGGAAGAAAAGAAATTAATAGTCCCCCGGAAGGCGGTCTCCGAACTGAGACGGTTCCTTCCCGCCGGCACCGCCGAAGAAGGGGAGACAGGGCAGATCAGGATGTCTGTCGGGGAAAAACACCTGCTTTTCAGCGTGGGCAACATACAGTTTCTGACGAGACTCATCGACGGGTCGTACCCGAACTATGAGAACGTGATCCCCCAGTCGAATGAAAAGAAGATGTCGATAGGCAAAGACGTCTTTTCAAAGGTGCTGCGGAGGGTTTCCGTCATGTCCAGGGAGAGGGCAAGCGCCGTGAGGTTCGACCTTGAAGACCAGAAGCTTACTGTGTCGTCTTCGAGCCCCGACCTCGGTGAGGCAAAAGAAGAGGTACCGGTGGAATACAAGGACGATAAACTCTCTCTCGGGTTTAATGCGCGGTACATGCTGGATGTAATCGCGGCAATATCATCGGAGAAGGTTGTCCTTGAGCTTCAGGACCCGTTAAGCCCCGTTCTTGTGAAAGAGGACGGAAACGACGATTATAAGTGCGTGGTTATGCCTATGAGGATATAGCGAACGGCGCATAGCAAAAAACACGGGAAACAGGAAGAGCCGCAGGGTAAAGCCTGAACTTCCTTACTGAAAAGCGCACCGAATTATTTTGAATCCGGCCGGCATGCCTCAAGTCAATCCTGCCTATGAAATGGTATAATTATACGTTCAAAGAAATCCCTGGAAGCTCTGCTTCGGGATTCAAAACCGTGGCAGTTTATTGCGGGTGATTGATTCAAAGGGGAGAAATGGACGAAGAGATGAACGAAGAGCTGAACGAAAAAGAGTCGTATACCGCTGAGGATATAAAGGTACTCAAGGGCCTTGACGCAGTGAAAAAAAGGCCCGCGATGTATATTGGATCTACAGGGCTGGAAGGTCTCCACCACCTTGTGTACGAGGTTGTTGATAACAGCGTGGATGAAAGTCTCGCCGGCTACTGCAAGAATATCGAGGTGACTATCCACCTTGACGGAAGCTGCACCGTGATAGATGACGGAAGGGGCATACCAACGGAGATCCACCGTGATGAAGGACGCTCGGCAGCAGAGGTCGTCCTTACGGAGCTGCACGCGGGAGGCAAATTTGAATCAAAGGCTTACAGGATATCGGGAGGATTGCACGGGGTCGGGGTATCGGTCGTAAATGCCCTTTCAGAATGGCTCGATGTGGAGATTAAACAAAACGGAGGCGTCTATCAGCAGCATTATGAAAGGGGCGTCCCGACAGCGGCCCTGGCGGTAGTCGGGAAGACAAAAGGGAGGGGCACGAAGATCACCTTTAAGCCTGACTCGGAAATATTCGAAATCCTGGATTTCAGCTGGGATATTCTCTCCCAGAGACTGCGGGAGCTTGCATTTCTCAACAAGGGACTCAGGATAAGCTTGTCGGATGAGAGGACGGAAAAGGAACAGGTCTTCCATTACAGCGGAGGTATCATCTCTTTTGTCGAACACCTCAACAAGAACAAGACGCCTATTCATCCCAAGCCTGTTTATATAACGGGCGAAAAGGAAGATATTATTGTCGAGATAGCTCTCCAGTACAATGACGGTTATTCGGAAACTATGTACACTTTTGCAAATAACATAAATACGAGGGAAGGCGGCACCCATCTCATCGGCTTCAAGTCGGCCCTTACGAGGACGGTAAACAGCTATGCGACCGCCTCGGGACTCCTGAAGGACAGCAAAGAGACGCTCTCGGGAGATGACATAAGGGAGGGACTCGTAGCCGTTATAAATGTGAAACTGATGAACCCCCAGTTTGAGGGGCAGACAAAGATGAAGCTCGGCAACAGCGAAATAAAGGGCATTGTGGAATCTATCGTAAACGACACGCTGGGAACGTATTTCGAAGAAAATCCGGCCGTGGCAAGAAAGATCATCGAGAAATCACTCCAGGCGGCACGGGCGAGAGAGGCTGCACGGAAGGCAAGGGAACTCACAAGGAGGAAAGGGGCACTTGAGGATACAGGCCTGCCGGGGAAGCTTGCCGACTGTTCGGAAAAAGACCCTGCACTGAGCGAACTGTTTATCGTGGAGGGCGATTCCGCGGGCGGTTCCGCAAAACAGGGCCGCGACAGACGCGTTCAGGCGATATTGCCTCTCAGGGGAAAGATATTGAATGTCGAAAAGGCAAGGTTCGACAAGATGCTCGGTTCGGAAGAGATAAAGATACTCATCACCGCTCTCGGTACAGGCATAGGGCCGGAAGACTTCGATATATCGAGAATAAGATATCACAAGATAGTACTGATGACAGATGCCGACGTGGATGGCGCACACATAAGGACTTTGCTCCTCACCTTTTTCTACAGGCAGATGCCCGAGGTCATAGAAAAGGGGTATCTCTTTATAGCGCAGCCGCCGCTTTTTAAGGTGAAGAAGGGCAGGACCGAGAAGTATATACAGAATGAGGCGGAGATGCTGAACATGCTCTTTGAACTTGCTTCGGACGAACTCGAAATCTCCATCAAGGGACAGTTTGTCAGGAATAAGTCCCTGATCCCGCATCTCAAAAGACTCTACAGATTCGAACGTCTGATGGAGTGGTTCGAAAGGAGGAGAAGGGACCCTTACCTCCTGCAGGTTATCCTCTCGTCAGGGGTGAACAAGGAGACGCTGAAAGACAGAAAGGAGGTCGAAAAAATCCTGCAGAGTATAAGGGAAAAAGACCTGAACATGCAGATAGGCGAGATCCACCTCGACGAAGAGCATCAGACCTACGGAGTCGAGATCAGGAGACGGAACTACAAACTCAGCCTTGATACAAATTTCATCACCTCTCCGGAGTTCAGAGAGCTCGAAAATTTTTTCGGTATCATGAGAGATCTCGGAGAACCGCCTTTCAAGGTCCGGACAAAGGACGGAATAAGGGAGACAGGAAACAGCAAGGAGCTTCTGGAGTTTGTCCTTTCAACAGCCAAGAAAGGGCTCAACATACAGCGTTACAAGGGACTTGGAGAGATGAACCCGCAGCAGCTCTGGGAAACGACCATGGACCCTGAAAAGAGAACACTCCTTCATGTTGCGGTCCAGGACTCGGTCGAAGCAGACGACATATTTACCGTACTTATGGGAGACCATGTTGAGCCCAGAAAGGAATTCATCACCACCCATGCCCTTGAGGCGAGAAATGTTGACATCTGATGTAGGGTTGTATCTGGGTTTTCAGAAAAAAAGAAAATTTTGTCACAAGAGATGAAATTTTTTCAAAGAAGACTAAATTCACTCTTGAGGTTCGTTATCTGGTTATCTGGAATGTTTCTATTATTGCTCCATCCTTGTCTATCACTGTAACGGTCATAGTATTCCCGGAAATATCGAATCTCGCGAAATGGAATTTCTTAAACACAGCGAATGGAGGCCACTTCTTGTTTTCTTCCTGAACGCACGGCGCCTCAGGGGTAAGTTTTGCGCCGCCGCCGCCCAGGGTGAGATAGGTCATGCCCGCGTATTTCCCGTCAGTCTCAGCGTGGCTGTAGTGATGGTGGTGACCCTGAAGGACCAAGTGCACCCCGCCAGCTTTCAGGATAGGGGTGAGCTGAGCCTGCATGGTCTCGTTACCCTGCAAGCAATCCCATATGGGTGTGTGGAGCATCGCGATCTTCCATGGTTTACGGGAGGCCGCGAGATCCTGCCTCAGCCACTTTGCCTGGATATCATCGATTGTCTGTTCTCCCACAGAATCATCATCCTCAGGACTTGTCAGTTGTTCCGACCCCGGATATGACCAAGTGTCTATTATCACAAAATGAATAGGCCCGTAATCAAAAGAATAGTAGAAGCGGTTCCTGTGGGGATACTGATACGGGTAGTATTTCCGGAAAAGCTCACCTATGTTCTGATAGTTCATTATGCATAGGTGGTCTATCCCGGCATGCGCATCGTACCCTTCGTGATTTCCCAAAACACCCATGAATGGAAGCTCTGAAAAGGTTTTGTACATGTGATCGTAAGCGGGGTCCAGATTAAATTGCTGCCTGTCCCACAAGAATTCGTTTAATCCGTTGTAGACATAGTCTCCAAGATGCACCAGAAGGGTCTGACGCTTATCCGGGTCCTTTTCCATATCATCGAGGAGCGCGTGCAGAACGCTGTTGTGGTCATCCGGGGTGTCGAGGTATTCGGCCCTGGTGTCTCCATATCCATAAAAGGACACTGTCGTCTGGCCGGGAGGAGGAGAGGTGATAAAAGAGCCGGCATAGGAGTAAGTGTCGTTCGTGACCCTGTAATAATATTTTGTGCCCGGAAGGAGGTTTGGAATTGTATAAGAGAATTGATGTTGGTCCGTCGAACTACCGTTCTCGTGAACTATGATCGGCCCTTTGCCGTAGCTCTTGGTAGTCCCCCATTCTATGGTCGCTTTAGAAGGGGTCTGATAGGTCTGCCAGAGGACTGTCATTTTTGTGTTCTTGCCGCTGTAAATCAAGTAGGGTCTTTTGCGGATATAATCTGCGGCCCAGGGAGTGGGGGGTGATGAAAACTCCTCAGTTCTGTCCGCGTTAAAGGCGACCGTTGCTTCACTCCACGCAGGCACAAGGCCGCCACACAAAAGGAAAATACCAAGACCTAAAATGATTGTGAAGATCTGGAGCCGTGAATTCATTCTCTTCGCCATACACCATCCTCCTTTGAAAAAGATTTCAGCAAGCAGCTGGTAATGTTCATCCCTTTCACAGTAGGTCCGATCCGGGCACACAGGATACAATTTTCTCAGCGGTCTGAACATCTTGAGACATACAGCTTGAGACTTTTGCGTCTGTACTCTACGTCCTACAACCTAAAACCTTTCTACTGAACTGAGAAGAGCAAGACCACCCCTTTCTTCTGTCATTTCCCGGTTATTCTTTCTTTTCGACCTCACTAAATTATTACCAAATATTTTCTTTGAGGTTTTTTTGTATTAGAATAACTTTAGTTAAAGTATTTATATAGTGGGCATTTTACATGAAATCCTTATAAGAAAGAAAATGCTTTTTTTGAAAATACGGCTCGGTGTCACTGGATCTTCTGAAGAACGAGTATTTCTTCTCGAACTGAATATGCTGCCGGATTCAGACACTGCGTCCTATAGTAGGGTTGTTCTTGGTCTTCTACGATGAACAGATTGTCATCAAAAAATCTTCTTTACACGTCCTACCTTGCCGCCTTCAAGGCGAACTTTGATTCCATGCAGACCGGCTCATGAAGAACTTCGCTCTCTTCACCGATGTGAGTGTCAACCCCGTACTCAAGCTCGGCGTCGGGGCCTATCTTGTCCTCCCTGCTCCCTTTCCCGACGTCCCTTTTCCGGGAATCGAAAAAGGCGAAATCTCCGGCGGGATAACCTTGCGGAGATTTGAAACTACGTCATCGACAAAGCTCGAACTCGAGACAGTCTTGTGGGCCCTCGGGGAACATCGAAAACGATCAAAGGGGAGACTGAATCTCTATACCGATTCCCAGTGCGTTTCGGGTCTTCTGAAGAGAAAATCCGGGCTCTTGGGCAGAGACTTCCTTTCCCGGACGACGAATCTCCCGCTGAGAAACGCCCCTCTGTATCGGAGATTCTATGCATTACACGACGAACTTGTTTTTAAGGTAATACAAGTGGACGGTCATTCCAGGACCCGGGCCCGGGATACCGCTCACCGCATCTTTTCGATCGTGGACCGGGAAGCAAGAAGAGCCTTAAAGCTCTGGATGAAAGAGTTGAGAGAAAACCGTCCGGATGCCGGGGATACAATAAGGGGTGGAGAATGGTGCGTCTATGTGCTGACCTGCCGGAACGGTTCTCTCTACACTGGAATTACCAATGATCTCGCGCAGAGGCTGAAGCAGCATGAGCGGGGAAAGGGCAGCAAATACGTGAGGTCCCGGAGGCCGTTTGAACTGGTAAAGACAATATCCTGCAAAGATGCCGGAGAAGCGAGAAGGCTTGAGTACGATCTCAAGAGGCTGACGAGGAAAGAAAAAATCGCGGCCCTTGACCTCGTGATTGAACCGGCGCAATAAAAAGCTATAGACGCTATCAGGCGCTGACCTATTTTCTCCAAAATCCAGCCGAAAGTCCTGTCATGGTAGGAAAGACAATGAATTCAAAAAGCGCTCCTGTGCTAAAATGAAGTTATGCCGGAACATAATTCCAAATGAAAGACCATTTTTATCACTAAAATAGGGCGATGGAAGAGTTCAAATTAGAAGGTCATGAGTTTATCGAGTTGAATCACCTGCTGAAAGTCACAGGTCTCTGCGCCAGCGGGGGTATGGCAAAAGCGATGATAGCGGAAGGCCGCGTCAAGGTCGAAGGGAACGTGGAATTGCGAAAACGCTGCAAGATACGCCAGGACCAGATAGTCGAATTCGAAGGTCGCACAATCATCGTTAAATAGAGTGGCCTCCAAGCAGACAGGGGCGTTCTGATTCACCTCCCTGATGGCCGGGTTCTCCATGGAGAATCTCCCCTGTCCGCCTTGATCGAAGCCATGGAAAGAGAAGACAGGATTTTCTATAAGTTTTGTTCGAGGTGAAAATTGGCATTGGTCAGTTTACAAGATGTGAGTCTTGCCTTCGGCGAGCCTGAGCTGCTCGATGGGGTAACGCTGCATATCGAGCGGGGTGAGCGGGTATGCCTGGTCGGCAGAAACGGCGCGGGCAAATCGACCCTCATGAGAATGATCGCGGGCGAGATGTCGCCTGATTCCGGTACAGTCATACGCGAACAGGGAGTTAGAATCGCGTCTCTGGAGCAGGAAGTCCCGCAGGATCTGTCCGGCACGGTCTTCGAGTCGGTCTCGGCGGGCCTCGGCGGCATAGTCGGTCTGCTCTCGGAATATCATGAGTTGAGCAACCGGCTGAGCCATGCGGATAAAACTACGCAACTCCTCGTCGAGCTCGAACGAATACAGCACCTTATAGAATCGGCGGGAGGATGGCAGATTCAGCAACGGGTCGAGACTGTTCTTTCCCGCCTTCGTCTCGAGCCGGACGCCGTTGCGGGTGAACTTTCGGGCGGGTACAAAAGAAGAGTCCTTCTGGCCCGAGCGCTTGTGAACGAGCCGGACCTTTTGCTTTTAGACGAGCCTACGAACCATCTCGATATCGATTCGATCGGATGGCTGGAAGAATTTCTTCATGATTTTCGCGGCGCCCTGCTGTTTATAACGCACGACAGAAAATTCATCGGTAATCTGGCGACACGGATAGTCGAGCTCGACCGGGGTCGTGTAACGGACTGGCCGGGCGATTACAAGACCTATGTTTCGAGGAGACAGGCCGAACTCGATTCTGAGGTTGTTCACAACGCCCTTTTTGATAAGAAACTTGCGCAGGAAGAGGTGTGGATACGCCAGGGTATAAAGGCCCGCCGGACTCGCAACGAAGGCCGGGTGAGGGCGCTCAGGGAGTTGAGGAACGAACGCCTCGGAAGACGCGAACTGGCCGGCTCGGCTGCAATGAGGCTCAACGAGGCCGAACGCTCAGGCAGGCTCGTAATCGAGGCAAAGGGAATCGTCCATAGCTATGAGGGCACTCCTTTTATAAGGGACTTCTCGACAGTCATAATGCGAGGGGATAAGATCGGCATCATTGGCCCGAACGGCTCCGGTAAAACAACCCTCCTCCGGATCCTCCTCGGAACGATGAAGCCCTGCAGTGGCTCCGTGCGTTTGGGTGCCCATCTTGAGGTCGCATATTTCGACCAGCATCGGGCGCAGCTGGACGATCAAAAATCGGTCAAGGATAATGTTGGTGACGGCGATGAGACTGTTACCGTAAATGGAACAACAAGACATATAATCGGCTATCTTCAGGATTTTCTTTTCCCCCCGGAGCGGGCACGCGCTCCTGTGAAGGTCCTCTCAGGCGGCGAACGGAACAGGGCGCTGCTTGCAAAGCTCTTTACGAAACCCTCGAACGTTCTGGTCATGGATGAGCCGACAAACGATCTTGATGCCGATACCCTGGAACTGCTTGAGGAGATGCTGATGGAGTATGAAGGGACTGTCCTCCTTGTAAGCCATGACCGGGAGTTCCTCAATAATATTGTGACGAGCACGATAGTTTTTGAAGGCGGGGGAAGAATCGAGGAACATGTGGGAGGCTATGATGATTGGCTGCGGCAGCGCAGACCTGCACCCCTTGAGGTTAAGAAGATACAGAAGCCGCAGAAGTTGCGGCCGCAGCGGGCGCGCCCTCGTACTTTGACTTTCAAGGAGAACAGAGAACTCGAAGCTCTGCCTGCTCTGATCGAATCGCTCGAATCGGAGCGCGACAGCCTTTATGAGACCCTCGGCGATCCGCATTTTTATCAGAGGGAGGGGCGGCGGATACCGGAGTTGAAAACGAGAATCGGGGAAGTCGAAGGGGGGATCGCCGATGCATATGAAAGATGGGAAGTCCTCGATGCAATCGGCAGGGCACAGCCTTAAAAGAACCTAAGGGGGTAAGGCTTGCTTTTGTGCATTTGGCCGAGCACTACCAACGCTTTTTTTGAATGATCTTGGAATCTTGTGAGCCTATAATATCATGGTAGCGCAAAAGCGATACCATCGCGAAAATACCAAGGTTGTCTTTGATGCTATACGTGAACTCATGCGTCCGCCTGAAAAACCGAAACGAAAGATCGGGTTTCATAGGCAAGAAGAAAAAGTGTAAAATGATAATGATCGTGAAAAACGACGAAGAGGACGCTACGTTCAGTAAAGGATATTAAATGAGAACCCTTCCGCGTTATGGTCGGTTAGTTCGTCAAGCCGCTTTCCGTTTACAAGTACAGGTTTTCTGTGCATTAGAACACGATGCCACTTCACTAATTGAAACCGGCCCCTGCTATCCGGGAAACTTTCTTTCTTGCCGATATATATGAGGTCTCTCACGGTATAACCGGTACAGGAATTACTGAAATTGTCGAGAGGTCGCCAAAAATGCTCTTCCATCTTTTTTACACTTGCCTCGGCACTTCCGTTAACAAAATTACGTCCGGCATTGAAGTCGCCCACTACGACAGGCGGGAGTTCCCCGGGCTTCGCCCTTTCCATCACAATTCTGATTAGTCTGCTCGCCTGTTCACTGCGTCTTTTTTCGCCCTCGTCCCGCGGCGAGCTATATCCATACCAAAGCTTTTGGTACCATTTAACGTCGACATTTGAGCTGAAGTGCGTGTCATAAAAACGTAACTTGTATCCTTTTGTCTTATGTTCCAGGAAAACCTCCAGAAGGGTGCGGTTGCTTCCGAGACTCCATGACTTTGTGTCAATGATCCTCCAGTTGTCATCTACTACTACTCCCAGACCCTCCTGGATATTTTTCCACCAGTCTTTTTCGGGAATCCCTGTTTCAGCTTTCTGACCATAGAGAAGCGTAAGTTCGGCAGCGAGGCATTTGGCGCCGTTATCATAAAATTTTCCGCGCAGACAGTCAGTCATTCTTCCCCTTGCCAACTCCTGTATACCGATCAGTCCGATCTGACCGGGATAATCACGGTAAAGCTCCTGTGCGATACCATGGAGCCGCAAGGGGTAATCCACTGCACCGTGGTGTACATTAATGGTCCTGATAATGAGATCGCCCTCTTTCTTTTCTTTCCCTAACAAAGATGAAGAAGGCGCAACAACGATAAATATCGCCAGGAAGATACCGATAATCCTCCTGTGATTTAAGTTCACGAGCTTTTTCATTCTTCAATAAAGATTAATTGATTATCTCAACGGATGTCCAGATATCCAGACGATAGCTTATTCCGGTCTCCAACATCCTGAATCTCGAAAATCGTTCAGCTTACAGGAAGGTCTCGCCAGGCAGTCTTTCCGTATCCTGCCCAGATAAAAGACGAGATACCGTCAGGCAGCTGCGGGCAATCCCTCTTAAGGCAAGAGAAAGCGCCTCAGTCATACAAAAGGTGATTGAATAACTTATAATGTGTCTTATAAATGATTGACAGGATATTCGCGATAGTCCATCTTCTCGGTCACTGGAGCTACCTCATAATATTCCTTGCAGCCTTTCTTGAAGGGGCCGCGTTTATGGGATTTCTTATTCCCGGCGAAACAGTGGTAGTGCTTTCCGGTTTTCTCGCCTATGAAGGCTACCTCAGACTCGGCGGCTGCATTCTTATCATCTCGGTTGGCGCGGTGCTCGGTGACACTGCAGGTTATATCATAGGAAAAGTGGTCGGCAGGAGTTATTTCGAAAGACATAAGAGATTTCTTTTCCTCAAAGAAAAACATATTGAAGTGACGGAAGAGTATTTCCGGAAACATGGAGGCAAGACAGTTTTCATAGGCCGGTTCATGAGCGTTCTCCGTGAAATGGTACCTTTTACCGCCGGCATATCGGAGATGCCGTTCCGCAGATTTCTCATCTACGAAATTGCGGGCGGAATTTGCTGGGCACTCGCATATACCTTTCTGGGGTACTTCTTCGGGCGAAGCTGGCAATTAGTAGGCACGTGGGCAGGAAGGGCGGGATTATTTGCATTTCTCATCGTCCTTTTTGCCGCAGGTCTTACTTATGTATACCGGAAGATCGTGAAAAAAGAGGGCGAGCTTGCCGAATGGTTGCGGGAGAGGCACGCGAAGGCTGCTTCGCTCCCTTTTTTCAGATTCTTCATGGTCCGACACAAGGGTTTTATCGAATCTGTTGAAGAAAAGTTATCCCGGAAGAGTTATCTGGGAATTCATCTTTTCGTCGGATTCATGTTCAGCGTCTTGTTTGTATGGATATCCGGAAAATTGACGGAACGTGTCATAACGAATGATCCCTTTGCTGTTGTCGACCGATGGATACTGAGCCAGATTCTCTATTTCAGGACTCCGGCGGTAGACAGGTTTATGTCAGTGTTCGCCGGGTTCGGGTCCGCTGGAGTTATCATATCCGGCAGTCTCGCCATGGCGGCTTATTTCCTGTTCAGTAAGAAGTTTGTTAACCTGATCACCTATACGTCAGCGATCGCAGGCGCAGGTATCCTTGTCTTCATTTTCAGGCGTGCGATTTACGGAGTAAGTGAGATTCCGGGGTCGGCTTTACTGATCGCAGGCGGATGGAGCCTGCCCGGCAGCAACGGCATGATATCGATCGTATATTACGGAATGATCACGTACTTCGTGATCCGTTCTGAGCGATCATGGAGACTTGGAGTCTTTACCGCCCTGCTGGCAGCCTTTGTTGTTTCATTAATCGGGATGAGCAAAATATATTATTCGCAGATTCCCTATTTCGGCGATCTGCTGGCGGGCTATGCCGGAGGATTCTTCTGGCTGACTGTCTGTATAACCGGCCTTGAGATATATCACAAACGATACTCGCAATTTTAGGCATCGTTTTTCATGCCTTCCGCACATCCTTAAAGGCCTCTATCAGAGGAAGAGAGAGTTGACCTCTCCCCTGTGAAGAGAGGCGGGTATGTGTCATGAAAAAAGTATTCTTTTCTGCTTTCCAGCTGTTTCTGTCTTGTCCGATGAAATCAAATAGGCTACAATTTAAAAAACAGAGATGTTATCTATAAAACCATTCCAAAAGGTTAAACGAACCGGAGAGGTAATACATGCCTCCTAGACCCAGGCCTGAAGAGTGTAAGGCGGAAACGAAAAAACCCGGGAAGTTCCGGGGAAAGATACCGGGGATTGTAGATCAGCTTGTATCATCGTGCGATACCGGAAATTGTGTCGACCATGTGGACCTGGAACCTCTCCCTTCGAAAGAATCTGTTGTTGAGATTATCGGGACGGCCTGTCGAATCCTTTATCCCGGTTATTTTTCGCGTACGCGCATAGACAAGGTCAACCTCGTTTATTACTTCGGGCAGGAAGCAACCTCTTTGTTCGAGGCATTATCCGAACAGGTCTCTTTCGCATTGCGGCATGAATGTCGACGTCACAACCTGTCATGCTTTCACTGTGACGAGAAGGGTCAGGAGATTGCCGTAAATTTCATGAAAGAGCTTGTCCGTCTCAGGGTTCTGCTTGCAAAGGATATTCGGGCTGCCTTTGAAGGTGATCCCGCAGCCAAGAGTTATGACGAAATCATATTCAGTTACCCGGGCCTTTTTGCCATTACCGTATACAGAATAGCACATAAGCTCTATGAGTTGAAGGTGCCGTTGATTCCCCGCGTTATGTCCGAACATGCACACAGCATAACCGGCATCGATATACATCCGGGGGCCCGCATCGGGGAGAGTTTTTTCATCGACCACGGGACCGGGGTGGTGATCGGTGAGACAACGCAGATAGGCAACCGCGTGAGGATTTATCAGGGAGTCACACTTGGAGCGCTTTCTCTGCCCAAAGATGCAGTGGAACAGCTGAGGGACCAAAAACGTCATCCAACGATCGAAGACGATGTGATAATCTATGCCGGCGTAACCATATTGGGAGGTGAAGCCGTTATCGGCGCCCGTTCGGTCATCGGAGGCAACGTATGGATCACCGCTTCGGTGCCGCCTGATACAAAAGTATTCATGAAACAGCCTGAATTGATTTTCAAATAGGCAGTACGGTGGTTGCAAAGCCGCCGGAGCGCTTTTGCTTCACACGTGCTTACATGGGAAAGAGGGAAATGCATTTTTCGGGTTAAGAGAAAGAAAGGAACAAACATGCCGGAAACTTACAGTGATATAGGACAGACAATCGGCAATACGCCCCTCGTAAGGCTGGACAGGATGGCAGGAGGACTTGATGCTGCTATTCTAGGCAAACTGGAGTCAAGAAATCCCATGGGAAGTGTAAAAGACCGTATTGGCGCAGCTATGCTGAACGAAGCAGAAAAGGCCGGACTTGTTGATCCGGATGCTTTAATCGTGGAGCCGACGAGCGGGAATACCGGAATTGCCCTTGCTTTTGTGTGTGCTACGAAGAAATACCGTCTGATCCTTACCATGCCGGAGACCATGAGCATTGAAAGAAGGAGACTCCTCAAGCATCTCGGCGCTGAAGTGGTTCTCACACCGGCAGGCGAGGGGATGAAAGGGGCCATAAACAAGGCAACGGAAATACTCTCGCAGCACCCGAACGCCTATATGCCGGACCAGTTCAGCAACCCGGCGAACCCTGAAATCCATCGGAGAACGACCGCGGAGGAAATCTGGCGGTCGACGGGCGGACGCATTGATATCCTGGTTTCAGGTGTGGGAACGGGCGGCACAATAACCGGAGTCTCGGAAGTGATAAAGGGGCGTAACCCTTCTTTTCATGCTGTTGCGGTTGAGCCTGCCGATTCGCCTGTTCTATCAGGCGGGAAACCGGGTCCGCATAAGATTCAGGGTATCGGGGCGGGCTTTATCCCCAAGGTGCTTAATACACAGATTATCGACGAAATTGTTACGGTGACGAACGAACAGGCTTTTGAAACAGCCAGGTCTGCTGCAAAGAGAGAAGGCATACTATGCGGTATTTCCTCCGGTGCTGCTATCTGGGCTGCCCTTGCAATAGCGAAGAGACCTGAAAACAGGGGGAAACAGATTGTCGTGATTCTGCCCGATACGGGCGAGCGCTATTTGAGTACGGAATTGTTCGAATCCTAAGGACCCGCTCAAATAATCTATCTCCGCTTCGTATCCTCGATGTTATGAATAAGTGGGCTGGACTTTTCTGCATATCCTTCAACCATCTCCCAGTTAGACGGGCAAAGGAGATCTCCCCTCTATGAAGAAGGGCAGGGGCGTGTCATGGTCAGAGAGCAGTGAGTGTCAATTTCTGTAATGAAAGTGATATAATGTGCGCTGTAAGAGAATATCAGAATGATGAGTTTTGACTTATTAAGGAACAGAACTATCTCTTGCGTCGCTATGCTCATCTTTTTCGCGGGCTTATTTCTGGCAGCCTGCGGCAAAAAGGAAGTTAAGCCGGTTTCGCCGGAGTCAAATTTGACGCAGGAAGCCTTTCAGCTGGCGGATACATTGCGAAAGGCATATCTCAGGAATGACCGTGAATCCCTCGAGAGGAATTCCACACAGGACGGCTACCGACAGATTGCCCAGGCCCTGAAAAGTTTTGAGAGTGCCGATCTCACCTTTACTCCCACATGGGTAGAGATTCAGGATTCAACCGTGAAGCTTACCGTTTCATGGAAAGGTACATGGGTGGCCGGGGGCAAAACAACTGAAGACAGGGGCTCAGCAATCTTTGTCCTGGAAGGAAAACCTTTGAAACTCGCTCAGATACAGAGGTCTAATCCGTTTGCGGGGCCCGAGTAGAAACGGCGCGGTTCCTGTCCCTTCGAAATTAAAATGAGAGAGGGGATTTTTTTACCTGCACGAACTGCAGGAGGTTTTACTGCAGGAGGTGCAGCCTGACCCCGCAGCGGAAGTACCGGCAAGGGGCTTTTCAGTCCCCGAGGAGCAGAAGACCGAAAACTTTTTCTTAACCTCTTTGGAGTTACACTTCGGACAACTGACTTCCTGATTTCCAAAAACAAGTTTTTCGAAATCTGCATTACATCTGCAACATATATATTCATAAATCGGCATTATTACGTTCCTCCGTACGTTACTATTTACTCTCTGCCGGCCACTGTAATTATTGTCTTTCAAGGACCTTTCAATACCCGTGGAAGTCAGAAAGTGCTTTATCGGTTGTATTATAACAGAATAAGGAACAGTTGCGATATGAGCTGCCTCGGCGGGCGGCATCCCTGCATATTTTGATTCTATCGGATTGACTGCATAGAGACAGAAATCCTGCATTGGAGCGCTTTTGTTGCACATATGCCTGCATGAGAAAGACTGAAATGCATTTTTTTGGTTAATGAACATTTTTTCGGGTTATAATTATTGAACGAGGATTAAATTTCGGCATGGGGAATATTCTTATGAAGATATTGATCATCTTATCTCTTCTGGTCTGCATGAGTCTGCCTGCAGACAGGACGGGTGCAACTACTACCGATGAGCTGATAGCAAACCTTCACAGTCATGATGAGCGCGTGCAGATGGCGGCTGTAAAGGGACTGGACGGGATTAAGGACAAGAGAGTAGTTGACGAGCTCCTTCATTTTCTTTCTATCGAAGCTGAGAACTGGAAAGTCAAGATCAAGGTCATTGGCCTGCTTGGCGAGATTGACGATCCGGAAGTTTCAGACAGACTGGTGACTTTTTTTAATAACCCGTTCCTGAACGAAGTATGTCCTGCAATGAAACGGAGCACTGCACTTGCCCTTGGAAAGAAATTCAACAAGGGAACAAGGGCGGTGGATTCCCTGATTGGAGATTTGGGCAGCGACGATATTCTTGTCCGGGAGGCGATAATACAGTCACTCGGAAAAATCGGCGACGCGACGGCAGTACCTTTTATTATTCGGGCCCTGGATGACAAGAAGTTTGCGATAAGGCTCAGCGCGGTGAACGCCCTTGGAGATATCCGGGACGCGGATGCGATACCTTTTTTGAAAAAAGTTGTATCCACGGATCGTGACCCGTATATAAAAGAGGCGGCCCGATTGGCTTTACAGGATTTCGGACGCGACTAAACTCTATCAGCGGATTTATGAATAATAAAGGTTAGTTATCTGTCGTTTCACGGGGAAGGATCGCCTCTTCCACAGCCTCGATCAGATGGAGCACCGGTTTATCGCTGACACCTTTTGACAGCTGCAGCACGCAGCCTGGGCATGACGTAACAACCGCTTCTGCATCCGCGTCTTTATAGTCTTCAACGCAATTTCTGAGAAGCTTACCCGAAATTTCCTTGTGGGAGAGACAGAACACACCCGCAAAGCCGCAGCATTTTTCTCCCCGCGTCTCCACTACATCTATGCCAAGACTCCGCATAACGCTCCTCGGCTCTTTCTCGACGCCGAGACCATACTTCAGGTGACACGGGTCGTGGTAAACGGCACTTCCAAAACCGGAGGTGCGACCCTGCAAATCGGGACGGTCTATCTTGTCAACAAGGAAACTGGCCACGTCTGTCGCCTTGTCTATTCCTTCGCCGACAAGTTTCGGATACTCGACCTTTAATGCGAGTGTACACGTGGGACAGAGGCTCAATACAGCCTCGACATTCAGCCTGCTGAATATCCCGATATTTTTTTTCGCGAGCTCCACAGCCTTTTTTTCGAGCCCCATGGCCCTCAAAGGAGCACCGCAACAGACTTCACCTGAGGGAAGGATTACCTCATAACCGAGATGATGCAGTACGTTGATAAGGGATTCGCCCAGATGAGGATACAGAAAATTGACCGTACACCCCGTGAAAACGGCGACCCTTCCCCTTTTATGAGGGACGGTAATTACCTGGACGTTGTCTTTCAGGGTATATTCAGGAAGTTCGAGATTAAGCGGGAGGAGACCCCTTTTCTGCATGTACGGGAACAGAAGGTGCTGAGTCATGCGGAACATCTTAAAACAGAACTGCGGACGCTTTACAGCGAAATTTACGATGAATCGCAGGAACCTTCTCCTCGTGTCGGCCTTTTGAAGAAGACTTCTGCCGTGGAGGATGACCTCTCCGACATCGACTGCGAGGGGACACAGACCGGTACATGCTCCGCATAGCGTGCAGCTGAAGATGCGGTCATTCAAAGTCGAAGACGGTCTGATCTGTCCTGAAGAGAGAGCCAGTAAGAGTGCAAGCCTTCCCCTTGTGCCCATTGCCTCGGCCGGGTTCTGGTCGTAAGTCGGACAGATGGCCTTGCAGCTGCCGCAACGGACACATTTTGAAAGTTCGGTCAGGTATCGGTTCTGCTGCATAAATCGTGGCTGCCGTCCGGAATCTCGTCCATACTGCCGCTCCTGTACCCTTCGAGGTCGAGAGATACGAATTTATAACCAAAGGATTTTAGTGTATCGGAAATAATCTCTCTCTTTTCAGGGTTGAGCATGAGATCAATCTCTTCCGCTCCGACTTCGATCCTTGCGATATCGCGGTGATTCCTGACTCTTATTTCACGAAATCCGAGAGACCTGAGAAAATCTTCCGATCTTTCCACCCTTTTGAGAGATTCCCTTGTTATTCGCTGTCCGTAAGGGATTCTCGTGGCAAGACAGGGTGAAGAAGGTCTGTCCCACGTGAGAAGCCCGAGTTGTCTCGATTCTTCTCTTATCTCTTTCTTTGAGAAACCGGCTTCAGTCAAAGGACTTCTGACATCGTTTTTTATTGCCGCCTTTCTGCCCGGTCTGTGTTCGGAAGCATCGTCAATATTATTTCCGTCGAGCAAAAAACTGTATCCTTCCTCTGAAGCAATGGCCTTGAGTTTACTGAAGAGGTCGTCCTTGCAGAAAAAGCATCTTTCAGGCGTATTACTGACAAAATCCTCTCCGGAAAGCGGTTCTGTTCTCAAAACCCTGTGTTCCATCCCGAGTTCTCCTGCCGTCCGCACCGATATCAGGACATCACTATGAGGAATTATTTCGGACACCGCAGTGACGGCGAGTGACTTTATGCCTGACATCTGTATCGCCTTGAGAAGAAACGTGCTGTCCACTCCTCCGGAATATGCGAGCAGGGCGCTTTCCATTTCCTTGAGTGATTTCAGAAGCCTTGTGAACTTGACGTTTTCCACTTCTATTGCTTCGGTCCGCGTTTCAATGGGGATAGAGGGCTTAACCCCAAAAATGCACTTCAGTCTTTCTCATGCGGGCATGCTTTTGGTCAAATGCAATTTCAGATTGACGATTTAACTCATTTCTTGAAAATCTTCACGGCACTTGTCATAAAACCGTCACTTCATAATTTTCCTGGTGCAGGTTGCGGTTTTCCCTGATGGTTATCTTGACATTGTGTCTGTTTTCTATATCTTCAATCCCCCCACG
Organism: Thermodesulfovibrionales bacterium; assembly: GCA_963727725.1. Lineage (GTDB taxonomy): Bacteria > Nitrospirota > Thermodesulfovibrionia > Thermodesulfovibrionales > SM23-35 > CAVSHJ01. Next base: position 28,020 of record CAVSHJ010000006.1, read on the forward strand.
CTCCTCATCGGAGAGAAGGTCGGCGACGGAAGGATGGGCGGTCACAATAATCCTGTCTCCCCCGTGTTTTGCCAGTCTCGCAACCTTTCTGAATATTTCGTAACAGAGTGTCTTGGATGACTTGACAAAGCCTTTGCCTTCACAGTAAGGGCATGTCTCACAGAGTGTTCTGCCGAGGCTCTCCCTGACCCGCTTCCTTGTCATCTGTATGAGCCCGAGCTCCGAGATATGGGAAATTGTATTCTTTGCCCTGTCTTTTTTCATCGCCTCAACAAAGGCATTGAACACCCTGTCCCTGTTCTCAAACTTTTCCATGTCTATGAAATCTACTATTATGATTCCTCCGAGGTTCCTCAGCCTTATCTGGTACGCAATCTCCTTCACCGCCTCAAGGTTGGTCTTGAGAATCGTGTCTTCAAGCTCTTCTTTCCCGACAAACTTGCCTGTATTTACGTCAATGACCGTCATCGCCTCGGTCTGGTCAATAACAATGTATCCGCCGGATTTCAGCCATACCTTTCTCCCGAGGGCCCTTGAAATGTCCAGTTCGATGCCGAAGGCATCATAAATCGGCTCTGTTCCCTCATACAGTTCTATCTTTCCGAGCAACTTCTCGAAGTATGTCCTGACGAAATCCCTGATCCGTTCATATTCGTCCGCCGAATCCACAACAAGCCTCTTGACGTCCTGTATCATGAGGTCCCGTACGCTTCTGAAGACAAGGTCAAGGTCGCTGTAGAGCAATGTCGGGGCCGACACCCTGTCCTTTTTTTTCTGGACATTTTCCCAGAGGATAAGGAGAAATTCGAGGTCTTTTACGAGGTCTTCTTCACCCGAACCCTCGCTCGCCGTCCTTATAATCAACCCGTATCCTTTTGGTTTGATATTATCGACAATGTTCCTCAGTCTTGTTCTCTCATCTTCATCGGATATCCTCCTTGATATGCCGACATGCTCAACATTCGGCATGAGTACAAGATATCTGCCGGGTATTGTTACGTAGGAAGTGACCCTTGCACCTTTGCTGCCGATAGGGTCCTTTGACGCCTGAACGAGGATCTCCTGTCCTTCCTGGATGAGATCTTCGATGGTGAGGTCGGGCCTTCCTTTCTTCGAAACAAGTTCAATAGAGTCGCCCTCCTCCTCCTCCTCTTCTTCTTCAAGGAAAGGTGCGAATTCTTCCAGCCCGGCGTGGATGTCGGTTACATAGAGGAAAGCGGCCTTTTCGAGCCCTATATCGACAAAAGCCGATTGCATGCCGGGAAGGATCTTTACAACCTTGCCTTTGTAAATGTTCCCTACGAGACTTGCCTCCCGCTTCCTCTCGACATAGAATTCGACGACCTGGCCCCCCTCAAGAAGGGCGACCCTGATTTCATCCCTCGTTACGTTGACTACGATTTCACTGTCCATTGAAAACTCCGCTCAACAGGTTTCACCCATCCTCCATTCCATCCGTAAAGAGCTGCCCTGGTAATATCAAGGCTTTCCAGTGGGACACCGAATATCACGGGAAGAAGTTCGCCCAGCCTGACCTTTGCATCGCCCTGATCGACCAGCATCAATTTCACATTATTCTCATCTGTGATTCGTGCGTCCTCAACCATATTCCTGATATTAATACTGCCCTTCTCCCTTTCAATACTTATCTCTCTTTCCGATAAGAACGTATTGACGCGGGAGATATCCGCACCTCTTACTTCATATTCGTATCTGGTGACGAAACTGTTGAGAGATTCAACTCCTGCCGGCAGACCCGTCATGTCCTTCACATGGACTCCTTCCGGCAACATGTCGTTCAGCTTCCCTCTGTTCACCTCCAGATCAAAGGGCGGAGTTATTTCCATATCAAAGTATTCGCTCAGCCCTGAAATCCCCACCCCCAGTGGCGGACCAAAAGATATCTTCGGAAACGGGTGAAATCCTTTTGAATACTCCAGAGGAAAGCCCGCTCTCCTCATCGCCCTCTGCAACATTATAACAAGCTCGAGGTGAGAAAGATATTTCATTCTGCCGGTCTTGGAAAATTCAGCCCTTATTCTGACCGGTCTGAAGCGTGAGACGGAATGCAGAGAAGCAACCGGGGAAACGGCGTCAAGACCGCCCGGCGCCACTCTTATTTCTCCGGCGGGAATATTTCTTTTTCCCTCTTCGTCTACCCCTTTTATCATTTCTTTGTGACATCCAACTCCGCATTGATGGCATATTCTTCTGCAATCAGCCGTAATATCTCCTGACAAGGCTTTCAGGTATTCACTCCACAGGAACTCCTTTGTTACGCCTATATCTATTTTCTCCCATGGCAAAATATCCGAAAAAATAAAGGTCCTGGTTGCAAAGCTTACTGCGTCTATCCCTGTGAGGTCCATCGCAGTTTTCCATTTTCCGAAATCAAATACTTCCGACCATCCGTCAAGCCTGCACCCCAGGGACCATGCCTTTTCGATCAACAGAGAGAGTCTTTCATCACCCCTGCAGAAGGCAGCCTCTAGAAGGCTCATTTCAACGTCGTGCCCCTTCACGTTCATGCCTTTTCTTGTGAGGATATTTCTTATATATCTCTTTTTTCTTTCAAGCTCATCGGAAGGGCTTTGACCATACCACTGAAACGGCGTGTGGGACTTGGGAACAAACGGGGAGACGCCCACGGTTATATTGACAAACCTTTTCATAAACCGCCTTGCGGTTTTGAGGGCCTGAAGCGCCATTTGAGGGATTGCCTCAATGTCTTCATCTGTCTCCGTGGGTAGTCCTACCATGAAGTAGAGCTTGAGGTTAAGCCAGCCTTCTTCGAATAATGTGGTGAGTGCCCGCTCGTAGTCTGCGCCGGTGAAGTCTTTGTTAATAACCTTTCTGAGCCTATCGGTACCTGCCTCGGGTGCTATGGTAAAGCCGGTCTTCCGGACAGTACGTATTTCTTTCAGCAGATCACGATTTATAGATGCTACCCTGAGAGACGGAAGGGAAAGAGCGACCCTGTCCTTTGAAAACCTTCTGTTGAATTCCTTCACGACCTGCAGGAGGCAGCTGTAGTCTCCTGCACTCAGGGAAGTAAACGAAGCTTCTTCATAGCCTGTGTTCTTCAGGGATTCTTCCGTGAGTTCCAATACCTTTTCAGGGCTTCTCTCGCGGACGGGCCTGTATATCATGCCGGCCTGACAGAACCTGCACCCCATTGAACAGCCCCTCGAAACTTCGATGTTCACCCTGTCGTGTATGATTGAAGCATACGGCACAACCGGATGATCGGGAAAAGGCGCGTCATCAAGGGTCCTGACAATACGCCTTCTTACTGTGGGTGAAAGCTCATTTCCGGACCGACCTCTAAAACCCGAGCCATGCGTGAACGGCACATAAACCCCTTCTATATAAGAGAGCGCCCGGAGAAGTGATATCCTTTTGCCGTCCCCGGCGGTTTTCCATTCATAAAATATCCCCAGAATTTCTGTTATCGCTTCTTCACCGTCGCCGATGAGGAATGCGTCAATGAACGGAGACATGGGGAACGGATTTACCGTACACGGTCCACCGGCAATGACAAGAGGCAAACTCTCACGTTCTTCAGCTCTTACAGGGATACCGCCAAGATCAAGCATATTGAGAACAGTCGTGTAGGAAAGTTCGTACTGAAGGCTGAATCCGACAACGTCGAAATCCCTCAGCGGACGGTTGGATTCCAGGGAAGAAAGGACGATCCCCTTTGCCTTCATCTCAGCTTCAAGGTCAATCCATGGAGAAAATATCCTCTCTGCTGACGCAAAGGGCAGATCATTTATTACTTTGTAAAGGATTTTCAGACCGAGATGGGACATACCTATCTCGTAAACGTCGGGGAACGCAAGCGCTACTTTCAGAGGCGCTTCCTTGTGAGCAGCGTTGATTTCTCTATTTATGTACCTGCTCGGTTTTTGAAAAGAGGCTAGATTCACAGCTTAAGGATACCATCTCAAATGTTTATTTGGCAAGGGATTGCGGGCCTTTATACGATCCTGATTTCCCTTGGCGGGGTGACGTAGTTAACGTCCCGATACTCCGGAAAGGTTTCTGAACGCAGTTTGACAAGCGGCCGACCATGTGCTATACGTATTCCATATCAAACAAAAGGAGGCCCGAAATGTTGAAAGAATTCAGGGAATTTGCCATGCGGGGAAATGTGGTCGATATGGCTGTTGGTATCGTAATAGGCGCCGCTTTCGGCACTATTGTAAGTTCGTTTGTCTCTGACATCATTATGCCGCCTGTCGGACTGCTTTTGGGGAATGTCGATTTTTCGAGTCTGTTTATTGTCCTTAAGGAAGGCAAAGTTGCGGGACCTTATGCTTCCCTCGCCGCTGCAAAGGCGGCAGGTGCGGTTACGGTTAACATAGGTGTGTTCATCAATACCGTCATCAGCTTTTTCATCATCGCCTTTTCGGTATTCGTTGTCATTCGCAGTATTAACAGACTAAGGAGGAAAGAGGAAGTTCCGCCCCCCTCGCCGGTTACGAAAGAATGTCCCTATTGTTTCTCCGTAATTCCGGTCAAGGCTGTGAGGTGTGCGCATTGTACTTCCGATCTGAAGTGAAGGATCGAATATCTCATGCGCGAGAACACGGTGCGTGAGACACAGTATGAAGACTGGTGCTCCATGCGGAGATTAATGTTCGACCGGCATGTTATAATAAAAATTAATGAAAACAGGGAAATCGTATCACGTAATCTCCGTTTTATTGGTCCTTTTCATCGTCTCCTGTTCCGGGAAAACCGCGATCCGGCCTGCGGAAAGATTTGATCCTGAGAAGGCGTTCGCAAAGGCGAACACGCAGCTGGAGAAGAACGATTATGATCAGGCAAGGGCAGGTTTTCTCGAGGTCAAAAACAGGGACATGTCCAAGAAGTTTGCCCCGCTCGCCCAGTTAAAGATCGCGGATTCCTATGTGAAAGAAGGTGAACCTGAACTTGCGGTCGCGGAGTATCAAAAGTTTATGGAGGCATATCCGGACAACGAGTATGCTTCCTATGCCCAATATCAGATCGCCATGGTTTACTTCAACCAGATAGAAGGACCTGAGAGAGGTTACAGCGGTGCGGCAAAGGCGCTCGCGGAGTTCGAAAAGCTCAAGAAGCTGTTTCCCCGGAACCCTTACAGAGATGCGGTTGATCTGAAGATCGAGAAGTGCAGGGACACAATTGCCGAGTACGAACAGCTCGTGGGGGCATTTTATTATAAGAAGGGTTCCTATAATGCCGCGATAGGAAGATTTGTCCTATTACTGAAAAAATATCCGGACTATAAAGGAGAGGCGGATGTTCTTTTCTATACCGGAATGTCCTATAGGAAGATCGGCGAGAAAGAAAAGGCTAAAGAGTATTTTACCCGCCTTATCGAGAAGTATCCGAACAATAAGATAGTTACCACTGCGAAGAAAGAACTTGCCGCCCTTAAGCCGAAATAATGCCTGAATCTCTGAATCCTGTCTTACCCGGCGTTTACTATCCGGTATTCCTGAATCTTAAGAACAGGAAAGTTGTTGTTGTCGGCGGCGGGGAGGTTGCGGAGAGGAAAATGCTCGCGCTTCTCAGGGCAGGTGCGGATCTGACGGTGATAAGCCCTGAGATCACCCGAAAGATTGAGATAGAGAAAAAGAGAGGCAGAATAAAGCATATCCGCCGGAAATATCGGAAGGGGGATCTGAGGGGAGTGTTCCTGGTTATCGCTGCAACTGACTCGTCTGCGGTCAACGGAATGATCTCTCGTGACGCGCCCTGCCTTGTGAATATTGTGGATACCCCGCGTTTATGCAACTTCATTGTCCCATCGGTTATGAAACGGGGGGACATGACGATCGCGATATCGACCGGTGGTATAAGCCCCGCCCTTTCGAGGTCGATCCGTAAAGAACTCAAAAAGTTGTACCCGTCCGATTTTTCCGGATATCTGAAATCTTTGAGGAGCATTCGTGCCGGGGCTCTGAAGGGGATCGGTGATAAGAGAAAAAGGACTGAGTTTCTGAAGTCTCTGGCTTCGGAGGAGATGCTGGGGATACTTAGAGAAAGAGGATACGGTGAGGCGAAGAGACGGGCGGTGGATTTGTTGAAAAAGACGAAAGGGAAAGAAGACTGATATGGAGATTAAGATAACGTTTCCGGGCCGCAAGAAAGTCGACGCAGAGATGAACGGCTATGTAATTCGCACGGACCAGCCGGCAAAATATGGCGGAGACGCATCAGCACCGGCTCCTTTTGATTATTTCCTTGCATCTATCGGGACGTGTGCGGGTATTTACGTTCTCAGCTTTTGTGAGGAGCGAAAGATCCCCATTGAAGGCATCTCGCTTGTCCAGCGCCTTGAGTACGGGGAAAAAGAGACCGGAAAAAAATTTATCGAGAAGATCGTGATAGAAATTACCGTTCCCCCCTCTTTCCCGGAGAAATATCGCAAGACCCTCATAAAGGTTGCAGATGGGTGTGCAGTCAAGAAGGCTATTATGAACCCGCCGAAATTCGAAGTGAAGACCCGGGTAAGCTAGAGTTTCTATTTTCTCAATTTCTTACATACATTGACAGAAAAAGATCCCGCCAAAATGGATTGAGAATTTGCATCTCAACGGATCCGATGCCAGGCATGCGACAAACGACTCCAGACCGATATCTCTTGCCGTACAGGGACGTGACCTGCCCGTCAGGCTGTTGCATCCGAAAAGCATAATTCAATGCATAATTATGGGATTGGGGACGGCAATTATGCTAAAATGCTTAGGAATGGACATCCATCAGCTCAGAGTGTTTGTATCGGTCTACAAGAACAAGGGCTTTTCGAAAGCGTCTGAAGAGCTTTACCTTACACAGCCGACGATAAGCAACCATATCAAGGCACTGGAAGAGGAGTTCGAGTGCAAGCTGTTTGACAGGTTGGGCAGGACGATTATTCCCACGAAAGAAGCAGAGGTCTTATATGGTCACTCGGTAGATATCATTGAAAAGGCCGATGCGATCAAAGACGCCCTTGGACAGCTTAAAAAAGAGCTGACGGGCAAACTTATCATCGGCGCAAGCACCATACCGGGCGTGTATCTGATGCCCCCCGTCATGACGGAATTCCAGAGAAAATATCCTTCCATTTCCTTTCAGATTCTCATATCCGACTCCAGGGGGATAGTGGAGAGCATCTCCAGGCATGAACTGCTTCTGGGAATCGTGGGGGCAAAACTCGGACACGAACAGATAAACTATACGCCGTTTGTGGAAGATGAATTGATCGTCGTGTCCTCACCCTCTCTGGTGAGGGATGGGTCGATGACGTTGAAAGAGCTGGTGAAGCTGCCGATGGTCCTGCGTGAAGAAGGCTCAGGCACAAGAAGGGAGACCGAAAAATTTCTGGAAGGCAAGGGAGTCTCTCTTGAGAACCTCAGAGTGAACGGTATTTTCGGCTCCACGGATGCGGTAAAGCAGGCCGTAAAGGCGGGACTCGGGGTCTCCATCCTCTCAAAGTATTCCGTGGCCGACGAACTGGAACATAAGATACTTGAAGAAATAAAACTCACCGATATCCAGATGACGAGGCGGTTTTACATCGTGACCCACAAAAAGAGGACTCTTCCCCGGGCATATGACATGTTTCTGAAGCATATCCTGGCCGGATTAAAGAACCTTTAAGCCATACGTTTCTATCAGTCTGAGGTCGTCTTCGGGATTTCTTCCCATGGTGGTGAGATAATCGCCGGTGATCATGCCATCGGCGCCTGCGAGAAAGACCATCGAGTGGAACTCACCAAGAACCTGTGTCCTGCCGCCGCAGACCCTGATTTCTTTCCCGGGGAGAATAAACCTGAAGAGGCTGATGATCTTTAACGCTTCAAAGGGATGCAGATATTCTCTGTGGCCCAATGCAGTTCCTTTGATCGGAATCAGGAAATTTATGGGGACCGAATCCGCATCGAGTTCCTTTAGGGAAAAAGCCATATCGACCCTGTCCTGCCACGTCTCTCCCATGCCAAATATTCCACCCGAACAAAGGGAAAGACCGGCAGCCCTGACATCCCTGGCGGTTTCAATCTTATCAGCAAAGGTATGGGTGCTGCATATTTGAGGAAAAAACCTTTCAGAGGTTTCGAGATTGTGGTGGTAGCGCTCAAGTCCCGCCTCTTTCAGAATTGAAAGCTCTTCTCTATTCAACAGGCCGAGGCTTGCACATGGAAAGAGGCCTATTTCCATGATGGCGGAAATCAGACCCGCTATCTCCGATAATTCTCTTTTGAAAACCTTTCTTCCACTTGTTACAATAGAAAATCTCCTGACGCCGGATTTTGCTGCTGCCATCGCCTTTTCGATAACGATTTCTTTTTTGATCAACGGGTAGATTTTTGCTGCGGCCTTGTTCTTCGATGATTGGGCACAGAAAGAGCAGTCCTCAGGACAGGCGCCTGATTTCGCATTGACGATAGAGCATAATCCGACGGTGTTATCCCTGAAATGCTGTCTTATCCTGTTTGCCGATGCAAAGAGATCAAAGATATCAGGTCCCGAGGCTTCTGCAATCGAAAGGGCATCTCCCCTTGATATCGGAATGCCGCCCAATATCTTCTTTTCGAACTGCCTAATTGCCTCCTCCAGAGCCACCGTCAAGTCCTCCGGGAAACCGCAGCCTTTCGACAGACGGTATGAGCCTGATAGTTACCTTTACTCTTCCGCCTTCTTTCATCCAGTAGTGGACATCCAGGACGTCGCTTACGCCATATGTGATGGGGTAATAGAGCGGACGGAGTTCATATCCTATTACTTCGCCCTTGGCATCCATGATTCTGCTCAGCTGGGAATGCCAGTAGGAAGGATGAAATCTGATAAATTTCCCGGCTTCTGCCAGGGCCTCCTTGGCAGGCACGCCCTTCCTGACCCTGTAATCGAAGTCGGGCACATAGAGGTCGAGGGTGTACGGGTCTCCCTCGCGGTCGAGGATGGCCATGGTTTCCAGGTCATCATAATAGTTGCCTCCGTAGAGTATTAGTGTGAAAGTCCCTTTTACCTCGGACGGATTTGCTGATTCGGTCTTGAGAGATGTCTCAAAGGCGAAAGAATCCGATGTGATTAGAAAAAGACTCGTCACGAACGACAAGACGACGATGCCCGCAAGCAATATTCTTGTTCCGGTTTTCAAAGGGTGCATTTTTTAAAGATAGCATCTATTCGGTGAATTTGTAAATCTTTCCTTTCCTGTCTGTCCGGGTTATCGAGATTTCTTTCGTAATGAAGGTGAAGCCGAAGGCGTGATATAATTTCTCATGCCGATTAAACTATTGATGTTTGACCTCGACGGGACACTTGTTGACACTTGCAGAGATATAACGAATGCGCTCAACTACGCCTTGAATTCTTACGGTTTGGAGAGTCTGACGGTCGAGGATACAAAGAAATTGGTGGGGGAAGGTCTCACAATGCTTGTAGAAAAAGTACTCGGCGGTGAAAAGGTGCTGCTGCGGGATGATGTACTGGGTAAATTCCTCGATTATTATTCGGAACACCTCGCAGATTATTCCCGTGAATACCCGTACGTCAGGGAAACCCTTGAAAGGCTCACCGGTTATAAGAAAGCGGTGATATCGAATAAGAGAGAATCTTTGTCTACCAGACTTCTGGACCTGCTCGGCCTCCTTAAATATTTTGACCTTGTGGTGGGGAGCGACACCACCTCCGAGAAGAAACCCTCGGCTGTTCCGTTGATCCACGTGCTCGAAAGGCTCGCAGTCTCCGCCGGTGATGCCCTGATGATCGGAGACAGCAACTACGATATAGAGGCCGCGAGGAAAGCAGGTGTGAAGACAATAGCGGTCACCTACGGGTACAGGGGAAGGCAGTACCTCGCGGATGCTGATTTCATGATAGACGGCTTCGGAGATCTACCGGCTGTCCTTGACATAACTTCTTCCGAGCTAATATAATTTTAATTCGAACCTGGTCGCGAAATCACAAATTGTCGATATTTTTTGGACCTGCGCCTGTAGCTCAGTAGGACAGAGCAACTGCCTTCTAAGCAGTGGGTCAGGGGTTCGAATCCCTTCAGGCGCGCCAAGCAAATTTCGTGAAATGAGATTTGCCGGATTGTAGTTTATAATGGAAAAGGATCGGCAAATCTTTTGCAACTTTGCTCGATAGATCTGGTAGTATTTAGTAGCTATTGTTTTTATATGGTGAGTGTAGCTCAATGGTTAGAGCACTGGACTGTGGCTCCAGCTGTTGGGGGTTCGACTCCCCTCACTCACCCCAACCGAATTCCGTATTACGGAATTCAGAGGTTAGTGTTAAGAGTTGAAAGTTTAAAAGCGTCTTTTCCCGGGCGTTCGGTTTTTTAACTTGTAACTTTTAACTCTAAACTTTAAACTTTTTTATAGTGTGCGCCTGTAGCTCAGTGGATCAGAGCATCGGCCTCCGGAGCCGAGGGTCGGAGGTTCGAATCCTCTCAGGCGCGCTTCTAAATCATGTGGGCCGTTAGCTCAGCTGGTAGAGCAGCTGACTCTTAATCAGCGGGTCGCAGGTTCGAATCCTGCACGGCTCACCAATTTACCTTTATCAGCTTCACAATCTGCGGTATGAAAAACTTTTCCGTTGTTACGTTCAAGCCAAATAGGTTCTGAAGCATCCCGTTATTCCTGAGTTCCCATTACCCCGGCCACAGCAAAAACGCGTTGTGCTCTTTCATCATGGCTTTCATCACCAGAAACGGCAAGCACGGTCACCTATCGCATTTACTGTGCCGTGTTCATGGGATCAAAAATAATTGCAAGAGCTATTACAAAGGGCAATAACAAAGCATCATCATGCATTCTTGATGGCTATGGATTCCAATATATCAGCAACATCCTCACACTTATCAGATGCATCTTCAAGATGTTCATATATCTCTTTCCATTTAATAACAAGGATTGGGTCTTCAATTTCACTGAACAAATGTCCGAGTGCGTCTCTAAACTCTCTGTCCAATTTGTTTTCGAGTTTGTTGATCTCAACACAGTATTCCTGCATTTTGGAGTAATCCTTTTCTTTCAGTTTCTCTATTGCTTTATGTACTAATTCGACAGTCGCGAGGAGATCTTTTGACATGATGATTGCGTCTTTGGTGGCTTCTTTGATTTTAAATATGGCGAGCCTTTGAGCTGTGCCCCAGATGAAATCAATGATATCATCCAATCTTGATGCCAGGGCATGGATGTCTTCCCTGTCGATGGGAGCAGTTAAGGTTTTATTCAGCTTCTTAATGATATCATGAGTCAATAGATCTCCTTCCTCTTCTAATTCACGCACCTCCCGAGCCCAATTATCTAAGTTAGTAAAGTGTTCCATAGTGGCAACTAAGATTATGGCTGCGTTTGTGATGTTGGCTGCCACTTTATCAAATAATTCAAAAAAATCCTGCTTTTTTGTGAATAGCCTCATTTCTTATTATTCCTGAAAATTTTGAACTTTATATTTTGTTGTATTTTACAGTAATTTGATAAGCAATATTTGCATGGTCAGAGGCAAGGTCATCGATATTTCCGTTGCAAATAAGTTTTCCCTTTTCGGACTTTTTATGGTTTTTAATCATTTTAGAAATCACTGAAGTCAGATCGAAACCACCATCAATACACCCTTTTATCATGCAATCCATATTAAAATAAGCATACTGTGAGGGCCAATAATTGACAGTGCGAACCATCAGGATGGGATTTATTGACTTCCGGTAGTATGTCATATGAACGACTATGTCTGAAACTTCAGGGAAGCATTCAGAAACTAAACCAGCCGCAATCCTGTGTTGTTTTTTCAGCTCTATTGTTTCCAGATAATTTTGTCTGTATGACATTAATGACATTTCACCTCAAAATAGAGAAGTTCCCCCAACGAATGGGGAAACTTCTATCTCCAAATTAATCTTTGCTTACGTTGACTGCCTTAAGACCTTTTGGGCCATTTTCGGTGTCAAAGCTGACTGAATCACCTTCGATAAGGGACTTGAATCCGTTGCCCTGGATAGAAGAATAGTGGACAAAAACGTCACTGCCATCTTCACCTGTGATAAAGCCAAAACCTTTGGACTCATTAAACCACTTCACTGTTCCATTAGACATCTCTTTTACCTCCTTACATAAATTAGAATCTCAGAATGACCAATAAAAAAGGCCACAAAGCTAAAAGTCTTTGTGACCTTGATAATACAAAAACCTCTGAAACCTTGTTATTATAATGCCATATATTGTAATAAAAGTCAATATGGCTGCTAATGTATCTGCTCTCTGGAACGGCGATGCATTTGTGCGAATAAGGCCAAAAGAGAGATACCCTGAAAATATCTTTTTCCCGGCAATTCAGATTATCCCGTACATTATTGCTGAAGCATTGACATCAACCCATATATCGGACTATCCTTATCCTAAGACAGGAATTAATGTTTGCGGTTAACCCTTAAATTTAGGGGAGACATTAACATGTCGGACGGACTTATAAGCAAGCCTCTCTTCTCGAAGATGCTGCAACGCCTGAAATCCCTCCATCTTCACAAACACCGGTCAGAACTAAGAGATGAAACTTCAGAATCCAGGGAAGCATTATCAGACAGCGTTGAGAAATTAGTGGACCTATCGAGCATTCAAAATCAAATCATCGAGGCAATTCGGTCAAAATGTAAGGTAGAGTTGAACTACAAGGGAGAGGGGCTCAGAATAGTATGCCCTCATGCAATGTACATCAGCACCAGTGGAAAGATCCGTGTGGATTCGTACCAGGTTTCAGGCTACTCAAGCCACTCTAATAAGTCCCCTTATTGGAGACCTTTTGATATAGCAAAAATTACAGGATTAAAGATTCTGAATGAGACTTTCAATGCAGTGCAGGGATATGATCCATTGTCCCACAAATACATGAATGCGATTGTCAAAATATGATAGTGCGGTCTCAAATTATTTGATTATCGGGGAAAAAGAGGGCACTTATAAGTGCCCTCTTCATAGGTTTTATTTTTTCTCTTCAGGTTTTGTGGTTGTTGTCTTGTTTGCTGAAGGTGATGCGGTTGCCAGAGACATAACAGTAATGCTTCTTATTTCTTTCTTGCCATTGACATCGTAAAACACAAGGGCAGCTATATCGCCGACTTTTATATCGTCAAATGAACCTGCTTGTTTATTATTCGCCCTGACGACAGTCTTGTCGGTGACAACATAGGTCAAATCGCCTTCCTTGTCGTTTACTATGGTAAGGGTCTTTGTTTTTGTATCAATTGCCTTGACTTGACCTGCAGCCATTTTCATTCCTTTAGCATTCTCGGCTGAAAAGGTGATGCCTGCAAAAGCAAGGACAATAAATATCGAGACGATGCCCAACACCAACTTATTCAATAGGAACACCTCCTTTCAAGATTAGTATGTACTGCCCGAAAACAAAACATTATATTTTATCAGATTGACCCGGAAAAACTGAAATCAGGGCGAAAGAAATCTCACGCAATGCAGGATATCAAATCTCTTTTTTCCTCTGGCAAGGCTCATCCAATTTTACCGCCGTAATCGGAAAGCTATTTGCCTCCGGACTGTTCCTTGCTTTTGAGCTTTTTTACAAGTTCTTCATAGGACTTCTGGTGTATGACAGTGCTGAATTGATTCCTGTAATTATTGATGAGACTCACGCCTTCTATAACGACATCGTATGCCATCCATTGTCCGTTTTCATTTAACAACCTGTAGTCAATCGGTGTTTCTATATTCTTCTTTGTAATCACTCTTGTATTCACGACTCCGTAATTGCCGTCGATTTTTTCACCTGTGTAGGCAATCTTTTCATCCGTATAACCTTCAATTCTCTTGATATAGGTTCTTTCAAGGAGGTCAGTGAATAGCGAAACAAATTCCTTTCTCTCCTCGGGCGTCCTCTTCCTCCAGTATATCCCGAGTGATCTCTTTGCCATTTCTTCAAAATCGAACCTTTCACTCACGACTTTGCGTATTTCCGCTCTCCGTTTTTTTTCATTGGCAGGCTTTTTAAGCTCCTTGTTTTTCAAAATATCCAGGACCTTATCAACGGTCTGCTTTACCTGATCGGTGGGCACCCCGGCATACGCATTGCCCGCCGATGCCGATAATGAAAGAAGAAAAAAGAAGAAAACATTTATAGCGAACGCTCTCATGATACTCATGAAACCTCCTCCTGTTAAATAAACGATACCGCTTCCCGGTTCTTCTTAGACTTTGCCGAATACATATTTTGCTATTAAATCCTGTATGTCTATCGCAGGCTCTGTTTCTCTTATGGTTCCGCCGCCCTGAAGGATCCTGCTTGATGCGCCGGGTGTTATCTCCACATATTTCTCGCCGATCAACCCCTCTGTCTTAATCGAAGCTATCGCATCGTCCTGTATTTTAACGTTCCCGGTGATAGTCAGTCCTACCAAAGCCTGGTAGTCATCGAGTCTTACGGTCTTAACCGTTCCGATCTGAACACCGGCTATCTCCACGCTGGCGCCTGACTTAAGGCCGCCGGCGTTTTCAAATGAGGCGTACAGGGTGTATCCTTCATTCCCCAGGACTTCGAGTTTGCCGAGCTTCACAGAGATATAAATGAGAGAAAAAATACCTATCAGGAGAAAAAACCCCACTGCCAGTTCCTTGTCTATCTTCATATCAGCCTCCAGGTTTCTTACGACAAAACTTCTATCGGACCTTCAAGACTTCCCGTTATAAATTGTCTCACCGCCGGGTTGGAAGAGTTCTTGATTTCTTCCGGCGTGCCGCTCTCTACAATAACCCCGTCATGAAGCATGGCGACTCTGTCCGCCACTTCGAATATCTCCGGAATCTCGTGACTGATTATCAACCCCGTAAATCCGTATTCTTTATGTGTGTGCTTAATGAGTCTGTGTATGGAATTGAGAATAATCGGGTCCAGGCCTGTCGTGGGTTCATCAAATAGTACGATCGAGGGCTCGGTTATGAGCGCACGGGCAAGAGCTACCCTTTTTTTCATCCCGCCGCTGATTTCTGCGGGATATTTTTTCCCCATGCCTTTGAGTCCTACGACTTCCAGTGCCCGGACCACCTTTTCTCTTACATCTTCCCTGGTGAGTCTTGTCTTCTCTCTCACCGGAAAGGCGACGTTGCCGTATACGGTGAGAGAATCAAACAGGGCGCTGCTCTGGAAGACCACGCCAAATTTTTCCCTTATCTTATCCAACTCTTTACTCCTTGCTTTTGTAATATCTTCTCCTTCAATCAATATGCTTCCTCCGTCCGGCTTTATAAGACCGAGCAAGTGTTTTAGAAGAACGCTCTTGCCCTCTCCGCTCCGCCCTATTACGGCTATCACCTCTCTTTCGGAGATCGTGAGATTAAGGCCTTTTAATACCTTGAGTCCGTCAAAAGCCTTTTCAAGACCGATAATCTTTATCATTCAATTAAGTTCTTACACCAGCACCGAGTTAATGAAATAATCCCATATAAGAATCAATACCGAAGACATCACGACAGCTTCCGTAGTTGCCTTGCTGACACCCTCGGCTCCATATCCCGTATGAAACCCCTTGTAGCAGCTTATCCATGAGACTATGACGCCGAAACTGAGAGCTTTGTACAGGCCCATTCTTATATCTTCCATGTCTACGAAATTTGTCATCTGAGAGAAATAGGTTCCGGAATTGATGCCCAGGAGGTCTACCCCTACAATATAGCCGCCATATATTCCGATCAGGTCGAAGATAAAAGCGAGCAAGGGAAAAGCGATCACACCGGCGACTATGTTCGGCACAATAAGATACCGCATCGGGTTTAATGCCATTGCGGTAAGTGCATCTATCTGCTCAGTAATCCTCATTATTCCTATTTCTGCGGTAAGAGAGGAGCCGGCCCTGCCGGTGATCATTAATGCGGACAGGACAGGCCCCAGTTCTCTTATTAGACTGAGGGCAATAGCAGGGCCTAGCAAGGCTTCTGAACCGAACTTCCGGAGCGTGTAGAAGAGTTGAATAGCGAGGACCATGCCCGCAAACGAGCCGGTGAGAAGTATAACCACCACGGATTTAGAGCCGAAAAAACGCAATTGCCTCAAGAATATACTGAACTTGAAAGGCGGAACGAAAATAAAATAAATCGCGTTCATCAAAAACAGGAACATCTGGCCCAGCCTGCTCAATTTTGAGAGCGACCATGAACCTAATATCCTTAAGAGGGTTTTCATTTCTTTGCCGGGTGTCTTCCTGAATCTCATATAAATTATAGTCTGAAAAAAATATCAGTCAATTGTTGTGAGGCGATGTTTTATGTGGTATAAATATGTCTGAGATCCCGATTTAAGATATCGGGCAACGCGGAGGTAAATACAATATGGCTAAATGGGTCATTGATCCCGATCACTCGGTTGCTGCATTTGTCATACGGCATATGATGGTCGCAAATGTGCGCGGTCAATTCAACAAGCTGAGCGGAGTCGTTTACTTCGACCCGTCCGATATAGCGAATTCATCGGTGGGAGCCGCCATCGAGGCAGCGGGTATTTATACAGGTATTCAAAAACGCGATGATCACCTCCGCAGTGTCGAATTCTTTGACGCGGCGAATTATCCACAGATTATCTTTACGAGCGACAAAGCAAAGATTACCGGGGCAAAACGTTTTAGCGCAGTCGGCAATTTGACGATCCGTGGCATCACAAAGACTGTAACTCTTGACGTTGAATACTCCGAACCGGAGAAAAGCCCTTACGGCGAAACTAGTATCGGTTTTACTGCCGCGACAAAGATTAATCGGGAAGATTTCGGTTTGATGTGGAATGAGGCTCTCGAAGGCGGTGGTATCATGGTCGGTAAAGAAGTCCAGATTTTTATCGATATAGAGGCTGACCTCACTGCCGGTTAACCCATAGTTATAACTTATTGATAAATATGGATAATATTATTATTGATCCATCTGATTTGGAGAACATTTAATATTTTCGAAGGCATAAATTATCCTTTTTTCCTTCTCGAGATTTTTTCCGGCACGGCTTATTTTTCTAAAATTCCTTATTATATCTATTGATTCCTTACGATTAAAAAGCCGATCAATGGATTCAGATATGAGTGGGCCCGAGATCGTGTCGAATATCCTAATGTTCTTACCGTCTGTAACCGCTGCATATGGAATCTGATATTCTTTCGCAGCCCTCGCAAAGGAAATGACATACCGCTCCCATGACTCTATGGCCGTTGTAACGCATTTTATAACCATGAAATATGTATCGGAAAGATTAATCGCCAAATCTATAGTCACATCGCCATAACAGTTGTTTGCTAATTCTATTCTGAAAACGGGATCAATCTCGATTTCTTTCGGATCAAACCCTTTCTCTTTACTTAGTATTTCCCGGATTTCTTCCTTGATTCCTTTAAGCTGGCTCATTTCAATGAAGTCTTCGCTCTTGATTCTTTCCTGTATTAACTCCTTCCGCTCATCCATCTTTTTACCTGTCCTTCCTGATACAAAGAATGTTTCAAAATCTATCTCTAAAGGATACCATTTCTCTTCGTCAGTTGTCATTCATGGGAGCAGTACACGACAATTTAGAAATGTTCCACGTGGAACATTAGTGGCCAATTCGCCCAAAAAATAATGAGCAATCGGCTGATTCTGGCAACGCAAAGGAAATATAACTAATTTCATTGTTTGGGCCGTCATTCCCGCAGTTCTCAGGCGGTCCGCCTCAGGCGGAACGTTTAAAGAGCCATGGATGTCCGACTAAGGGCCTCAGGCATGACGAATAAGAGACTTCGATGGATCTGATCTAAGAAAATCAATTTAATAATAAGCTCATTCAATTATGTGATAGCCGTATGTTCACTCTTGATTGGCACGATTCAAAATAACTCTTGTCAGTGCGGAGAGTATAATGTATATTATTTTGAATAATGAGAATCGATAAGATCGAATTAATAGGCTTTAAATCCTTCGCTGAAAAGACCACTTTTAACTTTCATTCCGGTATTACTTGCATTGTGGGACCAAACGGATGCGGAAAGAGCAATATTGTTGACGCGTTTCGCTGGGTTTTGGGGGAGCAGAGCGCAAAGAGCCTCAGGGGTGAGAAAATGGAAGAGGTAATTTTTCATGGCTCGACATCAAAGAAACCCAGGGGTATGGCTGAGGTTACAATGGTCATTTCCGGACTGAATGCTGTCCAGCACATTGAGAGCGACAACGGAGATCCTTCAGACATCGCATCTGTCACCAGAAGGCTTTACAGATCCGGGGACAGCGAATATATGCTGAATAGGAGCCAATGCAGACTGAAAGACGTAAAGAACCTTTTTCTTGATACAGGCCTTGAGGTGAAAAGTTATTCGATACTTGAGCAGGACAGAATTGCGGAGATACTGAATTCGAAACCTCTCGAAAGAAGATTTCTGATAGAAGAAGTCGCGGGCGTTATGAAATATAATGTCAGGAAGAAAGAAGCCCTTTCGAGGCTTGAATCATCACGGACTAACCTGCAGAGGATAAATGATATCATCATAGAAGTGAAGAAGCAGATCAGTTTTCTCGACAGGCTTGCAAGAAAAGCCGAAAGATTCAAGAAATTGACGTCGGAGATCCACTCAATAGAACTCAAAATCGCAAAAAGAGATTATCATCTCCTTAAGGAATCATTTGGAAAGATCCTGTCCGAATATAACGCTCTGAAGGAAGAGGAATCAGCTGAGAAAGCTACTCTGTCAAAGATAGAGAATGAAACTGAAACGAAACGACTCGAACTCCTTGAAAAAGAAAAGATACTGGAACAACTTCAGATGAAGTTCCGGGATCTGGAGAAAGAGATCGCAGGGCTGGAGAAAGATATCGCAGTGGCAAAGACAGAGAGAGACAACAATAAAGAATATCTGACCAAGCTTTATCAGCAGAATGAAGAATACGGCAAAAAAGCGACGGATTTGTCAACAAGACAGGAAGAATTAGACGTAAATGAACAAAATATGTTCTTAGAAATAGACAACCAGAAAGAATTATTCAGGGAGAAGGCCGATCTCCTGAGGTCCATGGAAGAGGAACTCCTGGAAAAGGAGGATCTGGTTGAGGGAAAAAGGCGGGATATTTTCAGATTATCCGAAGAACTGAGCAATCTGAGGAACAACCAGAGCAGGCTTCAGTCATCTCTCGATGGTCTTAAACACAGGGAAGCGTCATCGATAAAAGATTCCGAGAATCTGAAAGCGATGTTGTCTGAAATAGATGTCTCTATGAGAGATCTGGAGTCGAAGCTTCTCCAGGAAAACAATGATATCCTGCTGCTCAATGAGAAAAAGGGAATGACTATGAATGAAATAGCCGCTGCAAAGAACAGGATTGAGAACCTTCGCGATACGCTGTCAAGACTGAAGGAAGAGCTTGTGTCCTGTATGTCGCGGACCGAATCCCTCAAGGAGATCATATCTGACGGATCGGCCAGAGAACTCCTGGCCGGAGACTCGAATTTTAAGCTCCTCGCATTTATTTCCGACGTCATCGAAATAGAGGATGAATATGAAAAAGCTGCGGAGAGTGTGCTTTCAGAGAAGATTAACTCTTTTATCCTTCCATCATTCAATGATATCGAAAGCGCAATAGCGACCCTAAAGAAAAAGGAGTTGGGAAGGACGGCATTTATACCTGTTAACCCTGCCGCTAATTTCGTTAGTGTTGATGCGCCCGACGGTTCTATTGGGAAGATGCTTGATTTCATTCGGATAAAAGAGGATTTTTCAAGGGTTGCCGAAAGTCTGTTCGGAAATATCTTTCTTGTCAAAGATCTCAAAACAGCCGTTAACCTGGTCTCATCAGGACATAATCTTTTTTTTGTCACCCTTGATGGAGACGTCGTTGAACCGACGGGTACCGTGATAACCGGAGAGGTGAAAGGGATATTCAGGAGAAAACGGGAGATAAGAGAGCTCCAGGGCGTGATAGAGCAGAACCGGGATCGCATAGATCAACTCCAGGCTGAATTCAGGTCGGCTCAACAGATGGTCGAGGCGAAAGAAGCTGATCTCAAGAATATTGAAAACGCACTCGTCGGTAAAGAAAAAGAGGTTTCTCTCCTGAAACTGACGGCCGAAAATTACCGCGAGGAAAGGGAAAGACGAAGCAGAAAACTTGCCTATATCGCTCTGGAAATGGAACAGACAGCCAGAGAGAAAGAATCAATAGAAAAAAACCTCGTCGAAAGAGATGCTGAAATCAGATCGGTAGATTTAAAGAAGACAGAGTTAGAGCGGCAGGGAGCGTCCCTGCAGGAAGAGATTTCTGAAAAGAAGTCGTCTCTCGAAGAGTACCGGGGAGAAGTCACGGATATCAGACTGGCCATAGCTTCTCTCAAGGAGAGGGTGGAATCGGTGGGTAAGGAAAAAGAAAATATTGCAAGAGAGATTAACGAGAGCAGTACGAAGAAAGAATTCCTTTCGGAGGAGATGTCTTCCGTCCAGTCCCGGATCCTCCAGCGGGAGACAGAGACGGCTGCAAATGAAGAGACAATTAAATCTCTTGTTAGTGTTGCAGATGAATACCGAAAAGAAATATCGGAGAAAAAAGAAGTTATGGATTCGGAGAACCAGGAGCTTCTCCATGCCGAACAGGGACTGAAACTCCTGAGGAATAATATAGCTTCACTCTCCCAGAAGATAGCGGAACTCGACATCCGGAAGGCCGAACATAAGCTGAAAATGGACACCCTTTCCGAAAACATAAGGCAGAATTATGGTCTGGCAATTGATGTAATAGAAGTAGAATCACTGACGGAAGAAGACGAAAAAAGACTCAATGAACTGAAAGACAAAATCCGGGAACTCGGCCCCGTGAACCTGGGGACACTGGAAGAATATGAAGAATTGCGGACCCGGTATGAATTTCTCAAAAATCAGCAGGAAGACCTTAATAAATCGATCGCAGAACTTGAAGAGGCGATTACAAAGATAAACATCACAACGAGGAAAAGACTTAGGGAGGCCTTCGAAGCACTGAAAACAAAGTTCTCGGAAGTCTTTCTGGCGTTATTCGGCGGGGGAAGGGCAGAGCTTGTCATGACGGATGAAAATAATATCCTGGAAACGGGGATTGATATTATTGCACAGCCCCCGGGGAAAAGACTTCAAAACATCAACCTTTTATCCGGCGGAGAAAAGACTCTCACGGCACTTTCTTTGCTTTTTGCCAGTTTTCTTATTAAACCCACGCCCCTTTGTATCCTGGATGAGGCCGATTCGGCTTTGGACGAAATGAATACCGAAAAATTTTCAAATATTCTCAGGGACTTTTCGAAGGATACCCAGTTTATTGTAGTCACCCATAACAGGAATACCATGAGCGTGGCCGATCATATTTATGGTATAACTATGGAAGAAGCGGGGTCCTCCAAGGTCATTTCGATGCAGCTGGTCGAGGCGGCATAACTCTTATTTATCTCTTTGCAGACACCATTCATGTTTTATAAAATAGAAGGAACTTCCGACATCGGCTTATTCGTGAGCAGGAATTTTATATGAGTCAGATAATAATGGAGAAATTGCCTGATATAGAAATATCTACCTCCCCTGAAGACCTTATCTGCTATGGCTTTGATGCCTCAGGTATTGAGGTATCTCCATCTGCTGTCGTATGGCCAAAAGACACTGAAGATGTGGTGCGCGTGATGAAATATGCTTATGAACGTGGTGTACCCGTCGTGCCCCGGGGTGCGGGAACAGGTGTTACGGCGGGTGCGGTGGCCTCAAAAGGGGCAATAATCCTCAGCTTCGAGAAAATGAAGAAAACCCTCGAGATCGATCCCGATAATCTCTATGTCCTGTGCGAGCCGGGCGTGATAAACGGAAAGCTGCAGCGGGAGCTCGAATGGATGGGCCTTTTCTATCCACCCGACCCGGCAAGCATGGACTTCTGTACTATCGGAGGAAATGTTGCAGAAAATGCGGGAGGACCACGCGGGTTGAAATACGGCGTTACAAGGGATTACGTCATGGAGATAGAGGCCGTCCTCCCCAACGGAGAACTCATGACAACCGGCGTCAGGACAACAAAGGGTGTTGTCGGCTATGATCTCACCAGACTTCTTACGGGCTCGGAAGGGACGTTATCCGTATTCACAAAAATAAGGCTGAAGGTGCTTCCCCTGCCTGAGGAAGTGATCACGTTGCTTGCTATTTTCAGCGACCTCGAGGCATCCGGCAATGCGGTGGCAAAAATAATATCTTCCAGGATAATTCCGCGGACGCTTGAGTTCATGGACCATGAAGCTATAGCATCTGTTGAGAATTATAAGCCCGTGGGACTGCCTGAGAGTGCCGAAGCCGTCCTCCTCATAGAGCTTGACGGACACCCGGCAACGATTACAAAGGAGGCGGAAAAAATAGCCGATATCTGCCAGCAACTCGGCGGGGAGATAAGAATAGCGGAGGATGACGTCGCGAGAAACCAGCTGTGGGCTTCACGACGTGCGATTTCACCTGCCCTCTATCAGATAAAACCGACCAAGATCAACGAAGATATCGTCGTTCCGAGGAATAAGGTGACGGAGATGCTGAAGCGCCTGAGAAGACTCTCCGAGGACAGTGGAATAAGAATAGTGAACTTCGGTCATGCAGGCGACGGGAATATTCACGTGAATATTATGGTAGACAAGGCAGTTCAGGAAGAATATGAAAAGGGATTAGGCCTTGTTGAAAAATTATTTCAGGAGACCCTCTCGCTCGGAGGAACAATCTCCGGGGAACACGGAGTCGGACTTACAAAATCCCGGTATATAGGGATGGAACTTTCCGGGAGAGAACTGGAAATCATGCGGTCGATAAAAAAGGTCTTCGACCCTACGAATATCCTCAATCCCGGCAAAATTTTCCCGCAATAAGAATATCAGTCGGGGATTAGCGATTGATCTTTCAGCTCTTTCACCATCCGGTCGAAGTCGGCGCGGTGCCGATAGCCAAGCGAGACAATGGCATCATAGGTTTCCGTCTGTCCTGTCGTATCAACGACGGTCAGGTATTTGTCGAAGAGATCGTCAAATATTTTTCTCTTGTCCTTATCAAGATAAAAGTCCTCAAAAGCATTAAATATCTTCATAGCCATATCTTCAATGCGGATGCTCATCTTTCCTCCTCACTTATCGCGCACTCATGATCGATCGATAAACAATATTTCATTATAACAAAACCCTATCGACCACCGACAGAAGGTTCCAGTTAACCTCCAAAATGTATTCGACGGAAAAACATCCAGGAATATGTGCATCAAAACCTCTCCAACGCAGAATTTGCGTATTGATAGCAGTTAATGGGCTGGAATAAAACAGCAGGCACGTCAGATAAATGACCTCCCGCAAAGGAGCTGCCGGAGCGCTTTTTGCTGCACACATTCCCGGATGAACAAAACTGAATTCTAATGGATCAATTTCTGTTTGACAGAAAGGGACGTGCCGGAGTAATATTGAGTGAGCACTCACTCATTTTTGCGAAGGTACAGATTTTCTGATATCGGCTTATGTTTGTTAAATCGGACAGGAAGACCATCGACAGACGCAGCGCAATCCTTGATGCGGCTCTCAGGACCTTCGTCAAGAGGGGTTATCCGGAGACAAAAGTGGCCGAAATAGCTTCTGAAGCAGGGGTAGCCGAGGGGACGCTCTATAATTACTTCGCCAGCAAGGAAGATCTGCTCCTCGCCCTGTTCGATGAAAAGTGGGGCTGGATTATCGATGAAATAAGAAAGAAAATCAGTCGCCTTAATGACCCGAACAGGAAACTGAAGGCTATTTTTTCCCTCGTCGTCAGGATGTTCAAGAAGAACCGCCAGCTGGCGGAGCTCTTTATGGTCGACATAAAACAGAGCAGCGTATTCCTGAATAATTACACTATCAACCGTATCGTGGAGTTCCTCGACCTTATCGGAGAGGTCCTGGAGGAAGGCAAGAAGAAAGGGACCTATCGAAGGGATCTTGATACCCGCGTTGCAAGGATGGTTATTTTCGGCGCAGCTCAGGGTATCCTTCTGAGCTGGGTGTTGAGCGAATCAACTGCTGTCAGGAATCAGACCTTCAAATTCTCTCTCTACCGGGCGGGCAAGACCTTGAAAGATATATTCAAATCAGGACTGGTAGGGGAAAGATAATGATATTGGATGACCTGAGGGAATTCATACGCTTTCTGGAAGAGAAGAAGGATCTGGTCCGCATCAAGGCCGAAGTAGATCCGGTCCTTGAGGTGACAGAGATTGCCGACCGGATCTCCAAAAAAGGCGGTCCCGCTCTCTTATTCGAAAACGTCAAAGGTTCACAAATGCCTATAGCTATCAATCTCTTCGGATCATACCAGCGTATGAGCTGGGCGCTCGGCGTGGACGATTTCAATTCCATCAATCAGAGGTTTACGGAGCTCTTAAAAGGAGATTTCGATTTGAATCTCCGTCAGAAATTGGAGGCCCTTTACAACCTGTATAAGCTCAGCGCTTCCAAACCGAAAGAGGTCAGGAAGGCTCCCTGTCAGGAGATAGTCATGGACAGGGACTTTTCTCTTTTCAATTATCCGGTCCTGAAATGCTGGCCCGGAGACGGAGGCAGATTCATCACACTTCCTCTCGTGATTACAAAAGATCCGGAGACCGGCAAACAGAATATCGGCATGTACCGCATGCAGGTCTTTGATGAGAAAACAACGGGTATGCACTGGCATACTCACCACGACGGTGCAGTTAATTTCCGGAAAACGGCAAAATTGGGCAGGAGGATGGAAGTGGCTGTGGCCCTGGGTGGTGATCCGGTAACGATCTATGCGGCTACCGCACCGCTCCCTTACGGGATTGAAGAGCTTTTCTTTGCCGGTTTTTTAAGGGGGAAGCCTGTTGAAGTGGTGAAGGCAAAGACGGTTGACCTGCTTGTGCCGGCAAGGGCGGAAATCATTCTTGAAGGCCATGTTGACGCGGGCGAAGAAAGGAGAGAGGGACCTTTCGGTGACCATACGGGCTACTATTCCGCTGCAGCCGATTACCCTGTTTTTCATGTCACCTGCATAACCACGAGAAAAGACCCTGTCTATCCGGCGACAATTGTCGGCAGACCTCCGATGGAGGACTGCTATATGGGAAAAGCGACCGAACGGATGTTCCTGCCTTTTATCAAGATGCAGTTTCCTGAAATCGTGGACATGAACCTCCCGATAGAGGGAGTCTTTCACAACTGTGCGCTTATTTCAATAAAGAAATCTTTTCCCATGCATGCACGCAAGATAATAAATGCAATATGGGGATTGGGTCAGATGATGTTTACAAAATTCATCCTGATTTTCGACGAAGAGGTGAACGTCCAGAACACGTCCGAGGCGGCCTGGAAGGCGTTCAACAATGTGGACCCTGCACGCGATATTGTGATATCCGAAGGGCCCCTTGACGTCCTCGACCATTCTTCACCCAGACCCATCTACGGTGCGAAGATGGGCATCGATGCGACAAAGAAATGGCCGGAGGAAGGATATCAGAGGGAATGGCCCGATGAAATACATATGTCTGAAGAGATGAGAAGGCTTGTGGATAAGAGGTGGAAGGAATATGGGATCGAATAAGGCAGAAGAGGCGACTTATGGGTAAGGCCAGGATTTATCTGGAGATGATAAAGTTCGAGCACAGTATTTTCGCTCTCCCTTTTGCTTACTTCGGCGCTTTCCTATCCGAGAAGAAAGTTCCGAATCCGGTTACGCTCTTATGGATTACCCTGGCGATGGTCGGAGCAAGAAGCTTTGCCATGGCCTTGAACCGGATAATTGACATCGAAATCGACCGGCGCAACCCCCGGACTGCCGACAGGGCCCTGCCGAAAGGGCTTCTTTCCGTTCCGAAAGCCGTCCTTTTTTCTATAATCAGTTTAGGTGTTTTCTTATTTGCTGTCTACAACCTCTCGCCAATATGCCGTTATCTCTGGCCAATTGTCGTAATTCCCTTTGTCATCTATCCCTATACCAAGAGATTTACCTGGCTTTCGCATTTCGTTCTGGGGCTTTGTCTCGGGCTGGCCCCGGTGGGCGCGTGGGTTGCGATTACAAATACCGTCAGCGCTGATCCCTTTTTGATAGGCGCAGCAGTCCTCTTGTGGGTCGCGGGTTTCGACATCCTTTATGCGATCCAGGATATAGATTTTGACCTTCAGCATAAACTCTATTCAATCCCTGCCAGATTTGGCATCAGGGCATCTCTTGCTATCACCAGACTGCTTCATCTGACTTCAATTGCATTGCTGGTATGGCTTGGTAGCCGCCTCAATCTCGGCTTATTCTATTTTATGGGCATATTGGTTACAGCTCTCCTTTTGGCATATGAGAACAGTCTGATCAAGCCGAATGATTTGTCCAGGCTGAATGTCGCCTTTTTTACGGTGAACGGCATTATCAGTGTCGTTATGTTCTTCTTTGTAGCGATTGACGTAGTTTCCAGGGGGACAGGAATTGTCTGATTTTGTTGTGGGAATTACAGGGGCGAGTGGAAGTATTTACGGTATCAGGCTGATTCAGGAGCTTGCCTTGAGGAAGCACACAGTCAATGTGGTAGTTACTTCCGCGGGTAAAGAGGTGATGATGGAGGAGCTTGGAGTGCCCGGTTTTGAACATATGAATAAGCTTGGTCTTTCTGAAGCGGGCGGTCAGGTCAGAATCTGGGGCAATGACAAGTATGAGGCGCCCTTTATGAGCGGCTCCAATGCGCCGGATGCTGTAGTGATTATTCCCTGCAGTGTGGGAAAGCTGGCGGCAATAGCAAACGGTATCTCAGGCAATCTCATCGAGAGAGCGGCCGATGTTGCACTCAAAGAGAAGAGACAACTGATTCTTGTTGTCCGTGAGACGCCCCTGAGTCTGATACATCTGGAGAATATGGTTAAGGCGGCAAGGGCAGGGGCTCAGATATTACCGGCAATGCCCGCTTTTTATCATCATCCGAAAACGGTCGATGATATGGTTAATTTCGTTGTAGGGAAGGTCCTGAATCTTCTGAGGATTGAACATAATTTATTTAAGGGATGGAGGGAGGAGTAGCGGAAAATTATAAGAAGCAAACATTGTTCAAAAATTTATTTAACTTGATGAGTTATTGTAAATATTTTTTTGCTTATTGATAACGATATTCCATGAGCCATCAGTCCAAGGTACATCAAGGTATCAAAAAATAAATTTTTTCACAACGCCTGCTTCTTATTGTTTCTATATTCGAGGCTAATGGTTAGCAATGAGGAAAGATGAAATGAAAGAAAATAGTCTGAGTGGGATTGGGGAAAAGGTAGAAAAAGGTTTAAGACTCTCCAGGTCTGATGGGATGACATTGATGGATTCAAATGACATTTTGTATCTCGGACAACTTGCAAACAGAGTCAGGGAGAGGAAATCAGGCAATTATGCATACTTTAACGCGAACCGCCACATCAACCTCACCAACATCTGTGTGTCACGCTGCAAGTTCTGCGCGTTCAGCCGGGACAAAGGCGACAAAGACGCGTATGCGATGACGGTTGAAGACGTGATGGAAGTCGCCCGGTCCGCAAGACATCTCGGGATAACAGAATTCCATATCGTCAGCGGTCTGCACCCTGACCTTCCTTTTGATTATTATCTTGAGGTCATATCATGTCTCAAGAATATAATGCCGGAGGTCCACATTCAGGCCTTCACCGCCGTTGAAATAGATTATTTTTCGAAGATCTCGGGCCTTTCAACAAAGGAGGTTTTGACGAGACTGAAAGACGCCGGCCTTGGATCACTTCCGGGTGGCGGCGCAGAAATACTAGTCCCATCGCGTGAGGGAAGCTGTCTGCTCCAGGAAAGCGACTTCCGAGGAATGGCTGAATGTCATGAGGACAGCGCACGGCCTCGGACTTAAATCCAATGCAACCATGCTCTACGGACATGTAGAGACTCTCGAAGAGCGCATTGACCACCTTTTGGCCCTGAGAGAACTTCAGGATGAAACGGGCGGATTCCAATCCTTTATCCCTTTGCCGTTCCATCCTCAGAACACGCAGCTGCCGGATTTCAAGAAGCCGACCGCCTTTGAAAACCTCAAAATGCTGGCTGTTTCGAGACTGATGCTTGATAATTTCCCCCATGTGAAAGCTTTCTGGATAATGCTCGGCTTAAAGGTTGCGCAGCTTTCATTGCTGTTTGGGGTTGATGATCTCGACGGTACGGTTGTTGAAGAAAAAATAACCCATGCGGCAGGGGCAGATACCGATCAGTCTATTTCGAGAGAAGAACTGCTGACTCTTATTTCTGCGACCGGCAAGGTGCCTGTCGAAAGAGATACGTTATATAACGTCATGCAAGGTATATGAAAAAAGGGGAGGCGATTTTGTTGAAGCCTAGAGTCGGACATATCCAGTTTTTGAATTGCCTCCCTCTTTATTACGGATTGGTCAAGAACTACGCTTTACTGGATGTTGAACTTATAAAGGGTGCCCCGACGGAACTGAACAACCTTTTGCTTGGGGGTGGTCTTGATATTTCGCCTATCTCGTCCATAGAATATGCTCGCCACCGTGATTCATTGATGCTTTTTCCCGATTTCACTGTGAGTTCAGATGGTGAAGTAAAAAGTATCCTCCTTCTCAGTCGTATTCCTGTCGCGGAATTGTCCGGGAAGAGAATTGCCCTGACCAATACTTCTGCCACGTCACACGTATTATTGAAACTGATACTTGGCCGGGCATACGGGATTGTCCCGGAGTATGTCATCTCGGAGCCTGATTTGAAGGGCATGTTTTCTGCTGCTGACGCAGCGTTACTCATCGGCGATATGGCCCTGAAGCATTATGTGAATGCAGAGAATTTCTATCTCTACGATTTAGGAGTTGAATGGAAGAAACTTACCGGCAAGAAGATGGTTTATGCCGTCTGGGCCGTCAGTCGCAGTTTTGCGCTGAGGGAAAGTGAATTGTGTGAGAGTGTATTTGAAACATTCAGGAAGTCAATGGATTATTCGATGGAGCATCTGTCTGAAATTGTTGAATACGCTGCAAAATGGGAACCGTTCAGCCCTTCCTTTCTCCTGGACTATTTCAGGTCTCTCCGGTTTGATTTTGGAAAGGAGTACCAGGAAGGCCTTTTACTTTTTTACAAGATGGCATCCGAAATCGGGGAACTTGAGACAGTTCCGGAGCTGAAATTCATAAATCTCAGTTCGGGCGTGAGACGATGAAGACCCGGGAGGTTCTTCATGGTATCATGCAGGGAGAGAGGCTTGGAGCTGAAGAAGCCGTTTTTCTATTTGAAGAAGCCGACTTGTTAGAGCTTGGACAAGCGTCTGACGCCGCCTGTCGCAGGAAGCATTCAGAGGGAATTGTAACCTTTCTGATAGACAGAAATATCAATTACACCAACATCTGTCGGAACCGGTGTTCCTTTTGTGCCTTTTACAGGACAAAAGGTGAGGCCGACGCCTATGTGTTAAGTCAGGAAGAGATCGAAAAAAAAGTTACCGAAACACTCGCTCTTTCAGGCACACAGGTGATGCTTCAGGGAGGAATCAATCCTGACCTGAAGATCGCTTACTACACAAACATGTTCAGGGAGATAAAAAAGAAATTCAATATCAGGATACACAGCCTTTCTCCTCCGGAGATCATGTTTATCGCCGAGTCCGAAGGTCTGTCCATCTCCGATGCCCTGAAAGAGCTGATAAAGGCAGGTCTGGATTCACTGCCCGGAGGGGGTGCGGAAATACTGGTTGACCGGGTGAGGAAGAGGATAAGTCCCCGCAAGATATCATCTATGCAATGGCTGGAAGTTATGGAAGAGGCCCAGCGGCTTGGACTTAAGACCACGGCAACCATGATGTTCGGAACAGTTGAAACCGTCGCCGACAGGATATCCCACCTTCAAAAGATAAGAGACCTGCAGGACCGGACAGATGGTTTCATGTCTTTTATCCCGTGGACATTTCAGCCGGGGAATACCGCCTTGGGAGGGAAGCCTGTCTCCTCCATTGAATATCTGAGAACGTTATCGGTAAGTCGTCTGTTTCTCGATAATTTCCAGAATGTCCAGGGTTCCTGGGTTACGCAGGGAAAGGATATCGGACAGGTCTGTCTCTCCTTTGGCGCGAATGATCTCGGCAGTATCATGATCGAGGAGAATGTTGTCAGGGCGGCGGGGATTTCCCACCGGATGACGGTGGAGGAGATGGTCGACCTCATAAGGAGGGCGGGAAAGATCCCGGCACAGAGGGATACGGAATTCAATTTACTTAAGATTTATAAGCCTGATACACAATAAGAAACTTTATTTGAAGGGCGTCCGCCTCGGCGGACTCCGAGGCTTTTGCCTCTTTATTCGGACGAAATCGACTATCGGCAAAAGAATCCGCTCAATGCCATACCCGCCCTCGAATGAACAATTATTATTTCAATGGTAAAGAAGAAAGAAATTCCAAAGAGTAAAATAGCCTTCATCGGCGGGTCAAGCACGTTTGCGCTGAATTTCCCGGAGGACCTCAACCTTCGTGGGATAAGAGTTTTGGATAAGAAAACTTTTTCGACGCCCTTCGGCGAGAGCCCCGAGTTTAAAGTCCTGGAAATTGACGGTGAAGTCGTTCTCACGGTGAGAATGCATGGATGGCGGGCCGGAGTTCAACGGGCTGATGCATCCCGTCAGGTTTATTGGGTTTTGGAAAAGGCCGGTACGAGGACCATTCTTTCCGAGGGCGGAGTCGGGGCTATCAGGCGGGATTTAAGACTTCGCGATTTCATGATCCCGGACGACTATATCGATCTTTCTCTGAGGAAAGATGTTCACCTTTCCGACAGATATCTGCTTATCATGCGCGACCCCATATGTCCTGAAATCGCAAAGGTGGTTTCGGAAACAGGCAACAGATTATTCCCTGAGAGGCGAGTTACGAGAGGAGTTTATGCGGTGACCGATGGCAGGCATTTCGAAAGCCGTGCCGAGGTCAGGATGATAGAGACTGTCGGCGGTGAAGTGGTCGGGCAGAGTCTCTGTCCCGAGGTTTATCTGTCAAGGGAGATAGGCGCATGCTATGCCGGTCTTTATCTTGTTGTCAATCGGGCCGAAGGAATTGAGCCTGCCTGGAGTCACAGACAATTGAAAGATATTTTCTATCAGGAAGCGATGAATGTCGGCAGGATAATCATTGAGAGTCTTAAACAGATAGGACGAAGAGAGAAAAAAGGTTGTCAGTGTTCAAAGTTCAGGAAGAAGACTCTCTTGAAATAAATAGATGAACCCAAAGGATCTTAAAAGTTATTTGAGTCTCTTATTTTGTCATTCTGGCTTGTCCAGAATCTGTCTTGCGTCGGTACAGAAGGATTCCCTACAAGCGGGAATGTCAGCCTAACGTCTCAGACGATTGGCAACAGAGATTCGCTTATGAGTAATCCGGTTCTAACTGTATTGCTTTGATTATGGACCATATTGATCATAGAGAGCGTGATGCCAAGAAGGTAGAACAGATGTTCTCCGGTATTGCTTCACGCTACGATGTGCTGAATCATCTTCTCAGTCTCGGACTTGACATCAGATGGCGGAAAAGGGTTGCGATGGAGACGGGGAAAATCAGCTGCCGCAGAATTCTTGATGTCTGTACAGGCACGGGTGATATGGCTATTGAACTCTGCCGGTTCTGGACGGACAAAGCTCATATCGATGCCATCGATTTTTCGCGTGACCTGATCGACATCGGAAGAAAAAAAGTCAAAAAGGCAAATATGAATGACAGTATAACTTTCAGGGAAGGCAATGCTGAAAGGCTTCCTTATAAAGACGAGCAGTTCGATGCACTTACTATCACATTTGGGTTAAGGAATATCAGTGACAGACCGGGAGCGTTAAGAGAGTTTTACCGTGTGACAAGGCCGGGCGGTTGCTTTATATGTCTTGAATTCAGTCAGCCGACGAACAGGTTGTTTGAGGGGATCTATTCTTTTTACCTTATGAAGCTCGTGCCTCTGGTATCCAGGATTCTCGGCTCGGATCCGGCCGCATATAAATACCTTGGAAATACCATACGGGATTTCCCTTCACCTTTCGAACTCATCAGACTGATCGAATCTGCCGGATGGAAAGAGGTGTCCTGCATGAAGTTGGCGGGCGGTATAGTGGCAATCCATCGGGCCGTTAAGTAACTTATCGCCGGATTCGGGTATAATTGAGATATGCCGATATTTGTGGTTCACGAACATCATGCGAGAAGGCTGCACTTCGATCTCAGGCTTGAAATGGATAAGGTGCTGAAATCATGGGCTGTTCCGAAGGGTCCTTCCATGAGCCCGAAAGACAAAAGGCTTGCAGTCATGGTTGAAGACCACCCCCTCGATTATGCATCTTTTGAGGGGACGATACCTGAAGGGATGTATGGCGCCGGAATTGTGGTCATATGGGACAACGGGACTTTTGAACTGCAGGGTGGAAATTTCAGGAATGGCAAACTTGATATTACGTTCTACGGGGAAAAACTGAAGGGCGCATTTGCTCTTGCAAAGATGTCCGGCAAGGAAAAGGAATGGCTGCTGATGAAAAAGAAAGACAGGTATGCCGACTATAATTTTGTCATGAAAACGATTCTTCCCGGTTAACTGAACCCCAAGAAATGCAGTTCAGTCTTGCAGGCATATGTGCCTGTATACTTCCGGAGGGAGATGCCTTGACAAACAATTCTTTCACTACCTATACTTTTTAGAAAATGGATAAGAGCGCTCATGAGCTTCACGAACTCGGGTCACAACTCTTTGAAGAGGGAAAATACTCTGAAGCAGAGCCCATTTTAAAGGATATAGTCAGTATAAATCCTCATTATGCCGATGTCCATAACAAGCTTGGCATAATCTATCATCTCAAAGGCAACCTCAGACAGGCGTCCGAGTATTTCAAGAAGGCGCTTGAACTGAATCCAAACTATACTGAAGCTTCGCTGAACCTTGCGATTACGTACAACGATATGGGAGAGTTTAAAAAGGCGCAGGACGTCTTCATGCGTGCGGCACAGATTGCTCATCCCACTCCCACTGCCATTGATCCGTTTATCGCAGGAAAGATCGCCAATGAACATTATAAACTCGGCAATATATATCTTGATATCGGTATGAACGATGAAGCGATAGGAGAGTATGAAAAGGCGATAAAGCTGTTTCCAAAACTTCCCGATGTGCATACAAAGCTTGGAATAGCTTTGAGGGGTAGAGGACAAATAGAGGATGCAATTGTCCATTTCACGAAGGCAAAGGAAATTAATTCCAGATACGGACCTGCCTGGGTTCAACTGGGCCTGAGTTATTACGTGAAAGGACTTACAGGTCTCGCCTTTGAGGAATGGGAAAAGGCACTCAAACAGATCCCGGGTTTGAAAGAAGCGGAGGCATATCTGAACCTGCTGAAAAAAGGGAAAAAGTAGTCTACTGTGTCCCTCCTTCAAGTAAGGGACCTCAACATAACCTTCAGGTCAACTGACAATCCAATAAAGGTTGTCTCGTCACTCAATTTCGAAATAGAAGAGTCCCGGGTTTTTGGTCTTGTCGGAGAGAGCGGATGCGGTAAGAGTCTTACAGCCCTTTCTCTCATGGGAATTCTTCCACATAATGCCTTTGCGGAAGGTGAAATAATCTTCAGGGGAAGTGACCTCCTGAAGCTTGATAATGAGTCTATGAGAAGGCTGAGAGGCAAAGAACTCTCGATGATATTCCAGGAGCCGATGACCTCGCTCAATCCTGTGCTCACTATCGGCTATCAGGTGGCGGAGGTTCTCACGACCCACCTGGGTCTGTCAAAGAGGGAGGCGACTGCAAAGGCGATAGAACTTTTGAGAGCGGTCAGAATTCCCTCACCGGAAATCAGGATCAGGGAATATCCTCACCAGATGTCAGGCGGCATGAGACAGCGGGTGATGATAGCCATGGCAATTGCCTGCAACCCTTCATTGCTGATCGCGGACGAACCGACAACAGCCCTTGACGTTACGATTCAGGCCCAGATACTGGATCTTCTCAACAGTATCAGAGAACAGAGCAATATGGCGATGCTGCTCATAACCCATGATATTGGCGTTATCGCTGAAAATGCGGATAAGGCTGCTGTTATGTATGCGGGGAGGATTATGGAAACATCACGGGTTATGAACATATTGGAGACCCCGAAACACCCTTATACCATGGGACTCCTGGATTCCCTTCCCAAGACAAAAGGGATTCCGTTGAAACCAATCCCCGGCTCCGTGCCGAGGCCGGATAACCTTCCTCCCGGGTGCAAGTTCTCGGACAGATGCCGGTTTATGATTCCCGAATGTCAGAGAGACGAACCTGTCTTGAGAGAAATTGTTACAGGCCAGTTTGCACGGTGTATAAGGTCGGAGGAGATCAAATGGGAATCATTGACGTAACAGACCTCAGGAAATACTTCCCTGTGAAAAAGACGTCATTTGCCGGGCACAAATGGCTGAAGGCCGTAGACGGAGTGAGCTTTTCTATAAAAGACGGCACCGTCTTTGCCCTTGTCGGAGAGAGCGGCTCCGGAAAATCAACCGTGGCAAGGCTCATTCTCAGGCTAACCCCGCCTACATCGGGTCGGGTTCTCTATCAGGGGAAAGATATTCAGCTGCTCAGAGGGAGATTCGCTGCTCAAATTCAGGAAATCGGTACAGATAATATTTCAGGACCCCTTTGCATCATTGAATCCCAGGATGACGGTCTTTTCCACAATTTCCGAGCCACTAAAAATACATAAGATTGCAAAGAAATCTGAATTGAAGGATAAGGTTATAAGTCTTTTGAGTAGCGTAGGCCTGCAGGCTGACGTCCTGAACCGTTACCCGCATGAATTCAGCGGGGGGCAGAGACAGAGGATATGCATTGCGAGGGCACTTGCAGTCTCTCCGGCAGTAATCGTATCCGATGAACCCCTTTCAGCCCTGGACGTGTCCATACAGGCGCAGATATTAAATATACTTCAGGAACTTCAGAAGCGATCACATATCTCGTTCCTGTTTATAAGTCACGACCTGCGGGTCGTCCAATATTTTAGCGATGAAATAGCTGTAATGTACCTCGGGAAAATAGTGGAACATGCAAAGACAGATGACCTTTTCAGCAACCCTCTTCACCCCTATACGATAGAATTGCTCTCCTCGGCTCCAAGAATAAGACCCGAACGGGAAGAAAAGGGAGGTCCTTAAAGGGGATGTTCCAAGCCCGATAGATATCCCTCCGGGATGTCCTTTTCATCCAAGATGCCCGAGAAGATTCGACCCATGCGACAAGGTCATCCCTGAATTGAAAGAGATCAAAGGACAGACTTGTGTCATGCCATCTGTACTGACGGCATTTCTGCTGCCGTCACCATAAATTATCTGTCAATCAGAAGTGCACATCTTTTTCAGGCGATCATATGGTAAAATTTTCCTGTGACGGATGGAAGAAGGGTAATTTTCTATGTCTGAAAAATATTTTATTATAAACATTAAAGGAGATTTTGATGGCTTTCGATCTGAGTGAAATGGTTCGCCTTCACCAGGGGCAGCAGCTTTCGCTTCTTTCGGAGTATATGAATCCCCAGATGGCGAAGGTCCTGAAGACACTCGGGTTTGACCCGGTCTACGTCAGGGGGGAGGGGGCCCACCTCTGGGACGATCACGGCAATGATTATCTCGACATGCTGGCCGGTTTCGGCGTGTTTGCCCTGGGACGGTCTCACCCCAGGGTCAAGGAGGCCATCCGGCAGTACCTGGACCTGGACAGCCCCAACCTGATTAAAATGGGAACTCAGCTCTTTGCCGGTCTCCTTGCCAAAAAGCTGATCGATGAATTTGCTCCCCCGGGCCTCGATACGGTTTTCTTCTGTAATTCCGGAGCCGAGGCGGTCGAAGGCGCCCTCAAGTTTGCTCATGCCTTTACAGGCAGGAAAAGGTTCGTTCACTGCGAGCACGGCTACCACGGTCTTACCCTCGGAGCCCTGGCTGTGAACGGGTGCAAGGAGTTCCGGTCGGATTACGAGACTCTCCTGCCGGGAGGGACGGAAATCCCCTTCGGGGATGCGGCCCGGCTGGAAGCGGAAGTCTCCCGTGGTGACGTAGCGGCTTTTGTTGTGGAGCCTGTTATAGGCCACGGCGTCTTCATTCCTCCTGACGACTTTCTCCCCCGTGTCCGGGAAATCTGCACCCGTTATGGTACGCTTCTTATCGCCGACGAAGTCCAGACCAGTTTCGGCCGTACGGGGAAGCTCTTTGCCTGCGAACACTGGAATGTAGTACCTGATATCATGACCGTTTCCAAACCCCTGTCGGCAGGCTATTGTCCGATCGGGGCGATCCTCTACCAGCGCAGGGTTTACAACAAGGTCTTCAGTTCACTTGACAGGTGTATGGTCCACTCGACCACTTTTGGACAGAACGACCTCTCTGCGGTCTGCGGTCTGATTACGCTGGAGATCATCCGTGAGGAGGGCATTGTTGAGAACAGCGCCCGCATCGGGGCGTACCTAATGGAACGACTGAAGAATCTGGCTCAGAAATACGAGCTCATCCGTGAGATAAGGGGCCTCGGCCTCATGATCGCTATAGAGTTTGGCAACCCCCGATCTCCTTCTCTGAAGATCGGCTGGAAGATGATTCACAAGATCAACCCCGATCTTTTCTGCCAGTCGATCCTGGTGCCGCTCATAATGGACCATCATATTATCGCCCAGGTCTCCGGCCACGGTAAGGACATAATCAAGTTGATACCCCCTCTTGTCTTCAATCAGGCCGATGCGGACCGGTTCATTAATGCCTTCGACCAGGTGCTCGCAGCGGCCCATCGTTTCCCGGGTCCGATCTGGGAAGTCGGTTCACGTCTGGCTAAGGCGGTCCTTCGATAGGCAGGGCCGGGCTTGAGGGATCAGTTCGACAAATCCAATTCGGTCCGAAACAAGAACAGCTGCCGGCGTATATTGAAATGAAAGTCCTGCCCGATATTCTGCGCTCCCGCACTGCCGGTATCAGCCTTGCCATC
The DNA here is from genome assembly GCA_963727725.1 of Thermodesulfovibrionales bacterium. Taxonomy (GTDB): domain Bacteria; phylum Nitrospirota; class Thermodesulfovibrionia; order Thermodesulfovibrionales; family SM23-35; genus CAVSHJ01. The sequence goes on from CAVSHJ010000006.1 coordinate 64,968, forward strand.
GGTATCCTCCTGTTCGCTTCCGTGATCGCCTGGCAGGGAATCGGTGATGTTGCGAAGGTCCTTGGAAGGGCCGGATGGGGACTTTTCGTTATCGCTCTCTTTCATCTTCCCCCTCTATGGGCCGATGCTATGGGCTGGCGGAGTCTCATCACGGCAGCACAGAGACCATCGTGGCGTGTAATGCTCAAGTACCGCTGGATCGGCGAATCGATCAACGATCTTCTACCGGTGCTCCAGATGGGCGGGAACATGGTCAAGGCCTGGCTTTTGGTAGGGCGCGGAGTGCCGGTTGGCCGGGCAGGGGCAAGTGTTGTCATCGACATCACACTTATTGTACTGACCCAAATTATATTTACCATATTTGGCCTTTGTCTTGCGGCCTCGTTTCTGGGCAGCAGGGGCGCCATCCCCGTCGTGCTGGCGGGTGCAGGGGTCATAGCGATTTTGCTGAGTGGTTTTTATGTGGCTCAGAAGCGTGGACTATTTGGTTTCGTCGTCGCAATCTCAAAACGATTCCTCGGCAGCCCCGAATGGGCTTCGGCATCCAAAGGGGCTGCGATGATCGACGCCGATGTTGTGCGGCTCTATAAAGAGCGCCGCACTCTGGCAATTTCGGGATGCTGGCATATGGCGGCATGGCTCCTTGGGGTCTTCGAGGTATGGTTCGCCCTCGGCATACTCGGCCATCCAGTCGACATTGGAACTGCTTTTCTCTTCGAGAGTCTGGGCCAGGCCATCCGGACCGGGGCTTTTGCCGTGCCCGGCGGCCTCGGTATCCAGGAGGGAGGCTATGTTGTGGTGGGAAGCGTTCTCGGCATCGACCCTGCCGTCGCTCTCGCCCTCTCTCTCGCCCGCAGGGTGAGGGAACTCCTATTTGGTCTGCCTGGCCTTGTCGTCTGGCAGGGGTCGGCCATCGGACGGGTATTCAGGAAAAGCCCCGGTGAAAAGAAAACCGCAGGGGATGAAGATTCAGCGAACTCTGATGAGCCGTAAAGCGGCTGAACTATTGACTTCCATCACTACTTGTTGTATTTTGGAACCGTTATGAAAGACCGGTTGATTGAACTCATCATTGAAAAGGCATTCAAATATAGTAAAGAGCCTGTCTTTAAGCTTGTATCCGGCAGGCTGAGCAACTACTATTTTAACTGCAAGGCTGTGACCCTTCATCCTGAAGGCATGTATCTTGTAGGAAATCTTGTCTTCGATACGATAAAAGATTTGGATGTAAAAGGGATTGGCGGGCTTACGCTTGGCGCTGACCCGATAGCCTATGCGGTTGCGTATACTTCGTATCTCAAAGGAAGACCTATAGAATCATTTGTAGTTCGCAAGACCCCAAAATCGCACGGAATCCGCCCAGGCGGACAATGGATTGAAGGCAATATGGCAGGAGGAGATAAGGCGGTCATTGTTGACGATGTTATCACAACCGGCAAATCGACTATTGAGGCAATTACAAGGGCAAGGGAAGGCGGGCTTGAAATAGTCAAAGTAATAGCCCTGATTGACAGACAGGAAGGCGGGCGGGAAGCTATAGAGGCATCAGGTTATAAACTCGATTCGATTATTACGAGGGAAGAAGTGATGAAGCGGTATCTTCATAAAAATACTTAACCCAAAAATAGGTTCCAAAATATGTCTTTCCCGCAGTCTGTAGGCGGGAATCCACGTTCAAAACACATGGATTCCCGACTAAAACCTCGGGCATGACGAAAAAACAGCAATTTTTATGCAATGGCTCATGTCATTCCCGCCCCCGTCTTCACGAGGGTAAACTCCGGCGGGAATCCACTACTCTTTGTTTTGAAGACAATGGATTCCCGACTACTGCCTCGGGAATGACAATAGATGGATTTTCTTAAGAATTACTATGTCAAGGGACTCATGCCGTGCTGCACTTCACTCGTCATTCCCGCTCAGCCTCCCATAATCTCGGGTCAAGCGCGTCTCTCAGTCCTTCGCCGACAAGGTTGTAGCTTAAGACAGTAACCAATATGGCGAGACCCGGATAAAGGGATAACCACCAGGCGACCTCTATATTGTCCTTGCCTGCAGTCAGAATATTGCCCCAGCTTGGGTCCGGAGGCTGGACGCCGAGTCCCAGGAACGAAAGGCTTGATTCTATGAGGATCGCTCCGGCAACACCGAAAGTTGCGGCAACGAAGACAGGTGAAAGGGCATTCGGTAAAATGTGTCTGAATATGAGCCGCGTGTTGCTTATTCCCAATGCTCTGGCAGCATCAACAAAATCTCTTTCCTTCAATGAAAGAAATTCTGCCCGTACAAGTCGTGCAACATCCATCCAGCTTGTAACGCCTATGACTGCCATTATCGTAAATATATTCGGTTCGAGGATGGCAATGACCGCAAGGATCAGGAAAAAGGTCGGAAACGCGAGCATGATGTCAACAAACCGCATTAATATTGCATCCGCCCTCCCCCCGTAAAATCCGGCCATGGATCCGATCACTATGCCGATCATTATCGCGATCCCCACTGCGACGAAGCCGACTTCCAATGAAACCCGGCTGCCCCAGATTATCCTTGAGAGCAGGTCCCTTCCGAGGTCATCTGTCCCGAGCAAATGCGCTTTATCGGGTGGTGACAACACATTATAGACATCGATGGCTGTGGGATCATATGGCGCTATGAATGGCGCAAGCACAGCAGTGGTGACGAGCAGAAGCACGATCACCGCCCCTGCGACAGAAAGCCTGTTTCTTGAAAACCGTTTCCCTATGACCTTTAAGAGATTCATCTTCTAACGTGACAGCTTCAGGCTTGCCGTCTTTGCCGCGTTTGAGCTATTTCCTCACCCTTACCCTTGGGTCAACGAGTGCATATGAAATATCCGCAATAAGATTTCCGAAAAGAGTAAGTATTGCGCCTATGACAAGGATTCCCATGATTGTGGGATAATCCCTCGACATAGTGGATGAATAAAAAAGCTGTCCCATACCCGGTATTGCAAAGATAGTCTCAAATATGACGCCTCCGCCGATCAGGCCCGGCACCGAAAGACCGAGGATTGTTACGACCGGCATGAGGGCATTCCTGAAGGCATGCCTGAGAATGACCTCCCTTTCCGGCAAGCCTTTTGCCTTTGCAGTTCTTATATAGTCCTGCCTTATCACCTCCAGCATGCTCGAACGGCTGTAGCGGCTCAAGCCTGCGATTCCTCCGAATGCAGAAATACCCACAGGCAGGATCAGGTGTTTGGCCCAGTCCAGCAGTCTGCCTAAGGGTCCCATAGAAGAGACATCTATGCTTTGAATGCCTGATATGGGAAGAATGCCCAGATCGACACCAAGCAGGATCATGAGCAGAAGTGCAAGCCAGAAAGTGGGAGTCGAAAAGCCGACAAAGACAAATATAGTTGAGAGCTTGTCAAACAGCGAATACTGCTTTGTGGCAGAAAGAATGCCGAGGGGTATCGCAACAATAAAGATCAGTATAAGCGACAGAATATTAATAGTCAGGGTGATAGGGATCCTTTCGATAATCTTGTCGATCACCTTTCTGCCGTCAACGAATGACCTGCCGAAATCAAGACTGATAAACCTCTTCAGCCAGTCGGTATATTGAACGTGCAATGGTTTATCGAGACCATAGAGCCTTTTCAGATTTTCCTTAGCCTGGGCGGTTACTTTGAGCGACATTTCTGTCTGCACTTCAACGGGGTTGCCCGGGGCAAGATGAATCACCGCAAATGTAATAAGGGTGATCCCAAAGACCAGGGGAATCATGAGCAAAAGTCTTTTTGATATATAAGAAAGCATTGATCTAGATTATAATCCAAATAACCGGGGCCTTGCAGTCGCCGGACTGAACGTCACAACCTAAAGATTGCAGCTCAATTGATCATACAGCATATCCTTCAGGTACTTTCCGGTATATGACTCCTTGACATTGACTATCTCTTCAGGCCTGCCCGCAAAAATAATCGTTCCACCCTTATCTCCGCCCTCCGGCCCCAGATCTATTATCCAGTCAGCAGCCTTTATGACGTCGAGGTTATGTTCGATGACGACGACGGTATTTCCCGTGTCGACTAATCTTTGAAGGACGTCGAGCAGTGCCTTGACATCTCTGAAATGCAGTCCGACCGTCGGCTCGTCAAGGATATACAGGAACCCCTTACCGGTCTCTTCCCGCCTTCCTCCGGTCAGAGAGGACGAGGGCGTATTTGACAGCTCCGCACATATTTTTAGTCTCTGTGCTTCTCCGCCGGAAAGTGTCGTCGCGGGCTGACCGAGCCTCAGGTAGCCGAGACCGATATCCTGCATCAGTGTCAGCTTATTTCTGATCTTTGCAATATCGTGAAACAGCTCAACGGCTTCATCAACGGTCATGTTCAATACATCATGGATATTTCTGCCCCTGTAAATTACGCGCAGTGCCTCAGGCTTATACCTTGTCCCGTTGCATTCCTCACATCTCACATAGAGGTCTTCAAAAAAGTACATCTCCATCTTTTCATACCCGGCGCCTTTGCAGGTTTCACATCTGCCGCCTGTAACGTTGAAAGAAAAAAAGCCCGGACTGTAGCTCTGAGTCCTTGCCTCGGTCTGTTCGGAGAAGACTTTTCGTATTGAATCGAATATTTTCAAATATGTTACGGGATTTGAGCGGGGACTGCGGCCGATGGGAGTCTGGGAAATAAGTTTAACGCTTTTCAGGAACTGTGAGCCTTCCATCTCTTTGTATGGCAAAGGGAACTCGTTTCCCGCTTTGAACTCTCTGGCTAAAGCGCGATAAAGTGTCTCCACAATAAGACTGCTCTTGCCGGAGCCTGAGACTCCCGTCACCACGGTCAATGTCTGTAAAGGAACTTTAATGTCTGCAGACTTCAGGTTGTTTCCCGAAGCGCCGTAAAGCCCGATTCTTCTGTTTCGCTTCACCCTCTGCTCCGTGCTTGTTTCTTTGAATGGTGGCTCTATCCTGTCAATTCCACTTACATAGCGCGCCGTAAGAGTGTCAGTTTTCAGAAACTCATCTCTTGTGCCTGAGAATACGATCTCCCCTCCCTGATGGCCGCCTCCCGGTCCCAATTCAACTATCCAGTCGGCGGATTCTATGATCTTCTTGTCATGTTCGACAACGAGAACTGTATTCCCAAGTTCCGAAAGCTCTGCCATAATGCCTGCCACGATGTCGGTATCCCTTGCATGAAGTCCGACAGTAGGTTCATCGAGCACATACAGAGTGCCTGTGAGGAAAGAGGCGATCTGATTTGAAAGGTTCACTCTCTGGTATTCTCCACCCGAAAGCGTTCTGCCTTCGCGGCTCAGACTGAGATAATCGAGTCCTACTCTCTTTAGAAAACCGAGTTTTGCGTTAATCTGTCTCAGGATTTCTTTTGCCATATCCCTTTGAAAGGGAGAGATATCCAGATCATTAAATAACTTGATTATCTCCGATACCGGCTTCGCAGAGAGCTCGGCTATATCAAGACCCGATAGTTTATAAGCGAGAGATTCCTTTGTTAACCGCTTTCCATCACACTGCGGACAGATTACGGGACGCCGGTATCTGCTCAGGAATACCCTTACGTGGAGTTTATATCTCCTTCCCTCCATATCTTCAAAAAAATCGTCAATGCCGTAAAAATTCTTTCCTCCCTTAAACAGCAACGTCTTCTCTTTCTCATTCAACGCGGAATACGGCTCCTGGATGCGAAGCCCTTCCTTTTCGGCGCCTTTCAAAAGCTGCTTTTTCCACCATCTGTAGGCCGGCTTGTTCCATGGGTCTACGGCGCCCTTTGACAGGGAAAGACCTTTATCGGGTACGATCAAATCCTCGTCATACCTCAGAATATTTCCGAACCCCTTGCAGTGAGGGCATGCACCGACAGGATGGTTGAAAGAAAAGAGGAGGGGATACGGCTTCGGCAGTTCCATGTGGCCTTCGTCACACGCATTTTCTGATGAAAAACTCAGGGCGGTAAACCCTCCGTTGCCGACAATAACAAGTTTTATCTTTCCGTTCCCTTCCTTCCATGCCATTTCTATTGAATCGGACAGGCGGGGCTCATCCCTTATCAAAAGCCTGTCCAGTACGATATCAAGTGATCCACCCATCGCATCTTTATTAAAGGAGGGATTTTTTGTGTTCTTAAATTCCGTAATATCAACGACCTCATGCTCAAGCCATGCTCTGTAAAATCCGCGCTTTTTTAAATCTTCCACAGAGTCGGTACTCTCAAATGTTATGATTGCCTTCTCGCCATGATGGTTGTCAAGAAGTTCTGCGACAACCTGTGAAGGGTCCCATATCCTTATCTCCTTACCGCAGACAGGACAGAAAGGTGTGGAGATCTTTGAATAGAGCAGTCTGAATAGATCATAAAGCTCTGTCAACGTCCCCACCGTAGAACGGGAGCCGCGCACCGGATTTTTTTGCTCAAGGGCAATGGCCGGACGTATGTTGTGCATCGCGTCGACATCAGGCCTGTCGAGTTTTTCGAGGAAGAGCCGCGCATAGGTAGACAATGATTCTATGAATCTCCACTGGCCCTCGGCAAAAACCGTATCAAATGCCAGGGAGGATTTTCCGGAACCTGATACTCCGGTTATTGCTATTACTTTGTTATGAGGCAGGATGAGGTTAATATTCTTGAGGTTGTTCTGCCTGGCACCCTCAATGATCAGTTGCTCTGCGGACATCTGAATATTTTAACCTATTTTAAACAGGCCGACTTATCAATCTCTTGTTGTTAGATGTCCCGAGATAGGATGACAAGAAAAAGAGCTTCGTAGGATTATCGATATTCTTGAGGAATATCATTATTTCATTTTATTCAATTGCTGTAAATTATTTTGAATTTGCCATCTGTGATAAAGCCAGCGTAATTTTTAAAAATATAATCATATAGGCTAGTTACAACATAATTTTCGAATATGCAAATGTCTCGGCAAGGAAAAACAAATATGTTCGGGCGACCTTTAATAAGCAAATGCTATATAATAAGGTGGCCTGATCGAAAGTCAGATACTATGATCCGAGTGAGGAGGGGAGACATATGAAAAAGATCATTTTTTTATTTGTTTCAATGCCTTTGGCTTTTTTATCCAGAAAGCGCGTCCTTGTCAGCGCGAACCTATACGATTTATGTCAAAAAAGATTTATCCCGATGGCGCTCTTTTTAACAGCGCTTTTTATAAATGGGTCCGGAATCTTGGTGGTGGAAGGATCGGCAAGTACAATCCAAAAGAATGCCATCGGCTCAAATCAAGAAATTGGCGCGAAACTAAAGAAACTGAAGGTGCCCTTTATCGCCAATAATGGACAAATCGCTGAGGAAGTAGCATATTATGCCCAGACCGCAGGCGGCACCATGTTTGTGACTAAAAAAGGAGAGGTTGTATATTCGCTGCCCAGAGTTGAAAAAAGAGACGGGACGGGGAAAGAGAGAAAGCAATCATCGAAAAGAAAGCGCGAAGATATAGCCGGTGGAGTTGCACTGAAAGAAGAACTTGTCGGTGCGAGAATTAAAGGGATAGAGGGAGAATCAGAAGGAAGGGCAAGGGTCAGCTATTTCAGCGGCAATGATCGGTCAAAGTGGAAAAGCGGAATAGCGACCTATGAAATGGTATCACTTGGAACTATATATGACGGCATAGAGTTAAAGCTTAAGGCACACGGCAGCAACATTGAGAAACTCTTTTACGTAAAGCCCGGCGCAGACGCCTTCAAGATCAAAGTGAAATTAGAAGGAGCAAGAACCCTGAAAGTCAACAGCAGCGGAGAACTCGAAGCAGAGACAGAGCTTGGTATAGTGAAGTTCACGAAGCCCCTGGCGTATCAGGAAAAGGAGTATCGGGCGGGCGCGAAGAGGCAGAGAGAATATATAGAAGTTGCTTATGAGGTCAAAGGCAATGAATATGGCTTTAAGGTCGGAGAGCATGACAAGAATAGAGAGCTTGTCATAGACCCTCTTCTTGCGTCAACCTTCTTGGGAGGCGGCAATTCAGACGAGGGAAGAGCCGTAGCAATAGATCCTTCCGGAGATATTTATGTGACAGGGATGACGCAATCGCCGGATTATCCGGCAACTACCGGCGCATATAATACAACGCGTCCTGGAGGCGATGTAGTATTTGTATCAAAACTGGACAACAATTCAGACTCACTCTTGGCATCAACATTCCTGGGCCCTGGGCAGGTCAATACGATCTCAATAGGTTCTTATGGGAATGTCTATATAACGGGGATAACTCAATCAAAAGATTACCCGGCAACAACTGGCGCATATCAGACTTCTGTCAAGGGCGGATACGACATATTTGTATCAAAACTGGACAGCAATCTCAGCACTCTCCTTGCTTCTACCTTTTTGGGAGGAAGCGGCAATGAAGGAGATGTTAGCGGCTCATACCATAGCTATCGTGGAGCCGGTATGACAATTGATTCAACTGGAATTGTCCATGTTACTGGGACAACATCATCCACAGACTATCCTGCTGCAGTCGGGGCTTACAAGACTTCGAATAGTGGTTATACAGATGTTTTCGTATCCAAGTTGAGCGGCGATCTGAGTGCCCTCCTTGCCTCTACATACTTGGGCTTCGACGGATGGAATAACGGGAATGCTATAGCTGTAGGGCCCTCCGGGAATATTTACGTGACAGGATCAACGACACCTCCGTGTCCCACCCAAAGTCCCAGCGCTTTTGTAGTCGAGTTGAACAACGATCTAAGTGCAGCACCTGCAGCCAAGATTTTTGGGGGTTATGATTTCGAGCAAGGCCTCGCGATAGCTATAGATGTAACCGGGAATGTATATGTCGCCGGATACACTATGTCCTCAAACTTTCCGACCACGACCGGAGCGTATAAGAATTCGTGCTACAGCGCTGGCACTGAAGTGTTTGTGACAAAGTGGGACAGTGATCTGAATGGATTACTTTCATCTACATGCATCGGAGGCGACATGTATGTCCGGGACCGTCTATCCATGGTACTTGACTCATCGGATCATGTTTATATTGCAGGAACGGTTGAGGCGACCGACTATCCGACAACCGATGGCGCCTATCAAACAATTTATGATGGCAAAGAGCATGCATTTGTGTCGAAGCTGGACCGCGATTTGAGCTTCCTCCTCGCATCCACATTTCTGGGGGGAAATGACTACGAACTCGGCAACGCTATTGCATTGGACGCATCAGGGAATGCTTATGTCACCGGCTTCACGACATCAACAGATTTTCCGGTATCGAGTTCCGCCTATGATGCTTCTCTTAATGGGTACGTCGATGCATATGTTTCGAAACTCGATCCAAATCTCTCCTCTTCAGTCTGTGACTATGTATTAACGCCGGCAAGTATCACCTTTAAGGCAGCTAGCGGAACAGGTAGTGTCGGTGTAACGGCATCTACAGAGACATGTCCCTGGACCGCGAAGAGCAATGTATCATGGATAACTGTGACGTCTGGCAGCAGCGGGAGCGGCAACGGAACGGTGAATTACGCCATATCGGCAAATATGGGCACAACTCCGAGATCAGGAGCGATTGCCATTGGAAGTCAGGTAATTGCCATAACCCAGGAAGGGGTCAGGCAGTTCTCACTCGCTGTTTCCAAGGGCGGTACTGGAATCGGCACGGTAACGAGCGCGGACGGCGCCATCAATTGCGGTACTGGATGTTCGGCTGTCTATAATGAAGGGACAATAGTAACATTAGCAGCTACCCCGGGCAGCGGATTTGTCTTTTCGGGATGGAGCGGCGGGGCGTGTTCGGGAACCGGCGCTTGTTCCTTTGCCGTGAATGCCGACACAACTGTAACTGCAGCATTTGTACCTGCGCCATGCGCGTATTCCATCGATTCCACAAGTGCTACATTTGGCAGTGATGCCGGAACGGACAGCGTGAAGGTGACGACTCAGAGCCAGTGCAAATGGACGGCGTCAAACAGTCTGAGCTGGATAACAATAAAATCCGGAAGCTCAGGAACGGGGAACGGGACCGTATCATATTCGGTCTCCGCCAACTCAAACACCAGTCAGCGTACCGGCAGCATGACCATTGCCGGAAATACATTTACAGTGACCCAAAGCGGCGCAAACGGCGGGCCTTCGGGCTACACATTCTGCTCCTTCGAAAACCAGCACTGCAGCTTTAGCGGTACAGATCAGGTAGCCTTCGGCGCAAACGGCAAATTCGTCTATAAGTCGTTTAGAAACGGAGTGGACTGTAAGACCAGCGCCTTTCGCAAAGACCCGATCCCCGGTGTTGCAAAGGCTTGTTACACAAAGAATACAGGTTGTACATATACGATCTCACCGACCAACAAGGCATTTGGATCAAACAGCAGTAATGCCGCCATAACAGTAACAGCCTCATCACGCACATGCAAGTGGACAGCATCAAGCAATGCATCGTGGATGACCGTCACATCAGGCAGCAGCGGAAGCGGCAGCAAGGCCGTAAGTTATTCTGTTTCTGCAAATACAGGCACAAGTCCAAGGACTGGGACACTTACTGTTGCCGGCCAGACCTTTACGGTTACCCAGGCGGGAGCAACTCAGTACACCCTCTCTGTTTCCGGTGCAGGTACCGGCGGCGGTACGGTGACGAGCACTGACAATAAAATAGATTGCGGTTCGACGTGTTCGGCAGCATACAGTGCCGGGGCCACAGTTGCGCTCACGGCCGTATCCAATAATGGGACCACATTTATAGGTTGGAGCGGGGCGGGATGTTCGGGGACAGGGAACTGTTCTATTACCATGACGACAGATACGAACGTAACTGCAACATTTGCCTCCTGCACCTTCAGCATCGCGCCCGTAGCCAATCAGTTTAATGCCAACAGCGGTACTGGCAATGTTGCGATATCAGCTTCTTCGAACAGCTGCACATGGACCGCGGTGAGCAATGCACCCTGGATAACCATCACGTCGGGCGGCAGTGGTACAGGCAATGGAAACGTGCGTTACAGTGTTTCAGCAAATACAGGCGCGAGTTCACGAACAGGGACACTTACGATTGCAGGGCAGACTTTTACCATAACCCAGGACGGGATACCGCAGTATACATTAACGATTTCCAAAACAGGCACAGGCAGCGGTCTGATCACGAGCGCAGACGGCTCGATCAACTGCGGCACTATTTGTTCGGCTGTCTATAATGGGGGATCGCCAATTACTCTGACTGCGGTATCCGACAGCGGGTACAATTTCACCGGCTGGAGCGGTGGAGGATGCTCCGGTACAGGGACCTGCACCGTGAGCGTGAATGCAAGCACAACGATAACCGCCGCGTTTACATCTCCCATTCAGCTGACCATAACCTCTCCCGGCGCTGGAACTACGATCAATGAAAATCATACCGTTGTAATTGGGACTGTCTCGAATTCTTTAGGCAGGGAGACAGGAATAATCGTAAACGGAATTGCAGCGACCATATATGGCAATCAATTCGTTGTAAATGACATCCCCTTAACAGAAGGAACAAATACGATAACAGCAACCGGCACAGATACGGAAGGATCGAAGTTATCGTCCTCTGTGACCGTGGATGCGGTTACCGCGGGGCAATACATAAGCGTGAGCGCTAATCCCGAGGCAGGCATTTCCCCTCTTGAAGTGACGCTGAGGATAGACGGGTCGTTCAGCATCAGGCAATCAACTCTCCTGTACTCAGGACCTCCCGGCATTGAAGTTCTCAGCAATGCAGCCGATGAATACCGAGTGCGGCTGAATGCTGAAGGGGTGTATTATTTTTTGGTACGTTCAACCGGCCCTGATGGAAATACTTATGAGGATTGGGTTGTGGTAACGGTGCTGAATAAAACGCAGATGGACAATTTGCTTAGAGGGAAATGGGAAGGAATGAAAGGTTTACTTCAGCTTGGTGACACTGAAAGGGCAGTGAATTACATCGCAGGCGCATCTAAGAATACGTTTAAGTATAACTTTGACCTTATGAAAGATTATTTGCCGGCGATATTGCAGGACATGGGAAACATAACAATGAAAACCATCGAGGGGAGACGCGCAGAGTATGAGATGACCATCACACAGGATGCAGTAGTCAAGTCCTTCTATATTGAGTTTATCGTGGATTCGGACGGCGTTTGGAGGATAAACTTCTTTTAATTGTTGTACCGAGCTTGGGGTTGGATTTTTGATTGTGGAGGAAGAATGAGAGACGGAATATCAATCTCTTTGTTGATTGTATGCATATGGCTTTGCACAGAGGCGGAGGGCGCGACTTTCTCTGGCAAAGTCATCGATGCAGACACGAAGGAACCAATAGAAGGCGCTGTGGTGGTCGCATCGTGGCTTGAAGAAACAGCAACGGTGGCTGGGCCGAGTACAAGGTCGAAAGATATTAAGGAGACCCTAACAGATAGAAATGGAGAATGGACAATACGAGGCCCCAGGGGAAGAGACGGCGGAACTATTACTGCCCTATTTACTTTTTTTACAAACACATATTACACAAAACGACCTGAATTTATTATTTTTAAACCCGGATATTGTTCTTGGCCAGCAGGATTTGGTATCCCTGAGTGCAAAGAAAAGATGAAGGGCTATGATATTCAGCAAACAATTGAATTACCGAGACTAACCGACAGAAGCAGAGAAACCTTATCGCGCAATATCCCTTTTATAGCAGCTGAAAAAGATAGAAAAATTCCCATATATGACGATCTGCTGAAACAAGATATCGAAAGAAACCGGAGGTAATATCATGAGAAAAATAGCTTTTGTGACATTGTGTTTTGTATTAATATTCTCATTAAAGACGCATGCGCTCGAGGAAGCAACTCACAGAGCAATCAATGAGACGATTTCCCAGAGAACTATTAATAAATTTAATATAGATAATTTTCTCATTGAACACGTTGGCTTTGCTCAGGGGAAAAATGAAGAACTTTCTGGATTTGATGCTGATAACAGACTTACAAATAAGAAAATCTTTGAATGGCTTGGCTATGGCGGTGTACAAGAAGACAGGCCCGGAACTTTTTGGGATTACGTAACTAATAATCCAACCCGCTCAGTCAATCACTTTCATAATCCTTTGAGGCCTTGGGACCAAGCTGGATTGGATGACACTTTCTCAGGGCTTCACAAAACAGGTCAATCATCAGTATTGTGGGCTCAGAATCCAAATCAAAACCTTGGTGGCAGATGGTCATGGCCGGATGCAAGGCGATATTTTTATATTGCTTTGACAGGGCTAAATCTTGATGGAACAGAGGTGGCAAAAACAAAGTCCGAAAAGGACGCATACTACGCATATACTTTTAGAGCCTTAGGGCAATTGATGCATCTTGTACAAGACGCTTCGGTCCCTGAACATGTGAGAAATGCTATTCATATTGCGCAGGCTTATGAAGCGCAGGTGGAAGAATTCAGGCTAAGATCTGATAGGTATGGCTCCCTGTGGAATGATCTGCTCGCCGATCCTGTTGTTTTTGACAGATCGGTTTTAGACATCTCATCAACGGATTCTTCTTCATCAGTTCCTATATGCAGGATTGTTGACACTGACAAGTATCACGGTGATAACCCAAGCGTAACTATTACGATTCATAGTTCACCGCAAGTAATTGGTATAGCCGAATACACCAATGCAAATTTCCTGAGTGCAAATCTCGTGAGCGCAGATACAATGTTCGAAAGCGATAATTTCTCTTATCCACGGACGACGGACACAGCCGCCTGGGTTGACAACAATAATCGAACGTACTTGAGAAAGGTCAATAGTGGCGACGTAATAGATCATTTGGCTGTCACAAGCTGGCTATATTTTTACAGGCAGCGCTATTTCCCCCAGTATCAAAGGTATCTGCCGGTGGGTTTGGATGTGGAATGCTATCGTGATTATGCCCAAAAACTTATCCCGCGCGCTGTCGGTTACTCAGCCGGTCTTCTGAACTATTTCTTCAGGGGTTCTTTGGAGATAAGCGCTCCGGAGAGTTATGTCTATTCCATTACCGATGGGAGCAAAACACCATATATCATACAAGGAGCTCCCTCGCCGCACCAGCAGTTCACCCGTATCAGGGCCAAGGTCAGAAATACGACTCCGAAAGACTTGGATTCCAATGGCAATCCCTTGACCTATGAGGATATGGCGGCAGGGTCATTGCAGGCTGTGGCCAGATACAAAATAATCCCCAACTACATGCCTGACCTCTCAAATGACCCGCCGGACGGAGAAGCAATGGATGCTGTTTCGTATTCCTATTCTGTATCAACTCCGATACCCATCTCATCTCTCGGTTCAACGGACCCGACTGAATATACATTCGACTTTACCACTAACCCGATACCGGCGGGCATTACAGACCTTTATCTGAACGTCGTTTTTAAAGGGACGCTCGGTGGGGAAAAGGATATAGCAGTGGCAGTCGGTATGAAAGACCTTATGGAGCCGACCCATTTCGCCCTCTGGAATCTGACCGATATGTTTTCCCTTGATTATCACCTGTATACTTGGGATCAGATAATGGCAACTCCAGATCTTGCCGGCAGGGTTGATCTTAATCATAACGGCACATGCTGTGAGACAGGAGAGCCTTATATAAAGCCGTACGGGATTGATTACCAAGTGGGGTTCACAGGCGACCCTGCCTTGAATGCGCTGACTGTTGTATCTGTAAATCAACTTCCGCCCGGTCGGTATATGAGGCTCATAGCGCTCATGGACGGTGATCTGGCGGAAAACTATGCGCAGGTTGTCTGGTCGGATTCGATAGATAACGATAAGACAAAATTCAATGCTGCTTTCGAGGGAGCAGTATACGAGGATGAGGGGGGATGGATTAGTACGCCGGCTGAGACATTCAAATTGGCTCGGCAGCACTTTCATCTGGGAACGATGAGATGCACGCCGCTCGCTTACGATCAGCAAGGAAATGGGCATTGTATCTATAATGAGGCTGAAGCAATACCGGCCAATCTTGAACCGGTAGGAGTGGATATCCTCTTCCCATAGCAGAACTTATAGTCTGGTTAATGGGGTTGGAACGGAATGATATTTTGTATATTCCCACAAACATTCTTATTTTGCGGCATTTTTTGATCAGGCAGTTTTTGGATCTCTTCTGAGATGAAGAAGGCGGCTGCAGCCCGAATTGACACCAGAATTGGTTCAAAATGCAGCAGCGTTCGTTGACAGCATCTTCGGGTTTGTGGTTAAATATGATGACCTTTAAGAATGGCCCCGTGAGGCCAGAAAGGTAAGGAGACAGCGTGGGCCTCAAAAATGTTTATCTCGACAAACCTTCCGGATAAAGGGGAAGGTTTTTTTATGCCTGTTTGTCCAATATCCGCACCGAAAGGATCATCGAATGTCTAAAGAATTAATGAACAAGCAGGATATCGACAGGGCCTTAACAAGGATGGCCCATGAAATAACGGAAAGGAACAAGGGCATCGAAAAGCTGTGCCTCGTGGGAATCCAGAGGGGCGGAGTGTATCTTGCGAGGAGGCTTGCGGCCAAGATAATGCAGATTGAGAAAAGGGAATTGCCGGTCGGAGCGCTTGATATCGCATTTTACAGGGATGACCTGAATATGCGGAAGGAACAGCCCCTTGTCAGGAGAACAGAAGTCACCTTTGAGATAACGGATTTGAAGATAATTCTCGTTGATGATGTCCTTTTTACCGGCAGGTCTATCAGGGCCGCTATGGACGCATTAATGGACCTCGGCAGGCCTGCGTCCATCCAGCTCGGTGTTTTAATCGACAGAGGGCACAGGGAGCTCCCGATAAAGGCTGATTATGTCGGCAGAAATATGCCTACGGCATCAAGCGAGACGGTCGAGGTACAGCTCGAAGAAGAGGGGTTCGGAGACAGGGTGATTCTCAGGAAAGCCGGACCCGGAGAAGAGAAAGGTGCTGAATAAGAAAGACCTGCTGGGAATAAAAGAACTCTCCCTGGAAGAGATTAACCTCATACTTGATACCGCCGCAGGGTTTAAGGATGTGCTTGGGAGGGATATCAAGAAGGTTCCCGCTCTGCGCGGCAAGACGACTGTGAACCTTTTTTTCGAACCGTCCACGCGGACAAGAACATCCTTTGAGCTCGCGGCAAAAAGACTCAGCACAGATGTCATAAACTTTTCGGTCCCCACAAGCAGTGTGGTCAAGGGTGAAAGTCTGATCGATACGGCCCTGACCGTTCAGGCGCTTGGCGCGGATTTTATCATAATAAGGCATTCCTCGTCCGGAGTGCCTCACCTCCTGGCAAAGAATTTGAAGGCTTCTGTGATCAACGCCGGAGACGGAACAAATGAGCATCCGACTCAGGCGCTCCTTGATGCTTTTACGATCCGTGAAAAGAAGGGAAAGATAGAGGGTCTCGATATAGCCATTGTCGGTGACATAGTCCATAGCAGGGTCGCGAAATCGAATATTTACAGCCTTATCAAGCTGGGGGCACGGGTAAGGTTAATCGGTCCGCCCACTCTGATACCCGAAGAGATAAAGGAATTGGGGCTCGAGGTCTTTCATCATATGGAAGACGGACTTAGGAATGCGGATGTTCTGATGATGCTCAGGATACAGACGGAGAGGCAAGGGAAGAGTTTCTTTCCCTCAACGGATGAATATTCGAAGAACTGGGGATTGACACCTGAAAGGCTCTCTCTTGCAAAAGATGACGTAATCGTTATGCATCCCGGACCGATGAACCGCGGGATAGAGATCGCCTCCGAGATCGCCGATGGGCCGAAGTCGGTGATACTTGAACAGGTGACGAACGGCATAGCGGTAAGAATGGCTGTATTGTATTTACTCGCCGGGGTGAAAAGATGAAGATATTGATTGAAGGAGGTCACCTCCTGGACCCGTCTCAGGAACTCGATGCAGTTGGAGATATCCTGATAGAAGACCGGCAAGATAAGAGAAATTAATACAGGAGGCAAAGAGCAGAAAAGAAGGGACAGAGAGGATTTTCAGATTGACCGGATTATTGATGCAAGCGGTTTGATTGTTCTCCCCGGTCTCATTGATATGCATGTGCATTTGAGAGAGCCGGGATTTGAATATAAGGAGACGATAGCTACGGGGACTATGGCCGCTGTGAAGGGTGGTTTTACAACCGTATGCTGCATGCCGAACACCTTCCCTGTCAATGACAATGCAAGCGTAACCGAATTCATAAAGAGAAAAGCATCCCAGGAAGGCTACTGCACAGTCCTTCCGATCGGCGCTATAACCAAAGGCCAGAAAGGAGAAGAACTTGCAGAGATAGGCACCATGAGGAACGAAGGGTGTATCGCTTTCTCCGATGATGGTCAGCCGGTGATGAGCAGTATGATCATGAGAAGGGCTCTCGAATATTCAAAGGCATTTAATGTCCCCGTAATTTCTCACTGTGAGGATTTAACCCTGTCCGAGGGCGGCGTGATGAATGAAGGGCTGATGTCTTTAACCCTCGGACTGAAAGGAATTCCTGCTGAGGCGGAGCAGATAATGATTTTCAGAGACATTTTGCTGGCAGAGCTTACGGGCGGGAAGCTGCATATCGCCCATGTCTCTACTGAAGGCTCGGTAAGGCTTATCAGAAATGCAAAGAGAAGGGGAGTTAATGTGACGGCTGAGACATGCCCTCATTATTTCAGTCTCACGGAAGATGCGGTGAAAGATTATGACACGAATGCAAAAATGAATCCTCCGCTGAGGACGGGGCGAGATATAGAGGCGATAAAGGAGGGCTTGAGAGACGGGACGATCGATGTGATTGCGACTGACCACGCCCCTCATCACAGGGATGAGAAACTGAAGGAATTTGACCTGGCCCCTTTTGGCATATCGGGACTCGAAACAGCACTGAGTTTGAGCCTGAGGCTCGTTGGGGAAGGCACGCTCACGATGGGCCAGCTCGTCGAAAAGATGGCTCATAACCCGGCAAGGATTTTAAATATAGACAAAGGGACCCTTAAGGCCGGCTCTGATGCGGACGTTGTCGTCGTAGATAGGAATAAAGAATTCACCGTGGAGGCCGAACGGTTTATCTCAAAAGGGAAGAATACTCCGTTTGAAGGGTGGCTTTTAAAAGGTATGCCTGTCGTAACGATGTGTAAGGGAAAAATCTATGAGTGGTAAGGCGTTACTTTTACTTTATGACGGAACATTTTTTGAGGGGAGAGGATTCGGCTATGACGGTGAAACAATAGGAGAGGTCGTATTCAATACGTCGATGACGGGTTATCAGGAAATACTTACAGACCCTTCGTATAGAGGACAGATTGTTGCCATGACGTATCCCCAGATAGGCAATTATGGAATCAACGAGGAAGACATGGAGTCTTCGGGCGGACCGAAGGTGGAGGGGTTTGTCGTGAAAGAGTATCTCGACTTTCCGAGCAACTGGAGGTCATCATTGTCCCTCGGCCAATACCTGAAAGATAACAGGATAGTCTGTGCAGAGGGTATCGATACAAGGGCTCTCACCAGACATTTGAGAAATTACGGCGCCCAGATGGGAATAATATCTACAGTTGACCTCAATCCTGAAAGTCTGCTCGAAAAGGTGAGAGCACATCCCGGCATTTCCGCCTTCGACCTTGTAAAAGACGTGACAGCGAAAGAGAAATATTCCTGGACAGAGGGCTGCTGGAAGTGGTGCGTAGTCGAAAAGGGGGAAGCTGTTCTGAAGGTGGTGGTGTATGATTTCGGTGTCAAGTTCAATATCCTGAGGAACCTTGTCGAGGCGGGGTTCGATGTTACTGTCATACCCGCCCGGACGCCGGCTGAGGCAGTACTTGAAATGGGTCCGGACGGAATCATCCTCAGCAACGGTCCGGGTGACCCCGGGACCGTGACCTATGCGATTGAGAACACAAGAAAACTTATTGGCAGGAAACCGATCTTCGGAATATGTCTCGGTCACCAGATACTCGGCCTGGCAATGGGCGGGAGGACATACAAACTCAAATTCGGCCATCACGGCGGAAACCACCCTGTCAAGGATTTATCGACGGGCAGGGTCGAGATCACCTCACAGAACCATAACTACTGTGTTGATATTGAAAGCGTGAAGGGTCAGGCGGAGTTGACCCACAAAAATCTCTATGACGGCACAGAAGAAGGCATGCGTCATGTTGAATACCCTGTCTTCTCCGTCCAGCACCATCCGGAAGCCGGCCCCGGGCCGAACGATTCGGCCCCTTTGTTCAAGAGGTTCAGAGAATTGATAGAAGGAAGACAATTTGCCAAAAAGGACTGATATAAGGAAAATCCTGCTTATAGGCTCGGGTCCGATCATCATAGGGCAGGCATGCGAGTTTGACTATTCAGGTACCCAGGCCTGCAAGGCACTGAGGGAAGAGGGTTACAAGGTGGTGCTCGTCAACTCGAACCCCGCAACGATCATGACAGACCCCGAGACGGCCGATGTAACGTATATCGAGCCCCTGACCGCCGATTTCCTTGAAATGATTATAGAGAAAGAAAGGCCGGATGTGCTTCTCCCGACGATGGGAGGACAGACGGCCTTAAACCTGGCGGTGGAACTTGCCGAAAAAGGTATTCTCGAAAAGTATAATGTTGAGCTTATCGGTGCAAAGCTTGATGCGATCAAGAAGGCTGAAGACCGCGAACTTTTCAAAGAGGCGATGAAGAAGATAGGACTGGAAGTCCCGAAATCTGTATATGTGGGGTCATTGAAAGAAGGACTTGATGCTGTAGACGGAATCGGATTCCCCGCGATCCTCAGGCCATCATTCACCCTCGGAGGTACCGGCGGAGGCATCGCATACAATTTGGAAGAATACCAGGCGCTTCTCGAAAGAGGTCTGAAGCTGAGCCCGGTCCGGCAGGTGCTTGTCGAGGAATCTGTCCTCGGCTGGAAGGAATACGAACTTGAAGTTATGCGTGACGGGAAAGACAATGTGGTCATCATCTGCTCTATAGAGAACTTTGATCCGATGGGTGTCCATACCGGAGATTCTATCACTATCGCGCCCGCCCAGACTCTCAGTGACAAGGAATACCAAAGAATGCGGGACGCGTCTATAGCAATCATACGGGAGATCGGAGTTGATACCGGGGGTTCGAATATTCAATTCGCCCTGAATCCCGGAAACGGGCGGATGGTAGTTATCGAGATGAACCCGAGGGTGTCAAGGAGTTCAGCCCTTGCCTCAAAGGCCACAGGATTCCCGATAGCAAAGATCGCGGCAAAACTTGCAATCGGTCTGAGTCTTGATGAAATACCCAATGACATTACGAGGGAAACGCCGGCATCATTTGAACCTACAATAGACTATGTCGTCACGAAGATACCGAGGTTTGCCTTTGAAAAATTTCCTGAAGCAGATCCGACCCTCACTACACAGATGAAGTCAGTGGGAGAGGTGATGTCCATAGGGAGGACATTTAAGGAGTCTCTGCAAAAAGCGATCAGGAGCCTCGAGATCGGGACCCGCGGCCTCGAAGAAGTCAGTGCCGATATGAATCACATAAAGTCTAAACTGAAGACCCCGAATGGAGAAAGACTCTGGTATATAGCACAGGCTATGCGGGAAGGGCTGAACGTTCAGGAAATATACGAGCTTACGTGGATAGATCCCTGGTTTCTGCATAATATCAAACAGATAATAGATATGGAAGAAAAAATCAGATCACTGAGGAAAGACTCCTCCGGGACCGGCATCCGGACCTCCGAATTTCCGGAGATGCTCAAGATTGCGAAAAGATCCGGATTCTCCGACAGGAGGATTGCACAGTTGCTCAACTTGCAGGAGGTCGATATCAGACATATGAGACAGGAAAACGGGGTACGGGCCATTTATAAAATGGTTGATACCTGTGCGGCAGAGTTCGCCGCTTATACCCCGTATCTCTATTCGTCCTATGAAGTTCCCTTTGAAAAGCCGGCAAGCTTGCAAGCCGGCAAGCTGACAAGCGAAATTGAGAATGAGTCTAATCCAAGCAGCAAGAAGAAGATTATCATACTTGGTTCGGGCCCCAATAGAATCGGTCAGGGGATCGAATTCGACTACTGCTGTGTGCATGCGGTATTTGCCTTGAAAGAACTCGGTTTCGAGACAATAATGGTTAACTGCAATCCCGAGACAGTGAGTACGGACTATGACACTGCAGACAGGCTCTATTTTGAACCGTTGACCATCGAGGATGTATTGAACATTATCGAGACTGAAAAACCCGATGGGGTCATCGTCCAGTTCGGAGGACAGACCCCTCTGAAACTTGCCGTGCCATTGGAAAAGGAAGGCGTCAGGATTCTCGGTACTTCCCCGGATTCAATTGACCGTGCGGAAGACAGGAAACGCTTCAAAGAACTTCTCCACAAACTCGGTTTGAAGCAGGCTGAAAGCGATACCGCAATGTCTGTCGGGGAGGCGATATCCGCTGCCCGGAAAATTGGATATCCTGTGATGGTGAGGCCGTCGTATGTGCTTGGCGGGAGGGCTATGGAGATAGTCTATGACGAAAAATCTCTTGAGGAATATATGAAACGAGCGGTGAAGGCATCCCCGGAGCACCCCGTACTCGTGGACAAGTATCTCGAGGATGCGATAGAAGTTGATGTCGATGCTGTATCGGATGGTACCGACGTGGTCATAGGGGGTGTGATGGAACACATTGAAGAGGCCGGTATACATTCAGGCGATTCTGCATGTTCACTGCCTCCGCATTCGCTGAGTAAAGATATTGTGAAGGAGATAGAAAAACAGACAAAATCGCTCGCCGCGGAGCTTGATGTCGTAGGTCTTATGAATGTCCAGTTTGCGGTCAAGGGCCGGGACATTTATATCCTTGAAGTGAATCCCAGAGCATCGAGGACCGTACCTTTTGTGGGTAAGGCAACAGGCGTCCCGCTCGCAAAGATTGCGGCAAAGGTCATGGCCGGGAAGACTTTAAAAGAAGTGGGTTTCACAGAAGAGAAACACATAAAACATATTGCGGTCAAAGAGGCGGTCTTCCCGTTTGACAGGTTCCACGGAGTTGATACAATCCTGGGACCCGAGATGAAATCTACCGGAGAGGTGATGGGTATCGATGAGGATTTCGGTCTTGCTTTCGGGAAATCCCAGACATCCAGCGGCAACAGGATACCTCTGTCAGGGAAGATATTCATAAGCCTGAAAGACAAGGACAAACAGGCTTCAGTCCCGATTGTCAGAAAGCTGATCGAGCTTGGCCTTTCGGTAATCGCAACCAGGGGTACCGCCCAGTTATCTCAAGAATAACGGCCTCGAGGTCGAAGTCATTAATAAGGTGACGGAAGGAAGGCCTCATATCGTGGATCTGATCAAGAACAAGGAGATCCATTTTGTGATTAATACGGTCAGCGGCGCCCAGGCACAAAAGGACTCGTTTTCCATACGCCAGAGCGCCCTTCAATACAGAGTGCCTTTCACGACTACGATATCAGGCGCAATAGCGGCAGTGAATGCTATAGAAATGCTCAAGAAAAAGCGGGTCCATATAAAGTCGATACAGGAATACCACAAAGGTTCATAAGACCGAACCCTTTCTGCCTTTCTTTCGCCTTTCCTGATGTAATTATGTTAAAATTTATATTGCCTTATAGCTTCTATTTCTGATACCTAGGGAGGTGAATAATGCTGGGGAAAAATTATTTTTTTACCTCGGAGTCTGTAACTGAAGGTCATCCGGATAAGATAGCCGATCAGATATCGGACTCAATACTTGATTCAATCATTGCAAAAGACCCTTTTGCCAGGGTCGCCTGTGAGACACTTGTCACAACAGGACTTGCTTTTGTGGCCGGTGAGATTACGACGAGCTGTTATGTTGAAATAGCTGACATTGTCCGCGAGACTATAAAGGATATCGGTTATACGAGGGCGAAATACGGATTCGACTACGAGACATGCGCGGTGATCACTTCCGTTCATGCCCAATCCTCTGATATTGCTCTCGGCGTTGACCCGGGGGGGGCCGGTGACCAGGGGCTCATGTTCGGATTTGCATGTAACGAGACCGTGGAACTCATGCCTTTACCGATCCTGCTTGCACACAAGCTTGCCATGAGATTGGCTGAAGTCAGAAAGAAGGATATTCTCAGCTATTTAAGACCTGATGGAAAGAGTCAGGTCACCGTCGAATATAGAGGCGGTAAACCTGTCAGGGTGGACAGCATAGTTGTTTCCACCCAGCACAGTCCCGAAGTCACCCTGAAAGATATAAGGGAAGACGTGATAGAAAAGGTTATCAAGCCTACAATCCCTCCTGAACTTCTCGACCCCGAGCATATTCAATATTATGTGAATCCAACAGGCCGTTTTGTTGTTGGAGGACCGATGGGGGATACAGGACTCACAGGCAGGAAGATCATTGTTGACAGCTATGGCGGTGTCGGAAGTCACGGCGGCGGCTGTTTCTCCGGGAAGGACCCTACAAAAGTGGACAGGTCGGGTTCTTATATGGCGAGGTATATTGCAAAGAATATCGTCGCCTCCGGCATAGCCGAAAGAGTGCAGATACAGATGGCATATGCGATCGGTGTGCCTGAACCGGTTTCGGTACTCGCGGAGACATTCGGTACCGGCAAGATCCCTCAGGAGAAAATAGTAAAGATTGTGAGAAAGAATTTTGATCTCACACCGAAAGGTATGATAGAAACCCTTGATCTGAGAAGGCCGATATTCAAGAAGACCGCCGCTTATGGTCACTTTGGAAGGCTTGACCCTGATTTTACATGGGAGAAGACAGACAGGGCAGAGACCCTCAGGAAGGAAGCAGGACTTTAGTCCTTATATTAAAAAGATTATGTTGATTATCTAAATTCATAAACAAAAGAGGGAAATGATGGT
Organism: Thermodesulfovibrionales bacterium; assembly: GCA_963727725.1. Lineage (GTDB taxonomy): Bacteria > Nitrospirota > Thermodesulfovibrionia > Thermodesulfovibrionales > SM23-35 > CAVSHJ01. The sequence continues at coordinate 88,746 of CAVSHJ010000006.1, forward strand.
AAAACACGATATTAAGGATATTCAGTTAGCGAAGAAGGGTAAGTTGCGTATTGAATGGGCTGCGCAGGAAATGCCTGTGCTGAAGAGCATCGCAGAGCGTTTTCAGAAGGAGAAACCTTTGAAAGGCTTCAGGCTGTCTGCATGTCTGCATGTGACGACAGAAACGGCCAATCTTATGGAAACACTTAAGGCAGGCGGCGCCGAGGTTGCCTTGTGCGCCTCCAATCCTCTCAGCACGCAGGACGACGTTGCCGCTTCACTCGTAAAATTTGCCCGGATTCCTGTATTTGCGATCAAGGGTGAAGACAACAAGACGTACTACAGACACATAAATGATGCGCTCTCTTTCAAGCCTGATATTACCATGGATGACGGAGCCGACCTGGTATCAACACTCCACAAGACACGTAAAGGCTCACTCGGCGATATCCTGGGCGGCACGGAAGAGACCACAACAGGAGTTATCAGGCTGAGGGCAATGGCGGAAAAAGGCGTTCTGAAATATCCCATCGTTGCGGTAAACGACGCATATACAAAATACCTGTTCGATAACCGGTATGGCACCGGGCAGAGCACTATCGATGGCATAATGAGAGCGACGAACCGCCTGATTGCCGGTTCTGTCTTTGTTGTTTCCGGTTACGGCTGGTGCGGCAAAGGTATCTCCATGAGGGCGAAGGCTATGGGTGCGAGGGTCATCATCACCGAAGCTAATCCCCTGAGGGCGTTGGAGGCCACAATGGACGGGTTCGAAGTCATGCCGATAAGGGAGGCTTCAAAGATAGGAGATATCTTTGTTACTGCGACCGGAGATATCAATGTCATTTCGAAAGAATGCTTTGGACTGATGAAGGACGGCGCAATACTCTGTAATTCCGGACATTTCAATGTCGAGATAGCAATAGATGAACTCAGGAGGATCTCCAGGGGCAGAAGGATGATAAGGGACTTTGTTGAGGAATACACTCTGAGGAATAAGAAAAGGGTTTATCTCCTCGGGGACGGACGACTTATTAATCTGGCTGCTGCAGAGGGGCATCCGTCCGCCGTCATGGATATGAGCTTCGCAAACCAGGCCCTCTGCGCTGAATATATTTCAAAGAATTACAGGAAACTTAAAAAACAGGTATATAGTGTTCCGCAGGAGATCGACAGGAAGATTGCATTCCTCAAGCTCAGGGCCATGGACATAAAAATCGATCTCCTGACAGCCGAGCAGAAAAAATATCTGGAAAGCTGGGAAATGGGCACATAAAACCGGACAATGATTACCGTTGCCGTTTTGACTATGAGCGATAAGGGATCGAGGGGTGAAAGAGAAGATATAAGCGGACCCTTGATCCGGGATTTACTCAGAAATATCAATGCCGAAATTACTTACTCCGAAGTTCTGCCCGATGAAAAGGAATTGATCAAAGGGAAACTCATTGAGTATAGCAGGAAAGTCGACCTGATACTTACCACCGGAGGTACAGGTCTTTCACCGAGAGATGTTACTCCGGAAGCCACCCTTGAAGTCATAGACAGACAGGTACCGGGCATTGCGGAAGCGATGCGGTCAGAGGGTCTCCGAAAGACAAAGAGGGCTATGCTTTCAAGGGGGGTGGCCGGAGTAAAGGGACAGGCGCTGATCATAAACTTTCCCGGAAGTCCTAAAGCGGTAAAAGAAAACCTTGCGGTTATTCTGGAAGTAATCCCCCATGCGATAGAAAAGATTAAAGGAGACCTTTCAGAATGTGCGCGACAGAGTGATTGAATGAAGGAGGTGTCATTCCCTTTAGCTTTTCTTGCAGGTGTTTTGTCTTTTTTGTCTCCATGTGTCCTCCCTCTGGTCCCTTCCTACGTGTCATTCATAACCGGTATCTCATTTAAGGATCTTACCGTAGGCACAGACAGAAAAAAAATCAGATACCTGACCATAACGAACTCGCTCTCATTCATCGCCGGCTTTTCTACTCTTTTCATACTGCTTGGGGTTTCGTCATCTGCAATAGGAAGGTTCCTGTTTGAGTATGTAAACGCGATAAGGATAATCGGCGGTATCCTCGTTATAATTTTTGGTCTTTTTATCGCCGGCTTTTTAAAACTGGATTTCCTTATGCCGGAGAAAAAGATTCATCTGGCCGGCAAGCCTGCGGGATATATCGGGACGTTTATCGTAGGCATGGCTTTCGGAGCCGGCTGGAGCCCGTGCATAGGCCCGATACTGGGCACAATCCTCGTTTATGCGGGCACAAAGGGTTCTGCCTTATTTGGATTCCAGTTACTTTCAGTATATTCACTGGGCCTTGCCATCCCTTTTTTCTTATCTGCGGTTGCCATCAATATTTTCCTGATCTATTCAGTAAAACTTGCGAGGCATATGCGGGTGATAATGATTGTAAGCGGCCTGCTCCTTATCGTTTTTGGAGTTATGCTACTCACGGACCAGTTAAGTATCCTGGGGAAGTTAATGCCCGATCTGGGGATGAAGTTTTAGTCCGGTACAATAAATAGATTTCCAGTAGTGCATCTAATGCCTCTACATGTGCCGATTTTTTTAGCCGTCATTCCCGCGAAGGCGGGAATCCAAGGCTCTTTGTTTTTAAAGACAATGGATTCCCGACTACTACCTCGGGAATGACGATGAAGGTTTTTTTCAAAAGGTTCTATGTAAAAAGGGTCATGCCGAATTACTACGGCAGGGGTATGAAGCACAGGGCCGAATACTACTTTTCGGCATTTGATTCCCTGTCTGTCAGATAGAGCGCTTCACTCAATAGCAGATCGGGATACCTTATAGTCGCCTTTATGACATCCGTGAGGGGATAATCTACGTAGTACCCCTCAGCATATACGATTCTTACAAATTTTCTCTTCAGCATGAAGCGCCGTTTTTTCTTTCCGTCTTTGTCAGTGAACGGGATAATAATATGTTCCGGGTCTTCTTCAAGGCCATACCGTTTGATTAATTCTTCTGCTTCTTCCATGACGGTTACATGTCACTTATCGGAACGGCTTATCAGGATGCGCCGGTTACTGTCACAGGGTGAAACGGACTCTTCCCTTTCATGTCATCAACAGACAAGTTCTGATCCCTGTCTAATATAACCCTATCGCTTCACGCACTAATCTCATAGTCTCTTCGGCGACCTTCCTTGCCTTTTCTGTCCCTCTCTGTGCGATATCATTCAGTACTTCCGGATTGTTTAAAAGTTCATCGCGCTTTGCCCAGATAGGTCGCATGACCTTAAAGATATTCTCGATAAGGATTTTCTTACATTCAATACAGCCTATTCCCGCCGTACGGCATCCTATTGCAACATGCTCGAGTTCTTCTTTTGAAGAAAAGACCTTGTGGAGTTGATAGACAGGAGATAATTCCGGGTTTCCCGCGTCAGTCTTTTTTACCCTTGCGGGGTCCGTTACCATCGTCCTTATCTTGTGTTCAATCTCTTCAGCCGTATCGGAAAGATAGATCGCATTATCATAACTCTTGGACATTTTCCTTCCGTCCGTCCCCATGACTTTCGGGAATTCGGTAAGCAATGCCTCCGGTTCCGGGAAAATCTCCTTATAGAGATGATTGAACCGTCTTGCGATCTCGCGGCTGATTTCAAGGTGTGGAACCTGATCGACCCCTACAGGCACATACCTGGCCCTGTAAATGATAATATCGGCGGTCTGGAGCAAAGGGTAGCCGAGGAACCCGTATGTTGACAAGTCCCTGTCCTTGAGTTCCTGCTGTTTTTCTTTGTACGTCGGGACCCTCTCGAGCCAACCGAGAGGTGTTATCATCGAGAGGAGCAGGTGCAACTCCGCATGCTCCAGTACCCTTGACTGTATAAAGATTGTGCATTTCTCGGGGTCGAGGCCCGCCGCCAGAAAATTTACCAGAAGATCCCCCGTAGACCCTTTTATCGCTGAAGGGTCCGCATATCCTGTGGTAAGCGCATGCCAGTCCGCGACAAAGTAATAGCAATCATATCTGTCCTGGAGTTTGACCCAGTTGTTCAGCGCTCCGATAAGGTTGCCAAGGTGCACCTTCCCGCTTGCCTGCATGCCGCTGAGGACTCTTTCCTTATCCATTAATCACCTCGTAGAAAAACATAGTACGCCGTTTTCTGTCGGACGTTCAAAATATATTCTGACTCTCTACAGCAACTGCAATATGCTCAAAAAAAGATTTATCAGCGGAACGACAAAATAGTTTGCTATTCCTGTGACAATAAGAAGAATAACGATTATGAAACCATACGGCTCAATCCTGCTGAACGAGGCAGCCTGTTTGTACGGCAGGAAGCCGGTCAACACCCTGCCGCCGTCAAGCGGAGGGATCGGGATCATATTAAATACGGCAAGGACGATGTTGATGACCACACTTGACTGAAAGATCATGAGCAAGGGAGCCAATATTGTCGAGACGACGGACTCAGGTAATACGACAGACAGCGGACTTAGAATTAATATGAGGACCAGTTTGCTGACTATTGCAAGTCCTATATTCATTGCCGGTCCCGCCGCCGCCGATATGGCCATATCTTTCTTCGGATTCTTGAAGTTCATCGGATTTATCGGAACGGGCTTCGCGTACCCGAAAACGAACTGGCCATGGGTGAATATAATGAGCATAAGAGGCATCAATATGGTACCGAACAGGTCGATGTGAGCAATGGGGTTCAATGTGAGCCTGCCCATCATCTTTGCGGTCGGATCGCCCAGCTTATTGGCTGCGAAACCATGGGAAAGTTCATGAAAGGTAATAGCGATAAGGATAGGGAAAGCCGATATGATTATCTCTCTGATAATAGTTGATAGATCCACAATATAACCTTCCTCATAAGCTGTTTTTAAACTTTAAACGATACACACACGTGTCATTCCAGCGAATCCGCCTGCGGCGGAGGGAATCCAGAAACGGAGACCGTATTCCGGGTCGAGCCGGAATGACGGGAGGGCCGACTGCTTTGTCTCATTACTTATCTGTCTTCCAGATAAACACTATACTGTGTGTGAAATCCTGTTGTCAAGATACGACAAAGGAGTGTATAATCTAAAATTAGATTATGACTTCCATGGTCATTATCCCTGCCCGCTATGATTCAACCCGTTTTCCGGGAAAGCCCCTATACCCCCTGATGGGCAAACCTGTCATACAGCATGTATATGAGAATTCAAAACGCGCGGAACTTGTAGACGATGTAGTAATTGCAACAGACAGCGAGACAATATTCGAGAGGGTTTTGGCCTTTGGGGGTAAGGCTGTGATGACGGATAAAACTCACCCCTCCGGCACAGACCGGATAGCAGAAGTCGCCCGGTCGTCTGACTGTGATATAATTGTCAATGTGCAGGGGGACGAACCTCTCATACGTCCTGAAATGATAAGAGACGTCATCACCATTCTGGCGGATAAAAGGGCATCCATAGGGAGTTTGTGCAAGAAAATCGAGGATACAAAGGAAATCGCTGATCCGAATGTGGTAAAAGTAGTCTTTGATGAAGAAGGCTTTGCCCTCTATTTCTCAAGGGCACCGATCCCCTTTTCCAGAGATGACTGGAGGAATCTGAACGATGTTTCACAGATCCCCGGTCACGGGTCTCACGCCATAGCTTACAAGCATATAGGCATTTACAGTTACAGGAAAGAAGCGCTCCTGGCATTTGCCCGGATGAAGCCCACCAGGCTTGAGCAGATAGAAAAGCTCGAGCAGTTAAGGGCTCTCGAAAATGGAATGAAAATCAAGTTGAAGGAGACTTGTTTTGAGACATACGGGATAGATACTCCTGAAGACTTGGAAAGGGTGGAGAAATGTCTAAGTACATCTTTGTGACCGGGGGTGTTGTTTCCGCTCTCGGCAAGGGTATTGCCGCAGCAGCCACTGGCGCACTTCTTGAAGCAAAGGGGTTAAAAGTCACCCTTCAGAAACTGGACCCTTACATTAACGTGGACCCCGGCACGTTAAGCCCGTTTCAGCACGGCGAGGTTTTTGTGACTGATGACGGCGCCGAGACCGACCTTGATCTGGGACACTATGAGAGATTCACCTCTATAAGGACTTCACAGACGAACAACTATACCACAGGCAAGATTTACTATAATGTGATCACGAAGGAGAGGCGCGGAGATTATCTCGGAGAGACTGTCCAGGTTGTTCCCCATATCACGGACGAGATTAAAAGGGCAATAAAATCAGCGAGTGACGATTTTGATGTTGTGATAGTGGAGATCGGGGGTACCATCGGAGATATCGAGAGCCTGCCTTTCCTCGAGGCGATAAGGCAGTTCAGGTATGACGTGGGCAAGGAAAACGTCCTCTATATGCATCTGACTCTCATCCCCTATATAAAGACTGCAGGTGAGATAAAGACCAAGCCTACCCAGCACAGCGTGAGGGAATTCAGGGAGATAGGTATTCAGCCGGATATCGTTCTTTGCAGGACCGAGTGGCCGCTGCCTCCGGATGTAAAAAAGAAGATCGCCATCCATTGCAACCTCGACGTGGACGCGGTCATCGCTGCAAAGGATGTTGACACTATATACGAAGTTCCGCTGATGCTGCACTATGAAGGACTCGATCACCTGATAAGCAAGAAATTCCATTTTAGCCCTAACGAACCCGACCTTTCCCTCTGGAAGGATATCGTGAGGAAAATCAAGGAGCCCCGGAATGAGGCGAATATTGCGATAGTAGGGAAATACACCGGTTTGAAAGACTCTTATAAAAGCCTGATGGAGGCCCTTATCCACGGGGGAATCGCTAATGACGCCCGCGTGAATCTGCAGTGGACGGACTCGGAAGAGATAGAGGTCCACGGCCCTGAGAGATTCTTATCCGAAGTCGATGGGATACTTGTCCCCGGAGGCTTCGGATACAGGGGAATCGAAGGGAAGGTCAAGTCTATCAAGTTTGCCAGGGAAAAGAAGATACCCTATTTCGGCATATGCCTCGGCATGCAATGTGCGGTAATCGAATTTGCGAGAAACGTATGCGGCCTTTCCGCGAACAGTACCGAATTCGATTTAAACACAAAGGACCCGGTCATCTACCTCATGGAAAGATGGTATGACTTCAGAAAAAAGAGGATTGAGGTCCGTTCGGAGGACTCACATAAGGGAGGCACCATGAGACTCGGCGCATACCCGTGCGTCCTTGAGGACGGTACTCACGCGATCAAGGCTTACGGCGTGAAAGAGATATCGGAGCGGCACAGACACAGATACGAATTCAATAACGCTTACAGGGGCATATTCACAAGAAACGGAATGAAGATCAGCGGTCTCAGCCCTGACAGGGAGCTTGTGGAGATCATCGAAATTGAAGACCATCCGTGGTTCCTCGGGTGCCAGTTCCATCCTGAGTTTAAATCAAGGCCGACCGACCCTCACCCTTTATTCAGGGCCTTTATTGAAGCCTCTCTAAGAGAGAAGAGATCTCTGTTCCCTTACCCGGGAGCCGAGGCCGAGAAAAAAGAGAGGCGTCTGATTATTGACTAGAGAGGTAGCAATATGGGGGAGAAAACTTGGAAACAGGAACCCGCTTTTCATCATTGCAGGCCCGTGTGTTATCGAGAGTGAGGATATAGTATTTCATACAGCGGAAAGACTGAAGGAGATCTGCGACAGAATAGGTCTTCCCCTGCTCTTTAAGAGTTCTTATGATAAGGCCAACCGGACATCCCTGTCTTCATTCAGGGGGCCGGGGTTGGAAAAAGGTATCAGGATACTCTCTGACCTGCGAAATAAGCTGAAAGTGCCGGTTATCTCCGACGTCCATTCAGTTGAAGAAATCAAGCCTGCCTCGGAAGTCCTGGATGCGCTCCAGATCCCGGCTTTCTTGTGCAGGCAGACGGATCTTGTCCTTGCAGCATCGGGTACGGGCAAGCCGGTTAATATAAAAAAGGGGCAGTTCCTGTCGCCATGGGATGTAAAGAATGTTATTGATAAATTTACATCGACAGGCAACCGGAACCTGTTTATTACCGAAAGAGGTGTATCTTTCGGGTACAATAATCTTGTTGTGGATTTCAGGGGACTCCCTGTCATGCGGTCTTTCGGATACCCCGTTATTTTCGATGTTACCCACAGTTTGCAACTTCCGGGCGGCATGGGGAAAAGCTCCGGCGGCCAGAGGGAGTTTGCCGAACCCCTTGCGAGGGCGGCGGTCGCGGTCGGCGTAGACGGACTCTTCCTGGAGGTCCATCCCGAGCCTGAGAAAGCATTGTGCGACGGTCCGAACATGATAAAGCTTGATAAAGTAGAAACTATCCTGAGAAATATGAGAACAATAGACGAATCGGTCAGGAATTTACCTTCATCCCCGATATGATCAGGAAATCAAAAAGACAAGACATCAGGTCGGATCAATCCCGGGAGCGACACGGTCGATGTCGCGAGAAAGGTCTTAAAGATAGAGGCGGAAGCCGTCCTCGGGTTGATCGAAAAGCTCAACAGCGATTTCGGGAAGGCGGTGGATATTATTTATACAAGTAAGGGCAGAGTCGTTGTGACGGGGATGGGCAAGTCGGGCCTGGTTGGAAAGAAAATAGCGGCGACGCTTGCCTCTACCGGGACACCTGCCTTTTTTCTACATCCCGCTGAGGCGAGCCATGGTGATCTCGGCATGGTTACGGAGAGAGATATTATTATCGCAATTTCGAACAGCGGGGAGACGGCAGAACTTATCGGACTCATCCCTTTTCTAAAAAGGTTCGGCATCAAACTGATCTCCATGACCGGCAATCCCCGCTCCACGCTTGCAAAGGCCTCTGACATCGCACTCGATATCTCCGTGAAAGAAGAAGCCTGTCCGATGGGCATAGTACCCACTGCGTCAACTACCGCGACGATGGCGATGGGCGACGCCGTTGCAGTAGCGCTGCTCATGAAAAGGGGATTGTGCGAAAAGGACTTTGCCTTTTTCCATCCGGGCGGGAGTATCGGGAAGAAATTCTTTATAAAGGTGAAAGATCTCATGCACACCGGTGATCGCCTTCCCGTGGTCTCACTCGATACCCCGATGTCGAAGGCGGTCATAGAGATGTCATCCAAGAGGCTTGGTCACGCCATTGTATTGGACAAAAACGGCAGAATATCAGGAATAATGACGGACGGCGATGTGAGAAGGGGACTGGAAAAATGGGGAGGAAAGCTCTTCGATCTGACGGCGAAAGAGATTATGACGAAAAATCCCAAGACGATCTCGAGCGAAGAACTCGCGGCTAAGGCGTTGTCCGTTATGGAGAGCAGTTCGATAACAGCCCTCATAGTCTCCGATGAAAAAAGGATTCCCGCCGGCATCATTCACCTGCACGACATCCTGAAGCAGGGAATAGTTTAGGATACAGTCTGCGATCCGATCCAACAGCGGTTGCGGATGGATCAGGGCACAAACATGCATCAGGGCAGACACATTGGTCTGCCCCCTATCTGCAATAAAAGCGGCTAAGCCGGCAATGAGACCCTTCATCTGCTGATGAGTGATCTTTCCTTGCTCCAAAAGTTTTAAAGGAGTGTCGCGGTATTCTTCGAGGAGGAGTAATGGAGTGAAGACTCAAATTGCCAAAAACAACGGCAATTTACTACAATATCGCCGTGATTAAGATTTATTCCATAATGTTGGAGTTAATCTCAGGGAGATAACAGGAAATTGCATGATGAACTAACATGCCCCACTATCGAAACGGCCTCATTGCTGTTCACCCGTCTTAGCGGAATCCCTGAATCAACTTTTTCAGATAAAACTGAATCCTTTTTTTGTATATCGAGGAGAGTCGTATGACAGAGCCGATAATTTCATGTCCGAAATGCAAAACCGAGATTAAACTTACCGAATCGCTTGCGGCGCCGCTGATAGAATCGACCCGTCGCGAGTTCGAAAAACAACTGGCACAAAAGGATGCGGATATCGCCAAACGTGAGTCCTCAATCCGCGAACGTGAAGAAGCTTTGGCCAAGGCAAAGGAGACTATCGATGATCAAGTCGCTGAGAAGCTGACGCAGGAGCGGAGCAGGATTGTTGCCGAGGAAGCAAAGAAGGCTAAACTCGCCCTCGGTACCGACCTGGATCAGAAGACCAGGGAAATCACCGAGCTGCAGGAAATCCTTAAACAGCGGGATGTGAAGCTCGCTGAGGCACAGACGGCACAGGCGGAACTTATCCGAAAACAGCGCGAGCTTGATGACGCCAAACGCGAGATGGACCTGACGGTTGAAAAGAAGATCCAGGAGGGACTTGCCGCTGTCCGGGAGCAGGCCCATAAAGAAGCCGGGGAGCAACTGAAACTGAAGGTGATGGAAAAAGAACAGACCATTGCCTCTATGCAGAAGCAGATTGAGGAACTCAAGCGCAGGGCTGAACAGGGCTCGCAGCAACTCCAGGGAGAAGTTCAGGAGCTTGCTCTTGAAGAGCTCTTAAGTACAAAATTTCCGCGCGATATTATCGAGCCCGTTCCTAAAGGTGAACATGGCGGCGATATATTGCATCGCGTTTCAGGCCCATTCGGGCAGACCTGCGGCACGATCTTATGGGAATCAAAGCGCACCAAGAATTGGAGTGACAGCTGGCTCGGGAAACTCCGCGAAGATCAGCGCGCCGCCAAGGCTGAAATAGCCGTAATAGTCAGCCAGGCCCTCCCGAAGGGTGTGGAGACATTCGAATTGATAGACGGCGTGTGGGTGACTCACCCACGGGCAGCGCTGCCTGTCGCAATGTCGCTTCGCAATACCCTGATCGAGGTGGCGTGCGCCCGGCAGGCTACCGAGGGACAACAAACCAAGATGGAGATGGTCTATCAATATCTTACCGGCCCGCGTTTCCGTCAGCGTGTTCAGGCTATTGTAGAAGCTTTTTCTTCGATGCATGAAGACCTCGATAAAGAGAAGAAGGCAATACTGAAACAATGGGCCAAGCGCGAGGAGCAGATTACCCGCGTTATGCAGGCAACAGTCGGGATGTATGGTGATTTGCAGGGGATTGCAGGAAAGACCTTGCAGGAAATAGAGGGTCTTGGTTTTCCGGCTCTTGAAGATGACACGGAGAAATAGAAAACTGGAAGACATTAATGTATCTCATTGCTCAGTTGTTTGAAAAGAATATAGGCAATGGGAATTAATGAATTAGAAAATCAGCCTGTCCCCTCTTATGTTGTCGTGTCCCAAAAAGAAAAGGGCATATAATTAAGTATGGTGTCCCCGGAATTCGCCGAGACAATTAGGAATAATATCTCCAACCATCTTCTCCATGAGAGACTTCAGGACAGAAGCGGCTTGACTTTGGCGAGAATTGTTGTGAGAGATGTAGTGGAAATTCGGTCGACGATTTTCATTTTTCGAGCCTGCCAGTCGATAGACCGGATCTGATCGGCGAGGGCAACCCCCGATGTTTTTTGGGCGCCATCAAGAGTAACCTCGAAAGGATAACCTTTGATACTTGTTGTAATAGGACAGACAAGGCAGAGGCCGGACGCTTTATTGTAAATCTCCGGCGATAAGACAACCGCCGGCCTGAAGCCTGCCTGCTCATGCCCTAATGTCGGATCGAAACTCAAAAGGATGACATCTCCGCGATCAGGAATTGCTTTCATCAAAGCAGCTCCTTTCCGACAGGACGCCCGAAGTCGGCTTCACCGTGCCGGTTCTGACGAGTAATCGCCTTAACCAGCTCCCTTAAGGAATACTCCTTTTTCCCAACAGGCTTAATGACGATTCCTTCATCAGCTTCGTCAATCTCGACAGTGGAGTCCACACCGATACCAGCCCTCTTGGCCAAAGCCCTGGGTATCCTAACGCCGATACTGTTGCCCCACTGCGATGTTTTCGCGATCATATCATACCTCCTTTTGACGGTTATCTTAGACGTAGTATATCCGACGGATATACAAAACAGCAAGACCCCGGCAAATGATAAGTGCACCTGAAAGTCAACACGTCTGCCATTTCAGCGAAACCGTCGGTTTCCGACAGAAACGTTGAGAGCCTGCAAAAGTGACGTTGACTTGAATAAAAAAGCCTGCCCTTTTCCACCACGCAGCATAATAAGAGAATGAAATGGTGAAAAAGGATAAGGCTATTGCCGTTTACGGGTGCGGGTTTTTCCCAGCCCCCATCGTCTTTCCGCTTGAAATATTAGTTCCCATTCATACGCGCAAACCTTATTTCCTTTTTCTTTAGTACAGGCCTGTTAAGCGCCTGAAGAAAATACTCCATGTCACTCTTCAGCTCATCCAGGCTTTCGCCACACGGATGCATTGGATTTTCGGAAATAGCAGTGATCTCGCCCTTGTCGTTGTAATAAACTTCGTGAATATAAAACATCTCTTCATCCTCTATCACTCTGTAATTCCACATTACTGCTTATCTGCTCCAGTCCGCGATCTTGAGATTTTTGATTTGTTTGAATTCACTGGTATTATTTGTGACCAGTGTAACGCCAAGGCTCAAGGCATGTGCGCCTATCAGCATGTCCATGGAGCCGATAGGCTTACCCTTTGTTTCGAGTAATGTACGCACCTTTCCATAACCTTCAGCTGCCTTCTCATCGAAATCCGCGATTTCGAGCGGCAGAATGAATTCATCGAGGGCCTGGCGATTCTTTTCTACTTGCCGGCTCTTTTCTACACCAAACCTGAGTTCCGCAAGTGTGATAGAAGAAATGCCGATATCGCCAACAGAATGTGTCTTGAAATGCCGAAGCACTTTCTCGGGCTTTTGCTTGATCAGATAGATGCAGATGTTTGTATCAAGCATGTATTTCATCAAAAATACTCCCGTTTCTGCGTCTTCGGCTGTTTCCGCTCTGACATGAAGTCGGACGAGAACTTGTTCAGACTCTTCACCAGCATATCCCACGATCCTTTTGCAGGAATCAACATGACAATGTTGCCGGACTTTTTGACGTATACGCGGTCGTCCTCAAACCTGAATTCCTTGGGCAGTCGAACCGCTTGGCTTTGACCATTTTGAAATAGTTTTGCAGTTTTCATGAAACACCTCCTGACTAAGTATATACTAATAATATATATCTTGCAAGCCTCTTGAATGCCAAAATTTCAGAGGTTAGGATTACTCAAGACTGCACCTGATAATCGACACCTATTTCTCAATAGTGTTACGCGAGAGTTACTGCGAGAAACCAGGCTAAATGCATAACAGCAAATTTTGACGCCATGGTGCCCTAATATGCTTGCCTATACATCGCATCATGTGGGGTCAGGTCTATTTTGTTAGCATGCCTGCTTGACGGAGAATCCTGCTCACGGATGTGAAGTGCATTCCCAGATAGGCTGCTATGTCGCGTTGCTTGTACCCGTGCTGATCCACTGCCTCCAAAATCTTTTCATTCCTTTTCACGATATCCTCAGCTTTCGAAAATATTTTATCAAGGCTCGGACGATCAACATATCGCTGACTTTTCTGGAGTTCGGCTATGTCCCTCTTGCCATGTAAGTAATCTATGAGTGTGGCTGCAAACTCTTCCTCTTCAAGAATGCTTTGAGCCCTGACCGCGTTCCATATTGACAATGCGTAATGGACGAACCATGACTAAAAATATATCATCGACCACGCTCCCGTGTCAAGTAAATAGACCTGACCCTACTGCCCCCCTGCTGCCTCCAATAGACCTGACCCTACTGCCCCGGTCGCATTGGTCCTCATCATAAAGGCTATCCTCAAGCTTCGTCGCTGATCCCCTCAAGCGCGCTGGAACGGGAATGGCTATAGGGTCAGACTGGCCTATTGATATTGAGAAATAATGCCTATTCGCGTCGGCTACTGAGCAGGTTGGCACTGGAGTGAACACCTGAAAACCCTCACTGCACCTATAACGCTGAAAGCATTAGTTTCGGGATATAACTGATACGTCAGATGGTTTATCCTATTTCTTTATGTATTCCTTTGGTCCGTTCCATAAAAAACCTGATATAATGGTGAGTAGTATAACCAGGGGGAAAAAGAAAGAACTATAAGGGTTAAATCTTCATGATACTCTACCATTTCATAATCTATATTGTAGTCAGGCAAGATGTTAACCCTTGAGCTCTAAGAGCTTATGAAAGGAGGCATCGAAATGACGACAGAGGGCGACGAGCTGTCAAAAGAAGGCTCGGGGCAAGAAGTAAAAGACTATGGTTATTCTGCGAAGGGGATATAGAGCTCAGCCTAAACAAGAAGATTCATTCACTGATCAGTTGCGAAAGGAACTATATAGTATACCTTGATGACGATTGCACGGTGCAATGGTCGTGGAACGATGCCTATGGTGAAGATCCACCGGGGTTTGCAGAAGTGGCAAACAGAATTGGTCACCTTGAAACCCTTTCAGCTACCCAACTTGGTGGCGAACAAAATGAACTGTTTGAACGTTTGCTCGCAGAGGGCATGGCACGTTGCCTCGGTGAGAAAGATGAAAAGAAAGCAACTGAAACGCTAAATAATGCCGAGGGTTACTTGTATGCGCGAGGTGCTGAAAATGCGCGCACTTGGTACCTCACCGGATCCTCCATCGTTGCATTACTATCAACCTTAACCGCATGTCTTCTGTGGGTGCTTAAAGGACCTCTTATGCAGATAGTCAGCAGTGGTACGATTGCCGTGCTTCTCGGCGCTTGTCTTGGTGGACCTGGGGCCTTGCTTTCCATCCTCTATCGGTCTGAGAAGATCCCAATGGAGGCTGCTGCCGGGTCTAAAATTCACTACATTGAGGGTGCTGCAAGGACACTGGCAGGTAACTTCGGGGCTTTTCTAATGGCACTTGCTGTGAAAGCCAATCTTGTACTTGGAATAATTAAATCGGGGGATTATGAGTTGCCAGCTATCCTTGTGATATGTTTTGTCGCAGGTACGAGTGAAAGGCTCGTACGAGGCTTTATCAAGAGGATGGAAACATCGGCGGCCAAGGCATAACGGACGAGGGCAGAACAACTTGAAGATGAAGTGTAACCTTATTTTGAGGAGACAATTATTATGACAAGGAAAGCATTACTTATTGCGAATCCGGGTGAAATTGGTGCCGAGAATTATTGCGAAGGTGTCAATAAAGACATGGATAATTATAAGACCTTCTTGACATCGCCGCTTGGTGGATTATGGTACACAAATGAAGTCGATATTCTTCATAAGCCTAACAAAGCCACAGTTAGGGAGGCAATACAAAAGCTCAAGGGATATGATTATTCAAAAATCATTTTTTCGGGACACGGCGTGTACTCATCAATTCACAAGTCAACTATTCTAGAGTTGAATAAGTCTGAAAGCATTGACTCGGTGGAATTAAGGAATGGAAGTAAGAAGCAAACTGTCATTTTGGATTGTTGTAGAAAAGTTGAAAAAATTATTATTCATGAGTTTGTAGAAAGATTAATGAAAGCCGCAGCAATTACTCAACTCTCTCCAAGTGAATGCAGGCGATACTATGATAGCCGCATTGAAGAATGTGACATAGGGCTCATTGTTATGTATGCCTGTTCGATAAATGAGACGGCAGGAGATGATAGCTCAAAGGGCGGCTATTATTCTCACAGTCTCATCAGTAGTGCCACAAAATGGGCAGATTCAGATTCTAAGGACATATCAAAAACAATATATTATTTCTCAGCCATTATGGCACACGATGCGGCAAGCTCCAATGTACAGTCTCTAAGTGGCGGTCGCCAGAAACCAGTTATTGAAAAGCCGAGATCAGGCCCGTATTTTCCATTTGCAATTATGGCATAGAGTTTTGTTGCTACAAGTGGAAAAAACATAGAGCGCAAAGTTTGGCTCTTGTCACAATTTCTGTTTCTAACCCACAGCATGATCGAAATGCTTAGAAGTTTCGACTACTGTGAGTAGCTTTGCTATCCGCCTTCTTGTAGCATCCTATTATTTCTTTA